>NZ_JBFBAF010000009.1:0-270759 GCF_040682095.1 Amycolatopsis sp. NPDC051372
TTCTGCATGCTCATGACATTTCCTCCGGATGTTCGACCGAGCGCGTGCACGGGCTCGGTGACGGGACGGGATTCCTCGACCTCGGCTGCCGCCGCCGGTCGACTCCTCGGCTGTAGGCAGCACGCGGCGGCGGCGCCCACTGCGGCGGGGCTAATTGCGGCCTGGCGGTGGTTTGAGCCCATACCGGGCGATGACGTCTGGCAGCCAATCGGGGGTGGCGAACTCCAGTCCGTACTCGGCCGCGAGCCGTGCCATCTCCCCTTCGGCGGGCGGGCTGCCTGCAATCAGGTCCGACAGGGCATGGAAGAACCCTTCGAAGCCGCCCGGGGCAATCACCTCGATCATCCGCGCGGGTATCTTGCCCGCGTTCCACATCGTGTGAAGTTCTCCGCGTGGCTTGGCGATGTATCCACCCGCGCCGAGTACGGCCTCGCGATCGCCTGATCGGAAACCGATCTCCCCTTCGGTCACGATCGAGTACTCGTCCTCACGGGTGTGCAGGTGCGGAGCGACCAGTGCACCGACGGGGAACGGGTGTTCCACGATCGACACAGCACCTCCTGTCTCGTGGCTCCAGAGCTTGAAGGCCACTCCGATATCTCCGAGATCCCCCTCCTTTCCCTCCCCCGGTTGCACGATCGTCAGTGGCGGAGGCGTTATGTCGCCCATGGTGACTCCCCGTCGTCATCGCTGTGACTCGCTGCCGGCGTCGTCCGACTCGGCCCCTGGCGAGGCCGGGTCAGCGGGCGCAGCTTCGCGGTCGCGAGCGATCTGGGCGATGAAGTATTCCGGGTCGTCCGGGTCGAAATTCCGTTCGGTGGTCTCCACCGGCATGGCTGGCTCCAATCACCGTGGGGCTGCGGCTTGTACCGTTGGCCGCCGTCGTCACTTCGATTGGCGTAAACCAAGGGGGGAATCTTACGGGGGTCGGCGAACTTGCCCTGGAATACCCATCGGGCACCCATCCGCGCACCGCAGCTGCTCGCGCCGGGTGCCTCGCCGCCCACGATCCGCTCGGTGTCGCTGGAGCCGGACCACGCGCAAGTTCGATGCGGCCTGCGCCTCTTCCTTGGCTGTGGTTCAGCGGCGAATCGAGTGATGGCACCTTGTTTGGCCGGACAAACATCGCGACACGTGATTTCCGCAGCCGGCCCGGGGGCACCTCCCGCGGCGGCGGCGACGGGTGGCCGAGCAAACGGACCCGGATCGCGCCGCCGCCGATCCGGAATCCTTTGTCTGGCAAAGCGACGAAGGTACGCGAACTGGTGACCTCCGACGCAACGTGGCGAACGCCGCTTCCCCCTGCTCACACAATGGCGACGCCTGGCCACCCAATAAGACTGTAAGGATGATCAGATGGCGTCCGGCGCGCGGGTCTGACCCGCGATACGACCGGCCTTCGGTGCCTTCAATTTGATCTGTCGACTCGGGTTCCGGGCGGTACGTGCTGCCGCCGGACCAGCGGGACGTGTCCCGATAGGGGCCTTGCCACTGGTGCGCGAGCATCACGGGACCGCGGCCGATGCGGCCAATACGTCCGTGACGCGGAGAACGCGGGCCGCCAGGACATCGCCGACTTCTTCCGCCGTGTGATGGAGCAGGACTCGGCCCGGGCGAAGCAGTGCCACGAGTACATGAAGGAGCCCTCGGGCAGCTCCAGCTCCGGCCCGGCGGTTTCCTGACGCGGCCGGGCGGGAAGAGCCGGGCGGCGCCTCCCGCCCCGCGCGGAGTTCATCGACAGCGCGTGCGAAGACCCACGCGAGTTACGAGCCCGACGAGCGGGAGGAGCCCGATGAGGAAGGTGACTGTCGACGATCTGCGCGAGCTGCTGGCGGCTTCGCTCGCCGAACCGGTGCTCGTGCTGACCGAAGGACGTCTGCGGGTCGAACCGCCGACGGCGGGACGCCCGGCGAGTGACGTGGTCACCCGCTCCGAGCTGCGCCGCCGACTCGGCGACGCCGGTGAACCCGGCAATCGCGACCTCGAGCTGATCGCGGCGACGCTCACCACGGCGGTCGGCGAGCGCGGAGCCTGACGGGTCAGAGGATCGGCACGCCGCCTGTCACCGCGACGCGCGCGCCGGACACGTAGCTGCCGTCGTCGGAGGCGAGCAGGACGTAGACCGGGGCGAGTTCGGCTGGCTGGCCGGCGCGGCCCAGTGGCACCTGCTCGCCGAAGCTCTTCACCTGTTCCTCGGGCATCGTGGACGGGATCAGCGGTGTCCAAATCGGACCCGGAGCGACGCTGTTGGCGCGAATCCCCCGAGGCCCCAGCAACTGCGCCAGGGCCGCCGTCATGTTCGCGACGCCCGCCTTCGTCACGTCGTAGGGCAGCAGCTGCGGAGTCGGGTTGTCGGAGTTGACCGACGAGCTGCCGATGATCGCCGCACCGGGCTTCAGGTGCGGCAGGGCCGCCTTGACGAGGTGGAAGTAGGCGCTGAGATTCGTGGCGAGCGTGTGGTCCCACTCCTCGTCCGAGATCTCTTCGAGCGTCTCGTGGGTCATCTGGAACGCCGCGTTGTTCACGAGCACGTCGAGCCGGCCGAACTCCTCGACCGTCCGAGCCACCAGCGCCCGGCAGTGCGCCGGATCCGCGATGTCACCGGGAACGGCCACGGCCTTGCGCCCGGCTTCGGCGACCCAGCGGCGGGTCTCCTCGGCGTCCTCGTGCTCGTCCAGGTAGGAGATCAGCACGTCGGCGCCTTCACGCGCGTATGCGATCGCCACCGCGCGGCCGATGCCGCTGTCCGCGCCGGTGATCAACGCGGCCTTGCCAGTCAGCTTCCCGGAGCCGCGGTAGGTGTGCTCGCCGTGATCGGGCCGCGGGGTCATCTCCCCGGTCGACCCGGGTGGGCTCTGCTGCTGAGCGGGCTGGGACACGGCCGGCTCCTTTCATTGTCAAATGCACCTGCGTTGGCACCGACGACATCGGGCAGCAGGCTCCCGTTCCGAGTGCGGCCGGTGGCGGTGCCGGCGACGATCTGGGTTCGACGGTCTGCGCGGCGTCCTCATCCGCCCGCTCGGCGAGTCGGCGCTCAGTTGCGCTCGCGGCTGACTTCGTGGTCGCCGGCGGCTTCGCGTTCGGCGAGCTCGCGCTGGTCCTCGGGGGTCAGGTCGCCCGAACCCGTGAGTTCACGGTCGAGCGTCGTATCGGCGTCGCGTTCGGGATCGGTCATGTTCCGTCGGCTACCCGCCCCTGAGCCCGGCAAACGCGGGGTCAGCCGAAGGCGGGCGCGGGCCCACCACCGGTGGACCCGCGCCGGTACCTCACGCTCCGCGGCCCGTGGTGCGCTGCAGCTCGTCGATCCGTTCCGAGGCCTGCGCTTTGGTGAGGTCGTCGGACACCTCGACCCCGGCCTCCTGTCCCAGCGTCTGCAGGTACGACTTCTGCGGCCCGGTCATGGGCTCGTCGCCGGTCGTCCAGTCGCTCGGATCCTTCTGCGGGTTCTGGTCAACCTGGTCCGTCATCACTCCTCCATTCGAACAGGTGTTCGCATGCACCGACCGTACCCCGGGTGTGCGGCAACCGCCGTCCGAATGAACCCGGAATGATCAGCGACGCCGCCGGGTACCCGCGAAACCGTGAGCAAACCTGATTTGACCCGTTCCAGTCTCGGTCCTACGGTGCCTGTGTGATGGCTGACTTCGAGGGGCAGCTGCGCTCGGCCTCATTGCGCGTGACACGGCCGCGACTGGCCGTGCTCGCGGCGCTGCGCGATCACCCGCACGTGGACACCGAGACGGTGATCGCACTGGTGCGCGACGAACTTCCGACGGTCTCGCACCAAGCGGTCTACGACGTGCTGCGGGCGCTCACCGACAGCGGCCTGGCGCGTCGCATCCAGCCCGCCGGCGCGAACGCCCGCTACGAGTCCCGGGTGGGCGACAACCACCACCACGTCGTGTGCCGCTCGTGCGGCGCGATAGCCGATGTCGACTGCACCGTCGGCGCCGCCCCCTGCCTCACCGCTTCGGACGACCACGGTTATGCGATCGACGAAGCGGAGGTCGTCTTTTGGGGTACCTGCCCCGACTGTTCGGCAGAACGCCACAACCAGTGATCCGCGAACTCGGAAGGCAAAACACATGACCGACACCCCGGAAAACACCCCGTCGAGCGCGCAGGGGGTGGACAAGAAGGCGGCCGAGGGTTGCCCGGTCGCACACGACTCCGTGACCTCGCACGGCAGCGAGAGCGAGAACCCGGCGATCGACTCGCCGCGCCCGAAGACAGGCGGCCGCCCGCGCACGAACCGGGACTGGTGGCCCAACCAGCTCGACCTGTCGGTGCTGCACGCGCACTCATCCAAGAGCAACCCGCTGGCACCGGACTTCAGCTACGCCAAGGAGTTCGAGAAGCTCGACGTCAACGCCCTCAAGCACGACATCACCGAGGCCCTCACGACCTCGCAGGACTGGTGGCCGGCCGACTTCGGGCACTACGGCGGCCTGATGATCCGCATGAGCTGGCACTCTGCGGGCACTTACCGCATCCACGACGGGCGCGGGGGCGCCGGTGACGGCGCGCAGCGCTTCGCTCCGCTCAACAGCTGGCCCGACAACGCCAACCTCGACAAGGCCCGCCGCCTGCTGTGGCCGGTCAAACAGAAGTACGGCCAGCAGGTCTCGTGGGCCGACCTGCTCGTGCTCGCCGGCAACGTCGCGCTCGAGTCCATGGGCTTCAAGACCTTCGGGTTCGGCTTCGGCCGCGTGGACACCTGGGAGCCCGAGGAGATCTACTGGGGCCCCGAGGACGACTGGCTGGGCGACGAGCGCTACGCCACCGACTCCGCGATGGTGCCCGAACTCGGCGCGACCGAGATGGGCCTCATCTACGTCAACCCCGAAGGCCCCCGCGGCAGCGCGGACTTCATGGCTGCGGCGCACTTCATCCGCGAAACCTTCGCGCGGATGGCGATGAACGACGAGGAGACCGTCGCGCTGATCGCCGGCGGTCACACCTTCGGCAAGACCCACGGCGCAGGCGTGGCCGACGACCACGTCGGCCCCGAGCCCGAGGGCGCGCAACTCGAGGCGCAGGGCCTCGGCTGGCTCAGCACCCACGCCAGCGGCAAGGGCGGCGACACGATCACCAGCGGCCTCGAGGTCACCTGGACCGACAAGCCGACGGAGTGGAGCAACCGCTTCTTCGAGATCCTCTTCGCCTACGAGTGGGAGCTCGAGACGAGCCCCGGCGGTGGCAAGCAGTACGTCGCCAAGGACGCGCCGGAGATCATCCCGGACCCGTTCGACCCGAACAAGAAGCACAAGCCGACCATGCTCACCACCGACCTGGCACTGCGCTTCGACCCGACCTACGGCGAGATCTCGCGCCGCTTCCTCGAGAACCCGGACGAGTTCGCGCTGGCGTTCGCCAAGGCCTGGTACAAGCTGCTGCACCGTGACATGGGCCCGGTCAGCCGTTTTCTGGGCCCGTGGGTCCCGGAGCCGCAGCCGTGGCAGGACCCGGTGCCGGCCGTCGAGGGTGATCTCGTGGCCGACGCCGACATCGCGGACCTCAAGGCGAAGGTGCTCGAGTCCGGGCTCACCACCGCGCAGCTGGTGACCACGGCGTGGGCGTCGGCCGCGAGCTTCCGCTCCACCGACAAGCGCGGTGGCGCCAACGGCGCGCGGATCCGCCTCGAGCCGCAGCGCGGCTGGGAGGTCAACCAGCCCGATCAGCTCGCGGCGGTGCTCGAGAAGCTCGAGGGCATCCAGCGCGAGTTCAACGAGGCCGGCGGCGCGAAGATCTCGCTCGCGGACCTCATCGTGCTGGCCGGTTCGGCCGCCGTCGAGAAGGCCGCGCACGACGCGGGCGTCGAGGTGACCGTGCCGTTCCACCCCGGCCGCACGGACGCCACCCAGGAGCAGACCGACGTCGAGTCCTTCGCGGTCCTGGAGCCGCGCGCCGACGGCTTCCGCAACTACCTGCGCGCCGGCGAGAAGCTCCAGCCCGAGGTGCTGCTCGTCGACCGCGCCTACATGCTCAACCTGACGGCCCCCGAGATGACCGTCCTGATCGGCGGCCTGCGCACCCTGGGCGCCAACGTCGACGGCGCCCAGCACGGTGTCCTCACCGACCGCCCCGGCGTGCTGACCCAGGACTTCTTCACCAACCTCCTGGCCCCCGGCACCCGCTGGAAGGCCTCGGAGTCGGACGAGAACGTGTACGAGATCCGCGACACCGCAACCGACGAGCTGAAGTGGACGGCCACCGCCGTCGACCTCATCTTCGGCTCCAACTCGCAGCTGCGTGCCCTCGCCGAGGTCTACTCCAGCGAAGACGCCCGCGACAAGTTCGTCGCCGACTTCGTCGCAGCGTGGACGAAGGTCATGGAACTGGACCGGTTCGACCTCGCCTGAGGCTGAGCAACGGACAGCCCGGCCGGTCCCGAGTGGATCGGCCGGGCTGTTCGCTGTCCAGAGCCCGAGGTCCTGCTCCCGGTGATCGCGCGCCGAGAGGCCGAAGGACCTCGATGACGATGCGGTTCCCCTGGGCGATCAGGTTTCATTCTCATAGAGGGAAAGCCCAGCACCCGGCCCCGCCCGCCACCGTGTCGGCCGTCAAGGCGTTGGTTTCACGTCTCCGCCTGTGGGAATCCAGCCCGCGCACGGTGCTTCCATCTGCGGGGCAGGCTTACGCGAAGGTGGTGGTGTTCGGTGAAACCGGAGCCCACGTATCGAGAAGAACTGCTGCTGCGTCACTACATAGAGTCGGTCGCTGAGCAGGTGGGAGTGGAGGCGACAGCGGTGCTTTGCGAGTGCGGCACGCCCTCAACCGCGTACGTCGCGCTCGCCGACACGTCGCGCGCTTGGCCCGGGCGGCTCCTGATGCTCGCGTGGAGCAGCGACGAGGGCTGGCGACTCGCACTCGAGCCCGAAAGCGACGAACCACCTGTGATCGTTGCCGTGTGGCCGGAACCGGTCCGCCCGGCCCCGGAGCGAGTCGCGCGCCGCCTCCAGAACGAGCTGCAGAAGCGGGCACAGGCAGCCGCGACGGCATCGATGATGCCTTCGGAAGATGCGGCCCACCCGTCGCGGCAGCCGGAACTTGCCCAAACGCCGATCAGGCGCTGAAGTTTACGTGGCCCGCCGTGTCGGCCGCCACCGCGCGGGTACTCCACCAACACAGCGGTATCAGCCACCGCACGAGCAAGTTCCGGAGAGGAGACATCATGGCCACCGGCGAAACCGGATTCGACGACGTCACCTACGACCTGGTGTCTGTGCAGTACCACGCCCTGAAGGCAGGACACGACTACGGCCAGTACGTCAGGGACGCGGACAACGCGGGCAAGCAGGAAATCGCCGATTTCTTCCGCACAGTCATGAAGGAAGACTCGGCACGCGCCAAGCAGTGTCACGAATTCATCAAAGAGCTGTCCGGCAGCTCGGAATCGGGCCCGGCCGTCACCTGAGGTCACCCGGCCGTTCGTCCTACGAGGCGAGGGCGGAGCAGCTGCGCACGGCCGCCGGCTCAGCCGGTGGCCGCGTGCTCGCTGTGAGCGGCCGGCACCACCGCGGCGCTGTCGCGGCGCGTAGGTCGACGCTGGTGGGTGCGTCGAGTGCGGCCGGGTCGCCGTCCGGATTCGGTTCGAAGCTCGACATGCCCTCGGTCTTGGCGCGGCCGCGGCCGAGGGGCTCCGACGCTGGCGCTCAATCTGAGTGAGGTCCCGCGTCGTTTCCTCGGCCGCGCTCGGGCGCTCGTCTCGAACGCAGCCTCAGCCGCTTGGGCACGACAGGTTCTTCACGCCGTATTCGTCTTGGGACAGGAACTGGCCGCCGAAGCAACCTGACGGAATTTTCGCGCGTATCCGCGGCATGATCAGGTAACAGGTCAGGTTGGATGATCAACGTCGAGGCGCCGGCGCCCACCATCTCGCCCGCGTCACCAGCGGCCGGGCGGGACCGGTTCGTCGCTGTTCAGCGGACACCGTACTGGACTGGGTTGCGAGTCAACTCGCGGCACCGAGCCGTTGGGCGAGCAGTTTCTTGCCCTGCTCCGCACCCTTCCGGCTTTCCTCCTGGGCACGGCGGAAAAAGGCGGCCAGCTCGCGGTCGCCCGTGCGGTCGGCATCAGCGATGTAGGACTCCATTCGCAGTGCGTTGCTCAGACACGCCTCCACGAACCAGATGATGTTGTAGTCCTTGTCCTGTGTACCGGTGACCTGATCGGTTTCGCTGCTGGTCACGATCACTCCTCGGGTTTCGTTTCCGATGGCCTCAGACCTCGGCTACCCCGATTCCGTCACTCGACACCTCGAACCCGCCTGGCCCGATCGCACTCGATGCCCGGCGCGGCCCGCTGCGCCCCCGACACGCGAGTGAACATCTCAACGCCCGAAGGTGGTGCACCGTAACGGTGGCTGCGAGACGATCGGGCAATGCAGGCATCCGATCGCTACCCCACGCCTGGCGCCGGCGAGACGAGCGTCAGCCTCCGCGGTGAGGGTTCGGCTGTGGTGCTCACGGCACGCGGCGAATTCGATGCGCTCACCGCGCCCCTGCTCCAGGCGGCGATCCACGATGCGCTGAAGACCACACCCGAAGTCCTGGTGGTCGACCTGACCGCAGTCAGCTTCATCTCCTCGATCGCGCTCGCGGCCCTGGCCGAGGTACACCAAGCCGCTGGTGAGCGCACCAGCCTCCGCCTGGCGGTCGAGCGCCAACTGGACCGCACCCTGCGGTTGGTCGGACTCCACCAGCGGTTCGCCCTGTATTCGTCAGTGGCCGACGCTCTAGCCGCTGACGACACCTGACTCGCAACGCGCGACACAGGACGGGTGTATCTCGGGCGGGCGCGGGTATGCCGCAGACAAGACCCGGCAGGCCGGGCCGCGACCGCGCGAGGTGGTGCCCATGTCTGTGACCGGCAGCCACGCCGCTGCAGCGAAGGCCGAGTTGTCGGTGCGCCTACCCGCGCGCACCGACGACGTGACGCTCATGCGGTATTCTCTGGCCGGCTGGCTCAGGGCCCACCGCCTGACAGGGGATCTCGCCCACGATATCGAGCTGGCAACCTACGAGGCACTGATCAACACGGCCAGCCACGCCTACCCCGCCGGCATCAGCGGCACCGTCGAGCTGAATGCACGCCACCAGGATGACCTGATCCGGGTCACCGTCACCGACGACGGCCGCTGGCAACCATCCACCAGGGACCCAGACCAGTGTTACGGGCGTGGCCTCACCATCATGCGCGCTCTCTCCGACCACATCATCCTCGCTCCCACCGACGTGGGCACCACCGTGACCATGACTTGGTACCTGACATTGCCCGAGGCCCTCGGCACGAGCTGACCCGAGCAGCCCACTGTCACCGCGCGCAGAAGCCGCCAGCTGGGCGTCGACGACCAGGGGCTCGTTGTCGGGCCCGCGGGCGATCTCGCGGCCCCGCAGCACCCAGGGACGCACGCCCGGGCCGCGCAGGTCACGCAGGTGCCCCTAGTCGTACAGCCGGCGGGCGAGCCACAGCCGTACGGAGCGGTCACGCCACCAGGACTCCGTCCGCAGCGGGTTCGCCGACAGGCCCGGCAGCGAGATGCCGGTGAGGCCGTCGAGACTTGTGGGATCGCGGTCGCCGTCGGCGAGGTCCGTGTCGGGGCCTCGCGACCAGCGCACATACAAGTCGTCGCCACCTTCGGTCTCCAACAGGCAGGCCAAGCCCGCGAGGTCGTAGACCGTCGGCAGGTCCGTGCCGATGCGAGTCCTGCTGCCCCGTTACCCAGGCGACCGCGCGCGAAACACGGTGGTTCGGCAAACCCACGACCGGGTAAGCCCGGGACATGCGCGACGGTACCGATCAGCCCGACATCGCCCGCCCGACGACGCCCGACCCGGGCCGCGAGGACGACTCCCTGTACGACCCGGGAGAAGGTCGCCCGCCGAGGGACGTCGATGACGCCGAGGGCACGGGCCAAAGCGTGATCGGCGAACAGCGCGAGCGCCGTCGCGACCGAACTTGACTCCCCTCTTTGGCGACGGCCGCGCCTTCGTCGGCGTCCATCTCCTTCGTGTCGTGCGGCGGCAGGAACTACTCGCCCCCCGGGCGACGCCGCACCTCGAGCCGGCGCCCGGGGCGAGGCGTCCAGCACCGCGATGTTCGAGATCCAGAGCCAGACCAGGAACACGATCACACCGGCGAGCGAATCGTAGGTCTCGTGGCAGGGAAACGAAATTAGCCACGCACGCCGCGAAGCCCGCCGAGCCGATTCCCAGGAGCGCGACCGAACCCGTTGCGACCACGCCGGGCGCGCGAATGGGGGCGGGATCACGATCCCGAAAGTCGGTGCCAATCGCAGCGGCAGGACTTCGACAGTGGTGCCTCGCCGGAAGCCGGGGCCGCTCGGCGGCGGGCAAGCCGGTGACCCGAGGTCTGGGAACCCCCAGGCTCGCGATCGTGACGCTACGCGAGCGCAGCGTCCGCGACTAGCAGCCAAAGGCTCTTTGGCTGAACGTTGTCAACGGACGTGGGGTCAGGGACGACGGTCAGCGTGACGTGCCTTCCCGACCGACGCGCCGACGTCGGCTTGTGTTTCAGACCAGTTGCCCTGCTCATCCTTTGTGGACACACGCCGCGTGGTGAAGAGTTACCGCCTCAGCGAGGTGGTGGAAGCGGGCGACCACCTGCCCGCGCCCGCGGCACAACTTTCTCGAGCTGCCGCGGACCAAGTCGGAATGGCCGGTGTTGGAGCTGCGCTCCCCGGCCATGGAGCGCATCAACGCGGAGAAACACGTGGCCCGACGGTTACTCGGCACAAGTGTGTAAGCGCCCTGGTGCCGGGTAACCGCAGCACTCGAAAGGAGGCAGCATGGCTGAGTTTTCCCGTTCCTGGCCACGCCTGGTCGTCCTCGTGGTCGCGGTGGTCTACCTCGTGCTCGGCGTGGCGGGGTTCTTCGTGCCGGAGACCGCGCACGTCGGCCACGCCCCGTCCCGCACGGTCTGGATCTTCGGCTCCAGCACGGTCCTCAACATCGTGCACACCGCAGTCGGTCTGCTCGGCCTGCTCGCGGCACGCAAGCCCTCCGGGGCCGTCGGCTACTGCTGGTTCGTGTTCGTCGCGTTCGCCGGACTCACGGCGTTCGGCATCCTGTCGGCCACGTTCGGCACAGTCGACGACGACCCGGTGAACCTCAACGGCGCCGACAACTGGCTGCACGGCCTTACCTCGCTCGTCGCGCTGGCCGTGGCGCTCGCGGGCGACCGCGCTCGCGAACGCGACACGGCGCCTTCGTCGCCCAACCGGAGCGACTAACCGGCCACGAGGCCGACGGTGTACGGCAGCACAAACGCGCACCCACCGACGAAACCGGCGAACGCCAGCGCGCCGGCTACCGGCGACGAAGCCGGTCACCAGCGTGAGCACGCCACCCGGGAAAACCTGGCGCAGCCGCGCAGGGGAACAGCCAACCGGAGGTGACCATGTCCGTCCTGACCCGTGTCCTCGGGGCCGCCACCGCGGCCTACGGCCTGACTACCATCGTCTACCCGCGGGCGCTGGCCAAACCGTGCGGGCTCACGACCGCGTCCGGTGCCGTGCCGGCCGGCACCCGCACGCTGATCGCCGCGATGGGCGCCCGTGACATCGCGATCGGGCTGGCGATGGCGTTCGCAGACGAGGGCAAGCCGATGCGGCTCGCCCTCGCCGCGCGCGTCGCCTCCGACACCGCCGACGCGGCGGCGTTCGGGCTGGGGCTGCCGGATCGGTCAGCCCGGCCGAAAGCCGCGGCGGCCGCGCTGGGGTGGGCCGCATTGTGCGCGGTCTCTACGTTCGTCCGCCGATAACAGTCTACTGTGGACTAGGCCAGCGACGTGGCGATGAGCAACGGCGCCGCGGCCGCCCACGCTTGCGGTGACGCCGAGTGTGGATACCGAACCGGGTACGGCGTTTCCGCGCGAGCGTAACCGGCCATCACCTCGGGCAGGCGGTTGCCTGGTTGGTGCCCGGCCGCGGCGACGAGACCCTCGGCCAGGTGCGTGGCCTCCGTGGTGAGTCCGGCGCGAGCCAGGCCCGCCACCGCGATGGCCGTATCATGGGGCCAGACCCCGCCGTTGTGGTAAGAGACGGGGTGGAAGGGCACCTGCCCTTCCGCGAGCGTGCGCACGCCCCAGCCGCTGAAGAACCTCGGCTCCGTCAGTCGCTTGCCGACCTGCTGCGCGCGGCCGTCGGGGAGGATCCCGGACCACAGCACGTGCCCGGCGTTGGAGGCCAGCGCGTCGACCTGGCGGCGCCGGCCGTCGAGGGCCAAGGCGACGAAGTCCTGGCCCCGCAGCCAGAAGTCCTGCTCGAAGTCGGCACGCAGGCGGGCCGCGCGATCGGTGAGCCGGTCGGCGTACGCCGGGTCCCGCCACACTTCGCGGGCGAGCTCAGCCGTCGAGAGCAGGGCTTCGTAGGCGTAGCCCTGCGCCTCGCAGACCGCGATGGGTCCCTCGGCGAGCTCACCGTCCGCGAAGCAGATCGAGCGCGCGGAATCCTTCCAGCATTGGTGGACGAGGCCGGGCCCGTCCGTGCGGTACACCAGGTAACCGTGCTCGTCCAGGCCGCCGTGGTGGAACATCCAGTCAACGGCGGCGCGCGCGGCACTTTCCAGTTCGATGGCCATGCCGTCGCCCGCGACGCGACGGTGACCACCCAGCAGCACGAGGAAAAGCGGCGTCGCATCGACGGTTCCGTAGTACCGCCCGTACGGCGTCTGCCCGAAGCGGCTCAGCTCTCCCTGCCGCACCTCGTGCGCGATCTTGCCCGGCTCTTCTATCCGAGCCGGATCGACCACGCGGCCCTGCACCGCCGCGAGCGCGCGCAAGGTCGCGCCCGCCAGCTCCGGCCGGTAGGGCAGCGCCGACATCGAAGTGATGAGGCTGTCCCGGCCGAAGAGGGTCAGGAACCAGGGCACGCCGGCCCCCGGGATGCGCAGGTCCGGCTGCCCCGGCGCGGGCACGCGCAGGTCCGCCAAGTCGGCGAGCCCGGCCGTAACGGCCGCCCGCAGCTCGGGCCACCCGTGCGCCGGGACGTCCACTCCCTCGACGAACTCCTCGACGTCCAGCCGAGCTCGACGCGCCACGTCAGCCACTCTCGCGGGCTGTTCGCCGGACACCGGCACGCGCTGTCCTTCGCCGGCCAGCACTTCGAGACGCAGCGGTACTTCGCCGTGCGGTGGAAGGTCGAGCGTCCAGCTGAGCTGTTCGCCGGCGTACGCGGCCGGAACGGAGGATCGCAGCACTGTCCACTTGCGATAGTCGTCCCGCTCGTAGGCCAGCAGCACCTCGCCGCTTTCGCGCACGATCGTCGTGTGCCGGCCCGGACGTTCGAACTGACCGGTGCCACGCAACTCGAACTGGTCGGCGAAATCGGCCGCGAACCGGAACTCCACCGTCACGGCGACCGGCACCGCGAGGTGGTTGCGCACGCGGACTTCTTCGACGAGCGAGCCTGAACCCAGTGCCTGGTCGCGGAACACGCTGTACGCGGCGTCCTGGTTCCGCGGCGTGGCCGGGCTGAGGATCACGCTCGTCGACTGCCGGTCACGCACCGCGCTCAGCACCCGCAGCGCATCCCCGGTCGAGAACTCCCACCGCGACAGGTGCCGGGTGTCCTCGGCGTAGAAGCCTTCAGTACCCGCCACGACGTCGGCCGTGTCACCCGTGATGAGGAACGTCGTGCCCCGCACGGAGGTGTGCGTGCTCATGCCGCCCGCCCGTCCGCCGCCGGTTCCGCGAGGAGGTCGATCGCCACCGCGGCGGTCCAGCTGAAGTCGTCGCTGCCGTGGCCCTCGCCGGTGAGCGGGTCCACGTACTCGCGGAAGCCCGCGCCGCGGATCGAGTCCAGCATGCCCTCGCGCAGCCGATCGGCGACCTCGTGGTAGCCCTGGGCGCGCAGGCCGCGCCAGATGAGCCAGCCGGTGTTGAACCAGGCCGGGCCCCGCCAATAGCGCGCCGGTTCGAAATCGGCGGCGAGGAGGTCGTAACTGGGCACGGGGCTCAGCTCGCCGAGGCGGAAGTGCTCGCCGCGCGCGGATTTCAGCAGTTCCTCGACCACCGGCAGGTCCGGCACGACCAGCGGCACGAGACCACCGACCGTACGGCGCCGCAGCAGCGACTTCGTGTGCGCGTCGCGGGCGAAGAACATCCCCTCGACCGGGTCGTAGAGCCGGCTCACGAGCGAGTTCGTGATCGCGCCCGCGCGCCGCCGGTGAGGCGTCGGGTCGGCGCCGATCTCCTCGGCCATCGCCGCGAGCGCCGCTTCGCCGGCGGCCAGCACGGCGTTCGTCAGCGGGTCTTCCACGGCGAAGGCGCAGCCGTCGAGCGCGTCGGCGAACCCGCCGTCCCGGTAGTCGGCGGCGAGACGCACGTACCGGCCGTAGTCCAAGTCGGTCGGCCGCTCACCCGCACCGGCGTGCCCGAGATCGCGGCGGACGAACGACGAGGTGGGCACCGGCTCGATCCGGCCCAGCGGCTCATCCCAGCTCGGGCTGTTGTCCAACCCCGACTCCCACGGGTGCACCACGCTCACGAGCCCGTCACCGCCCAGGTCGCGGCGGGTGAACAGGTAGTCGTGCCAGCGCCGCAGCCGCGGGTAGAGCCGGCGCAGGAAACCTCGGCGGTCCGAAGTGGACGGGTCGGCGAGGTGCACTTCCCACGCGGCCAGCGCGTGCACCGGCGGCTGCACGAGCCCCGAGGTCACCAGGCCGGTCGACGCGTGGCGCGCGCCCGGTCCCCAGAAATCGGGGCCGGGGAAGTAGGCGTCCGCGGGCACCGCCGGGTTGAACACGATCTGCGGCACACGCCCGTCGGTCCACTGGGCGCCGAAGAGCGACTCGAGTTCGCGTTGCGCGCGCACGGCCGACAGGTGCCGAAGCCCCAGCGCGATGAACGCCGAGTCCCAGCTCCACTGGTGCGGGTAAAGACCTTGGGCGGGCACGGTGAATCCGCGGCGCCAGTTGGCGAGCAGGATCCGGCGGGCCCGCCGGGCGAGCTCGTCGGTCATGCGAGCCGTCGCAGGAACGGTGGCACCCCGGCCACCGCGTCCGCGGGCTCGCCACGCAGCCGGCTCTCCAGAGCAAGGTCGCCCTCGTAGCCGATGGCGGCCAGCGCGCCGAGCACCGCCGGCCAGTCGAGGTGCCCGGCGCCGGGCTGCAGCCGGTTCGAGTCGCTGACCTGCACGTGGCCGATGTAGCGGGCGAAACGCACGAGCGAGTCCGCGGGGTCGTCCTCCTCGATGTTCATGTGGTAGGTGTCCGCGCCGATGCGCACGGAGTCCAGCCCCACCTCGTCGATGAGCGACGCTGCCTGCTCGAGGCGGTTGACCATGTGGTCCTCGTACCGGTTGAGCGGCTCCAACAGCAGGAGCACGCCTTCGGCCTTCGCGTGCTCCCCCAGCTCGGTCAGGCCCGCGACCAGCACCTCGCGGTCCTGTTCCTCGGAGCGCGGCGGCTCGAACGGCGGCAGCCGGCGCGAGAACATCCCGTAGGACGCCGGGGTCATCGCCCCGATCCCGCCCAGCTCGGCGATCACCGACAGCTGGGAGCGCATCTGCTTGATCGCGTCGGCACGAAGCTCGGAGTCGAAAGCGCCGAAGAAGTGCAGCATGTCCACGCATACCGTGCGCATCACGACGCCGTTGCGCGCGGCGCGGTGCAGCTCCGGCAGGCGCTTTTCCAGCGCCAGATCCTTCTTGCCGCGCAGCTCGATGGCGTCGTACCCGGCCGCGGTCGCGAAGTCCCACTTGGTCTCGAGGTCGTCGCCGGGCAAAAGCTGTTCCTGGCAGGCGAGTTTCAGCATCACTTCTCCGTGTAGTCGAGGACGACCTGCAGTGCGTCGGCCGGGTGTTCGTCGAGCAGCTCGTAGGCGCGTTCGACCTCGTCGACGCGCACGCGGTGGGTGACGAGGCGGACGGGGTCGATGGCGCCTTCCGCGGCCAGCCGCAGGAACGTGCGGTTCATCCGGTCCTGGTCCCAGCGCCCGGCCAGGCGCCACGGCACCCCGCCGATCTGCGAGGCGACGATCTCGACGCGGTTGTGGTGGAACTCCTCGCCGAGGCGCAGGCCGGTGCCGTCGCCCTGGTAGAAGCCGGCGGCGACCACGCGCCCGCCGACGCCGACCGTCCGGACGGCTTCGTGCAGTGCGCGGTAGGTGCCGCTGAGCTCGATGGCAACGTCGGCGCCGCGGCCGCCGGTGGCTTCGCGCACGGTTTCCGCCGCACTGGCCGCGGTCACGTCCACGGTCTCCACCGCGCCGAACTCCGAAGCGATCGCCAGCCGCGACGCGATGGCGTCGCACGCCACGACCCTGCCGCCGTTCAGCGTCGCGAGCCTCGTGGCGAGCAGGCCGATCACGCCCTGCCCGAACACCGCGACTGTCTCGCCGACGTGCACGTCGGCGCCGAGGACGCCGTTGAGGGCCACCGCGCCGACGCGGGCGAACGACGCCGCCAGCGGTTCGAGACCGGCCGGCACAACGTGGTCGACCAGCTTCGCCACCGGCACGATCGCCTCGCTGCGGTGGCCCCAGATGCCCCACACGACGTCGCCCACGGCCGGCGCCCCCTGCGTGCCGACCGCGTCGGGCGAGACCTCGAGGACCTCGCCGACCTCGGAGTAGCCCCAGCCGACAACCGGGTACGTCTGGCTCACGTCCCCCTCGACGAACAGCCGGCGCTGCTCATCCCACACCCGCGTGAGGTACGGGTTGGTGCCGCGGTAGGCCGTCAGCTCGGTGCCGGCCGAGATGCCCGAGTACAGCGTGCGCACGCGCACCGCCCCGGCTCCCAACTCCTCCGGCTCCGTCTCGACCGCCTCGACCCGGCGAGGGCCAACGAACTGAACCACCGTGCCCACGAGGGCCTCCTCCGACCACCTTGTCGATCATTTATGACCATCTGCCCGGCAGAAGCTACCCCACTTATGCCAGAAAATCTACATAACTTGTCTTGCTTTCACGCCTAACTGATGCTGTGATCGTCGCCAGGCACGACGCAAAGGAGCACCGATGTCTTCAGCACGAGGACGGTCGAGAGTCCCGGTCCGATCGGCCGCCGCACTGGCGGCCGTGGTGATGGCCGGTGGCGCGCTGACCGCCTGCGGCTCCGGTTCCGACGACAGCGGCGATGGCACGCTGACGGTCTGGAGCATGGAGAACCAGTCAGACCGGGTCGCCGCGGCACAGAAGATCGCCGACCAGTTCACCGCCCAGACCGGCGTGAAAGTGAAGATCGTCGGTCTGGACGAGGACCAGTTCAGCCAGCTGGTCACCTCCGCCGCGGCCGCGGGCAACCTGCCCGACGTCGTCGGCGGGCTCTCGCTCACGGGCGTCAACGAGATGGCCGTGAACGACCTCGTCGACACCGACGCCGCGGCGGCGGTGGTGAAGGACCTGGGAGCCGGCACCTTCTCGGCCCGCGCCCTGCAGATGGACTCCAGCGCAGGCAAGCAGCTGGCGGTGCCGTCGGACGGCTGGCCGCAGATGCTCGCCTACCGCAAGGACCTCTTCGCCAAGGCCGGCCTGGGCGCGCCCGACACGTTCGACAAGATCCGCCAAGCGGCGCAGAAGCTCAACTCGGGCGGCGTCGCGGGCATCTCCATCGCGACCGACCCCGGGGACGCGTTCACGCAGCAGACGTTCGAGGACTTCGCGCTGGGCAACGGCTGCCAGCTCGTCGACCAGAGCGGGAAGGTGACGCTCGACAGCCCGGCGTGCGTCAACACGTTCTCCTTCTACAACGACCTGGTGCACAACTACTCCGTGCCCGGCGCCCAGAACGTCGACTCGACGCGCGCGACCTACTTCGCCGGCAAGGCCGCGATGACGGTGTGGTCCTCCTACCTCCTGCCCCAGCTCGCCGGGCTGCAGAAGGACGCCGCACCCAGCTGCCCGCAGTGCCAGGCCGACCCGCAGTTCCTCGCGAAGAACACCGGGTTCGTCACGGCCATCAAGGGCCCCGACGGCTCGGCCGCGCAGAACTTCGGCGAGCTCGGCTCGTGGGTGGTGACGCAGGGCGACCGCGCGGCGAACGCCCAGAAGTTCGTGAGCTACATGCTCGACCAGGGCTACGCCGGCTGGCTCGGCCTCGCACCGCAGGGCAAGATCCCCGCGCGCACGGGTACCGCGAACGAGCCCGGCAAGTTCACGAAGGCGTGGTCCGGCCTGCAGGTCGGCACCGACACCAAGAAGCCGCTCAACGCGGTGTACCCGGCGGAGGTGATCCAGTCGCTGCAGAACAGCTTGGACACCTTCCAGCAGTGGGGCGTCACGCAGGGACAGGGCGGTCTGGCCGGTGCGACGCTGGCCGAGCTGCCCGTGCCGAAGGCCGTCAGCGCGATGACCGGCGGCAACGTGGACCCGGCCGGCGCGGCCAAGCAGGCGAGCGACGCGGTGCAGAACATCCAGAAATCACTGAAGTAGGGAAACGCGGATGACCTCGGCGCACACCGTACGGAACCGGCCCGCCCCCGCGAAGCCGTCCGGACGGCCCCCACGGCGACGAGCGCTCACGCTGCGGCAGCAGGAGAGCAGGGCCGGACTGGCCCTGCTCTCCCCGACCCTGATCATCGTGCTGGTGGTCGTGGTCCTGCCCGTGGTGTGGACGATCGTGCTGGCTTTCCAGCGGCTACGGCTCGCGACCCTGCAACGCGAAGGCATCTTCGGACGCTTCACAATGCAGAACTTCGCGAAGGTACTCGGCTCCCCGGACATGTGGAGCTCGCTCGTCACCACGCTGGTCTACACCATTGGCGGCACGGTGCTCTCCCTCGCGCTGGGGCTCATCGCGGCGCTCGCTCTGCGCAAGCCGTTCCGCGGACGGGGATTCCTGCGCAGCGCGATGCTGCTGCCCTACGTCTCGCCGGTGGTGGCGGCCACGTTCGTCTGGGAGATCATGCTCAGCCCCCAGTTCGGCGTGGTCAACGCCTGGGGCAAGAGCCTGTTCGGCTGGGACAAGCCCGTGGCGTTCCTCAGCCAGGAGTCCTCGACGATCTCGCTCTTCGGCTGGCACGTGCACTTGCCGCTGGCGCTGCTGGTGGTGATCGCGTTCGAGGGCTGGCGCTACTTCCCCTTCACGTTCCTGTTCCTCGTGGCCCGGCTGCAGGCCGTGCCGTCGGAGCTGGAAGAGGCCGCGCTCGTCGATGGGGCCACGCCGACGCAGCGCTTTCGCCACATCCTGCTGCCGCAGCTCTACCCCGTGCTCGCTCTGCTGTCGGTGCTGCGGTTCATCCTGACGTTCAACAAGTTCGACGACGTCTACCTGCTCACCGGCGGCGGCGCGGGGACCGACGTGCTGAGCGTGCGCGTCTACGACTTCCTCACCGCGCAGTTCGACATCGGCGGCGCGGCCGCGCAGGCACTGGTCCTCGCCGCGGTGCTGGTCGTGTTCCTGGCCATCTACCTGAAGTTCTTCGCCCCGGAGGATCGCGCGTGAACCGCATGACGTTCGAAACCCGGCTGTTCGGGGTGCTGCGCTGGGTCACGATCGTGCTGCTGGCGATCGCGACGCTGTTCCCCTTCTACTACATGGTGCTGCTTTCGGTGCGGTCGCAGGACTCCCTGCTGCAGCACCCGGGCGACATCCTGCCCAAACTGTCGGACTTCACCGTCACGACCTACACCACCGTGCTCAAGTCGGTGGACGCCGGCGGCGACGGGCTGCTGAGCCTGCTCGGCAACTCGGCGCTCGTGGCGGTCGGCACGGTCATCGTCACCCTGGCGTTGTCGCTGCCAGGCGCCTACGCGGCCAGCCGGCTGCGCTTCGCCGGACGCAAGCAGGTGCACTTCCTGTTCTTGGCCGTCTACCTGTTCCCGTCTATCCTTCTGGCGATCCCGCTGTTCGTGATCTTCAGCAAGGCGGGCCTGCGCGACTCTCTGGTGGGGCTGCTCGTGGTGTATGTGGCTCAGGCGTTGCCTGTGTCGATCTACATGCTGCGCAACTACCTCAGCACCATCCCCGAGAGCATCGAAGAAGCCGCCGCGATCGACGGCTGCGGCCGGCTGGGGACCATGTGGCGGGTCACGCTGCCGCTCGCGGCGCCGTCGATCGTCGCCACTGGTCTATACGTCTTCATGATCGCGTGGAACGAGTTCCTGTTCGCTTTGCTGTTCCTCGTCGAGGACCGCTCGAAGTGGACGGTGTCGCTCGGGTTGTCGCAGCTCGCCGGAGGGCTCGAGGTGCCCAAGACGGTGCTGATGGCCGGGTCGGTCGTACTCACGATCCCCATCGTGATCCTGTTCTTCGCGGCGGAACGGCTGCTCGCCGAAGGCCTGACCAGTGGCGCGGAAAAGGGGTAGGAGATCACTACAGTTGCTCCGGTGACGATGTCTTCCGGCTATCTGCTCTGGTTGGTCCGCACGGGGAAGGCCCGCACGCGCGCCGATCTCCAGCAGCACACGGGGTTGTCGCGGTCGACGGTGCAGCAGCGCCTCAAGCCGTTGTTCGACCGCGGATACCTGCGCTCCCACGGCACCGAGGACTCGACCGGCGGCCGGCCGTCGGTCCTGCTCGAGTTCACCGACGAAGGTGTCGTGCTCGTCGCCGACCTGGACACCGCCGACGCTCGGCTGGCCGTCGTCGACCTCGACGGGTGCCGGCTCGCCGAGGAGCGAATCGAGCTCGAGGTCGCGGCGGGCCCGGTACCGGTCCTGGACACGCTCGATGTCCGGTTCCGCGCTCTGCTCGACCGAACGGGCCGGCCCCCGGGCCAGGTGCGCGGCATCGGCGTCGGCGTGCCCGGGCCGGTCGAGTTCTCGACGGGCACCGTACGCCAGCCGCCGATCATGCCGGGCTGGGACGGCTACTCGATCGCCGACGACCTGGCCGGCCGCTGGTCCGTACCGGTGCTCGTGGACAACGACGCGAACATCATGGCGCTGGGCGAGCACACCCAGCACTACCCGGGCTCGTCGCCGCTGGTGCTGGTCAAGGTGTCGGCGGGCATCGGCTCCGGGCTGGTGTTCAACGGCGGCCTGCTGCGCGGCGTCGACGGCGGCGCCGGCGACATCGGGCACATCCGGCTGCCAGGCCACGATGACGCGGTCTGCATGTGCGGTTCCCACGGCTGCCTCGCCGCCGTCGCGAGCGGTGGCGCGCTCGCGCGCCGGCTCACCGAACGCGGGGTGCCGACACGGTCGAGCCGGGAGCTGGCCGAGCACCTCGCGGCAGGCCGGCCCGAGGCCGTCGAGCTCGCGCGGGAAGCCGGCCGGCTCGTCGGCGAGGTCTTGACCACGGTCGTGTGCATGGTCAACCCGGAGGTCCTCGTCATCGCCGGCGACCTCGCCGACACGCACTTCGTCACCGGCGTCCGGGAGGTCATCTACCAGAAGGCGCTGCCCCGTGCGACGAGGCACCTGCAGGTGACCAGCAGCAGCCTCGGCGACCTCGCCGGCCTGCACGGAGCGCAGGCCATGGTGCTGGACGCCGCCTACGCCCCCGCCGCCGTCGACGAGCGACTCGCCCGTGAAGGAGCATCGTGACCGAAACGCCCCTTCGGATCGGGCTGGTCGGAGCAGGTCCGTGGGCCCACACCATGCACGCCCCGACCTTCGCCGCCGGTCCCGAAACCACCCTCACCGCGGTGTACGCGCGCCGCGCCGAGGCGGCCGCGGAACTCGCCGGGAAGTACGGCGCCGTCGCGACGACCGACTTCGACGCGCTGCTCGGCACCTGCGATGCCGTCGCGTTCGCGGTCCGCCCCGACGTCCAGGCCGACCTGGCGCGACGCGCCGCACGGGCCGGAAAAGCGGTGCTGCTGGAGAAACCGGTCGCGCTGACGTTGCCCGCGGCCCGCGAGCTCGCCGACACCATCGAGATCGCGGGTGTCGTGAGCCAGCTGGTCCTGACCAAGCGCTACCTGCCCGCGACCCGCGAGTTCCTCGACCGGGCGCGCTCGTTCGACACCGTCGGCGCCCGCTCGTGCTACCTGCACGGCGCCTTCCTCGGCGGCGACCTGGCCACCGGCTGGCGCCTCGAACACGGCGCGCTGCCCGACCTCGGCCCCCATGTGCTCGACCTGCTCGAATCCGCGCTCGGCCCCATCCACGCCATCCGCGCCACCGGCGACTCGACGAAGTGGATCGAGCTGACCTGCGAACACGAGTCCGGCGCGGTCAGCCAGGCCTCGTTGTCCGGCGTGATCGGCCTCGCCCGGCCGCGCACGACCGTGGAGCTGTACGGTCCCGCCGGCGCGCTGACCTACGACACCGCGGCCCTCGACCACACCGAAGCGTGGCCGATCTTGCGTGCCGAGTTCGCCGCGGCCGTCCGCGCGGGCCGCTCTTCGGCGCTCGACGTGCGGCGCGGGGTCCGGCTGCAGGAGCTGATCGCTCAAGCAGCCGGCTCCCTTCACGCCGCGAGCTGACTCGGGGTCATCCGCTCGGCACCGGCACCGCTGGGGTCGCGCCGTGCCATCGCTGATCGCGACATCCGCGTGGACCACGCGCAGCGGGAAATCGTTCGTCCACAACGGTTACGGGGAAAAGGTCATTCGAGTTTCGTGCACGCCTCGGATCGCCGATGGTCAGCTCAGGTCGCGTTTCCGAGGGCGCCCGCCGCCGGCGCCGCGACCGGGCCGCCCGTGTCCCAGGCTTCGATCTCGGGGCGACGGCTACGGGCCCAGCCCGGCGTGCGCCGGCGGAAGTTGGCGGCGTGCAGCGCCTTACGCAGGGACCGCCACGTCCCACGGACCTCGGCGATCAGCGCTTGTTCTCCGACAAGGTCTGGTCACCGGAAGCGCTCATTGACGAGCTCGAGCGTCTTGAAGCGGCCGCCCGATCCGACCTGATCGCGTGTTGCAGGAGGCATCACGAACGGCGCGCTCCACACGCCCCTCGGACACACACGTGTCAATGAGCTGGGCAACCAGTTCGGCATCGACCGCCGAACCGTTGGGGAGTTCTTCACCCGCAATGGTCTCCGGTCCGACCATCCAGGGTTATTCCCCTCCCCGAGCCGACCGGCGACCGTTCAGTCGAGCATGCCGCGGGCCAGCCAGTCGTCGGCATCCCGGACGCCGGGCAGGGCGAAGAAGTAGCCGCCGCCGAAAGGTGAGACGTAGTCGACCAGTGGTTCGTCGATGAGCAACGTCTGGAGGGCGACGAACTGCCGGTCGAGGTCGGCGTTGAAGCAGATGAAGATCATCCCCATGTCGAGCTGCCCGTTGCGCTCGATGCCGGCGCTGTAGTTGAAGCCGCGGCGCAGCATCCGTCGGTCGTCGGCCGTGCCGTCGTGCGGGTTGGCGAGCCGGATGTGCGCTGTCAGCGGCACGGTGTTGCCGTGCGCGTCCCTGAAGTAGCTGGGGAGCTGGAACTCCTCCTGGCCGGCTACTCGTTCGCCCGGGCGGCCGGACAACGGTGCGCCGGTGTCGCGGTCACGGCCGAAGATGCGCTGCTGCTCGTTGATCGAGATCCGGTCCCAGAATTCGACGAACATCCGGATCAGGCGGACCACGTGGTAGGAACCGTCGGTGACCCAGTCTGGTTCGTCGCCGCCTGCTTTGGTCCACACCAGTTGATCGATGAGATCGGGATGGTCGAGGATCTCCGTGTTGGCTGTGCCGTCCTTGAAGCCGAACAGGTTGCGGGGCGTCCCACTCGGCCGCGGCGGGCTGGTGAAGCCCTCCATCTGCCACAGCACCTGCAGGTCGGCCCGGGTCGTGCGCATCAGGATGCGCAGCGCGTGCAGCACGGTGTCAGGGTGATCGGCGCAGATCTGCAACAGCAGGTCGCCGTCGCAGCGCTCGGGGTCGAGCGCGTCGTTCGGGAACTCGTCCATCGCGCGTAGCCGGGCCGGTTTGACGCCCGCGAGACCGAACCGGTCGTCGAACAGGCTCGCACCGACACTGACCGTGACGGTGAGACCGTCGGGCACCGTGCCCGGGCCGAGCATGCCGTTCTCGTACGGGGTGGACACGAGCCCGTCGTCGCTGCCGCGCCCGGCCGGGGCGTCGCCCCCGTCGACCAGGTAGCGGATCGTCGCCGTCAGCGTCTGGAACATCCGCCGCAATGCCGGCCGGTCTGCCGCGGTCACGAGGAACGCGACGACGATCGCGGTGCGCTGCGGGGGCTCGAGAATGCCGGCCTGGTGGGTGCCTTCGAACGGCCGGCTCGCCGGCACGGCGGTGTCGCGTTCAGTCATGGGTGATCGGGCCTCGGTCGCGGGTGGCGTTGCGCGGGTCGATGACGACCGCGGCGTGGGAGAGCAATTCGACGCTGTGCTGCACTGCCGCGTTGAGCGCGGCCCGCTGCCGAATGGGCAGTGACGCCAATCCGACCCAGCCGTCGGCGTGGAGGTGGCTGCGGATCAACTGCTGGGTGAGCCGCAGCTGCTGGTCGGTCTGGTCCAGGTACGGGTCAAGCTTGCGCAGGATCGGTCGCAGCGGGTCCAGCGCCTGCCAGACCCCGGTGAGGTTCGCGTCCACGGTCGCCAGCTCGGTCTGGCTGCCGGCGTCGCCGATCCCGTTGAGGTCCCACTGCAAGGCATCCTCGAGGATCTCGTGAGCCCGCCGGCCCATGTCGATCGGCGTGATCGCGTTCGGCAGCGCCAGCTCGTCGGTGAGCCGCCCGATCGCCTCGAGCAACGCGTCGACGTGCGGCACGATCGTCGCCGCCGGCCGGTCACCCCACAGCATCGCCTCGATCTTGCGGAAGCCGGTGAAGTCCGCGTCCGCGAGGCGCGCGGGAGCGACTCCGCGCGGCGGGTCCGCGTTGATGTCGTCGCCGGTCTCGTCATACGCCCGGTAGGCGCCGCCCAGTGTCTCGTAGGTGAGGTGGGCGATCAGCCAGTCGCGTTTGGCGGCCGCCGCATCGCCGGCTTCCAGGTCGCCGCGCAGCCGTGTGACCTGTTGGGTGAGCGCGGGCAGCTGTCCGGTGATCCAGCCGACGTAGTCGTTGATCGGGATCCGCAGGTCCAGCGCAGTCACGGGGATGATCCCGTACACGTCGTAGGGCAACGGGTCACCTGTGACGATGACCGGCAGGCTGTACTTGATCGTGTAGTCGGTGATGCAGACCCAGCGGTACGTTCCGGGCGGCACCGATGCCGTGACCGTGCGGCTGACGCCGCGGCCGAAGTGCTCGACCTCGACGTAGATCCGCTCAGTCGCGGGGTCCTCCAGATAGATCTCCGCGCCGGCGCCCTCGTTGTTGACGAACACGAAGTCGTAGCGGCCGGCCGGTCCGCCGAGCCAGTCGTCGATGCCGTAGGGCGATCCGACGACCAGGACAACGGTCTGCGGCCGGGGTGGTGCGGCCGAGGCCGTCGTGATGCTCACCGAGCCCAGCTTGGGTGGCGGTCGTGAACGCGTTCGATGACGCCCATTGCGCACCGGTGAACAGCGGGTGACTCGATTGCGTTTTATCCGGGCAACCCCGACGGAGCGAAATCGCGGACGCCCTGAGACTTCCCGGAACGTTCACAACCTGATTCTCGCGGCGCCGAGACTTGCGGCAGTTGACTTTGCGGGGTTGGCGATTCAGGCCGACTCCCCACCACGAGAACCGAGGTACAAGCCCCATGTCGCAGAACGATTCGGACGGCACGAGACCGACGGCGGACCGCAACCGGATCTCCCGGCGCCGGCTGATCCAGGCCGCGGGAGCCGCGGGTGCCGCGGTCGCCGCCGGCGGGCTGGCGGCCGCCCCGGCCGAGGCCGCAGCCGACTCGGCCGTCCCGGTTGTGGCCGCAGCGGACGGCAAGCCCGGCTCGAAGCCGGTGCACCGCACGGGCACGATCAAGGACTTGAAGCACGTCGTGATCCTGATGCAGGAGAACCGGTCGTTCGATCACTACTTCGGCACCCTCGACCTGGCCGGCGCGCGCGGCTTCGGCGACAAGCAGGTGCTGACCTGGCAGAACGGCCAGACGATCTACTACGACCCCAACAGCCGTGCCGAGGGCTACCTGCTGCCCTACCACGGTGACAGCCTGAAGTACAACGCGCAGAACACCAGCGCGCGGAACCGGTACTTCATGGAAGCCGACGTGCCGTGGCACCACGCGATCGCCAAGGCTTACACCATCGGTGACCACTACTTCTGCTCGCTGGACACCAGCACCAGCCCGAACCGCATCATGATGTGGGCCGGCACCAACGACGCGGCCGGCACCCAGGGTGGTCCGGTCGTCAACAACAACGGCGACTACGGCTACGCCTACAAGTTCAAGACCTACCCGGAAACGCTGCAGGACGCCGGCGTCAGCTGGCAGATCTACGTCAACAACGACACCGACGACAACTTCCTCGGTGACTACACCGACAACACGGTCCGTTCGTTCGCGGCGTTCGACCCGAAGAACGCGAACCCGCAGAACACCATGCCCCGCGAGGGCCTGCTTGCCCGCGGCGGCGTGGTGCACGCCCACACCACGCAGCCCGCCGGCATCAAGAACGACACCTCCAACATCGACTACGTGCTGGGGGACTTCATCGCCGACTGCAAGTCGGGCGACCTCCCCGAGGTGTCCTGGGTCGTCGCGCCCGCAGCGTGGACCGAGCACCCGACGTACGCCCCGAACAACGGCGCGGTCTACACCGACCGGGTGATCCAGGCGGTGCACGACAACCCCGAACTGTGGGAGTCGACGCTGATCATCCTGAACTACGACGAGCCCGACCACGCGAACCGCATCGGTGAAGGCGGCTTCTTCGACCACGTCGTGCCGCCGATCCCCGAGGTGGGCACCGTCGGCGAGCGCGCGCCCGGGATCAAGCCCGGCATGGGCGGTCGCGTGCCGTTCGTGCTGGTCTCGCCGTGGACCCGTGGTGGCTTCGTCAACTCCGAGGTCTTCGACCACACCTCGACGATCCAGCTGATCGAGGAGTGGACCAAGAGCCTCGGCAAGCCGGCCATCTGCAACAACATCAACGACTGGCGGCGCAGCGTCTCCGGCAACCTGCTCTCGGCGATCGACTTCGGCAACTTCGACACGTCCTTCCCGAAGCTGCCGAAGCCGGCCGACCTGCTCAAGTCGGTCGTCGCCGACGCCAGCCTGCCGGCAGTGCCCCAGCCGGCCGTCGGTGCGCAGGTCATGCCGACCCAGCGGATCACCGGCAAGGCGAAGCGGAGCCCGCTGTCGTTCCAGCCCAACGGCGTCCTCGTCGAGAACCACGACACCGGGTCCGCCACCGCGACCTTCACCGTCGAAGGCGGGCCCACGGGCAAGGCGATCAACCTGGTCGGGCTGGCCGACAAGTACGTGCCCGCGCTGGCCGGCGCCGAGCCGCTCGGCATCGGCCAGGACGCGCTGCCCCTCACAGCCGGCAACCACCATCCGAAGTCGTACACCTGGGACACCAAGGCGACGAACGGCAAGTACGCGTTCACCTTCTACGGGCCCGACCACTTCATCCGGTCCTTCGCCGGCACCGTCGTCCCGGCCAACGACCGGACCTCGGCCCAGCCGCGAGTCGACGTTCGGCTGGTCAAGGGGCACGCCCAGGGCAAGTCGTCCGACGCGACTGTCCAGTTCACCCTGTCCGCCGACGGCCGCCGGTCGGTGACCTACACGCTGACCGCGAACGACTTCGCCGGGAGGAAGACGACCATCGAGGTGCCCGCCGGCAAGCACAGCATCGTCACCTGGCCGACCGAGGACGGCTACTACGACGTGATCATCACTGCAAAGGAGTCTGCCGACTTCATGCAGCGGTTCGCCGGTCGCGCTGCGGAGAAGTGAGCCTTTCGCTCGCCGTTTTGAGCTAGTCGCGATGTGCCCGCGTTCCCACCGGATCGCGGGCACATCGCGCTGCTTTGCGCTCTGTCCGCGCGCACCGCCCGATACCGGCCCCGTAGTGCGTAATCGGAGAACAGCCCCTTGAGTTCCCGCGCAGGCCCCCGCTTCTCCGGGCCGACATGTCAGCGGCCGGTGCGGCGACAGCCGGAACACTCCCGCCCGCAGCCACCGCGACTGCGGCCGGCCACCGCACGCACACGCCCCGGCTTGACCTTGAGGTCCACGAAGCCGTGGTCGGTCCGGGTCACGATCACCCGGCCGACCGGTGGATTCCAGACCCGGTTTGCCGGGCTGGGAGTCCGCGACCTTCTCCCCCACCGTCACCGACGCGATCGCCTTAAGCGAACCGTCCACCATCAATACTTTGGTCGCCGACGAAACTGTGCGTACAGTCGCCGTTCGCCGACGGGGCGCGGCCACGGGCACTGCGCAGACCACCCAGCGCGCCGAACGCCGCACCACCCACACCACCCGCCCCGCCGCGGCGGAGACCGCCGCCCAGCGAGCAGCAGCTCGCTCGTGCTCAAGGTGGTCCTCCCGGCCGGCGAATCCGGTTCCGCTGCTCCCGCGGTCAGTCCGTGAGCTCGGCGGGTACTGCGATCACGTCGACGAGGGCGCCGTTGCGGAGCACGGTGACCTCCATCTGCCGGCCGATCGCGTCGGAGAACAGGCGTTTCTGGAGTGATTGGGCGTTGCGGAGCGGGGCTCCGTCGACGGCGAGGACGAGGTCGGCCGGCTTCAGTCCGCTGCGCGCGGCGGGGCTGGCGTCCACCACCTCGACGATGCGCAACGCGGTGCGTTGTCCGAATCGTTCGGCTTGGGCCGGCGTCAGGGGCGCCGGGGTGGTCACCAGGCCGAGATACGCGCGGCGGACTCGGCCGTCGTGCATCAGTGC
The DNA here is from genome assembly GCF_040682095.1 of Amycolatopsis sp. NPDC051372. Lineage (NCBI taxonomy): Bacteria > Bacillati > Actinomycetota > Actinomycetes > Pseudonocardiales > Pseudonocardiaceae > Amycolatopsis > Amycolatopsis sp. NPDC051372. The sequence continues at coordinate 28,605 of NZ_JBFBAF010000009.1, forward strand.
GTGGATGATCCGGTGGGTGGTGGCGTTGATCGGGACGGCCAGTCCGAGGCCGAAGCCGGCGACCGCGGTGCTGATGCCGATGATCCGGCCGTGGCTGTCGGCCAGCGCGCCGCCGGAGTTGCCGGGGTTGAGCGCGGCGTCGGTTTGGATGACGTTCTCGATCAGCCGCGCGGCGGTGCGGGTGCGGGCCGGAATGCTGCGGCCGAGTGCGCTGACCACTCCGGCGGTGACGGTGCCGGCCAGGCCGAGCGGGTTGCCGACGGCGACGACGAGGGAGCCGACGAGAAGGTTGTCGGCGTCGCCATAGTCCGGTGGGGCAGGGATTTCCCGGTCGGCGCGGATCACGGCGATGTCGGAGAGGGGATCGCGTCCCACGACGTCGAAGTGCGCGACGGTGCCGTCGGCGAACTCCGCGGTGCCATGGTGGCCGCCGGAGAGGACGTGGGAGTTGGTGATCAGGTGGGATTCGCTGGTCAGGACGACGGCCGACCCGGCGGATTCCCCGCTGCGGGACCGGATGGTCAATGCCGCGACGCGTGGTGTGAGCTGCTTGGCGACGGAAGTGACGATTGCCGAGTAGACGTCCAGTGCGTCGGGCTCCGCCTTGTCGTTGTCCATGTCATGCAAACGCGTCTCGTCGTGTGCCCGATTCCGTGGTTCACCGTCAGCGAACTGCGCCTCGGCGTTGGCGGTGTTGCCATCGGCCTGCTGACGGTATCGCTATCGGGAACCCTGCCGGATCACACTCGGTTCCTCCGCTCACCGTCCGGCTCGCCGAACAGTTCCGGGGTGACGTTCTCGTCGTAGCGGTGCAATGCGAGCGCCCGCGCGTAGCGTTGCGCCACCCGGGTCATCGCCGGCTCGCCCGGTGCCTCGGTCACGCCGAAGACGGTTCCCTGGTAGTCGAGCGGTTCCATCACCGAGGCGATGCGTTCCCGTTGCTGCGGTGGGATCAGCTGGACCGGGTTACCACCGGCGAACCAGCCGATCGGCACCGCCGTTCCCGGCGGCACCACGGTGTTGACGTGCACCACGGCCCCGAACTCGACATCGGCGCCGGAGCCGATGCGCGCGCCGTTGTAGATCATCGCTCCGGTCGCCACTCGCGCGTTGCCGTCGATGACGCAGCCACTGAGGTGGGCGTGCGGCCCAACCAGGACGTGGTCCCCCAGACGAACCGGATGGCGCAGGGAGCCTCGTAGCACTGCGTGCTCCATGATCACGCAGTGCGCGCCGATCTCGACCGGCCCTCCCTCCGCGGTGAGCACGGCGCCGAAGAGGACCCGGCTGTGCGGCCCGACGGTCACGTCACCACACAGCACGGCTGTCGGGGCGATGTACACGGACTTGTCGACGCGCGGGTGCCGATGCTGGTGTTCGATGAAGACCGCGCCGCGGCCCACCGGATGCAGATAGTCCTCGGGAAAGGTCATCGCGGCCTCCGATCGGTGGGGAAGATCGGCACCGACGGCAACAGCGCTGCCGCGCCGGGACCGCACCACAGCACGACGCTACGCCCGACCTACAGCCACGGCCAGGCCATGTGCCGGCGAAGGCTCCAGCGTTCCATGCAGATCGAGGACGTGCGTCAGTCACCACACCGCCGGGGCGAGCCCGGCGCAACGAGAGTCCGCCGAAACCCACAGCAGCCGAGCCTGACGTCAGGAACGCAGTTGCAACGCCGCGGGTCGAATCGCGGCGGCGAGAGCGGGGTCCTCGCGGGCCGACGGTTCTTCACCGGCCGCGAGCACATTCGGATCCTGGTTGTTCGACGTCGTCAGCCCTCACACGTCGTAGTACAAGGCGAATTCGAACGGGTGCGGGCGCAACCGCAGCGGGTCGATCTCGTGCTCCCGTTTGAAGTCGATCCAGGTCTCGATCACGTCCATGGTGAACACGTCACCTTTGAGGAGGAACTCGTGGTCGGTTTCCAACCGGTCGATCACAGCCTCCAGTGATCCTGGAACTTGGGCGACATCGCGAGATTCCTCGGGCGGGAGCTCGTAGAGGTCCTTGTCGATCGGCGCCGCCGGCTCGATCTTGTTGCGGATCCCGTCGAGTCCGGCCATCAGCATGGCGGCGAACGCGAGGTAGGGATTGCCGGAGGAGTCGGGGCAACGGAACTCGATGCGCTTGGCCTGGGGACTGCTGCCGGTGATCGGGATTCGGACGCAGGCGGAGCGGTTGCGCTGGGAATACACGAGGTTGATCGGTGCCTCGTAGCCCGGGACGAGGCGGTGGTAGGAATTCACCGTCGGATTCGTGAAAGCGAGCAGGCTCGGCGCGTGGTGCAGAATGCCGCCGACGTAGTGGCGCCCGATATCGGACAGGCCGCCGTAACCGGTCTCGTCGTAGAACAGGGGCCCGTTCTCGTCCCACAGCGATTGGTGGCAATGCATGCCGGAGCCGTTGTCGCCGAAGAGCGGTTTGGGCATGAAAGTGACGGTCTTGCCGGCCGCCCACGCGGTGTTCTTCACGATGAACTTGAACAGCTGCAGGTCGTCCGCGGCGTGCAGGAGAGTGTTGAACTTGTAGTTGACCTCGGCCTGGCCGCCGCTGCCGACCTCGTGGTGGGCCTTCTCCACCTCGATTCCGACGCCGGCCAGGTTGCGCACGATCTCATCGCGCAGGTCGGCGAAGTGATCACGGGGTGGGACCGGGAAGTACCCGCCCTTGTACGGCGTCTTGTATCCCTGGTTTCCGCCGGCTTCGTCGGCGCCGGTGTTCCACCAGCCCTCGATCGAGTCGACTTCGTGGAAGGCGCCGTTCTCCGCGAAATCGAACCGGACGGAGTCGAAGATGTAGAACTCGGCCTCCGGCCCGAAGAACGCGCGGTCCGCGATGCTGGATTCCGTGATGTACTGCTCGGCCTTTCGGGCGATGTTGCGCGGGTCGCGGCTGTACGCCTCGCGAGTGAACGGGTCGTGCACGAAGAAGTTCATCGCGAGGGTCTTGTGGGTGCGGAACGGGTCGACGCGGGCGGTGACCGGGTCGGGAAGCAGCAGCATGTCCGACTCGTGAATGGACTGGAACCCGCGGACCGAGGAGCCGTCGAAGGCGAGCCCTTCGGTGAAAGAGTCCGCGTCGAAGGAGGCGGCCGGGACGGTGAAATGCTGCATGATGCCGGGCAGGTCGCAGAACTGGACGTCGATGAACTGGACGTCCTCATCGGCGACGAAACGGAGGATCTCATCGGCGTTGGTGAACATGTTCTCCGGTCTCCTTCGCGAGTATCGAGGACGGATTGCGGCGAGCTCAAGACACCAGGGCGACACCGATCGCGGCGGCGCCGAACCCGGGCACGGCGTCGGTGAAGGTGGGGATAACGGTGCGCTCTGTGATGCCTTTCCGCAAGACGGTGGTGGTCGCGCCGCCCAACAGGCAACCGGACGTGAGCGCGCTGGGGAACCCGATGCCGGCGGCAGCGAGTGGGCTGTGGCCCCGAATGCCGAGCAAGGCCGCGCCGGTGAGGAGGGCCGTTCCGAGTGGGCCGCCGAGCAGCATCCAGAGTTTCACGGGCCCGCACCCCAACCTGTGATCGCTGGGATCGTGAAACAGGGAGGGACTGTTGGCGGCCGAGACCGCGGTTCGGGTCCGGTGAGCCCCACCGCCGGCGCAAGTGCGCTGGAGGTTGAGATTACTGCATTTCGAGGACGTCTTCGGTGGAGCCGAAACTCCGTCGGTCCGGAGCAACGCCGAACCCAGGCGTCCTCCGGACCGACGACGGGCTACGAGTTCAGCAACCGCACGGTGAGCGGGCGGGCCGCCGGTTGCGCCGGCGTCCGCACGGTCACCGTCCTCGTCGCGGGGTCCCAGGCCCAGGACCCGTCGGCGCTGCGGTGACCGTCGATGAGCACCGCCGACGGCGCCTTGGTGTCGGTGAACTGGACGGTCCACGTGCGCTGCGCCGGCCTGCCCGGGTACGACCCGTGCATGGCGTCGATCGCGAGTGTCGCCGAGTGGGCCCCCTCGGTGTAGGTCATGCCGGTCGTGGCGCCCTTCGCGGAGGGCGACTGCCCGTCGTCCTCGTAGAGGGTGAACGCACCGTCGTGGCCGCCGGCCACGGTGACCGTCGCCGCGGTCAGCGGGTTGTTTTCGTCATGGGTCACGCTCCCGCTGCGGGTCACCATGATGCCGCCCGAGCGCAGGAACACCGGCATCGTGTCCCAGCCCGTGGTGATCTGCGCCGTGGTGCCGCCGTGGTAGATCTTCCCCGTGAAGTAGTCCGTCCAGTCGCTGCCGGGCGGGAACCACACACTCGTGGTGGCGGTGGCACCAGGGCTGGTCACCGGCGCCACCAACACGTCCGGGCCGTACAGGTACTCTCCGCCCGCCTGGGCGTAGGCCTCCTGCTGGCCCGGGTACTGCAGGTACAGCGGCCGCACGAGGGGCAGGCCCGTTGCGGTGGCCTCCTGCGCAAGCGTGTACGTGTACGGCACGAGATCTTCACGCAGGTTCAGGAACTTCGTCGCCGACGCGTCCGCGGCGGCACCGTACTGCCACGGCAACCGGTCGCTGTGGTTCGAATGCAGCCGGTCGATCGGCTGGAAGGTACCGAACTGCACCCAGCGCGCGTACAGGTCGTCCGGCAGCTTCGTGCTGCCCGGCTCGCTGCCCGGTTCCTGCAGGCCCCCGGTGTGGCCGCCGATGTCGTGGCTCACCGAGGCCAGGCCGGTAGCCGCGGACTCGCCGGGCGTGTAGCCGACCTCGAATCCCAGCGTGGCCCAGTCGGAAACGGTGTCGCCGGTGAAGTGCAGGGTGGTGCGCTTGTCCGCCCACGGCCCCGTGGGCACCGGGGTGGGCGAGCTGTAGCCACCGGCCTGCAGCGAGCCGTACGCGCGGGAGAACGCGAACCCGCGGCCGACGGTCTTCGCCGCGTCGTCGGCGTACTGCTGGTTGATCCACGCATCCGGCGTGACGCCGGCGAGGCTCGAGTTCGACCCGTCGCAGCACCAGTCGAGCCACCAGAGGTCGTTGCCTTGCTGCTCCATCGGCCGGTGCAGGTCGAAGTAGGCCTTCAACTGGTCCGGGTCGCCGAAGTCGAACACGTAGCAGTCGGTGCCGCCGCCCCCGCAGCTGCCGGGCTTCAGTTTGCCCTTCGCGGTCGCCTGCGCCGCCGGGAACTGCGGGTCGGAGGCGAGGATGCTCGGGTGGATGTTCAGCGCGGTGTGCAGGCCCTGGTCGTGCGCCCACTGGAAGAACGCCGCCGGGTCGGGGAACCGTGACGGATCGATTTCCCAGCCGTTCCACTTGTTCGGCGCCTTGAAGTCGGTGTCGACGACGAGCATGTCCAGCGGCACGTTCTCCGACTGGAACTTCGGCAGGATGTTCTGCTCGAAGTCCGCGGCCGTGCGGTCGTAGTACTCGGAGTACCAGACGCCGTACGACCAGCGCGGCAGCAGCAGCGAAGGTCCGGTCAGCTGGGACAGCTCACGCAGCGCGCGGGCGTAGTCCTGGCCATAGGCGAACACGTACCCGTCCTGGTAGGCCTTGCCACCATGCCCAGAGCGCTGCGTGACGACCTTGGTACGCGGGTCGTACAGTGCCGAGGCGGTGTCGTCGAGCAGCGACCAGCCGTCCTGGTAAAGGATCCCCGGTGCGGTGACGGCGGTGCCGTCCACGCCGTCGAGCCCGCGCCGGTAGCCGCCCAGCGCCGCGTGCGGGGCGAGCAGCGGCGAGTGGGGCCGGGCGATCGCGACGGTGTCGATGTTGAGGTGGCAGTTCGTCGAGTCGGGGCAGCCGAGCGTCACGGTGTTGGTGCCGGCCGCGAGCTTGACCGGGACGGCCGTGGTCCGCCACGAGTTCCAGCTGCTCGTCGCCGGCAGCGTGAGGCTGGTGGGTGCAGCGTCGCCCACCCGGAGGGACAGGGTGGTGGGTTGGGTCTGGCCGGAGACGGCGGTCGCGTCGGCGTAGCGCAGTTGCAGGTCGTACGAGCCCTTCGCGGGCACCCCGGTCACGGTGAGCGTGTCGGACGCGTCCGCCTTTTCCATGCCCGCGAGGAAGCTCTTGCCGGAGTAGCCGTCGTGGTCGCTCGCCGGGTGCGCGCCGCCGGCCAGGGCGCCCTGCTCGGCTTCGCAGAGGGCGCCCAAGGCGCACGGTGTGGGCGCGGGCGGAACGGGCTGCGGGTACGAGGCGCCCGTCGTGACCACGGCGAGGCTGTCGATGTTGACGTTGCCCGAGTCGGTGGCGCCGCGCTCGACGGTCACCTGGTGCTCCCCCGCGGACAACGTCACCGGCACGGTGGCGAGCGTCCAGGTGTCCCAGTCGGCGGTGGGCGGCAACGACACCGTGTGCGGGTCACCGCCGTCCACGAGGACCGTGAGCGTGCGCGTGGTGTGCTGCCCGTCGCCGCCGGACCCGTTGGCGTACCGCAGATCCAACTGGTAGGCGCCGGCCGCCGGGGCGGTCGTGCGGAACGCGAGGTCGTCGCCGGCGTTGGCGAAGCCCGCGGCGAAGCCGTCGCCGGCGTTGGCGAAGCCCGCGGCGAAGCCGTCGCCGGTGTAGCCGCGGTGGTCGCTCGCCGCGCCCGGCCCGGAAAGCTGCAGGTTCTCGGCCTCGCACAGGGTGCCGAACGCGCAGACGGGGGTCAGTTTGCCCTTCCAGGGGCCAGCCGTGACGTCCTGGTCGCCCGTACGAAGCTCGACGGTCAGATTGTCGTCGGAGAACGCCCCTGAGCCGAGTTTGTACCGCAACCGCACGGCGCTGGTCCGGATCGTCAGCCAGCCGTCACGCTTCGTTGTGGTGTACGGGGTTCTGGCGAAGCTGCCGCGGCCGACCGCGTTGAATGTCCCGGCATCGACGAAGGCGGAGTCGCCCGCGTACTCGGTCCGGATGAGCGTCGGCGAAAGAACCTCGAACCGCGCCTGCCCGGCCGTCACCGTTTGAGCGGCCAGGCCGGAAGCGGGCGCCGCACCGGCGGAAGCGCCGGTGGACACCAGCGTGCCCGCCAGACACAGCACGGCCAGCAGCCGCACCAAAGGTCGTCGTCGGACAGATGTTGCCCGTGTGGCCACCGTTGCCTCCTAGACAGATCTTCGGCGACGGTAGTTCGGCAACGATCAAGAATGAAGACGCGGGTTCAAGGTTGTCCGATGTTCTGTCCTGGCGGGCACTCACCACACAGCGCCGAGCGTGGGGCTCCGGGCGTGAAAGATATCCGTTCAAGGGAACGGTTTCCGGACGAGTTCGAGCACCTGGGCGATGGTTCGTACGGCTGGCCCTAGGCGACGCCACCTCCGGCGGAAATTTACCGCCACCGAACCGGGCATGCTGCCCTTCGGATCGATATCCGGACGAATCTCGGACCATGAAAATCGAGTTCGGAGAAGTTCAACGAAGCGTGCATCAAACGCCCTTCAGAACACGATCAAGTGCTGCGCGACCTGCAGGTCCCCAGTGAGGCTTGCCGCCGGGAAGACCCCGATCTCCGTTCTGCCCCATGAGCATCAGGAAGAGGCTCTTCATCGCGGCCAGCCCGCGGGCGCGGCGGATCGCCGCCTCGTCCGCGTGCGCGTACATCTCGAAGAACCGTGAGGCCGTGCCCGCGGGTAGCAGCACCCATGCGGCGGCGAGGTCCCACGCTGGATCGCCGGCGAACATGTCACCGAAGTCGACGATGCCCGAGAGCGTTCCGTCCGAGACGACGACGTTCGCAGGATGGAGGTCGCCGTGCACCCACACGGGCGGGCAATCCCACGCCTGGGCCGCGACGGCGTCGTCCCAGACGGCCCGGACGTCGGCAGCGATGTCGTCAAGAGCAACGGCCTGGAAGAAGTTGTCGAAGCCGCCCGTGCAGTTCCTGGGATGGGCACCCCGATCCGTGGCGATCGGCGCCTCGGCGGGTGCTTCTACATGGAGCGCCTGGAGGAAAGCCGCGAGCGTATCGGCCGCGTGGGCGCCGCGGCTGATCGTGCCATGGTCCAATGGCTCGCCGGGAACCCACGTCATCACGGTCCAGTGCTTGGGGAAGCGCTCGGACGGTTCGCCGAACCGCACCGGGGTCGGCACCGGGAGCGGCAGGTGCGGGGCCAGCACGGGTAGCCATCGCCGCTCCTTGAGCTGGAGCTCCGGGGTGGAGTCCATCCGCTGCATGCGCACGGCCAACTCGTCCCCGAGACGCCACATTTGGTTGCCCCAGCCGCCCGCCACCTCACGGATGGCCAGCCCCGCAAGGTCTGGATGTTGTTCCTGCAGGAGGTCGCGGACCAGGTCTGCGGTGATCTCGATCTCGGCGTCGGTCATACGAAGTCACAGTACTGAGGCGGCGGGTGTCGGCCAGGGCAGGACTGTGAGCTCGGGCCACTGGTGGCGCCAACGACTGGTCTTGGCCTCGAAGACACTGCGTGGGGCCAGGATTGGGTTGGGCCGGACGATGAGGTTGAACACGTCGGATAACCCGTGCGGGGCGTAGACGCGCCAGCGTCCGCCTGGTTCGACGCGGACCCCCAAACAGCAGGTGGTCGCGGCGAAGGAGTCGATCGCGTCCTCAGTGGAGGTGTGGGCGGGACATGGCGTCCCGAACTTGTCCTCGTACCAGAGATGGACGCGCGCCTCGTTGCGGATCTCCACCTCGGCTGGGATGTCGGCGAAGACGCGCTTCGCCGACTGGATCACCGCGTCCTCCGCTTCCCAGGACAGGTCGGTGGCGTCGAAGTAGAACAGGTCGTAGTCCTTGATGCCGTCGCCGGGCGCCCGGTTGGTGACTGCGTTCCAGACGGTCTGGAACAGACAGCCTGCCGTGAGATACCAGCCGGGCAGCCCCAGCGACACCGACCGGGACAGTACCTCCATCAGCACCTCGTTGCGGGAGAGCACCTTTCGGAAGGCGTCGAGTTGTTCGTCAACAGGTAGTTGGCTGATCACCGCTTATGCCTACCATCTGCGCGGCGAGCATCGGGCACCGCAAACGCGATGAACCGAAATGATCTTGAATTCGGAGGTGGCCGCGTGGCTGATGACTCACGGCGAGGAGGCGCGCGGGCGCCGGCCTGAAGTTCAACTTCCTTCAGGGTCTCGCGGCAGTCGGCGCAGAGAACGAACGCCTGGCTGAGGCTGCCCGAGGTGTTTGGCCATCGTTGCTGCGCCGCGCCCTCCAGTGCTTAGGCGGCGACCCGAGCCCCTATGACGACCATTGGGGCGACTGGGCCACCGCTGCCCTCCTACCGGACCCACTGCCCTGGGTGCAAGGTCTATACAACGAGGTCGTCGGCGCAGCCATCGACTGGGCGCCGTACAGCCGATGACGTCTCGCGGCATCATTCGGATCGCGTTCCTCGCCAAGGCTCGTCACAGCAACCGCCCTCTTTGGCAGCCTCCCCCGGGCGGGTGGGCCACGGTGAGGGCTCCGGCGGTGCTCGTCGCGAGCACGCGGTGGTCGATGTCCTCGATGCGGGCGCAGGCGGTGAGGGCCATCGCGCGGTCGAGCTCCGAGGTCAGTACCCGCAGCACCCGCTCCACGCCAGCTTGCCCGCCGGCCGCGAGCCCGTACAGGTAGGGCCGGCCGACCAGCACCGCGCGGGCGCCGGTGGCCAGGGCGGCGAGCACGTCGGTGCCCCGTCGCACGCCGCCGTCCAGGAACACCTCGGCGTGGCCCGCGGCTTCGGCGACGACGCCTGCGAGGGCTTCGATCGTGGCGGGCGCGCGGTCGAGCTGGCGGCCGCCGTGGTTGGACACCACGATGCCGTCGGCGCCGAGGTCGAGCAGCACGCGGCAGTCGGCCGGGCGAAGCACGCCCTTGACCACGAGCGGGCCGGACCACCACGCGCGCAGGTCGGCGAGATCCCGCGCGGTCACCGGATAGAGGCTGCGCAGCATGTCGCGCTGCATCGCGTGCGGCGCGACCCGGCTGTGGTGCGTGCCGCGCCGGCGCAGGTGGCCGCGCGCGATGTCCACCGCCCAGCTCGGGCGCGTGGCGCAGTGCAGCGCCATCCGAGGCCCGAAGCGCATCGGCACGGTGAACCCGTTGCGGCGATCCCGTTCGCGATTGCCGAACACCGCACTGTCCACAGTGACCACCAGAGCCCGGTACCCGGCCGCCGCGACGCGGTCCAGCAGCGCGCGCACCGCCGCGTGGTCCGGCCAGAGGTAGAGCTGGTACCACCGCGGGCCAGGGGCCGCGGCGGCGACCTGCTCGAGCGAGAAGCTGGCCACCATGCCCTGGACGTAGACGGTGTCGCGGGCGGCGGCCGCCCGGGCGACGGCCATCTCGGCTTCGCCGTGCAGCACTCGTGCCGCGCCGGTCGGTGCGAGCAGGATCGGCGACGCCACCCGGTCGCCGAAGATCCGCACCGCGGTATCGCGCTCGCCGGGCACGGCCAGGGCCGAGGGCAGCAGCCGCGTGGCACGGAACGCTTCGACGTTGCGCCGCGCCGTCACCTCGTCCTCGGCGCCGCCCTCGACCAGGTCGAACACCGGCCGAGGGACCCGGCGGCGTGCGCGCTCGCGCAGTTCGGCGATGTTGCCGGCGCGGTTCACCCCTCGCCTCGCACGTACCGCGCCAGCAGCTCGGCCGCCGCCTCGATCGCCCGCGCCTTCCCCTGCCGCGTGGCGCCGGCGATGTGCGGCGAGAGGAAACACCCTGGGGCGGTCCACAGTGGATGATCCGGCGGCAGTGGCTCGGGGTCGGTGACGTCCAGCACCGCCAGCAGCCGCCCGGCGAGGACCTCGGCGGTCAGCGCCGCCGTGTCGACCACCGTGCCGCGCGCGGCGTTCACCAGCACGGCCCCGTCCGGCATCCGGGCCAGCAATCCCGGACCCGCCAGCCCCGCGGTGTCGGCGGTCGCCGGCACGAGCAGGACCACCGCGTCGGCCTCGGCCACGAGGTCGTCGAGCTCGGTCACCGGGTGCACCCCGGCGCGAGCTGTGCGCGCGACCACGGTGACCGAGGCCCCGAGGCCGGCGAGCTTGTCGCGGGCGCAGCGGCCGATCGACCCGGCACCGACGAGCACCACCCGGGCCCCGGCCAGCTCCGCGCTCACCCTACGGCGCCATCGCCGCTGACACTGCTCGCGCACGGCAGGCAGCAGCCCGCTGGCCAGCCCGAGCAACGCCGCGGCGACCCACTCGGCCACCGCGTTGTCGCGCGCACCGGCGGGCCGGCTCAGCCGCACCCGGTCCGGCAGGTACGGCTCGAGCCACTCGGCACCGGCGATCAGCGTCTGCACGATCCGCAGCGCGGGCAGCTCGCCGAGCACGGGGAGCAGGTCGGTGCGCTGGTGTTCCAGCACGAGGAACTCGACGTCCCGCAACGCCCGCACCGCTGCCGGTCCCCCGGACGACGGGAGCGGGACGACGCAGACCCGCCCCGGCGCGGCGGCGCGCAGCGCGGGCAGTGCCTCGTCCGGCCCGGAAGCCACGACCTGGCTCGTCATCAGCCCAGCTCGGCCAGCCGCTTGTCGAACTTGTGCAGCTCCTCGACGCCGTTGTCCCCGATGATCACGTTGTCGCACACCCAGTGGCAGAAGCCGTCGAGCACGTAGCGCGGGTGGCAGGCGAGGTTCATGCCCGCCGCGAGCACCATCGGCTCTTCGGCCCGGATCAGCGGGCGCTCGACGAGGTCGGTGCCCTGGCCGTGGCAGTGCAACCGCAGCTCCTCCGGCCGCCCGTTGTCGCGCAGGAACTCGTTGTACTCCGCCCAGATGTCTGCGGGCGCGGCGCCGGGACGCAGCAGGCCGTAGCAGAATCGCTGCGCCCGCAGGCAGAAGTCGTACTCCTCGGCGATCCGGTCCGGGACCCGGCCGACGACGCCGGAGCGGCCGATCTCGGTGTACATCCCGCCAGGGCCGTTCACCTCCACCATGAGGTGGAACGCATCGCCCTCCCGGATCACCCGGTGCTGGCTGTGCGGGTGCGCGATCCGGCCGGGCTCGCCGAGCGGGGTCGAGACGCACCAGTAGATGCCCTGCTCACTGCCCAGCGACTGCGCCGTGTGCTGCGCGACGGCAGCCACGTCGCTGTCTCGCATCCCCGGCTGCAGCGCATCGAACGCCGCCGCGATCGCCGCGTCCTGCAGCTTCGCGGTGGCGCGCACCAGGTCCAGCTCCTCTTCGGACTTGAGCGCGCGGACGGTGTCGACGACGTCGGCGGCCTCGGTGAACGTCGCCGCGTGCAGCTCACGCTGCAGGTACTCGCCGAACGCCAGCGGGATCGTGCCGGTGCCGACCCACCCGATCCGGCCGCCGGCGAACGGCCGCAGCGCGTCGAGCGCGAGCTCCGCCCCGTCGTAGCGGGTGTAGGACACCGAGCTCATGTACGGGCTCGCCAGCGCCCGGCCGACGCCGCGCAGCACCGGGTCGTGGACGGGATCGACCACCAGGTCCTCGCCACGCGCGCCGTGTCGGATGATCGTCATCGGCTCCTCGCGGGGGAACACGACAGTGACCGGGTAGCCGTTGGTCGCCGGGATGTCGGTGAGGTAGCGGATGTAGCCGCCGACGTAGTCGTTGTTAGTCTGCGCCACCAGCACGTCGATCCCGCAGGCGGCCATACCCTCGCGGATCGCGCGCCACCGCCTCTGCAGCTCGGCGGTGCTCACCGGGTGGTTCAGCCGTTCGGACAGCTCGGTTCCGGTCATCGCGCAGCTCCCGTCTTCGCGCCGCTGATCAGGGTGAGCACCTCGGTTCGCAGCTCGGTGAACCGCGGCAGGGCCTTGGTCGTCACCTGGCTGCGCGGCCGGGGCAGGTCGACGTCGAGCGTCCGCAGCACCGTGGTCGGGCGTCCGGACATCACGATCACCCGGTCACCGAGGTACACGGCCTCGTCGATGTCGTGGGTGACCAGCACGATCGTCAGCCCGGCGTCGTGGCGCACCCGCAGCACCAGGTCCTCCAGGTCCGCACGCGTCTGGGCGTCCACCGACGCGAACGGCTCATCCATGATGAGGAACTCGGGCCGGTAGGCGATGGCGCGCGCGATCGCGACCCGCTGCTGCATCCCGCCGGAAAGCTGCCACGGGTAGCTGTCGTCGAACCCGTCGAGGCCCACCTCCTCGAGCGCCTTGCGCACCGCGACCCGGCGCGCCGCGCGGTCGCGGATCTTGTTCTTCAACGGGATCGCGACGTTGCGGCCGACCTTCGACCACGGCATCAGCGAACGGCTGTAGTCCTGGAAGACACAGGCGACCTCCGGCGGCGGGCTCTCGATCACCTTGCCCGTCTCGGTGAGCACGACCTTGCCCCCGGACGAGGGCAGCAGCCCGGACAAGCAGCGCAGCAGGGTGGTCTTGCCGGCACCGGACGGGCCGACGATCGTGACGAACTCGCCGGCGTTCACGGTGAACGAGATGTCGCGCAGCACCTCCAGCTCGCTGCCGGCGGAGCGGTAGGACTTCCTCAGGTGTTCCACGGTCAGCATGTCAGCTCTCCCGATCCTTGGTGTACCAGCGCAGCAGCCGGCGTTCGACCAGCACGAAGGCGCCGTTGAACAGCACGCCGAGGATCCCCAGCAGGAGCATGCCAGCCCACATCTCGGACACCTCGAAGCTCTGCTGCGCCTGCAACGTGACGAACCCGATCCCGTTGGTCGCCGCCACGAGCTCGGTCACCACCATCATCACGAAAGCCACGGTCAGGGCGATGCGCATCCCGGCGAGGATGTTCGGCGCGGCGGCGGGCAGCTGCACGTGCAGCACCCGCTGCGCCCGGGTCAGCCGGTACGACCGCGCGGCATCTTCGAGCTCCCGATCGACTGCCCGCACCCCGTCGATGGTGTTGAGCAGCACGGGAAAGACCGTGACGAACGCGGTGAGCACAATCTTCGGCAGGTCACCGATCCCGAGCAAGACGATGCTGACCGTTACCAGCGCCGTGGCAGGCAGGGCCCGGCAGAACTGCAGCGCCGGGTCGAACGCCCGGTGCAGCAGAGGCAACCGTCCGAAGAGGACGCCCAGCGCAACGCCGAGCACCACGGCCACGCAGTAGCCCAGCAGCATCCGGCCGACGCTCGGCAGCACGTCGGAGGCGAACCGGCTGAACAGCCACAACTGCTGGAACGACACGAGGATCGAGCGCAGCGACGGCCAGAACGGCGAGGTGCTGCCCAGCGAGGCGAACCACCAGCTCAGCAGGGCCGTGACCGGGACGACGAGCGAGACGAGCCACGCCGTGAACCGGCGTCCGGCCCGGCGCGGGCGCACCATCGAAGTCATCTGGCCTCCTCACGGTAGGAGATGTGCCAGCGCAGCACACGACGCTCGATCGCGAGCAGTCCGACGTTGGCCAGGACACCGAGCACACCGACAACGAACACCAGCGCGTACATGCTCGGGTAGACCGCGTTCGAGGCGTAGACGGCGATATCGGCACCGATCCCCCGCACCGACGCGATGATCTCGACCGCCACCACCACGACCAGCACGTGCGACGCCGCGAGCCGCACCCCGGTGGCCACGAAGGGTGCCACGGCGGGCAGCACCACGTGCCCCAGGCGCTGGTGGGCCCGCAGCCCGAACACGCGAGCGCTGTCGCGCAGCACATCGTTGATGCCGCTGACCCCGTAGAAGGTCTGGAAGAGCATCGGCCACAGCGCACCGACCATGCCGAGCAAAGTGGACACCCGGGGGGTGGCACCGAGCAACAGCAGCATCAGCGGCAGGAACACCACGGCGGGCACGAAACGCAGGAAGTCGAGCGGGTAGTGCACGAGCCGGTACAGCAGCGGCACGGCGCCGAGCGCGACGCCAAGGACCAGGCCGGCGACCACACCGCCGGCCAGCCCGACCGCGACCTGCTCCAGCGTCGCCATCAGGGCGTGGACGAACCCCACGGTGGGAGCCAGTTCGACGAGCGCCGTCCCGATCGCGCTGATCGACGGCACCTCCGGCGGCAGCCAGCCGGCACGGGCGATCAGCTCCCACAGCACGAGGATGCCGAGGGTGGTCAGCCACGGGAGGCCGCGCAGCAGCCAGGGCCGGGAAGCCCGGCGGGCGGGGGCGGCCGCCGGCGTCGGTGCGTCGAATCCGGCGGGCGCGGGGGCCAGGCCGGTGGGGGTCGGCTGGGTGCTCATGGCACTACGTACGTTCCGTATGCGGGCGCGGGCGAGACCACCCCGTACTTGACCGTGAACGCCGCTTCCTTCTCGATCACCTGGCGGCTGACGTCCGCGGTGTAGAGCGGTAGCGGGGCCTGTGCCACGAGGGCGGGATCGGCCTTCGTCTGCTTCACGATGGCATTGCGGGTCTCGTCGGGATGTGCGTTGGCGTACTCACTGGACTCTCGCACCGCCTTGCGCCACCTTTCCACGATGCCGGGATGCTGGTCGATGAAGGACTTGGCCATGAAGAACACCGTGTTGTCGGCGTCCGGATCGGCGAACGCGACAGCCGGCGAGTCACCGATGTCCCGAAAGCCCTTCTTCCGCAAAGCTGTCGCGTACGGCTGGGCGGTACTGATCGCGTCGACCTTGCCCTGTTCGAGGGCGGTGACCTGGTCGGGGAACGTGAGCTGTACCAAGTGGACGGACGATGAGTCGCCGCCGTCCTTCTCGATCGCCTCGCGGATCCAGAACTCCCAGCAGCACTTCAGGGAGTTGACGGCGACCGTCTTGCCCGCGAGGTCCTTGAAGGACCGGATCGGGCTGCCACCCGCCACCATGGTCTGGTACTGCGCCCCGGCCGCGGCGGGACGGTCGGCGACCGCGCCCGACACGATCTGCACCGGGATGTGCGAGGCCGCCGCGATCACGACCGGCGAGATGCCGCCGAGCGCCACCTGCTGCTGGCCGTTGATGACCTGGGTGATCGCTCCGGCACCGGTGGCCGCGCGGCCGATCGTGAGGTCGATCCCGTTCTGCGCGAAGAACCCGTGCTGCTCTCCCACCAGGATCGCGGTCGACGACTGCGACGCCGCGACCCCCGCCGTGATCGGGATCAGGCCGCCGGTCGACCCGCCACCGAGCGTGTTGGTCGCGCTCAGCGCCCCGCACGCCGACAGCAGGAACATGGCCCCGGTGAGCACCAGGCACGCGAGTTTGCGTCGATACTTCACGGTTGGCTCCGTTTCGCCGGTGAAACGAATCAAAGTCCTTGCGGGGCCGTGGAATTGCCCGTCTGGGAGAAGAAGAGTGCCCGTATCGTACGCCGCGCTCGCGTGCACGGACACATTTTTTCGTTGTTATTACTGGGAAATACGCGCCGTGTCCGCTTCGGACACCCGCGGTAGCAGTGCGAGTGCGTTGTCCCGGTTGACGGCGGCGCGCTGCGTTTCGGACAGCGGATACGCGTCCAGCTGCGCGGTGAAGTACTGGGAGTTGTCGCCGCGGGCGTAGGGCCAGTCACTGCCGTAGAGCACACGGTCCGGCCCGGCGAACGCGAGCAGGCTCGGCAGGGTGTCCGCGTTGGCGGACAACGCCGTGTCGAAGTAGAACGTGCGCAGGTCGCGCAGGAAGTTCTCGCGCGTGACGACGTGCCCCGCCGCGCCTTCGGTGAGACTGGCCATGCGGTGCGCCGCGTACGGTACGAACCCTCCGGCGTGCGAGAGGATCATCCGCATCCGGGTCAACCGGGCCACCACGCCGTGGCGCACCAGGTTGAGCGCCGCGCGGGTGGTGTCGAGCAAGAAGTCGGCGGCGAAGGGCGGCACGCCCGGCACCGCGGGGCCGGGCGGCGCGGTCGGGTGGACGAACACCACCGCCGCCCGCCGGTCCAGTTCGGCCATCAGCGGGTCGAACGCCGGGTCGCCGAGGTACACGCCGTCCACATTGGCCAGCAGGATCACGCCGTCGGCGTGCAGCTCGTCGAAGGCGTAGGCCACCTCGTCGAGCGAACCGTCCACATCGGGCAGTGGTACCGAGGCGAAGAACCCGAAGCGACCGGGGTGGTCGCGGACCAGCCCGGCGGAGTACTCGTTGACCTGCCGTGCCAGTTTCCGCGTGTCGGCGACGCTGCCGCCCAGGTGCACGCCGGGACGCCCGACGGAGACGACGGCCGTCGCGATGCCGAGCTCGTCGAGCAGCTCGAGCGCGGCGGCCGGGCTCCACGCCGGCGTGGCCTGCCCGCCGAAGTAGCCGCTCGTGCGCAGCGCGTCCGCCCACACAGGGGGAACGATGTGGTGGTGGGTGTCGATCCGGCCGGTGGTCATGTCAGCACTTTCCCTTCGGTGCTTTTTCCTCCCCCGGCCGGGGCGCCGAGCCTGCCTCGGGCCCGGGTGAACCCGCGGGGGTTGTTCCAGCCGAGGACGCCGGTCACGCGGCCGCCCGCCGCGTGGGCGGCCACGAACTTGCCATCGGCCACCGAGCCGTCGACGACCGTCAGCTCACCGTCGGCGAAGGTGCCGGCGGCCTGGATCCGGATGTCGCCGGCGTCGGTCCAGAAGAAGTGCGACGGCGCGAACGGCTCGTCGTGCCCGAGCAGGTTCAGCGCGACGCGCCGCCCTTGCTCGGTGGCGTTCATCCGGTGTTCGAACCGGCGGTGGGTACCGGTCGCCGGATCGGGGTTGGCCGCGACGTCGCCGGCCACGTAGACGCCGTCGGCAGCTCGGCAGAACGCGTCGCAGCGCACGCCACCGCGCAGGTCGAGCCCGGAGCCGGCAAGCCACTCCATGGCCGGTTCGGCGCCGACGGCCGCGACCACGACGTCGGCCGCGAGCGTCGTGCCATCGTCGAGCCGCACCAATCCGGCGTCCGCGGTCGTGACCCCGACGCCCATCCGGAACTCCACGCCGCGTTCTTCACCCGCCGCCCGCACGAGCTCGCCCAGTGCCGGCCCGAATTGCCGGATCATGGTACTGGGCAACGGATCGACGAGGGTGACGGTCGAGCCGAGCGACCGCGCGGCCGCCGCGATCTCGACGCCGAGGAACCCCGCGCCGACCACGATGGTGCGTCGAGCCGAACGCAGCCGCTCCCGCAGCAGCACCGCGTCCTCGACCGTGCGCAGGTAGCACACGCCCTCGGCGCCGGGCAGCCGCCGCGGCCGCACGCCGGTGGCGATCACGAGCGCGTCGAACGCCACCACCGTCCCATCGTCGAGCCGGACGCGGCGGCCGGGCAGGTCCAGCCCGGTTGCCTGCCGGCCGAATCGGGTGTCCAGCCCGAGCTCGGCGTAGCTGCCGGGCGGGCGCAGTGCGAGCCGCTCCGGCTCCCAGGAACCGAGCAGGATCTGCTTCGACAACGGCGGCCGGTCGTACGGGTCGTGGTGCTCCGCGCCGATCAGGGTGAGCCGGCCGTCGAAACCGTGCTCCCGCATCGTCTCCACCGCAGTGAGCCCCGCCGCGCCCGCACCGACGACCACCACCGCTCTCATGTTCGCGCTCACCCGCCCGACGCGGCCAGGCGGATCGCCCGCGCGGGACAGATCCGTTCGGCGCTGCGGACGGCGTCCTCTTCGGACGAAGGCACGTCGTTCACGCGGAGCACGACGATCCCGTCGTCCTCACGCTGGTCGAACACCGCGTCGGACAACAGCACGCACTGCCCCGACGCGATGCACTTGTCGGCTTCCACTTCGACCTTCATGCGCTGGCTCCGTTACCACTCGACGGGCATCGCGAAGAGCCCGTAGAACACGTTCTTCGTCTTGAACGGCAGTTCGCTCACCGGCACCGCGAGCCGCAGATCCGGCAGGCGCCGCAGCAGCGTGGGGTACACCACTTGCAGCTCGACGCGCGCCAGCGGCTGCCCGAGGCACTGGTGCACCCCGTAGCCGAAGGTGAGGTGGTGCCGCGCGGACCGGGACAGGTCCAGCTCGTCGGGGTTGCCGCCGAACGCCTCCGGGTCGCGGTTGGCCGAGTCGTTGGCCGCCACTACGCCCTCGCCCTTGCGGACCAGCGTGCCCGCGACCTCGACGTCCTCGAGCGCGACGCGCCGCCGGCCGTAGTGGGTGATCGTCAGGTAGCGCAGCAGCTCCTCGACCGCATTCGCCACTGCCGCCGGCGAAGTGTCGGCCTTCAGCGCGGCGAGCTGGGCGGGGTTCTGAAGCAGCGCCAACGTCCCGAGCGCGATCATGTTGGCGGTCGTCTCGTGCCCGGCGCGCAGCAGCAGGTTGAGCATGTTGATCAGCTCGTCGCGGCTCAGGCCGCCCGCGCGCTCGATTTCGAGCAGGTGGCTGATCACGTCGGGTGCCGGCTCGGCGGCCTTGCGCTCGACCAGGCCGCCGAGGTACTCGCGGATCGTGGCGAACGCCTCCAGCGCCTCGTCCGCACCGGTCTCACCGGAGATGAGCAACCCGCTCTGCCGTTGGAAGAACTCGTGATCCTCGTAGGGAACCCCCAGCAGCTCGGAGATCACCGACGACGTCACCGGCAGCGCGAATCCGGTGACCAGGTCGGCAGGCTGTGGGCCGGCAGTGAACTCGTCAAGCAGCTCGTCGACGTGCCGCTGGATGCGCGGGCGCAGCGCCTCGACCCGCTTGATCATGAAGTCCCGGGTGAGCATCCGGCGGTGCCTGGCGTGCTCGGGGTCGTCCATGTTCAGGAACGTGGGGTGCTTCTGGCGGGTCACGGAAACGCCCGCGCTGTGGCTGGGGAAGCCCGGGTTGGTCATGTCCGCGCTGAACCGCGGGTCGGCCAGCACCTCGCGGACATCGTCGAATCGGGTGACCAGCCAGGCGATCTTGCCGTCCCACAACCGCACGCGGGAGATCGGCTCATCCGCGCGCAGCGCGCGGAACTCGGCGGGCGGGTCGAACGGACAGCCCGGCGGCCGGGACATCGGGTACTCGGGGATCGGCTGCCCGGAAATCTCTGTGGTAGTGATGGTGCACCTCCGACTTGGCTTGAGCGGCCGGGAAAAGCGGGATCAGTTCGCCGTGCGAGCGCGGACGGGGGTGAGCTCGGCCGGCGGCACCGGGCCCGCCCCCGCTCCCAGGGTCGGGCAGGTGACGGCACCGGTCGCGCTGACGCCGACGGTCAGCTCGCCGACCCGCGTCACGGCCGCGGTCACCGAGTCGCCGTCGTGGATGGCCCTGACGCCGGCCGGCGTGCCGGTGCTGATGACGTCACCAGGATGGAGTGTCATCACCGATGAGACGTACTCGATGAGCGCGGGCACGTCCCAGATGAGGTCGCGGACGTCGGCGTCCTGGCGCAGGGTGCCGTTCACCGAGCAGGTCAGCCGGAGCGTCTCGAGTGGACCGACCTCGTCCGGCGTCACGAGCCAGGGCCCCATCGGCGTGAAGGTGTCGAACGACTTGCGGGTGGAGCGGTCCTCCCCGCCGCGCATGGTGATGTCGAGCAGGCACGTGTAGCCGAACACATGCGACAGTGCGTCGGCCGCGGGTACCCCGCGGGCCGTGCGGCCGATCACCACGGCCAGCTCACCCTCCTGGTCGAACCGGCGGTCGGTGTAGGGCAGGCGGACCATGTCGCCGGCACCGATCAGCGACGAGGGCGCCTTGAGGAACACGCCGAGCGAGCCGACGTGCACGCTCTGGCTCATCTCGGCCTGGTGGTCGACGTAGTTCACCGGCGCGGCCACGATCTTGGTCGGATCCGGCACCGGCGGCAGCACGCGGACCTCGTCGAGCGGGACGCCGGGACCGTCGGCGAGCGGAACGTCCCCCGCGGGAGCCCCGGACGCCGCGATGAGGCGCCGCATCGGGCTGAGCCCGGCCGGCCCGGCGGCGCGTTCCGGTGAGACCTCGCGCACCACGCCGTCGGCGACGACGCCGACCCGGTCGAGGCCGTCGCGGCCGCGGTAACTGAGCAACTTCATTGCCGGCTCCTCGGTGTCGTGCCGATCAGGACGAAAGGACGGCGGATTCCGCCGCGTACAACCAGTCCAGCTCGCTGTAGTCGTCCGGCCGCCGGGAGCGCATGTACCGGTCGCGCAGCCCGAGCGTGACCGGGTCGCCGGTGTGCCAGACCTGGCCCCACAGCCGCGCCCGCGTCTGGCACAGCCCCGCACGGGGAACGCGGACGGCGTCGTAGGACTTCACGGCTTTCCCGATGTCGGTGCCGCTCCCGCGAACTGCTTCGCCCAGCGCCAGCGCGTCCTCGAGCGCCTGGCACGCCCCCTGGCCGAGGTACTGCAGCATCGGATGCGCCGCGTCGCCGAGGAGCACCGCCCGGCCGTGCACCCACGTGGGCAGCGGGTCCCGGTCGTAGATCGGCCAGCAGCGGCCGGTCTCGATGCGCGAGACGTGCCGCTGCACCTGTTCGCACGCTTCGCCGAACCGGCCGAACAGCTCCTCGACCGGCCCCACCGGCTCGTCGCCGCGGCCGAAGCTGTCACTGCGGAACACCGCGACCTGGTTGTACAGCTCGCCGCGGCGCACCGGGTACTGGATGAGGTGCAGCCCGGGCCCCACCCACAGCACCACGTCGTCATTGCTGACCTCGGTCCGCACCTCGCTCATGGGCAGCGCGCCGCGGTAGGCGACGAATCCGCTGGGCACCGGCTGGTCGACGGAGACCAGCTTGCGCACCACGGAGTGCAGCCCGTCGGCGCCGACGAGCAGCTCGGCGCGGTACGTGGCGCCGTCCTCGCAGCGCACGCCGGCGCCGTCCTCGTCGGCCCACGCCTCGGCGACGACCCGGTTGTTCTCCAGTCGCACCAACGGTTCCGCCCGGCAGGCTTCGACCAGAATGGACAGCAGATCACTGCGGTGCACCACCACGTAGGGGTAGCCGTAGCGCTCCCGGAAGGCGCCGCCGAGATCGAGTGTGGTGAGCGGGTCTGCGGTGATCGCGTTGCGCATCACGCCGTGGCGCGGCAGCACCGCGACGTCGAGCAGCTCGGTGAGCAGGCCGAGCCGGTCGAGCATCCGGATCGCGTTCGGGCCGAACTGCAGGCCGGCGCCGATCTCGGTGAACTCGGCCGCGCGTTCGAGCAGGTGGACCTCGCGCCCGGCGCGGGCCACGGACAGCGCCGCGGCCAGCCCGCCGATACCGCCACCGACGATCAACGTGGGCAGTGGTGTCGTCGCCATACGCTCAGCACTCCCGTTCGCGGTAGAGGCCCAGCGCTTCCAGTACGGGTGCGTCACTGACGCTGAACACGTCCAGGTGTTCCTCGGCGGCAAGGCCGTAGGGAGCCCACGACGGCACGGCGAAGACGTCACCCGGTTCGAGCTCGAAGCGGTGGTCACCGATCAGCACCTCGCCGGTGCCCGCCAGCACCGCTCCCACCCGGGACCCGGCCTGCCGGGTCGTGCGGCTGCGGCTGCCGGCGCGCACGCGCCGCATCTCGCAGCGCATGGTGGGCATGACGTCGGCGCCGGTCTGCGGATTGGTGTAGCGGATCTGCGCCTCGCTCGCTCCGGTGGCGGCCAGCTGCGCCGCGAGCGCCCGGTCGGTGTCGGCGCGCCGGTACACCAGCAGCGGCGAGTGCGCCGCCTCGTGCCGGGCCTTGCCGAGGCCGCCGGGCACGAGGCCGGGACCAGCGCCCCAGAGCCGTTCGGCGGCGGAGGCCGGCTCGCTGCGCGAGCCACCCTGGGCGGCGGCGCCCTCCTCGAAGAACACCGCGTCGAGCGCGGCGACGACCGGCAAGTCGAGCACGTCCAGCCACATCATCGGCTCGGCGCCGGGGTTGTGGTGTTCGTGGAAGGTCATGCTCGGGGTGAGCACGAGGTCACCGGTCGCCATGCGCAACGGGTCGCCGTCGACAAGCGTCCAGGCACCCTCGCCGGCGAGGACGAACCGCAGTGCCGCCGGGGTGTGCCGGTGCGCGGGCGCGCGCTCCCCCGCACCCAGGTACTGCATCCCGGCCCACATGGTGGAGGTCGCGTACGGCGCACCGCCGAGACCGGGATTCGCGCAGGCCAGCACCCGGCGATCGCCGCCCCGGTCGATGCCGACCAGTTCGCCGCTGCGAGCCGCGAGCCCGCTGAGCGCTTCGGCCCGCCACCGGTACGGGACGGTCCGGGGCACCGGCTCCGCCGTCAGCAGGCCGGAGAGCTTCCACAACGGCTGGAGATCGGCTGCCGCCACGTCGCCGTACAGCTCGTCCAGCCGGCTGTCCTGATCCGTGAAGCGAGATGTCGCCATGGGGGTTTCCCTCCGCATGCCACGAGACAAGCTAAATTAGTACGTGTACGTACTATGAAACGGGACGCTAGACGCTAGTTTGTTGACAGTCAAGAGCTTCACGGCGCAACCACGGCGTCGATCAAGCCGAGATAGTACGGACACGGCCGATCTCGGTCCGCTACAGTGAACCGGTCAAGAAGGGGACTCTCGTGCGAAACACCGCCATCGGCAGCAGCCCACCTCCCCAGGCACCGGGACCGGTCACCCTCGTGCTGCCGCCCGACACGACGGCCGGGCACCTCATCCGCCGCGCACAGCAGGCGCACACGGCGCTGTGGTCAGCCGAGGTCGGCACCGAAGTCACCGGTCCGCAGTACGCGATCCTGAGCGCGCTGAGCCGCCGGTCGGGGGTCGACCAGGTCACCGCGGGCCGCGCGGCGTCACTGGACAAGTCCACGACGGCCGACATCGTCGACCGGCTGCGGCGCAAGGACTGGATCCGGCGTGACCGCGACACCGGCGACGGCCGTCGGTACCTGCTGTCGCTGACTCCCTCGGCCAAGGCGATGCTGCCCGACCTCACCGCCCGGGTGGAGACGGTGCAGGACCGGCTGCAGCACCCGCTGGGACCGAACCTGCGGCGCAGCTTCGGCAGGCTGCTGGGCCGAGTGGCCTACCAGGGGCAGGTGCCCACTGGCGGCAAGGACGAGGACAAGGACATCGAGGTGCTGCGGCTCAGCTCGACGCCCGGCCACCTCATCCGGCGGGCCGAGCAAGTGCACGGCGCACTCTGGAGCCGGCACGTCGGCACCCGGCTCACGCCATCGCAGTACGCGCTGCTGTGCAGCCTCGTCTGGCGCCCGGCGATCGACCAGACCGCGGCCGGCGAGATGGCGTCGCTCGACAAGTCCAGTGCCGCGGACATCGTGGCGCGATTGCGGCGGCGAGGCTGGCTGCTCGACACCCGGGACGAGACCGACCGGCGGCGCAAGCTCCTGGTGCTCACCGATCTCGCGCGCCACACGCTCGCCGAGGTGACGCCTGCGGTGCAGACCGTTCAGCGCGACCTGGTGGCGCCCCTGTCTCCCGCCGAACAGGACAAGCTGATCAGCCTGCTGCGCCGCGTCGCCTACCAATGACCGTCCGGTGAAGACTGTCGCCGCATCAGGCAATCGCATGCGTTAACCGGGTAAGCCAGGGGTTGATCGCCGGATCGGCGAGATAGCCTGGACGGTGTCGCGGTAACTCCCGGCGGGCTCGCGCCCGACACTCCAGTGTGGACAACGCACCCGCCCGGCGGCCGCGAACCGTTGTGATGTTTGGTTTGCCGCCCTTGAAGGTGACAGGTGCTCGGCTGCCCCCGTTCTGATGGTGGACCGGGGCCGGCCTGTAACCAGCCGGTCACCCCTTCACCGCGCCAGAGCAATCGAGCCTTCGGCGCCGCGCCGTTTTGGGGTTGTTGGATCCTTTCCGGAGTCACTGACCGCACCTGCACGTTTTGCAAGGCAACAAAAACCCCGCGCCGCCTAGGCGACCGGGGAAGGCCGCGAGCCGAACTGTTGGCGATGATGGGCGCGGACAGCAGCTCGAGGAGTTGACCAGAGTGCGTACCCGAGCGGCGGATGTGCGGCACCCTCAGTGCAGCTTGGCCCACGCTTCGTCGATCATCGCCGCGCACGCGGCCGGGTCGCTGTATTCCTTCGTGCCGCGAGCCCAAAGACGGCCCGCCCCTGCCGAGCGCACGAGCCGAGGCCGAGGCCGTGGCCGCATTCCTGCCCGGTTCGACGGTGCTCATCGACTCGGCGGCCACCGCGGACGCCATCGAAGCGGGCCTCCACGATCACCCGATCGCGCACTTCGCCTGCCACGGCCGGGCAGTCGCCGCAACCGAGCACCCGGACGTCGGCGGACTGGTGCTCAGCAAGGGAAACAGGTTGTTCGTGCCGACGTTCGTCCGCAACCTGCGCACCACCAACGCGCAGCTTGCCTTCCTCTCCGCGTGCGACACCGCGGGACCCGATCCGACGCTGCTGGACGAACCGCTGAACCTCGCCTCGGCATTCCACCTCGCCGGCTTCCGCGGCGTCATCGGCACCCATTGGCACACCGCCGACAGCACCGAGACCGCCGAAACCGTGTACGCGAAACCCACCGCGCGCGGCACCCGACCCCCGGACACCACACAAGCCGCCTCGGCACTGACCGAGACGCTGCGCCGGACGAGGGACGCCTACCTCGCCGTGCCGACCCGCTGGGCCGCGCACATCCACTTGCCGTTCCTGACAAACCGGAAACGATTTACCCGCCCGATGTGACACCGGAAATGATCATCACAATGCAATTCGAACAGGCGATGCTTTCCGAACGCATCGAATTCCTGGCTTGGAACAGGAATGCCATCGCCGATTACCTGCAAACAGTTCTCAGTGTCAAGCAGGCGAGCGCGCGAGCGCGGGTCAAACCGTGAGCTGACGCCACGAGGCCGCGGCTCGGCCCTGCAGAATTCGACGCCCACAACCCTCCCAAGGTCGCTTGACAGACGACCACCGTCTGTCGACGATGGAATTCGCAACACGACTGACAACGTTGTCAACAACGCATCGGGAGCGACGTGACCCAGGTGAATCGCAGAAGTTTCCTGTCCGGTGGAATCGCCGTCGCCGGTGGGAGTGTGCTCGGGGCGTTCGGGTTGAGCGGCGTCGCCGGTGCGGTCCCCGGCGGGCCCGCGGGCGGCCAACCGCTGCGCGTCGACAGGCGTGAGATCACCGGCGGCTGGAGCTTCGCGGCTGCCGACGGTACGCCGGTGACCGGGGCGCAGCTGGCCAGCGGGCGGCAAGTCGCCGGGTTGACGCCGGCCGTGGTGCCGGGAACACCGCTCACCAGCATGATCGCCAACGGCGAGTACCCCGATCCGCTCTACGGCCACATCGTGACCGACACGGTCCCGGACACGCTCAAGGACACCGGCTACTGGTACCGGGTCGCGTTCCCCGTGCCACGGCTGGTGCCGGGCCAGCGGTTCTGGCTCCAGTTCGACGGCATCAACTACCTCGGCACCATCTGGCTCGACGGCGCAGAGGTCGGCACCGTCGAGGGCGCGTTCAAGCGCGGCGTCTTCGACGTCACGGACATCGTCGCGAAGGCGGACGGCACGGCGCACCTCGCGGTGCTCGTGGGCAAGCTGGACCACTCCGAACAGCCGTCGCTGCCGAGCTACGCCAGTGGTGTGACCCGCGGCGGGCGCAACGGCGGCAAAACCGGGATCACCTTGGAGAACGGGCCGACGTTCTTCTGCACGGCGGGCTGGGACTGGCTGCCCACCATCCCCGACCGGGACCTCGGCATCTGGCAGCCGGTCACCTGGTCCACCACCGGTCCGGTCCGGCTGGCCGACGTGCGCGTGGACCCCACGCTCTCGGCCGACCTGCGCACGGCCGACATCACGATCGACCTCGGCCTCGACAGCGCGTTCGGCACGTCGAAAACCGTGGTGGTGAAGGGATCCCTCGATGGTCGCGACTTCGAGAAGACCGTGACCGCGGCGGCCGGCGCGTCCTCGTTCACGCTGACGTCGAAGGACATCGCGGCGCTGCGGTTGAGCCGCCCGAAGCTGTGGTGGCCCAACGGGTACGGCGACCCCCACCGCTACCGGCTGACGATCGCCGTCGAGGCCGGTGGTCAGGTCCATGACGAGCGGACGGTGGACTTCGGCGTCCGGCGGATCGAGTACACCAAGCCGATCCAGTCACCGTCCGGTTCGCCGGTCGACTGCCTGGCGATCACCGTCAACAACCAGCCGATCATGGTGATGGGCGGCAACTGGGGCCTGGACGAAGCGCTCAAGCGCATCCCGCGCGAACGCCTGCGCGATCAGGTGCGGCTGCACCGCGACGCCAACCTCAACCTGATCCGGAACTGGAACGGCCAGAGCAGCACGGAAGATTTCTTCGACGCGTGCGACGAGTTCGGCATCCTCGTCTGGCAGGACTTCTTCTGCTCGACCGAAGGCCCGCCGCCGGAGAACTTCGCCCGCGACCTGGACAACATCCGCGACTGCATCGTGCGGTTCCGCAACCACCCGTCGATCCTGCTGTGGTGCGGCGGCAACGAAGGCCCGCCGCCTCAGCCGCTCATCGACGGCCTGGACGCGCTGGTCGCCGAGCTGGACCCCAAGCGCGCCTCGCTGACCAGCTCGGCCGGCGACACCGGCAAGGACCCCATCGGCGGGTACAGCTCGGGCGGACCATACCACTGGGTCACCCCGAGCACCCACTTCTCCCTCAACGACGGCACGCGCTGGCCGCCGTTCCACAACGAGGTGGGCTCGTACTCGATCCCGACGCTGGAGTTCATCAAGAAGATGCTCCCGGAAGCGTCGTGGGAGCACCCGGACGATTTCTGGGCCGATCGCGACGTCAACGGCAACGGCGGCAACGGCGGCGGCGCGGGGTACCTCCAGCTCACCGCCCAGCGCTACGGCGAACTGCGCAACCTCCCGGACTTCGCCCGCAAGTCCCAGCTGATGAACTACGAGTGCATCAAGGCGATCTACGAGGCGCACGCCGCGAACATGGCCAGTGCCGCGCCGGGCAAGCCGTACCCGCGCACCGGCGTCATCATGTGGATGACCAACCCGGCGCAGCCCAGCTTCGTCTGGCAGATGTACAGCCACGACCTCGAGGCGCACTCGTCGTTCTACGCGGTGCAGCACGCGTGCCGCCGAGTCAACGTGATCCTCGACAGCCAGACCCTCGACGTCGTCATCGCCAACCACACCCGGACGACGGTGAAGGGCACCGTCGCCGCGACGCTCTACGACTTGACCGGCGCGGAGTTCGCGAGCACGTCCTTGCGCGTCGGCGAGGCGACGGCGTCCGACCACACCGTGATCGGCAGCATCGCCGAGCAGCTGAACGGCGCGCCCTCCGACATCGCCTTCGTCCGGCTCGTGTTCGAAGATTCGCGCGGCGCGGAACTGGTCCGCAACTTCTACTGGCTCGAGAACCCGGCCCGGCCCGCGGGATTCACGAGCCTGGACGACGCTCCCGCCGCCGCCGTCTCCGTCACGGCCGACGCGGACCATGGGCACGACGGCCTCGAGCTGACGGTGGACGTCGAGAACACCGGCGAAGCCGTGGCGCTGATGGTGCACCTCCAGGTATACGACACCCGGACCGGCGAACGCGTGCTTCCGGCCACCTTCAGCGACAACTACCTGAACCTGGCGGGCGGCGAGTCGAGTTCCGTGCGGGTGCGGCTGACCGACGAGCAGACCCGGCACCGGACCGTGGGCGTCCGGATCGACGGCTGGAAGATCGATCAGCGCGCCTCGCGGCTGCGGGGTCGCGGCGTGGCGGTCACCTTCAACCAGGCGGCGTTGTCGACCCACCCGCCGAAGAACACCTTCGGCCGGTAACCGTCCGACGGTCCCGGTGGTGGGCGCGACCCCCAAAACGACGCGCCCGCCACCGGGTCTCCCCCGGCGTTCCCCCTCCTTCGCCGTGTCCCCAGAGTTGCCGACGCCGTCCTCGTTTCGTCCTCGCGTCGACATCCGCGGCTCCGACCTGTGCGTTTCGGATCAGGCGCCGGGCGCTAGCCTTGAGACCGAGGGGGGATGTGCATGAGGTTCCGGATTCTCGGGACGCTGGAAGTGCGGGCGTACGGGGACCGGGTCGTGCTGGCCAGCCCGCGTCAGCAGCGGGCGCTCGCCGCCCTTCTGCTCAGTCCCAATTCGGTCGTGCCGGTGGAGCGCATGATCGACGCGCTGTGGGAGGACGAGCCAC
Organism: Amycolatopsis sp. NPDC051372; assembly: GCF_040682095.1. NCBI lineage: Bacteria > Bacillati > Actinomycetota > Actinomycetes > Pseudonocardiales > Pseudonocardiaceae > Amycolatopsis > Amycolatopsis sp. NPDC051372. Next base: position 57,286 of record NZ_JBFBAF010000009.1, read on the forward strand.
CGACGACGGCGGTGAAGCAGGTGCGCAACTGTGTTTCCGCGCTGCGGGGCCGGCTCGGTGAGACCGCCGGGATGATCGTCACCGACGGGCCCGGGTACCGCCTGCAGACCGACGCCGACGACCTCGACTCACTCCGGTTCCGCCGCCACGTCGCGACGGCGCGCGGGCTCGCCGGGCAGGTGAAGCTCGTCGACGCCGTCGAGGAGATCCGCGGCGCGCTCGCCCTCTGGCGTGGCCCGGCGCTCGACGGGCTGCGGACGCCCACGCTGGCCGGCCGGGCCGCGCTGCTCGACGAACAGCGCGCCGACGCCGTCGAGCTCTGCGCGGAATGGCAGCTGCGGCTCGGCGAAACGGGCGAGGTGGTCCGCGAGCTGACCGCGTTCTGCGGTGAGCACCCGTTGCGCGAATCGCCCCACCTGCTCCTGATGCGCGCGCTCGCGGAGGAAGGCCGCTACGCCGAGGCCTCGACGCTGTTCCACGGCCTGCGCCGGCGGCTGGCCGACGAGCTCGGCGTGGACCCGAACCCCGACCTGCGCCGGCTCCACGAGCAGATCCTGGCCGACGCCACGCCCGCCGCCGCGGTTGCCGTCACCCCCGTCCCCGAGCCCGAGCCGGAATCCGCGCCGGATCACCACTTCGGCCGTGCGGTCACGGAGCTGGCCGAAGCCGTCACGTGGCAGTGGCGGGCCGAAGCCGAGCTGCGTTCCCTGCACCGGCCGCAGCCGATCACCCTGCGGTGGTCGGCCCGCGCGCGACCGGGAAAGCCGGCGCTGCGGGGCGATCTCGACAACATCGCGGAGACCTACTCGGAGCTGCCCGTGCGGCAGCTGGTCGTGCTCGGCGACCCCGGCTCCGGAAAGTCGGTGCTCGCCCTGGTGCTGACGCTGGAGCTGCTACGCACCCGGTCCCCGGGCGCCCCGGTACCGGTCCTGGTGTCGCTGGCTTCGTGGGACCCGCGCCGCGATCACCTCGACCGATGGCTGGCGGGGCGGCTCGCCGACAACCACCCGGCCCTGCTCAACGCCCGCGAGTACGGGCCCGACGCGCCCACCCGGCTCGTCCTCGGCGGCCACGTGGTCCCCGTCCTCGACGGGCTCGACGAGATGCCGGCCGACTTGCGCGTCGCGGCGCTCGACGCACTGGACCAGACCATGGCCGTGGGCCGCTCACTGGTCCTGACCTGCCGCTCCGCCGAGTACGAGCAAGTGACGCGCGAGTCGGGCACCGTGATGAGCTCGGCCACCGTGGTGCGGCTCGAACCCGTCAGCCGCCAGGAGGCGGTCACCTACCTGTCCGCGCGGGAAAGCGCCGGGTCCGACCGCTGGCGTCCCGTGGCCGAGCGGCTGCGCCGGGACCCCGACGGGCCGCTGGGGCGCGTGCTGCGGACACCGTTGATGGTCGACCTCGCGCGGATCGCCTACGGCCGCCCCGGCGAGGATCCCGCAGAGCTGCTCGCCGCGGAAGACGCGGCGGCGCTGGAAGCGCAGTTGCTCGACTCGTTCCTCCCCCACGCCTACGCGCAGGTCCCACAGCCGCCGGGGCGGAATCCGAAGACCAGCCCGTCCGGGCGGTACACGGCAGCACAGGCGAATCGCTGGCTGGGTTTCCTGGCCCGGCACCTCGAGCGGGCCTGCAGCCGCGACCTGGCCTGGTGGCAGCTGCACCGGGCGCTTCCCGCCGGGACCCGGGCCGGACTCGTCGGTGTGCTGATCGCGCTGCTCTTCCTCGCCACCGGCTGGTTGTCCGACGGGCCGGCGCTGGCCGCGATCTACGCCCTCTCGTTCGGCGGCGCCGGTTACCTGACCCACCGCTTCGGGCGCCCGCCGGAGCCCCTGCGCACCGAACTGCGTTTCGCCGGCGCCGCGGGCAAGTTCGCCGGCCGGTTCGCGGTCGGCGCCGTGGTGGGCGTCGCGCTCGGCCTGGGCTGGTCGCTGGCCCCCGGGCTGGTCGTCTTCCTGGCGCTCGTGTTCGGCGTGGTGTTCGCGGTGCACGTATGGCTCGCGAAACCCGTCGACGCCAGCCGGGTGTCGAGCCCGACGACGATCCTGCGCAACGAACGGACCGGTGCGATCGCGCTGTCCGTCTCGTTCCTGGTGTCCGGGGGGCTGTTCGACGGGATCGCGTTCGCGTTCACCGCCCAGACACGGTTCCTGCCGGTGCTGGGCGGCCGGTTCGACCTGGCACTCGCGATCGCCGGCGGGCTGGCGGGAGCGTTGTTCGGGTTCTTCATGGCCCGTGGCGTCGCCGCTGTGTGCTACGGCCTCGCGGGCGCGATCGCCGGTGGCCAGGTGTTCCCTCCGGCGACGGACCCGGTGCTGCCGTTCGTGGTCGGTGTGTGTTTCGGCGCGGGCATCGGCCTGGCGGTGCTGGTGACGCGCGCGTGGGGGAACTACTTCGTCCACCACCTCTGGCTCGCCGCGACCGGCCGGCTTCCCTGGCGGCTCATGCACTTCCTCGACGACGCCCACCGCCGCGGTGTCCTGCGGCAGGCCGGTGGTGTCTACCAGTTCCGCCACGCCCGCGTGCAGGAGCGGCTGGCGGCGGCCGAGCACGACCGGTAGGTCCCTCCGGCGGCTGTACATCGGGACGGGGGTGGCGCAGAGTGCGTAGCTGAGGCAACCATCGGCCAGGAGGTGTCATGACCGGCGAGGAAATCGTGCTCGGTCCCCTACCGAAGGGGATCACGCTCGCCCAGGAGGGTATGCGCAACAAGGTGTGGAACGTGCTCGGGCACACCTACTCCATGAAGGCGGCCAGCGAATCGAGCTTCGCGTTCGAGACCCTCGACCCGCCCGGAACCGGCGTCCCGCCGCACGTGCACCCGACGCAGGACGAGCACATCTACATCCTGGAAGGCGTGTTCACCCTCTACCTCGACGGCGCCTGGGAAACCGCGGGCCCCGGCGACACGGTCCGGATGCCCAAGGGCCTGCCCCACGCGTACTACAACCGCAGCGAAGGCATCACCCGCGGACTGTTCTGGGTGAGCCCGGCCGGACGGCTCGCCGAACTGTTCGACAAGCTGCACAACCTCGAGGACCCGGCCGAGGTCGTCCGGCTATCGGCGCTGCACGACGTCGACTTCCTGCCGCCGGGTTCGGTGGAGGGCGCCTGAACCCTCACTTGTTCACCTGCTGCTGCGAGCCCCCCGAAGCCTGCGCGTAGCCGGTGACGATCGTCTCGAGCGTCGCCGCGTCGATCACGTCTTCGAGGCGGGAAAAGCCGTCCGGAGCACGGCGTTCGACCTCGTCGATCACGTTCTCCGGCCCGCCCTGGCGGTTGCGGAGCACGATCTCGCCGGTGGCCGCGAGGCGATCGGCCTCGTACGCCGCGAGTGCCTCGGCGGGATCGGCGTGGCGCGCCAGGTTGTGGCCGAGACTGGTGGCGTCGAGAATCGCTTGGCCGGCGCCGTTGGACCCCATCGGGTACATGGGGTGGGCTGCGTCGCCGAGCAGCGTCACGCGTCCGTGCGACCAGGCGGGCAGCGGGTCGCGGTCGCACATCGGGAACTCGAAGATCTCCTCGGTGGCCTCGACCAGCGCGACGTGGTCGACCACCGGCGACCGGAACTGCCCGAGGTAGCGGGCGAGCTCGGCCCGGTCGCCGGGTTTGGCCCAGTCCTGCCGCTCCGGCGGGGCGGCACCGGGCTGCCCGGTGCGGATGCAGACGGCCCAGTTGGTGAGCCGGGTGCCCGTGCTCCGGCCCGGGGCGATCGGGTAGATCACCAGCTTCGCCGCGGTGCCGCCGGCGACGATCATCGACCGTCCGCCGCCGAACTCCGGCCAGTCGGTGGCGCCGCGCCACATCAGGACGCCGTTCCAGCGGGGCGGGCCCTCCGCCGGGAACAGCAGCGACCGCACAGCCGAGTGGATTCCGTCGGCCGCCACCAGGACGTCGCCGGGAACCGTGACCTCCGTGCCGCTTCGCCGGTCGGCGAAATGCGCGCGGACGCCGTGGGCGTCCTGGTCGAACCCGGTCAGCCGGTGCCCGGTCTGCACCGCGTCGGGGCCGAGCCGGTCCCGGACCGCGCGCAGCAACATGCCCTGCAGCCGGCCCCGGTGCAGGCAGAACTGGGGAAGCGTGAAGCCCGCGTCGAGCCCGCACGGCCGGCGCAGGATCACCTGCCCGAGCCGGTGGGTGTAGAACAGCTCTCGGGTACGGATCCCGACTTCGTCCAGCGTGTCGAGCAGCCCCAGCGCCGCGAGCTCCTTGACCGCGTGGGGCAAGGCGTTGATCCCGACACCCAGCTCGGAGACCCGCTCGCTCTGCTCGTGGACGACGCACTCGATGCCCTCGTGGTGCAGCCGCAACGCCGCGGTCAGCCCCCCGATCCCAGCTCCGACGATGACGACCTTCACGGCCACCTCCCCTGCTCCGACGTCAAGGGCCAGCATCACGGAGACGGGAGATCCGCACCACCCCCCGAGCGGTGGTGGTGCGGTGGCGGGTCGGCGCCGAGTCGCGCGGGCAGCCCGCTGCAAAGCCGTCGGCTGCGGCCGCATCGCGAGCTCGCCGCCCGGCGGCTACGGCGGTGAATTCCGAACAGTTGGCGGCCTCAAACATCGCCGTGACCTGCGCAGACTCTGCGGAGTTACGCCAAGCGGGTTACCGTCGACACAGGCACTCACTCAGTGTGCCCACCCGCGCCCCCAGCGCCGAGGGGAGGCTGTCGTGACGCCGGTAGCCCGCAACGCGAGATCCCGAGTGCCGGCGTGGGTCGACCCCATGCTCGCCAAGCCCGACGGTGGCCGGCTTCCGTCGGGTCCGCAGTGGGTCTACGAGCACAAGCTCGACGGCTACCGCTGCTGTCTGCGGGTGGCGCCCGATGGGACGACGGCGCTCACCAGCCGCAATGACAAGGACATGACGGCAGAGTTCTCCGAGCTGACCTCCGTGTTCGGTACCGCACTGGACGGCGAGGCAGTGGTGCTCGACGGCGAGGTCGTGGTCTACAACGAGGCCGGCCAGGTTGATTTCGAGCTGCTGCAGCAACGCCGGGGCCAGTTCCAGCGCCAGCCCAAAGCGTCACTCGTGCCCCCGCGGTTCCTCGCCTTCGACGTGCTGCAGCTCGGCGGCCAGGCACTGCTGGACCAGCCCTACGAGACACGCCGACGGTTGCTCACCGGGCTGCCGATGCCGGACCCGTTCCGCCTCGCGGTCGTGCCGGCGTTCACCTTCGACGAGCTGACCGCCGACCGGCTCACCCCGCAAGCCCTCCTCGACCGCGTCGCCGCAGACGGCCTGGAAGGACTGATCGCCAAGCTCAAGACCTCCACCTACCAGCCCGGACACCGCACCGACACCTGGCTCAAGCATCCCTTGATCCAAACCGCCGAAGGAATCGTCTGCGGCTGGCGACCTGGCCAGCGCAGCTTCTCCGGCATCCTCGGCGGACTGCTGCTCGGCGCGCATGACCCGCAAACCGGCGACCTCGTCTACATCGGCGACGTCGGCACCGGGTTCTCGACGAAGGAACGCGCCCGGCTCCAGGAACTGCTCAAGCCCCTTGAACAGCGCACCCACCCCTTCGCCGCGACACCGCCCCGCGAAGACACCGTGCGCGCCCGATGGGTAACTCCGCAGCTCGTTGGCGAGGTCGTCTACCGGCAGTTCACCCGCGGTGCCGGCCGGCTGCGGCACACCGCGTGGCGCGGCCTGCGCACCGACAAGCCCCTCTCCGCCGTGCTCGTTCCCGCTCCCACTCGCCCTCTTTCCGCGAGCCCGAAGCCGCTCCAGGAACCCGCGGCAGCGCCCATCGATCTCGGCGAGCGCGTCACCGTGCAGGTGGAGCACCGACGGCTCACACTGTCCAACCTGGACAAAGTCCTGTATCCGGCTGACGGGTTCACCAAAAGCGAGGTAATCCACTTCTACAGCCAAATCGCCCCCCTGCTGCTGCCCCATCTGAAGGACCGGCCGATCACCTTCGTCCGCTGGCCCGACGGCGTCGAAAGCCAGCAATGGTTCGAGAAAAACGTCCCTCGGGGCGCTCCCCCGTGGCTGCGCACCGCGGAGCTGCCCAGCAGCGGTTCACGCGCCCCGGGCAAAACCATCCATTACCCGCTCATCGACGATCTGCCCGGCCTGGTATGGGCGGCAAACCTCGCCGCGCTGGAACTCCACGTTCCACAATGGAAGGTCGACGCCGGCGGCCATGGGCTGCCCGACCGGCTGGTGTTCGACCTCGACCCCGGACCCGGCGCCTCCCTCGTCGAATGCTGCCGCGTCGCCGAACGCCTGCACGACGTCCTCGTCGCCGAGGGCCTGCAGCCCTACCCCAAAACCTCCGGGTCGAAGGGCATGCAGCTCTACGCCGCCATCAGCACCACCGATGCGAAAGCCCCCTCCGCCTACGCGAAACGAGTCGCGCAGCTCTTGGCCCAGCAGACCCCGGACACAGTCACCACCGTCATGGCCAAAGCCGCACGAACCGGACGGGTGTTCATCGACTGGAGCCAGAACAACCCCGCCAAGACCACCATCGCCCCCTACTCCCTACGCGGGCGCGAACACCCGACCGTCTCCACACCGGTCACCTGGGACGAAGTCCACGCCTGCCGTGAACCCGCCCAGCTCACCTTCACTGCCGACAACGTCCTCGACCGCGTGAGCGACCTCGGCGACCTCCTCGCCGACCTCGACGAGCACCACCCGCCGCTCCCCGCCGGTTAGCGACTCGCCGCGGCCAGGCCGGCGACACGGCGTCAACCGCACACCTTTTCCAGCTCGGTAGCCGAAAAGCAGTTCTGGACGCTTGTCGTCGAAGTGAACGACGGTGCCGACGTCGCCGGTCATGGTTTGCCCGTGATCCGGACGGTCTCTCCGACCTTGAAGTCCTCCCTGACGAACGAGGCTGACCGGGGAACCTGATCACGGCATATCAGCGGCACCAGCTGTCCTTGTGCGGGGCTCGCCCAGGTGGGCCAGGACACGGTGTCGATCCTGGTCGGAGCGCGATACGCACAGCGGGTCGGCGGGTAATTACCATGGGAGAACCACTGACGTAGGAGGAGGCGTCCGTGTCCCACCCCGACCATCCCGCACCCGAGAGCCTGAGCAGCGTACTGGGGGCGCTCGCGCGGACCTTGCAGGCCGAACCGGACGTCGGCTCGACCGTCGCCGCGATCGTGAAGGCCGCGGTGGACCACATCGCCGGTGCCGAGCACGCCGGGATTTCCCTGGTCGAAAGCGGGCAGGTCCGGACCGTCGCCCCGACCAGCGAGGTCGTGAACACGGTCGACGAGATCCAGTACCGCACCGGCGAAGGCCCGTGCCTGGACGCGATCGCCCAGCATGAGATCTTTCGCACCAGCAACCTGCTCGACGAAACTCGCTGGCCGGCGTTCACCCCCGAGGCAGCCAAGGCCGGTATCCGATCCATGCTGTCCTACCGGATGTTCGTCAACGACGACACCCTCGGCGCCCTGAACCTCTACTCCACGCGCCTCAACGCGTTCAGCGACACCACCGAGCAGGAAGGCCAGGTGTTCGCCACCCACGCCGCCGTCGCGCTCGTCGGCGCCCAGACCGAAGCACAACTGCACGCCGCGATCGAATCCCGCGACGTGATCGGCATGGCCAAAGGCATCCTCATGCAACGCCACGACATCGACGCCGTGCAGGCGTTCCGCATGCTCGTCGAATCCTCAACATGAAGCTCCACGAGATCGCCACCTGGCTGGTCGACCACCGCCGCGAAATCTGACCGGCCGCGACCGGCGGACGACGACCCCGTACTCGTCACGCACCACATGGACGCCCTTTCGCGCCTTCGCCATGGGACGCCCGGTCTTTTCCGCGTCGCCCGCGGTCCTGGCCGTGTTGGAGGCCCGCACATTGCCCTCCAGGCGGTTCTTCCACAACCCGGTCTCGAAGTAGGTCTCCACCCCGTCCGCCATCGCCCGATCCTCCCGCTCGCCGAGATCGCCAGGTGGATACCCGCCACGCCGGCGACCACACGTTCTACCGCTGGACGACCCTCCGCCTGAACTGCGGCACTGCCACCGCATTGGCGGCCGTTCATTTGCGCACCGCAACTGTCTTGATCCAACCGGTGGCTTCGGCGAAGCGGGCGAGCGCGTAGACCACCACCGAGCGCTCCCCCGCCTCCAGCTGGTCCAGCACCGAATTCAGCACCCGACGGCGTTCCTCGTCGACGCGATCGACGAGTTGGCGGCCTTTCGCAGTCGGAGCGAGGAGCGTCTCGCGCTTGTTCAGTGGGTTCGGTGCTTTCTGGAGCAGCCCCAGAGAAACCAGCCGGTCACACGCCCGGGTGACCGTTGACGGGTTCATCGTCAGCTCCTCGGCAACCCGGCCCATCGTGACCGGCGTGCGTTCGGCTGCCACGCGCAGCGCACGGAACTGCGTAAGAGTCAGCTGCCCAGTCACGTTCTCGACGCTGGAGTCCGCGATCGCCACCATCGCCCGCAGGGCGGCTAGCGCGGCACCGGAATCCGGCGAAGAATTTTGCGTCACGCAAGTATGGTAAGGCCGGAAAGCGGGTACAGCGACCTCAGAGGCGTGAAAAGACGCAATGACGAGGAGCTGTCATGACCCAGACCGTCGGCGACTACCTGCTGCAGCGGCTGCGCGAGTGGGACGTCGAGCAGGTGTTCGCGTATCCAGGCGACGGGATCAACGGCATCGTCGCCTCGTTCGGGAAGGCGGACAACCACCCACGGTTCGTGCAGGCGCGCCACGAGGAGATGGCCGCGTTCGCGGCGGTCGGCTACGCGAAGTTCAGCGGTCGCCCGGGAGTCTGCCTGGCGACGTCCGGTCCGGGGGCGATCCACCTGCTCAACGGGCTTTACGACGCGAAACTCGACCACGTGCCCGTGGTGGCCATCGTCGGACAGACCGCGCGCAGCGCCATGGGCGGCAGCTATCAGCAGGAAGTCGACCTGCAGACGCTGTACAAGGACGTCGCGAGCGAGTACCTCGTCGAGGTCAACGTGGCCGAGCAACTCCCCAACGCGCTGGACCGCGCGTTCCGCACCGCGATCGCGGGCCGCTGCCCCACCGCGCTCATCATCCCGGCCGACCTGCAGGAAGAGCCGTACTCGCCGCCGCAGCACGCGTTCAAACAGGTGCCCTCGAGCCCGCCGAGCACCTCGTGGCCACGGCCGGTGCCGCCAGAAGCCGACCTCGACGCCGCCGCCGAGGTGCTCAACGCGGGTGAAAAGGTCGCCATCTTGGTCGGCCAAGGCGCCCGCGGCGCGGCGGCCGAAGTCCGGCAGATCGCGGAGGTGACCGGGGCCGGGGTGGCGAAAGCGCTGCTGGGCAAGGATGTGCTGCCCGACGACCTGCCGTGGGTCACCGGCGCCATCGGCCTGCTCGGCACCCGTCCGAGCTATGAGCTGATGCGCGACTGCGACACCCTGCTGATCGTCGGCTCGAACTTCCCGTACTCGCAATTCCTCCCGGACTTCGGCCAGGCCCGAGCCGTGCAGATCGACCTCGACGGCCGGTTGATCGGGATGCGCTACCCCACCGAAGTCAACCTCGTCGGTGACGCCGGCGCGACCCTGCGCGCGCTGCTGCCCAAGCTGGCGAGCCGGGAAGACCGCTCGTGGCGCAAGAAGATCGAGAAGAACGTCGCGTCGTGGTGGGACACCGTCGACCGCGAAGCCGCCGTCGACGCCGAGCCCGTCAACCCGATGACGATCGTCTCCGAGCTGTCACGCCGGCTCCCGGACAACGCGATCATCACCGCCGACTCCGGCTCCTCCACCAACTGGTACGCCCGCAACCTCCGCATCCGCGGCAACGTCCGAAGTTCCCTGTCGGGCACCCTCGCCACGATGGGACCGGGTGTGCCCTACGCCATCGGCGCCAAGTTCGCGTACCCCGACCGGCCGGTGATCGCGCTGGTCGGCGACGGCGCCATGCAAATGAACGGCCTCGCCGAGCTCATCACCATCGCCCGCTACCGGCACCTGTGGACCGACCCGCGTTGCGTGATCTGCGTTTTCCACAACAACGATCTCAACCAGGTCACGTGGGAGCTGCGCGCGATGGGCGGGGCTCCGAAGTTCGAGGAATCGCAGAGCCTGCCCGACGTCGACTACGCCGGCTTCGCGCTGTCGCTCGGGCTGACCGCGGTCACCGTGGACAGGCCGGGGCAGCTCGGCGCCGCCTGGGACACCGTGCTCACCGCGGACAAGCCCGCGGTCCTCGACGTTCGCTGCGATCCCGAGGTGCCGCCGATCCCGCCGCACGCCACGTTCGAGCAGATGAAGTCCGCCACCGAGGCCGTGCTCAAGGGTGACCCCGACGCGATGCACCTCGTGGTGCAGGGCGTGAAGACCAAGGTGCAGGAGTTCCTCCCGGGCCGGCGGGACAAGTGACGCGCTGCTCGCCCGCCGTCGAGCAGATCACGGCCCGGGCCTATCGCGTGCCGACCGAGACGCCGGAGGCCGACGGCACGCTCGAGTGGGACAGCACCACGATCGTCGTGGCCCACATCCAGGCCGGCCCCGTGCGCGGCCTCGGCTGGACCTACGCCGACGCCGCGTGCGCGCCACTGATCGAGCGGACGCTCGCGCCCGCCGTCCTCGGGGCGCCGGTGGCCAACGTCCCGGCGTGCTGGGCGGCGATGCAGCGCGCGATCCGCAACCTCGGCCGGGCGGGTCTGGTCTCTTGCGCGCTGTCCGCGGTGGACATCGCGTTGTGGGACGCGTCGGCGCGAGCACTGGACGTGCCGCTGAGCCGGCTGCTCGGGCGCGTCCACGACAACGTCGCCGTTTACGGCAGTGGCGGGTTCACCACCATGACCGACGAGGAGCTCGCCGATCAGCTTGAAGACTGGGCGGTACGGCAGCGGATCCCGCGCGTGAAGATCAAGATCGGGGAGGCGTGGGGCACCCGCGTCGAGAAGGACCTGAAGCGGGTGCAGCTCGCGCGTTACGTCCTCGGCAGCGCTGCCGCCTTGTTCGTGGACGCCAACGGCGCCTACTCCGTGGGCCAGGCGCGCCGGCTGCTGCAACCGCTGCGGGACGCGGACGTCACTTGGTTCGAGGAACCCGTGTCCAGCGACGATCTCGCCGGGCTCGCGAGCTTGCGCACGCCCGGCGGGCCCGACATCGCCGCCGGCGAGTACGGCTACGACCTGCCGTGCTTCGCGCGGCTGATGCCCGCCGTCGACTGCCTGCAGATCGACGTCACGCGGTGTGGCGGCTACACCGAATGGCGCCGCGCCGCCGCCCTCGCGGCCGCCGCGAACCGCGAGGTGTCCGCCCACTGCGCGCCGAACCTGTCCGCGCACGCGGCCGCGGCGACGCCGAACTTCCGGCACATCGAGTGGTTCGCCGACCACGACCGCCTCGAAAACCTGCTCTTCGACGGCTGCCTCGACCCCGCGGGCGGCACCGTCACCCCGTCGCCGGCCGCCGCCGGCCACGGCCTGGCGCTGCGGGCCGACGTCGCGGCCGAGTACCCGGCCTGAAGGAGGACCCCGCGATGACCCGAGTGGACCTGCCCGATCCCGTTGCCCACCACCCCCCTGTGCCGGACGTCGACCTGACCGCGCTCGCGACGGCGTTGCGCGGGCGCGGGCGCGGCGAGGTGCGGTTCGACGACGGAACCCGCGCCGCGTATTCGACCGACGCGTCGAACTTCCGCCAGGTGCCGCTGGGTGTGGTGGTGCCACGGTCGCCGGACGACGCGGTCGAAGCGCTGGCGATCGCCCGTGAATTCGGGGCGCCGGTGCTCTCGCGCGGCGGCGGCACGAGCCTCGCCGGCCAGTGCACCAACACCGCGATCGTGCTCGACTGGTCGAAGTACTGCACGAAGCTGGAGTCGGTGGACGAAGCGGCGCGCACGTGCGTGGTGCAGCCGGGGATCGTTCTCGACGAGCTGAACCGGCAACTCGCCGGCACCGGGCTGCGGTTCGGCCCGGAACCGGCCACGCACATGAACTGCACGCTCGGCGGCATGATCGGCAACAACTCCTGCGGCGCCACGGCTCAGCGCACCGGCAAGGTCGTGGACAACATCGCGGCGCTGGAGGTCCTGCTCGCCGACGGAACCCGGTTCTGGTGCGGCAGGACAACCGACGAGGAGTACGCCGAGATCGAACGCCGCGGCGATCCGCGTGCCGCGGTCTACCGGCAGCTGCGCCGCCTGCGCGACGAGTACGCCGAGCAGATCCGCCGCCGTTTCCCCGACATCCCGCGGCGCGTGTCCGGCTACAACCTCGATTCCCTGTTGCCGGAGCACGGCTTCGACGTCGCAGGCCTGCTCGTCGGGTCGGAGTCGACTTTGGTCACCGTGCTGCGTGCGGAGCTGAAGCTGGTGCCAGTGCTGCCTGAGCGGACGCTCGTCGTGCTCGGCTACCCCGACGTCGCCACCGCCGCCGATGCCGTGCCGAAGATCCTGCCGCACGAGCCGATCGCGCTGGAAGGCGTGGACCACAAGCTGATCTGCGACCAGCAACTCAAGGACATGAACCCGCAAGCGCTCGCCGAGATGCCGGCGGGCCGCGCGTTCCTCATGGTCCAGTTCGGTGGCAAGACCCGCGAGGAAGTCGAACACCGGGCCCACGGAATGCTGGAAGCGTTGCACGACACCGAGCACGAAGCCGACGTCGCCTTCCTCGACGACCCGGCGCGCGAGAACGAGCTGTGGCAGGTGCGTGAAGCGGGCCTCGGAGCGACGGCGCACGTCCCGGGCAAGGCCGACACGTTCGAGGGCTGGGAGGATTCGGCGGTCGCGCCCGAGCGGCTCGGCGAGTACCTGCGAAAGCTGACCGCGCTGTACGAGGAATTCGGTTACGCCAGCGACACCGGCCCCAGCCTGTACGGCCACTTCGGACAGGGCTGTGTCCACACGCGGATCCCGTTCGACCTCTACACCGCCGACGGCGTGGCGACCTACCGCCGGTTCATGCACCGCGCGGCCGACCTGGTCGCCGGGCTGGGCGGCTCGTTGTCCGGTGAGCACGGTGACGGCCAGTCGCGCGGCGAGCTGCTGCCGAAGATGTTCGGCACTGAGCTCGTCACCGCGTTCGGCCGGCTCAAAGGGATCTTCGACCCGGACGACCGGATGAACCCCGGCAAGGTCGTCGCGCCCTACCTCCTCGACGAGAACCTGCGCCTCGGCGGCACCTGGTCTCCGGCAGACCCCCAGGACCTCTACTTCCGTTTCCCCGACGACGGCGGCTCCTTCGCCCAGGCCGCCAACCGCTGCGTCGGGGTCGGCCGCTGCCGCCAGCACGACACGTCCTCCGGCGACGTGATGTGCCCGTCCTACCAGGTCACCGGCGAGGAAGAGCACTCCACGCGAGGCCGGGCCCGCTTGCTCTTCGAGATGCTCCACGGCCACGGCGACAGTCCGATCAACGACGGCTGGCGCTCGACCGAGGTGCGCGACGCCCTCGACCTGTGCCTGGCGTGCAAGGGCTGCAAGACCGACTGTCCGGCCAATGTGGACATGGCGACGTACAAAGCCGAGTTCCTTGCCCACCACTACAAGGGCCGCCCGTGGCGCCGGCCTCGTTCGGACTTCACGATGGGCTGCCTGCCCGCGCTCGCCCAGGTCGTCGGTCGGCTACGAGCCGGGAAGCTCGTCAACGCGTTCACGCACGCTCCCGGCCTCGCGCGGCTGGCGACCCTCGCGGCCGGCGTCGAGCACCGCGAGATCCCGGCGTTCGCCGGGAAAACTCTGCAGCAGTGGTTCGCCCGGCGCCGCCCGTCCGGCGATGGTGCGCGCGGCACGGTCCTGCTGTGGCCGGACTCGTTCACCAACCACTTCCACCCCGACGTCGGGCGAGCCGCGGTTCGCGTGCTGGAGGACGCCGGGTGGCGGGTGACGATGCCGGCGACGCCCGTGTGCTGCGGGCTCACCTGGGTCTCCACCGGCCAGCTCGGCGTCGCGAAGCACATCCTGCAGCGAACCGTCCGGGAGCTGGTGTCGCACTTGCGCGACGGAGGGCTCGTTGTCGGCGTGGAACCCAGCTGCACCGCGGTCTTCCGCTCCGACGCGGTGGATCTTTTCCCGGGCGACCAGGACGTCCGGCGGCTGCGGAACCAGACCGTGACCCTGGCCGAGCTGCTCACCGAACACTCTCCCGGCTACCGCCCGCCGCGCCTCGACGCGAAGGCGCTCGCCCAGGTCCACTGCCACCAGCACGCGGTATTGGGCTGGGACGCCGACCGGCGTCTGCTCGAGGCCGCCGGCGTCGACGCGGAACAGCTCGACTCCGGCTGCTGCGGCCTTGCGGGGAACTTCGGCTTCCAGAAGGGGCATCGTGCGGTCAGCGAAGCCTGCGCGGAACGGGTGTTGCTCCCCCGGGTCCGCGACGCCGAGACCGGCACCGTCGTGCTCGCCGACGGCTTCAGCTGCCGCACCCAGCTCCACGAACTCGACACCGGCGGCCGTGAAGGGACACATCTCGCCCAGCTGCTCGCGTCGGGCCTCGACCAGCCTCCGGAGCCGCCTCGGCGACGCAGGCGCGCAGCGGCACTGGCCGCAGGGCTCGCGCTGGGCGCGGCGGGAGGCGCGGTGGCCCGCCGGGCGAGGACGCGATGAACACCCGGGCCGTGGCGGTGGCGCGGGCCGGATGGGGCACGGCGTTGCTCGCGGTGGCGAGAGTCGTCGAGGAGGACCAAGCGGCCGCGGTACTCGCCGCGTTGGGGGTGCGGCACGTGGTCCAGGCAGCGGTGACGCTGAGGTGGCCGCACAGCGCCGCCACGCGGCGGGCGTGGCTCGTCGACTGCGCCCACAGTCTGAGCATGCTCGGGCTCGCCGGGGTATCGAGGCGGTGGCGAGGGCCGGCGGCCGCCGGCGCGGTGACAGCGGCGGCATGGGCGGCCGCGTCCCGGACCGCGAGCAAGTGACTGAACGGAGGATCCCCATGTCTGACAACCCTGTAGTGGTCGTGACCGGTGCCAGTGGTGGCATCGGGCGGGCGGTCGCCCGCGCATTCGGTGCGCGGCACTGCAAAGTCGCACTGATGGCCCGCGGTCGCAAGGGACTGAGCGCGGCCGCCGAGGACGTCCGGCGCGAGGGCGGCACCTCGTTGCCCCTCGAAGTGGACGTCGCCGACTACGACCAGGTGGCCGCGGCGGCCAAGCGGGTGGAGCAGGAGCTCGGGCCGATCGACACGTGGGTGAACGTCGCGTTCACGTCGGTCTTCGCGCGGTTCTCCGACATCCGGCCCGAGGAGTTCCGCCGGGTCACCGAGGTCAGCTACCTCGGATACGTGCACGGCACCATGGCCGCGCTCAACCACATGAAACCCCGCGACCACGGCACCATCGTGCAGGTCGGCTCCACGCTCGCCTACCGCGGAATCCCGCTGCAGAGCGCCTACTGCGGCGCGAAACACGCCATCCAGGGCTTCAACGAAGCACTGCGCTGCGAACTGCTCGCCGAGCACAGCGGCGTGCGCGTGACGATGGTGCAGATGCCCGCCGTCAACACCCCCCAGTTCACCTGGGTGCTCTCCCGCCTGCCACGCCACGCCCAACCGGTGCCACCCATCTACCAGCCCGAGGTCGCCGCCGACGCGGTCCTTTACGCAGCCGACCACCCGCGCCGACGCGAATACTGGGTCGGCGCCAGCACCGTCGGCACCCTCCTCGCGAACGCCCTCGCCCCAGGAGTCCTCGACTGGTACCTCGCGAAGACCGGGCTCAAGTCGCAGCAGACGAAGCAACCCGCACCCGCCGACCAGCCCGCCAACTTGTGGCAGCCGGCCGACGGACCGCACGGCCACGACTTCGGCGCCCACGGCGAGTTCGACGACCGGGCCGCGCCTCGCACCGTCCAGCTCTGGGCCAGCCGGCACCACGGGCTGCTCGCCGCGGCGGGCGGCGCGCTCGCGGCGACGGCGGCCGGGGTGTGGCGGCGGACCCGGGCATGAGCGACTGGCTCGACTTTCCGCCGCACGTCCTGCGCGAGTACGCGCTGTTGGCCGACGGCGAACGCGGCGCGTTGTGCGGCCCCCGGGGCGACATCGCCTGGTTGTGCGCGCCCGGATGGGCCGACAGCGCCGTGCTGTCCACGCTCGTCGGCGGCCGCGGAAGCTACTCCGTCAGCCCGGCCGGCCCGTGCGTGTGGGGCGGCTACTACGAACCGGGCACGCTGATCTGGCACAACCGGTGGGTCACCACGAACACGGTCGTCGAATGCCGTGAAGCGCTCGCCTATCCCGCCGACCCGCGCCGGGTCGTGCTGCTGCGGCGGATCGAAGCCGTGGAACGCGACGTCAGCGTACGGGTACAGCTCGACCTGCGCGACGGCTTCGGCGGCCGCTCGATGCGTGAACTCTCCCTGGGCGACGACGGCGTGTGGACCGCCCGCACCGGCGACCTGCGCCTCCGATGGCGAGGGGCGCACGCCGCGCGACCCGACGACGAGGGCCGGCTGCTCCTGGACGTCGACCTGCCGGGCGGAACCACTCACGACCTCGTCCTCGAAATCAGCCCCGATCACCTGCCCGACCCCACCGACCCGAATGCACTGTGGGCGGCGACCGAGCACACCTGGCACCAGGCCGTGCCGCGGCTCGAGGACACCGTCGCACCGCGCGATGCCCGGCACACGTACGCGGTGCTGCGCGGCCTGACCACGGCCGCCGGCGGCATGGTCGCCGCCGCCACCCTCGGCCTGCCCGAACGCGCCGAAGCCGGGCGCAACTACGACTACCGCTACGTCTGGCTGCGCGACCAGTGCTACGCCGGGCTCGCCGCCTCCGTCACCGAAGGCCACCCGCTGCTCGACGACGCCGTCGCGTTCACCTCCGCGCGCTTGCTCGAACACGGCGACAGGCTCCTGCCCGCCTATCGCACCGACGGCCGGCCACCACCGGAGGAAACCCCGCTGCGCCTGCCGGGCTACCCGGGTGGGAACCCGATCGCCGGCAATCACGTGCGCGGCCAGTTCCAGCTCGACACCCTCGGTGAACTGCTGCAGCTCTACGCCGCCGCGGCCCGCCACGACCGGCTCACCCCCGATGCCGAACGCGCGGCCGACCTCTGCGTCGATCTCATCACCCGCCGCTGGGACCAATGCGAAGCCGGCGTGTGGGAATTGCACAACGACTGGTGGACCCACTCCCGCCTCACCTGCGTCGCCGGGCTTCGCGCCCTCGCCGCGCAGCGGTCCGCGGCATCCGCGGCAGAGCTGTCCGGCCTTGCCGACCGGCTGCTCGCCGAGACGGCTCGCCGCTGCACCGACCATCGGGGTGCCTGGCAGCGCGCGCCCGGACTGGCCGGCACCGACGCCGCACTGTTGCTACCGCCGGTGCGCGGCGCCTTGCCCGCCACCGATCCGCGCACGATCGCCACCCTTGACGCCGTCCACGCCGACCTGTGCGAAGACGGCTACGTCTACCGCTTCGCCCCTGACGATTGCCCACTCGGCGAGGCCGAAGGGGCGTTCCTGTTGTGCGGGTTCGTGATGGCCCTCGCCCGCTGGCACCAAGGGGACGGCGTCGGCGCGTTCCGGTGGTTCGAACGCACCCGCGCCGCCTGCGGCCCGCCGGGCCTGCTGGCCGAGGAGTACGACGTGCGCCAACGTCAGCTGCGCGGAAACCTGCCGCAGGCGTTCGTCCACGCCCTCCTGCTCGAAACCTCCCACCGCCTGGCGCACGAACCGCTGTCGTGAGGACGTTCGCCGCCCGTCCGCGTGATCGGGCCGCCACGAGAACGGCTGCACGATCAGACGCAGCCCCGTTTCGCAACCGACACGGCTTGGTCGCCGAAGCGTTCACAGAAGCGCGCGAGCAATGCGACTGCCGATCAGCTCGGCGAGCCGATCCGCCATGCTCACGGCGACAGCTCCATCTGCCTCGCACGCGGATTCGAGTTCGGCCGGAACAGCGTGCTGCTCGCCCGGCGCATCGCCTCGACGGTGAGGGCGAACCTGCCCAGTAGCTCTTCACCGAGGTGGCTCAGTTTTCCGTGGAAGGCCTCCCTCAAGCACTCATCGTATTTTTCGCAAGCGGAGCGCCGGCCCTGGAGCAGCGTTCGCGATCCGTCGTGCCGCCCTGCAGGCAGGCCGGGGGGAGAGTCCTGCCGGCGGGGCCCGGCCGCGGCCGTCGAACAGCGCCGCGATTCGCGACCCAGCACCGGCCCACGGCTCCTCGAACACTCGGCCTGGATGACCGCAGTCTGCAACCGCTCAGCTTTGGAGTCCACTTCGGACACTCAAGCGGCGACGGCGTGTGGCTTCTCACCCGGTTCTTGACCCAGCACGGACTCCGCCTGCGCGAGCACGGTGTCGATGTCCCGCAGCTGCGCCTCGGTCCGCCGGACGGCCGCGTCGGCTTCGGCGCGCAGCGCGGCCGCACGTTGCCGGGCGGCGAGGACGACGTCGTCGGCTTCCGCATGTGCGAGGGCGAGCAGTCGGCTCACCTTGCCGCCGAGCACGGCGGGGTCGCCGGGCGTGCGGCACAGCCGGTCGATCTGCCTGCGCAGCACGGAGATCTCGGCGCGCGCCTGCGCCAGCCGGTCGGCGAGCACCTCGGCCTGCGACTGCGCGGCGTCGCGGTCGACTGTGATCAGGCGCAGTTCCTCGTGCAGCTCGGCGAGCCGGTCGTCGACCTGCGCGCGGTCATAGCCGCGCAGCGTCAGAGCGAAGCTTTCGGGCAGGGAGAACGTCACCGTGCCCTCCCACTCAGCAGGGTGGCGAGTTCATCGGCGCGACCCGCGCTCCGCAGCCGCACCGGATCGGGCGTGCCGAGCGTGTGGTCGTCGGCGAGCACGGCGGCGACGAACCGGGCCACCTCGGCCGGCCACGGCGCCACGGTGGTTCCGAGGTGGCGCACGACGATGAGATCTTCGCCGGAGTGGGTCTCGATCGCGGCGGCCCAGCCGCGTTCCTCATCCCACAGCAGAGCGAAATCTCGGTCCGGATAGGACGGGTGGCGCTGGTCGAGCGCGAGGTAAGCCGACAGCGGTGTGGCGTGGTCGAGCGTGCAGGACTCGAGGCCGACGCCAAGTTCGGCGGTCACGGCACGCAGATAGGCGGTCAGCGCGGGGGCGGCGGGGTGGTGGCCGGTCGAAACGTCGAGCGATGCGGTCACGGGAGCCGGGTCCTTTCTCCGAGACGGGAGGGCCGGGCCGCGCGGCCCGGCCCTCCCGGTATCAGCGGTTCATCCGGTGATCGGTCAGGTGGTGATCTCCTTGCGGTCGGTACCGGCGCTCACGGAGATGCGGCGTGGCTGCGCGGTCGCGGCGACGGGAATCCGCACCGTCAGCACGCCGGCCTCGTACCCCGCGGAGATCTTCGTGGTGTCGAGGCCGTCGCCGAGCAGCAGCTGGCGGGAGAACACGCCGTAGGGCCGCTCGGAGACCTGCATCCGCGCGTCGTCGCCGGTGGGCAGCGGGCGCCGCTCCGCCTTGACGGTCAGCACGTTGCGCTCCACCTCCAGCTCGATCGCGTCGGCGTCGACGCCGGGGAGGTCGAAACAGGCCACGAACTCGTCGCCGTCGCGGAAGGCGTCCATCGGCATCGCGGCGGGCCGGGACCACGTGCCCGGCGAAGCGCTGCCCAGCAACTGCTGCGTGAGCCGGTCGAACTCGCGGAACGGATCGGTGCGCATCAACATCGGGCTCCACCTCCTGAGGTCGTCGGGTTTGTCAACGCGCAGAACTGTTCTAACATGTCATCGGATAGTTGACAAGTGCTGAGTCATCGGAAGGTTGACGCGATGGACGAGGTGGACCTGCTGGCGCTGATCGCCGGGGCTGTCACCGATGCGCGCTCCGGCAGCGCCGACGGCGAAGGACTGCTCGCGTCCCTCAGCGCGCTGCACGCGCTGCGGGCGACGTTGGACAAGTGGGAGCCGGAGCTGATCACCGCGGCGCGCGCCGCTGGCGTGAGCTGGACCGCGCTGGCGCCGGCGCTGGGCGTCACCAGCCGGCAGGCCGCCGAACGGCGCTACCTGCGCCTGCAGCCTTCGACCACCGGGGAAGCCACCGGCGAGGAGCGCATCGACGCGCAACGGGACCGGCGCGCCGGAGAGCGCGCGGTCTCCGAGTGGGCCCGCGGCAACGCGGCTTCCCTGCGCCAGCTCGCCGCACATGTCACCGCTGCGGAAGGCATGTCGGCCGCGGGCCGGCGGGCCGCGGCGGGCGTCGCCAGGGCGCTGGCGGAGGACGATGCGTCGGCCTTGCTGGCGCCGCTCGGGGAGACGCGGCGGCACCTGGCGGCCGACCACGCGGAGCTGGCGGCGCGCGTCGGTGAGCTCGGCGAGGAGACCGTGCGCGTGCGCGACGAGGCGATCTCCGACCGGCGCCGCCGCACCCACGGCTGACGTGGTCGTCAACCGACGAGGACGGCGGGATGACCGTGCGGATCCGGAACAACGTGGTCGTCACAGGACGTGAGAGCGGGCCGGCCGTGCTGCTCGCCCACGGGTTCGGCTGCGACCAGAATCTGCGGCGACTGGTGGCCCCGGCGCCGGCGCTGCGGCACCGCGCGGGTGCTGTTCGACGCCCGCACGCCACAGCGGTCTCGAGGGCTGCGCCCAGGACGTGCTCGACGTCTGCCACGAGCTGGACCTGCGCGACGTCGTCCTCGTCGGGCACTCAGTCAGCGCCATGCCGTGCTCGCCGCCGTGCTCGCCGCCAACACCGAACCGGACCGGTTCGCCGCGATGGCGCCGGTGATCATGAGCACGCCGGCACGCCCCGAGCTCGGCGAGGAGCTGAAGAACTCCTTCTGCCGCACGGATCCCGGGACCGCCCGCGTGTTCGCGCGCGCCACATTCCTGTCCGACAACCGTACGGGCCTGCCGAAGATCACCGTGCCGACGCTGATGGGCAATGCAGCCAGGACGCCATCGCTCCCCCGGCCCGTCGGGCAGATTACCCACCAACAGCTCGCCGGGAGCGTGCTGGTGACGCTCGACGCGACGGGCCACTCCCCCCACCTCAGCGCCCCCGTTACACCACGGCGGTGATCACCGCGTTCGTGGACGGCTGATCCGCGTTCAGCCGAGTCACGCCGAGCCGGGTAGCTCCGCCGTGGGCGCGATTCGCGTCTTCGAGTCAGCCCGGGCGCGGCGGTCCATCGGTCCCCACTCCCGGGAACCTTGCCCGTGCACCAGACGGCGCGCTTCGCGCAGCACGCTGTCGGCCACCCAGGCCAGGGGCTGGGCGTCGACGACCAGGGGCTCGTTGTCGGGCCCGCGAGCGATTTCGCGACCGCGCAGCACCCAGGGGCGCACGCCCGGGCCGCGCAGGTCACGCAGGTGCCCGTAGTCGTACAGCCGGCGGGCGAGCCACAACCGCACCGGGCGGTCACGCCACCAGGACTCCGTCCGCAGCGGGTTGGCCGACAGGCCCGGCAGCGAGATGCCGGTGAGGCCGTCGAGGCTTGTGGGATCGCGGTCGTCGTCGGCGAGGTCCGTGTCGGGGCCTCGCGACCAGCGCACATACAAGTCGTCGCCGCCTTCGGTCTCGAACAGGCGGGCCAGGCCCGCGAGGTCCGAGACCGTGGGCAAGTGCGTGCCGATGCGAGTCATGCTGCCCCGTTACCCCCCCGCGACCGTGCGCGAAACACAGTGGTTCGTCACATTCCCGATCCGAGAACCCGTGACAATGTGCGATGGAACCGACTACCCGACATCGCGCGCCCGACGGCGCCCTGTACGGCTCGGGCGAGGGCCGCCGCCCGCGAACGTCGGCGATGCCAGGGACGCCGGCCGGCGCGTGGTCGGCGAGCAGCGCGAGCGTGGCCGCGGCTGACGATCACTCCGCCTCCTCGGCGACGGCCGCGGCTTCCTGCTCGCCCATCGCCTTCGTGTCGCGCGGCGACAGGATCGGCTCGCTTTCGTCGCCGCCGCGCGCCTGGAGCCGGCGACCGCGGGCGAGCTCCGCGTCCAGCTCGGCGCTCAGCAGCACGGCGAGGTTCGAGATCCACAGCCACGCCAGGAACACGATCACCCCGGCGAGCGAGCCGTAGGTCTTGTTGTACAAACCGAAATTCGCCACGTACATCGCGAAGCCCACCGACGCCAGTACCTACCAATCCCGGCCACCTCCGTCTCCGCCGCCGCGGGACATACCCCCGGTCCCGCCGCGGAAACCACCACACCCCAATGTTTGTCCGGCGGACGCGCGGGAATCACCGGACTGCGGCCGCTGCGGTGCCGTGTCCCGAAGGTGAAAAGGAGAAATCCATGGCCACCGGAGAAACCGGTTTCGACGACGTCAGCTTCGACCTCATTTCCGTGCAGTACCACGCGCTCAAGGCCGGCCACGACTACGGCCAGTATGTCCGCGACGCCGACAACGCGGACCGCCAGGACATCGCCGACTTCTTCCGCCGAGTGATGGAAGAGGACTCGGCGCGGGCCAAGCAGTGTCACGAGTACATGAAGGAACTCTCGGGCAGCTCCGCTTCCGGCCCGGCGGTTTCCTGACGCGGCCGGGCGGGAGGCGCCCGGGATGGTGCCTCCCGCCCGTTCTGGTTGACCTGCGGGTCGGCCCGGCCGAGGGCAGGACGTCCGGGCGGGTGACTGATCACCCGGCCCGAGCCGCCGCCTCGACGACGAAGGCGAACCCACCGATTACGATCTCGAGCTGCGCCCCCGACACTTACCACCGCGATCGTCGAGCTACGAGCATGAGGGTCAGAGGATGGGCACACCACCCGCGACCGCGACGCGCGCGCCGAACGCGATCGCCACCGCGCGGCCGGATGCCGCTGCCCGCTCCGGTGATCAGCGCGGCTTTGCCGGTCGGCTTCCCGGAGCCGCGATGGGTGTGCTCGCCGTGGTCGGGCGGGGTCACGGCCTCGGGCGACCCGGGTGGGCTCTGCTGCTGAGCGGGCTGGGACACGGCCGGGTCCTCTCTTCTCGGATGCACCTGGTGGTACTCGCCCGCGCCCACCGCCACCGGCCGCACGGCAGGCCAGCTCCCGCGCGGTGCGTTCCTGTTCCTCGTGGTCGGCGGCGCCGTCTGCCTCGTGCTGTGGCTCTACGGCCTCCTCATCGACCACGGCAGCGACGCGAACTTCGTGCCCGTCAACAGCGCGGTCCACTGTGGACAGCGCCGGGGCCCGGTCAGCTCCGGGTACCGGCGCTCCACGTCGAACGTCGAGTCGTGCGCTCGACCCACATGCCCTCTGTTTCTCGCCGAGCCCTCAGCCTGTCGTCAAGTTCTCCTCCACGCGATCGGCCAGCGCGTCGAGCAGGCGGGTCGCCGAGTCCTCACCGCCGCTCCAGGTGAGGCGCAGCACCACCCGGCTGGCGCCCGCGCCCGAGCCGGTGATCGTGAACAGCGCTCGGCCACCGGGCCAGTCCACGGCCACGTCCGGAAGGTCCGTTTCGCAGCGCACCTCGTCCGCACCGGCGCCGACGACGTCGGTGAGCCAGCCCCGGACCTGAGCGGGATCGGTGACAGTGTTGGCGACGATCTCGGGCAGTGCGGCAACTCCGCGAACAGCTTCGACGGTCTGCACAGCATCCTCCTTCACACTCGGCGCGGCGGTCGCCGGACGGGTACCCACCACGAGGAGACGCACACTCGCCGACCGGGCCGAGGTCTGCCGCGCGGCGGCCGATCTCGCGGAGCCGGCCGCGTTTCCCGAGATGATCACCGGGTAATCACCGCTGGGTGACCGAGTTCACCGGCGGCGACGGCTCCGGCTCACTCGGCGGTATTTGTTCAAGCCAGCCTGTCCGCTGACCGCGGCCACGACCAGGGAGGCGCCATGCCGGACGACCGGCGCGTGTTGCGGGACCTCGAAGCCGACCTGCGGCCGAACTCGTTCACCACACGGGCGTTCGCCGTCCGCGCCGCCGCGGAGCGGGTCAGCTGGCGTGCCGTGCTCGTGTTCGCCGAAGTCACCGCTGCGCTGGCTTTCGTCACGGGAGTGTTCGGTGCCGACGGCGGGCTGGCGTTCGGGAGTTTCCTCGCCGGTTGCGCTCTGGGGTTTCTGCACACTGCGCGGCTGGCGCGTTGACCGCTTTCGCCGCCCTGCCAACGCCATTCTCGGCGCACGGGCAAAAGTAGCCGGCTCCGGGACCGTCGCCGCGTTTAGTACTGGCCGCACGCGGTAGCCGGAGGAACCGGGCCCCGAAGACGGAAGGTGATGATCCCCATGACCGCACCCGGACCTGAGCCGGACGAAGTTCCCGGCCTGGAACCCGGGGGTTCCGTGACCCCGGGCGACACCCCGCCCGACGCCGGGCAGACCTCGGGACTGTCCCACCCACAACCCATGCCGTCACGCAAACTGCCGATCGCATGGCTCGTCGCTGTGGCAGTCCTCGTGCTCGCGGTCGCCGCGTTCTTCGTATTTCGCGCCTTCGGCGCCGGCTGAGCGCGAACCTCCGCCGGGCAGCACCCGCCGACACGGCGGCAGTTCGGCAACCCGCAAGACACGCACGGCCGACGCGTCATCGGCGCCCCGCGGCAAAGTCCGCAGGGCGCCGGTGTTCAGGCCGCGTCGTCGAACTCGAAGTGCAGGCTGTCGGCGCAGCGCTCGTACTTCTGCTCCATCTCTTGCAAGCTCTTCGCAGCGATGAGGAACTGCGCGAGCTCGTAGGAATAGCTGTCCTGCTCGGGCAGATCCGAAAGCCGCTGGCCCTCCTGCGGCGACACGCTGACCCGGACGCCGTCGATCTCGTTCTGCAGTGCGCTGATCTCCTCGGCCGTCGGCACGCGGGTCACCACAGCGTCGCCGGAGAATCGGCGCAGGTACCAGCGGCCGGCGATGCCGTAGGGGCCTGCGCCGGAGCGGTGGCGTGGGCCCTGGCCGAGACCGAGGCGGACCATGAGGTCGTGGTTGGCGAGGCCGTCGACGAGCTCGAAGAGCTCCGCGTGCGACTGCGAGTGCCGCGGGTTGATCTCGAGCAGAGCCACCTGTCCCGACCGCGGATCACAGAAGAACTCGATGCTGAAGGTGCCGTTGTCGAAGCCGATGCGCCGCATCACGCGCCGCGCGACGTCCGCCATGCGCCGCTGCACCTCGGCCGGCAGCTGGGAGGGGTACTGGTGGCGCAGGAACGACGAGCTGTCGGGGTAGTCGATCGAGTCGAGCGCCGCGTACACGGTCACCTCCCCCTGGTACACGTACCCTTCGACCGCGGCCTGCACGCCGTGCAACTCCTCCTCGGCCAGGCACGCCGCCCCGCCGACCGCGGCGATCTCCGGTGGCAGCTTGACCTTCCCGAGTACCTCGTCGAACGGGTCACCGACCCGGCCCACGCCAGCACGGATCTTGTCGACCGCGGCGGCGAACTCGGCTTCATCGGTCACGTGGAAGGCGAGCTCGGAGGAGAACGCCTTCACGGGCTTGAGCCACAACGGGTACGCGACGCCCTCGGGCACCTTCGGGTCGGCAACGTCGAGGTTGACGATCCCGAAGTGCGGCAGCTCGTCGATCACCTCACGTTGTTCCAGCCGGCTCCAGTACTTGTGCTCGCACTTGGGGATCGCCTCGAGCGGCACGTGCGGCAGGCCGTGGCGCTCGCACAGCAACGGCACGAGCGAGGCCGCCGGGAAGTCCCAGAAGCTCACGATGGCGTCGATCGGGCCGTCGAAGGTGTCGAGTGCCGCCGTGGCCTTGTCCAGCAGAGCGCCGACGTCGATGTCGCCGTGCTGGAGTTCGTCAGGGGTCAGCAGCCCGTGGAAGCGGTACTGGCCGGCCTCGGGCAGGCGTCGCAGCACCCGCGCGTTGTCCTCGTCGAGGCCGACCACGAAGATGTTCGCCGTCATCGGTTCGTAGCTCCTGTTCGTTCCGGTGGGGCTCGTCCCGTTCCGGGTTCCCTTTCACCGCAAGGACAAACGCCTCAGAGCAGGTCGCGGGGCACCGTGCAGTGCCAGTTGCGGGAGACAATCCGGCGGTCGCCGTCGTAGGCGTCGAGGCGTGCGTCGACGACGAACTCCTCCGGCGTGCACGAAACGCGCGTGCTCGTCTCGCTGCGGGCCGACCAGTCGCCGCGCTCGAAGGTCGCGATCCACTCCGTTTCCGCGACCGGTGAGCAGAAGTCGTCGGCGACCCAGGTGTAGCGCTCGTGCACGTCACGGGTCACGGTGAGGTCGATGTCGTCGTAGCGCACCGCGCCGGAGTTCTTCACGATGTCCAGCGCGGAGTGGTACGCCACCAGGTCCCGCGACACTTCCCAGCGCTGCTCGGGTGGCGTCAGCTGTGTCGTCGCCAGCGGCGGCGTGCCTTCCGGTTCACCGAACGGGTTCGCGGACACCTCGTCGGGCTCCGCGACCGGGCGCACCGGCAACACGAGTGCACTGCGTCCTGTGTGAACGGACAACATGACCGGCTCCGGCGGCGGCCAGGCGAGCGGCCAGTACGAAGTGGACAGTGAGAGCCTGATCCGGTGGCCGGCGGGGAACGCCTGCGCCACTCCGTTGAGCTCGAACTCGACCTCGCACACCTCGCCGGGCTCCAAGGGTCGAGGTTCGTCGTGGCCGGCGCGGTGGGTCAGATTCAGCAATCCGTAGGTCACGCGGGTGGCGCGGCCGTCGGGAGCCACATCGGACAGTCGCGCCGCGACCATCGCCACCGGACGGTCGGCCGAGACCTCGAGCCGCACCCGAGGCGCGCCGAGGATCTCGCAGCGCTCGGTGAGTACGTCGGTGTCGAACACGAGCGAACCGCCGTCTTCCTCACGCTGGTCGTACGGCAGGTCCGGCGGGGCGCTGTAGGAGGCCCACTTCCCCGCGAACTGCCCGACCGACAGCGGCGAGGACACCTCGAGCACTGTTTCCGGCACGGCTTCCCCGGGCCGCGCGATCCGGTGCGGCGCCAGCGCGTGCTCGGACGGCTTGACGTGCGGCGAGGGCCAGTGTGTCTCCCCGACCCACCGGCCGGGCCGGTCCTCGTACGACGTCGAAGGCGGCACGCTTTCCTGCAGCCAGGTCCGCACCATCGGCCCGTCCAGCGCACCGTTGTCGGCGTCCTTGAGCCAGTGGTCCCACCACCGCACGACTTCCTGCAGGTACCCGATCGCCGGTCCCGGCTCGCCCAGGTGCGGGTATTTGTGCGACCACGGCCCGATCAACCCGCGCCGCGGCACGTCGAGGTGGGCCATCAGGCGCGTCACGGCGTTGGAGTACCCGTCGGCCCAGCCGCTGGACGCCAGCACTGGCACCTGCACATCACTGTAGTTCTCCGACACCGAGGCGTGGCGCCAGTAGTCGTCGCGGCGCTGGTGGCGCAGCCACTGCTCAGCCCACGAACCGCAGCCCTCGAGCCGCTCGCGCCACAGGTCCAGCCACCGGTCCCCCACCACGGCCGGGTCCGGCGGCAGCGTCGCGTCGGAGAACATCGTGCCCGATTCGGCGACGTTGTCCGAGAGCAGGCAGCCGCCCATGTAGTGCATGTCGTCGGCGAAGCGGTCGTCGGTGAACGAGGAGATCGCGATGGCCCGCAGGCTCGGCGGCTTGCGCGCGGCGACCTGCAGCGCGGCGAACCCGCCCCACGAAATGCCCATCATCCCCGTGACGCCACTGCACCACGGCTGATCCGCGAGCCACGCCAGCACGTCTTCGGCGTCGCGCTGTTCGGACTCGAGGTATTCGTCGGCCAGCACCCCTTCGGACTCGCCGGTGCCGCGGATGTCCACCCGGACGCACGCATAGCCGTGGCCGGCGAGGTAGGGGTGGTGGATCGAGTCGCGCACCGAGGTGAGATCCCGTTGGCGGTACGGGATGTACTCCAGGATCCCCGGCACCGGCACGGATTCGGACCCGGCGGGCCGCCAGACCCGGGCCGACAGATGGATGCCGTCGGACACGGGGATCCGGACGTTTTCGTCCTCGATGATCTCGTACGGCAGCGATGCGAGAGCGCGAGTACTCATGAGCTCCGCGTACCCGGGGGTGAAGGCCGGAAAACGCGATCACCGGCCGGGCGCGAAGCTCCCCCGCCGGCGCCGCACCGCCACGGTCACGGAGATGGCACTGAAGATCGCCAGCAGCACACCCGCCACGAGGGCGTTGGTCCGCAGCGCATCGCGGTGGCCTTCGCCCGGGTAGCCGAACGCGAACGGCGAGACGATCAGCCAGCACGCGATCACGAAGTTCACCACGCCGAGCAGGCCCAGCCGGCCCGGCATCGCGAAGCGCGCAAACGCCACGACCGCGACGACCACGCCGCACAGGAGCGTGTTCCAGAACCCCGCGTCGGCGGCGAGCGTGTCGGCCCACGTGAACACACAGGCGGCGATCACGAGCCAGACGCCAGTCAGCAATTCGGCCGCGAGTGTCAGCCGGCTTTCGCGTAATTTCCGATCACCGGGGTCGAGCGTCCTGTTCATCAACCTCACTCCTGCCCTCACTCCTGCGCGGAGCCTGGTTTCATCATTTTCCCCTGCTGCGCGGCCTTCGCCTCGTCCGGCAGCATCCGCGACGCGGCGGCGGTCATCTTGTTCTTGGCACCGACAACGACCTTGTCGTCACCGGCCATGAGCGCGGCGAACCCGGCTTCCGCGACCTCAGCCGCACTGTCCTTCGGACCCGCGCCGATCTTCGTGTCCTCCATGTCCGCGCGTTCGAAGAACTCGGTGTCGGTCGGTCCCGGCAGCAGCGCCGTCACCATCACGCCTTTGTCCTTCACCTCCGCGCGCAGGCCTTCGGAAAACGACGTGAGGAACGCCTTCGACGCGGCGTACACCACCTGATACGG
Source organism: Amycolatopsis sp. NPDC051372 (assembly GCF_040682095.1). Taxonomy (NCBI): domain Bacteria; kingdom Bacillati; phylum Actinomycetota; class Actinomycetes; order Pseudonocardiales; family Pseudonocardiaceae; genus Amycolatopsis; species Amycolatopsis sp. NPDC051372. The sequence goes on from NZ_JBFBAF010000009.1 coordinate 85,888, forward strand.
CGCCGGCGCAGCCCCCGCGATCGACGACGTGAACAGCACCCGCCCATGACCCCGGTCCACCATGGCCGGCACCAGGCGTTTGGCCAGATGCACCGCCGAGCGCACGTTCAGGTCCACGACGGTCAGCTGGTCATCGAGCCGGGTGTCGCAGGCGAACTCGCCGTTGACGCCGACCCCCGCGTTGACGGCGAGCGCCTCGACCGGACGACCCGTCGCGGCAACACGCTCGACGAGTTCCTCCACACCTTCGGGCCGGGCGAGATCCGTCCGCACCAAGTCGACCGCCGCACCGCAAGACCGCACCTGCTCGGCCGCCCCGGCCAGCTCAGCGTCCTCGGCGGCCAACACGACATCGAAGTCGTGGTGGGCGAACTGCTTGGCCAGTTCAAGCCCGATCCCGCTCGACGCGCCGGTGACGACGGCCAACGGCTTCTCCGCGGTGGTCATGCGTGCTCCTCTCGAAGGGTACTGTCCCCACCGCGTACCCGCCGTCGGCCGGGACAACCACGATTTCCGCGCCGGTGTTGAGCGGACGGCGGCTTCGGGTAACCGGCGGTCATGGTCAGCACGAAGGCACAGCTCTACGTGGCGTACCTGCGCGCCACCGGTCAGAAGCGGTTCTACGACGACGCGAGGACGTTGCACCGCCGGCTGCACCGGCACCAGAAGCCGTCGATGGCGAAGCCGCCGCGCGGGATTCGGCGCCGCTGCGACGTCGAACGACGCGAAGTCGAGGGCTTCGCGTGCTGGACCCTGCGCCCACGCGACGGACGCGTCGACGGGCCGCACGTGCTGCACCTGCACGGCGGCGGGTACGTCGAAGAAATCGAATCGCACCACTGGCGGTTCGCCGCGGAACTCGTCACCCGGCTCGGCTGCGCCGTGACGCTGCCGATCTATCCGCTGGTCCCCCGCCACGACCACACCGACACGCTCCCGATGGTCCAGGCCGCCTACGACCTCGTGGCCGACGATCGCGAGCGCCACGTGCTCTCCGGCGACTCCGCCGGTGCCGCGCTCGCCCTGGCCATCGCGCAACGGTTGCGGGACGAGGGGCGGGCGCAACCCGACCGGCTCGTGCTGATCTCACCGTGGCTGGACGTCGGGCTGGAGGACCCGATCTCCCTGGTCCTCGACGAGCACGATCCGATGCTCGGCATCACCGGCCTGCGCGAGGCCGGCCGGATGTACGCCGATGGCGCCGACCCTCACGACCCGCGCATCAGCCCGCTCTACGCCGACCTCACCGGGCTGGGTCCGTTCAGCCTGTTCATCGGCACCCGGGACCTCCTGCTGCCCGACGCCCGCCGATTCGCCGCCCAGGCGCGGGACGCGGGGGCCGACGTGGATTTCCACGAGTACCGGGGCATGTTCCACAACTGGGTGATGCAGAACATCCCCGAAGGCCGCGAGACCCTCAACCACCTCGAACGGATCCTCCGGCGCGAGATCCCGGTTCACCGTCTTGGAAACGGCTAGCGACATGGACGGGCGGGGTGCCGATGCGTCGAGGAAAAGTTCCTTTTCGGCGGCCCGAGCACCGCCCGGCTCAGGGTCCATGCGCGCCCGTGGTGAAACCTCTCTGCGCCGGCAGGGACGTCGTGCCGGGAAACGCGGCTCCCCCGGCGTGATGACGGGGAGAACCGCGAAGCCGGGTCACTTGGCCTTGTTCTTCACGCTCTTCGCCTTCCCCTTCGCCGTGCCCTTGGCGTTCTGCAACGGCGCGTAGGTGCCGAAGAGCGCCGGGTCGGGCTTAGGCGCGGTACCGGGACCGCCGAGCGGCTTGGGGTCCATCAGGTATTCGAGGTCCTCACCATCGAAGGACCAGCCGCCCTTGGCGCCGTCGGGACCGTCCGAGAGGCGCCAGATCGTGTTGTTGTGGTGCTGGTCCTCCTCGTCGAACAGGGCGTTGGGAGCGATGTCGCTCTCCAGGCCGTCGGCCTTGAGCTCCTCGATCGCGGCGAGCCACTGCTTCTGGTGCACGGTGTCGCGCGCGAGGTTGAACTGCAGCATGGCCTTCACTCCGGGATCGTCGGTCATGCGGTAAAGCCGCGCCGTCTGCAGACGGCCCTGTGCCTCGGCGGCGGCGTTCGCGCGGAAGTCCGCGAGCAGGACGCACCGCCGATGAGCTCCTGCAACTTGTGCGCGTACACCGGATCCGGCTTCTCGGGCTTGGCCTCGAACTGCAGGAGTTTGGTGTGTCGGAACATGGGAGCGGCCCTTTCGTCCGGGAGGCGTTGTCGCGGCCCGGCTACCCCGCGAATGTCCGGTCAATCACCCGATCACCACGGTCCCCCACGACTGACGAAATCAAGCGCTATCGCGCAGCCGCACCTTGTCCGGTGTCGTTCACACACCGCCCGGGCCGAGTCAGCTGGTCAGGATCTGCGGCGACATGATCTTCAGCATCGCGTTGGTCCACTTCATCTGCCGCAACGTCCGCGGGTGGCAGCGGCTCGCGAGCTCGAGCAGCTCCTGGTTCTTGGCCGCCTGCGCGCCCTGGGCGAGCAGTTCCCAGTCGAGCGAGACACCGGCGGCTTTGCGGTGCAGTCGGCGCAGGTCGGCGAGCAGGATCAGCCCCGGTTCGGGCCGCCCCGCGCCCAGCTCGGCGAGAGCGGACCGCAACGGCGCCAGCGGCCCGGACCCCGGGACGTCCTCGTCGAGGTGCAAGCCGTAGTCCCGGCCGTGGCGGGCGAGCTCCCGCACGTGGTCCGCCGACCATTCGGCGAGGTCCCGGGCGACGTAGTGCACTTCGTGCTCCGCCTGGTGCCGATCGGCGGTCTTGCGCAGGTCGCGCGCGAGTGACTTCTCCGCTCGGTGCAGTTCACGCACCGCCAAGGCCAGCTTCATCGTGAGCTCTCCGGAACGAGTTCTTCGTGGACGGTGGCATGAGCTGCCGCCCGCAACGGCACGGGAGGCTCGTCGCCGATCTTGCGCAGCGCCGCCGCGGCGACCTTGAACAGCGGTTGCTTGGACACCGGGTCCCAGTCGGTGTACGTCAGCTCGTTCGCGGCGCGGTCGCCGTCTTTGCCCGCGGCGTGGTCCACATCCCAGTAGCCGAAGTGGAACGGCAAGAACAGCACACCGGGTCGGATCCCGCCGAGGCGGACGTGGGCACGCACCGCACCACGTGGCGTCGACACCTCCGCCAGGTCGCCCTCGGTGAGACCGGCCGCCGCGGCGTCCTTTTCGGACACTTCCAGCCACACCTCAGGGGCCGCCGCGTCGAGCTGCGGCGTGCGCCCGGTTTTCGTGCGGGTGTGGAAGTGATGGATCGTGCGGCCGTTGATCAGAAAGAACGGGTGGTCCGCGTCCGGAGTCTCGTGGGGGGCGAAGTAGCCAGCGGCCTTGAACATCGCCTTGCCGTCGGGGTTCATCGCCCGGTACTCCCCCGGCTCCGCCGGCGCTCCGGTCACGAGGTCGCGGCCGTAGCTTTCGCAGTAGTCCGGATCCGCGAAGAACTTTCCGTCCGAGTAGAGCCGCTCGGTACCGTCGGGGTGCTCGGGAGTGCACGGCCACTGGACGCCGCTGACCTCCCGCAGCTTCCGGTAGCTCAGCCCGCTGTAGTCGCACGGCCGTCCGGCCGAGGCGCGTTTCCACGCCTCGAACGCGGACTCGGCGTCGGTCCAGGGTGGGAACGGCGCGCCGTCGGCGTCGCGCAGGTCCATCCGGCGGGCGTAATCCAGGAAGATGTCCAGGTCGGCCCGCGCCTGCCCCGGCGGCTCGACCGCCTTTTCGGACAGGTGCACGGTACGGTCGGCGTTGGTGAACGTGCCGGTCTTCTCACCCCAGATCGCCGCGGGCAGCACGACGTCCGCGAGCTCGGCGGTCTCGGTGCGGAACGCGTCCTGCACCACCAGGAACAGCCGGTCCTGCGACAGAATCGAGCGGATCCGGTGCAAATCCGGCAACGAGACGGCCGGGTTGGTCGCCGACACCCAGAGGAACCGCAGACTGCCGTTCTCGGCGTAGCGCAGCATCTGCATGAGGTGGGTCGGCGGCCCGTAATGCGGTATCCGGCTCACGTCGACATTCCACAACTTCGCCAGCTCGGCGACGTGCTCGTCATTGGCCCAGTTGCGAAACCCCGTCAGGTCGCCGTCCGCGCCGCACTCGCGGGTGTTCTCGGCGGTGGGCTGGCCGTTCATCTGCAGCACGCCAGCGCCGGGCCGGCCGAGCATCCCGCGCAGCAGGACCAGGTTGTTCACCTGGACAGCGGCCGCCGCGGCCTGGTGCGACTGGTAGAAGCCCTGAAGGACCGTGCACAACAGCCGTTCGGCCGTGCCGAGAAGCTGCGCGGCTTCGCGGACCTGCGCGGCGTCGAGCCCGCAGATGTCCGCCACGCGCTCGGGCGGGTAGTCCGCGACCGTCGCCGCCAGCTCGTCGAAACCCACGGTGTGGCGGTCGACGTAGTCACGGTCCACCCAGCCGTGCTCGATGATCTCGTGGAGCAAGCCGTTCATCAGCGCGACGTTGGTGCCGGGCAGCGGCGCGAGGTGAACCGTCGCCGCGCGCGCGACCGGTGTCTCGCGCGGGTCGACGCACAACAGCTTCGGTGGTTGGCGGCCGGCAAGGCGGTCGAGCATCCTCGACCACAACACCGTCTGGGTCTCGGCCACGTTGTGCCCGAACAACGCGATCACGTCGGCGTGGTCGACGTCGGTGTAGGACGCCGGCTGCCCGTCGCACCCGAAGGTCTCCTTCAACGCCGCAGCTGCGGTCGCCGTACACAGCCGGGTGTTGCCGTCGAGGTGGTTCGTGCCGATGCCCCCGCGCGCGACGGCGGCGAGCGTGTAGTACTCCTCGGCGAAGAGCTGGCCGCTGGTGTAGAAGCCGAGCGCGCCGGGCCCCTGTTCCTCGAGCAGTTCCCTGCTCCGCCGTACTACGAGGTCCATCGCCTCGGCCCAGCTCGCCTCCACGAGCTCGCCGTGGCGGCGCACCAGCGGGGTCGTCAGCCGATCGCGCGCGGAGTTCGCCTGCCATCCGAAGAGGTCCTTGGGATCCAGCCGGCCGTGATTGACGCGGTCGTCCGCACACCCCCGCACCCCGACGATCCGGCCGCCGGCCACGGCGAGGTCGAGCCCGTCGCCGTTGGAGTGCAGCACCGCGGCGCTGCGCACCCACCGCTCGACGTCCTCAGGACCCACCCCCTCCGCGAGATGGCTGTCCACGCGCACCGGCCACGGGTCGCCGGGCCCGTACGGCGTCCTGGCTCCCCACGGGTCCCTGATCCCATCACGCTGCGCCAACGCCCTGCCTCCCTCTCTGCACTTCAGTGCCCGTCGAGTACCTCGCGCGGAGCAGCGCCAAACGCGGTCGCTTGCGTGACGCAACAGTCCCGATCGACATCACTGACCGAACCCGGGACCCTGCTTCAACGGGAACCCGCGGCGATCCCGAATCAGCGATCGGTTTCCCGCGCCGACGATTCGGAAACCGCGGCTGCACGAGTTCACCGCATCGAGACGAGCCGGCCGTACCCGACCTGATGGCGTCGGTGAACAGCCTTGCACTGAACCGAAGCGATCGGCAAAGAATTGATCATGATCTTTCGCCGGTCGGCGGCCGTGATCGCCGCCATCGCTCTCGTGTGGTTCCCCTGCACCCCCGCCTACGCCGCCGGGGCGCCCCGATTGCTGATCAACCAAGACTTTCCTGACCCGGACGTGGTGAAAACCGGCACAGACTACTTCGCGTTCGCCACGAGCACCGGACCCGTCAAGATCCCCGTGGCGACGGCGTCGGCACCTGAGGGCCCCTGGCGGGTCACCGGCGACGCGCTCGCGAACCCGCCGTCTTGGGCGAAAGCGGACGGCGGGTTCTGGGCTCCGGACGTCACCACACTCCCGGACGGCACCTTTGTGCTGTACTTCGCCGCCGCCGTGGCCGCGTCCGGCCAGATGTGCCTCGGGTCGGCCACCGCGAGCAAACCCGACGGGCCCTACCGGCCCGGTGGCGACCCACCCCTCGTCTGCGAATCCGGCGACGGCGGCGACATCGACCCGCAGACCTTCCTCGACTCCGACGGAAGCCGGTACCTGCTCTACAAGAGCAACGGCAAACCCACCGGAGCGCCCGCCGCGATCTGGTCGCAGAAACTCGGCCCGGACGGCCGCACCCTCGTGGGAAACCGCACCGAACTCCTCCGGGCCGACCTGACGGTGGAAAAAGGTGTGGTGGAAGCGCCTTCAGTGGTCAAGACGTCGTCGCGCTATCTGCTCTTCTACTCCGCCGACACCTTCCAGAACACCGGTTACCACACCTGCTACGCTTCCGCCCCGGCGTTGTCCGGTCCGTTCGTGAAAGCCGACGCCCAGTTCCTCTCCACCGACCTCCTCGGCGGCCGCGTGGACGCCCCCGGCGGCGCCGATGTCGTCGACGGCCACATCTACTTCCACGGCTGGCTCGCTGGCGGGCGCACCGCTCGCGGGCTCTACGAACTCCCGATCAGCTTTCCCGGCGACGCACCCGAACTCGGCTGACCGCCCGGCCGCGCGCAGCCCAGCAGTGAGGTGTGAAGCCACGAAAAAGCGGGTAACCGCCATCGTGCAAAAGGTCTTCGGCAGGGTGATCACGGTGGCGATCCTGGTTCCGGTCGCCGCGGGTGGCGCCGCCGACTCGCCGGACGTGCGCGCTGCCGCTCAGGAGTTCGTGACCGCTGCGGCCAGCGGTTCGCCCGTGATGCTTGCACCTTGCTCGCTCCGCGCGTGGGGGACGCCGTCGGACCGGCAGGCTGCGAGCCGATCCTGGCGACTGTGCCGCACGCACCTATCAGCTCGGCCTCGGTGTGGGGCGAGGAAGCCCAAGCACGTTCGGCCGCCGACACCCTGTTCCTGCACGAATTCCCGGACGGCTGGCGCATCACCGGCGCCGGTTGCCACCAGTGCAACGAGCAGGTCTACGACTGCACGGTCGGTGGGCGATGAAGGCCCGATTCGTGTTCACCGCCTACCTCGTCCTCATCGTCGCCGGACTGGCGTACTTCATCACGCTCGGAGCCCTCGGACGATGAGCACCCTCCGCACACACCTACGCAACAACGGCCTCTCCCTCGCCTTCGGCGCACTGTTCCTGCTCAGCCTCGCCGGCCAAGCCTGGTCCGGCCTCACCGACGTCAACAACCAGCAACTCGCCCACGGCACCCCGCCCGTGGGACTACTGGACTACCTGACCTCCTCGTCGTTCGCCGTCGACGTCGCCGAAAACTGGCAATCCGAATACCTGCAGTTCTTCCTCTACGTCTTCGCCACCGTCTGGCTGGTGCAGCGCGGGTCCCCCGAATCCAAGCCCACGCACAAGATCGGCCTGGAAAGCGACCAGGACCAACTGCTCGGCCGCCACGCCCGCAACGCCTCTCCCCGCTGGGCGAAAACGGGCGGCTGGCGAACCGCCGTGTTCGCCCGATCCCTCGGCCTGGTCATGGCCACGATCTTCCTGCTCTCCTGGCTCGCCCAGTCCATCGCCGGCGTCAGCGCCTACAACGCCGAACAACTCAGCGACTTCGGCGACCCCCTCACCTGGGGCGAATACCTGCTCTCCGCCGACTTCTGGAACCGGACCCTCCAAAACTGGCAATCCGAATTCCTCGCCATCGGCTGCATGGCCATCTTCAGCGTCTACCTCCGCCAACGCGGCTCCCCCGAATCCAAACCCGTCGGCGCCGAACACCACCTCACCGACGAAACCGGCTGACCACAGCACGTGGTTGTCAGCTGATGCATTTGCACTGCAAGGTGGCTCGACAACGAGGATGATGGCGTGGATGCACCCATCCGCGCACAACCACGTCGTCAGCACGACCCCGCCCGCGGCTGACGTCGAACTTCGACGTTCCGCCGAGGGCGTCGTGGTCGACGCCCGCGGCGAGTTCGACGCGCTCACCAGCCCGAAGCTGCGGGCGGCACTCGACGAAGCCCTCGGTGAAACGCCCGCTGTGCTGGTGGTGAATCTGACGGAAACCGCGTTCTTCTCCTCCGCCGCGATCGGGGTCCTGATCGACGCCGACCTCAAGGGCGGCTCGACCACCTCGGTACGAGTCGTCGCTCCTCGCGCGATCCGTCGCACGCTGCAGATCCTCGGCCTCGACAAGCACTTCGGTTACTACGACAGCACTCAGGCAGCCCTGGCCGACGGGCCAGGGTGAAACATCATCGCCGAAGCTGTGGCGCGCGGATCCTGAATCGCAGGCGGGGGCCACAACGGAAATCACCGCACGACCGCTGATCGGCGGAGGACAAGGAGTCGCGGCATCATGTGCCCGACGAGCGAGCCGGCCGGTGAACCTCCCCCGGCGTTGCACCTGCACCAACCGGCCCGTGCGCAAGACGCCAGCGCGCTGAGGTACGAGGTCGTCCATCGGGCCCGCGAACGGGGCCTGCAGGAAGCCCTTGTCTTCGATCTCGAGCTCGCCGTCTGAGGAAGCGCTGATCAACGCCTCCGAGCACGCCGACCGACAGCGGCGGCGGGCACTCTCGGCCTGCACGCCCACCTCGAGAATCAAACGGTCCGTGTCACGGTCACCGACACCGAAGTCGCGGCCGCGCGGGCGGGGCGCCACCTGGATCACGCGTACCGCGGCTGACACGCATCGGTCGGCCCGTGCACCTGACCGCCGCCCGCTACCGCGGGATCCTCGCCTGCGACGCACCGAACGCCTGCGGTGCCAATCTCGCCGTCCGAGCCGACGCGTTCAACCGCTGTTTCGGCTGGGCGCCGGGTCCCACCGCTGCCACGAACACGGCGGCGGTGGTTGTTCACGAGCCCGCGCCGGGCGGCCTCGCGGAGTTGCTGCGGGAAATCAGCGCAGGCCGTTGACGAGACCGAGCCACTCCTGTGCCTCCGGCAGAGTTCGGTGGATCGGCAGCGTCCGGTCGAGGCCTAGCAGCCGGGCCGGCCGAAGCACGGCGTGCTGGGTGGTGACGATCGCGAACGGCACCTCGGCCCTCCGCGCCGCCTCGCATGCCCGGGCGAGCGCGCTCAGACCGCAAGACGAGCAGAAGGTGGCCTCGCGCAGGTCGATGATCAGCGCGGCAGGCCGGAGTTCGAGCTCCTCCGTCAACCGCTTCGAGAGCGGGCCCGTGATGGTGAGGTCAACATCACCGCGGACGATCACCATACTTGCTTCGGCCGTGGTGACAACCAGCATGCTGGGCGACCGCGCGACCTGGACGAACGTGGAAGCACTGGCGAGTCGGGTCATAACAGGCCTCCTTCGCCGAAACGGAGGCATGGTCCGCAGGCACCTACTTCGCCGCGAGGCCTCTGGATGCATCCGGGAAGGACGACGGGCGGCGACCTTCTGGTCGAACCGCAGTAGAAAAGCAGTCTACGCCGCAGCGCTCGTGATCGTCCGGTCGTGGTCGCCGGGCTTCGAGCACGGGTACCAGCAGCCGGTGACGGACTTCCGTCGCGGCGACCCGTCGACATCCGGCATCCGCCATCCGACGCCACTACCGCGGATTCTCTTACGCCGCTGCGGTCGGCGAACGGCATACCGATGCTGCGACCCTCGCGCGCATCGAAGACCTCGTGAACCCGCCAGCCTGGCGCGACGTCTGCATCGCTCCCGACCCGACGGCTTGGCCGGGTTCTCCCGTCATCCCGTCGGCCCAGTGCAAGCACCGCGCGCGTGTCCCGTGGTCAGGTGGGCCGGCTGGACAGCGCGTCGCGGATCTTGTCGATGAACGCCACGCCCGGGTCAAGCAGCCGGTTGGCCGGCGGTTTGTACGGCGCCGAAGGATGGGGCCGAGTGGGAGCAGTCTTCTTCGCGTCCAGGACTTTACGACCCAACCGGCCCAGCTCTTCGACAGAACACGCGGCCCGGAGCCCGGGCAGCAGGACATTCTCCTCGTCCTCGATGTGGTGGCGAACGTCCCGGATCAGCCTGCCCAGCAGATCGTCGAACTGCGAATCATCCGGCTGAAGCCCCTCAAGCTGCTTCATCACCTCCTCAGCTTCAGCGTGCTCCCGGATCTCCTTGTCGGCCAGCTCATCGCCATTCTCCAAATACTCACGCGCCGCCGGGTACACAAACTGCTCCTCGGCGACCGAGTGGCGCACGAGCTCCGCGATAACGTGGTCGGTCAGATCCTTGCGATGCGCCCAGTCGGTACCGCTTTCCAACTCGGCGAACACCTCTTCCACCGCACGATGATCACTGGTGATCACCGTGATCAGATCAGTATTCTCTTCGGAGGCCATGGTACTCACTCCCGTCCTGCAATATCGATATCACCGGGATACCCACCTCACCAACATCAAACGTCCGACACCCTGACGACGTCGTATGCCTCTTCGACGAGGCGACAGCGCTGCTCATCAGCCTGGCGCAGGACACTCGCCACTCATCTCGAACCGGACAGCTGAACGTCGCTGTGCAACGCGGCGAGCCGACTGTCCGGCCAACGCCACAAAAGATCTTGTAATACCAAGGTGCCGGTCCGCTTGACTTGGGCGAGCATTGTAGCTACGCGGCGCGGCGGCATGGCGCGTGGCGGACCCCGCCGGCGCGAGTTCTCCCCTACCGTGCCGGTGGGGTGCATTGCGCGAGTGCGCTACGACGCCGCCAAGACCAGCGTTCGGCTGGCCGACGAGCAACGCGGTGTGAGTATGCGCGAGAGCTTTCACGAAGAGCTGAACCGCCTCAGGACGGAGCTGCGGCGGATGTGCGCGCTCACGGCCGAGGCCATCCGCCGGGCGAGCCGATCACTGCTGACCGCAGATCTGGATCTCGCCGAGCAGGTGATCGCCGCCGACGCCGAGATCGACTGGGCCCGCGCGGACTGCGAGTCGCAAGCCCAGGCGCTTCTGGCCCTACAGGCGCCAAAAGCGCACGATTTGCGGGCCATCCTGGCCGCAATCTACTGCGCGGAGCGGTTCGAACGGATGGGCGACTTGGCCGCGCACATCGCCGGCATCACCCGTTTCGCCCACCCCTCCTGCGCCGTTCCGGTCGAGCTCGAACCCGCGTTCGCGGAGATGGGCGGCGCCGCCGCGGGCATGGCGGACCGCCTCGCAGAGCTGATCGCCCGCGAGTGCGCGTGCGGATTCGCCGACCTCGCCGAAACCGACCAGACCATCGACACGGTGCGCGCCCGCGTGCTGGCACTGATCACGAGCGACCAATGGCCCCACGGCGTCCAGGCAGCTATCAACCTCGCCCTGCTCGCCAGGTTCTACGAACGATTCGGAGACCAAGCCGTCGCCGTCGCAAACCGACTGGGCTTCGTTGAAACCGGCGAACTTCCCTTCCACACCCACACCTAACCCAGCCCCGCGTCATCACCGCAGGGATGCCCAAGTGGGCGGGCCCGTTCCCGCGCGGTCCGCACCACAACACGCGCTTCATCGCCGAATCGCGCGCTACGCATTCCCTCGCAGCCCCTCCAGGTGACGATTCGAGAATCATGCTCGCCCGGCAGCACCGGGCGACCAGGCATTCGGCGAGGTTCTCACCGTCGACCAGCTGCATCACCAGGAACCGCCGGCCGTCGTCGGTACCGTTGTCCCAGCAACGCCACCACGCGCCGGTGATCGATGCCGGCCCGGACGGTCTTCTCGCGCACCCGCCGCATCTGCTCGACCGCGACGACGTTTCGCTCGGGCACCTAAACGCGCGCAGTCCCGCAACGGCAGATCAACCGTCCCACGTCGTACCGTTCGCCGATCGAGACCGGTGCATTGTCGCGAGGTCCCTGGGGAAACATGGCGGCGCTTCCGAGTGAAACCGCGGAGAGGTAGCGTCGACGCCGCCCACTCGCTCGTCCGGTCCTCCGCCTTGTGGCTGATCCGCCTGCCAGCTCGAACCATCCTCGACAGCGGTCTTGTGACGACGTCGTGCGCGCGCATCGATAGTTGGGCTACTACGCTGATGGCGTTCATGAAGCGGCCCAGCCCCTGTCGCCAAAAAATTAGGCTGGAGACATCGTGCCGTTCTCTGCGACGGTCCACCGCATCGACAACGGAACGCTGCGAGTCGACGTGCGGGGCCAGGTTCTTGCCGCAGCGGCCGCCGAGCTGGGCATCTTTATCATGAGGGTGATCGCGACCGAACAACCCGACGAACTCCTGATCGATCTCCGGGACGCGACCGCGCTCGACGCCTGCGGAGCCGACCTGCTTTTCGCGGGCTACGTCACGGCCATCGACTGCGGTACGACCTACCACGTCCTGCACGCCCGCGGCCAGGCCCGTCGCATGCTGCAAGCCAAAGGGACCCTGGACGTCCTTGCCGACAGCAACGACCTTGGCGCGCTACTACTGGCCGTGAGCACTCTCCCGAGGCCGGAGCCACCAACTTGATCGCTCCTCGGCCGAACCCGGTTTCATCACCTTTCCCCGCTGCGCCGCCTTCGCCTCGTCCGGCAGCATCCGCGACGCGGCGGCGGTCATCTTGTTCTTGGCACCAACCACCACTTTGTCGTCACCGGCCATGAGCGCGGCGAACCCGGCTTCCGCGACGTCAGGAACGCCTTCGACGCGGCGTACACCACCTGATACGGCGCCGGCGCAGCCCCCGCGATCGACGACGTGAACAACACCCGCCCATGACCCCGGTCCACGATGGCCGGCACCACGCACTTGACGAGATGCACCGGGTGCCGCGCTCCCCGCCCACGTCGCGCAACGGCCGCGCGAGGAGGAGCGCCGGCAACCCGACCGGCTCGTGCCGATCTCACCGTGGCTCGACGTCACGTTGCGCGAGGCCGGCCTCCGGCGCGCGATCCCGGTTCACCGCCGCGCAAATGGGTAGCCGAGTCCTCATGGACGGGGCGGGGACAACGATCGGGGTCGAGGAGGAGTTCCTCCTCGTCAACCCGCGCACGGGACGGACGGTACCGTGTGCGGACCGCGTGCTGGCGCGCTTTGGGCACAACGGCGGGTTGCCCAAAGGAGCGATCGTGCAGCGGGAGTTGCGCCCGACGCAGCTGGAGCTGGCCACGGGCGTCTGCACGAGTGCCGACGAGCTGCGGGCCCAGCTGACCACCGGGCGCCGGTTGCTCGCCGCGGCCGCGGCCGCAGAGGACTGCGCGCTCGTCGCGTCCGGCACCCCCGTGTCACTGCCGGGCCGTGGGGCCCAGCCGGAGCCACAGGGCCGGTACGCGGAGATTCACGAGGCCTACGGCCCCCTCGCCGCCGACTACGAAGCCTGCGGCTGCCACGTGCACGTCGGCGTCGACGCCCCGGACACGGCCGTCGCGGTGGTGAACCACCTCGGCCCCTGGCTGCCGGTGCTGCTGGCACTGTCGGCCAACTCGCCGTTCGCCGACGGCCGCGACACCGGGTACCACAGCTGGCGCATGGTGCTGCAGACCCGCTTCCCCGGCTCCGGCGTCGCTCCGCACTTCCGCAGCCACGCCGAGTACCAAAGCACGGTGGATGCGCTCGTGGAGTGCGGGGCGCTCGTCGACCGCGACCAGAGCTTCTGGCTGGCCCGGCCGTCACCATGGCTGCCGACGGTGGAACTGCGCGTGGCCGACACCGCCGCGACCGTCGATGGCGCGGTGCTGCAGGCGGTGCTGTCGCGCGGCCTCGTGCGGACCGCGCTGGCCGACCTGGAGCGCGGGATCGAAGGACCGCGCCTGTCGCCGCAGGTGTGCGCCGCCGCCGTCTGGGCCGCCGCGCGCCACGGCCTCACCGGGCTCCTGGTGGATCCCCGGCTCGAACGACAGCGCCCGGCCGCCGACCTCGTCGAAGACCTGCTCACGCACACCGCCGGCGCGCTCGAGGAAGCCGGCGACCTCGCCCTCGCCGGATCACTGGCCAGCCGGCTGCTCGTCGACGGCACGGGGTCGGTCGCGCAGCGCTCCGCGGCGGCCGGCGGGCTGCGCGCGGTGGTGCGGCTGCTCGAGGAGCGCACCGTGCCCGTCTCGGGGCATGAAGCGGCCGCCGCGGGGTAACCCTCCGGCCATGACGACTCTGCAGTCCGCCGAGCTCCCCACCGCCCGTGGGCCGTTGTCGGCCGCTCTCGCCGAGACCCTGTCCGCTTCTCCGCCCGGGTGCGCCCTTCCGCTCGACGCGATCGCGGAGACCGACCCGTTCGGCGACGACCTGCAGCTGGCGCTGCACCTGTGTTACGAGCTGCACTACCAAGGTCTGCCAGGCGTCGACGACGGCTGGGAATGGGACCCCGAGCTGCTGCGGCTGCGGGCTGCGCTGGAAGCGCGCTTCCTGAGCGCGTTGCGCGCCGCTTTGCCCGGTGGCGACGATGTCGACGGCGAGTTCGCCGCGCTGCTGGTGGAGCCGATCGACGCGGCCGGCGTTTCCCACTACCTGCGTGACGAGGGCGAGTGGTGGCAGGTGCGGGAGTTATTCGCCCACCGCTCGATTTACCATCTCAAGGAAGCCGATCCGCACGCGTGGGTCATCCCGCGGCTGCGGGGCCGGGCCAAGGCGGCGCTCGTGGCCGTGGAGTTCGACGAGTTCGGCGGCGGCCGCCCGGAGTACGTCCACTCGCGGCTGTTCGCCGACCTGCTGCGCGGAGCCGGGCTCCCCGACGGCTACCTGGCCCTCCTGGACCACGTGCCCGCGCCGATGCTGGCGATCGTCAACGCGATGTCGCTGTTCGGGCTCCACCGCGCGCTGCGGGGCGCGCTCGTCGGCCACTTCGCCGCCGCGGAGGTCACCACCGCGCCCTCGGCTCAGCGCATGGTGCAGGCGCTCACCCGGCTCGACGCGGCCGCGGAGTGCAAATTCTTCTACACCGAGCACATCGAAGCCGACGCGGTGCACGAACAGGTGATGCGCCACGACGTGGTCGGGGACCTGCTCGAGCAGGAACCGACGCTCGCGGCGGACGTGGTGTTCGGTGTGCAGGCCACGAACCACCTCGAGGACCACCTCGGCGAGCACCTGCTGGGGTGCTGGCGCACCGGGCGGTCCTCGTTGCGTCAGCCGTTGCCTTGAGTCCGGACCCGCTTGCGGTGGCTGGTGTCGCACAGCGGGAAGCACTTGCTTCGCCGGCAGGTGCACACCGCCACAAGGAATCGGTCGCAGCGCACCACGTTACCTTCGGGCGTCTGCAGCTCCACTGGTCCTTCGATCAGCAGCGGCCCACCCTGGACCATCCGCACCCGCCGGTGGTCACGGCCTTCACCGGTCGGCACGGAGCACCACCAGTTCCTCTTTCCGTACTTGCGGGGCCACGAATCCGGACTGCTCGAGGAAGTCCTTCCGTCCGGAAAGGACCGGCCCGAACGGGACCATCGCCCGGGCGACGACTCGTGCCCTCAGCCCCGCGGCGGTGAGCAGGCGGACCGAACGGTCCACGCCGGACATCACGGACTGCACCAGCAACAGGAACCCGCCTGGCGCAACGAGTGCCGGGGCGACCTCACACAACGGATCCAGCACCGCGCGTCCGTCGGTCCCGGCGTCGCATCGGCGGTCCGGCCGGGCCTGTTCCGCCGGCATCGGCACGTACGGCGGATTGGTCACGACGACGTCATAGGGGCCCTCGTCCGCGGCTGCGAGCAGGCCGCCGCGGCGCACGCGCACCGGCAGCCCGCGCAGCGCCGCGTTCACCCGCGCCGACAGCAGTGCCCGCCGCGAAAGGTCCACGGCCAGCACGGCTTCCGCTCCCGCGCGGGCGAGTGCGATGGCAAGCACGCCCGTCCCGGTGCACAGGTCGAGCGCGCGGGCGCCGGCGGGCACCCTGGCCCGGCGCACGGCGGACGCCAGCAGGCACGTGTCGGCTTGCGGACGGTAGACGCCGGGCAGGCGGAGCAGGCCGCGTGCGGGGAGTGCGGGCCCCGGAGGGAATGCGGGCAGCACCTTCCGCAGGGTCGTGGCGCCGTCGGCGGTCTCGTCCGCTTCTTCCGCGGGTACCGTGGTCATCGGGTCCTCCTCGGCGTCAGGGTCACCGCCGATTACCCGGCTACCGACCGGACAAACTTCGCGCGGTCGCGGCGAAACCAGGTTTCGACCTCCGCGCCGGCGCAACCACCGGTACCTGGCGGCTCTGCGCTTCCCGCTCTCGCTGTGGGTGAACACCGCACCGGCCGGCGATCGCACGGCCACCGGGCTTGTGATGCACGTTTCCAGCCGTCGCAACGGAAACCTGCACTGTCGCCAGCGCTACCGCCGCCGCGTGCGCCGGCGCTCCACCTTCCCGCCCAGACCAGCATCGTCCGAGAGGACCCCAACCGCGCCTTCCACCTCGAAACGGGGAGCAGCTGGGATAGCTCCATCGGGGAGTTCGCGCCGCTCGCCGGTTACGTCGTGACGAAGAGGCGGCCGGGGTCACCGCGCGACGATGTCGAAGCTCAGCCCGAAGTTGTCCAGCGTCAGGGGGAGCTCCCCCGGGGTCAGCGTGGCGCCGTGCAGGTGGAAGTCGTGGGCCTGCAGCAGGTTCGCGAGCAGCATCGACGTCGTGAACAGCACCAGGTCGCGGCCCGGGCACGCCCCGGGGCCGCCGCTGAACGGGATGAGCGCGGGGTTGTTCGCTGCGCGTCCGTCGAGCCAGATGGCGGGCTCGAAGCGGTTCGCGTAGGGCAACTGGTCGGGGTCGCGGTGGAAGTACGGCGTGTAGACGAAGAACGTCGTGCGGTCGCGCCCCCATTCGGTGTCGGTGCGGCTTTCGCGCAGCAACGCCGGGGTGGTCGGCCACAGCCGCACGGATTCGAGCACACTTGCGCGTAGCGCTGGGAGTCGCTGCGGCTGGGCGAGGTCCAGACCAGCCAGCTCGTCACGGACTTCGGCGAGGCGGTCGGGGTGTGTCGCCAGCAGAGCGAGGCTCCGGAAGGTGACCATTCCGGCCGCGTCGAACGCGAACAACCAGTGCGGCAACTGGCCGGGTGGGTCGGTCTCACCGTCGTCCAGCGCCGCGGCCAGCGCGGCCGCGAGACTGTCCGGCCGATCGAGGCCGACCTGCCGGCGCACGAGGTCGAGGAATCGCCGGCGCGTCGCGTGGCGGCGCGGATGCAGGTACGCCCAGTTGGCGTCGAGGCGCAGACGTTCCAGCAGGTCTGTCAGCTCGCGGTCCTCGGCGGTGTCGCCGCCGAGGGCGATCCGGCGGACCGCCGTCCACCAATGCGCGTTGAAGGTGTCCCAGTCGAGGCTGCGGTCCAGCATCGGACCGGCCTGCTCGTGCACGACCCGCGCCCACGGGCCGGCGAGCTCGTGGATCGCACGCCCGGGCTGCAACACGGCTTCGTTGACCTTCCGCCGCACCGCTCGCTCGTGACCATCGGAGATCAGCACGCCGTGAGGCTGGAAGTGTCCGAGTGCGGCCGATTTCTCCGTTGTGTCGGGGCTGAACGGCGACGGCGTGCCGGCCAGCAGCGTCCCGACCTCGTCCGGCGACAGCACGACCTCGACCGACCGGCCGGGCACCCGCAACCACAGCGGACGCGCTCCGTAACGACGTCGCAGGCGGCGCAGCTCGTCCACGGCCGGTCGGTCGGCATTCAGCTTCTGCGCGAGATCGATGGCCCGCGGCCGCCGCTTGATGACGCCACCCGCGAGCGTCGGCAGCAGCACCCGGGCCGCAAACCGAAGGGTGTCCGCCACGCTCGCGCGCGCCGACGGCTCCGGCGGCCCGGCAGCATTCGTAAGGGCCTGTTCTGAGGGAATGGCTCGCGGTCCTTGTCGAGTCGCCATGCGGGAGGTCTACCCACTTCATCGGCCGGGTGAACACAGATCGCGACCGAATGTGCAGCAGGACGTCACCACGGGTGGCCCGGAGGTGCTGAGCGTCGGCTGGCCGGGGTCGTGGCTGCTCCGCGCTGAAGTAGCCAACGTAATGCCGACGATCATGCCGCCGCAGATCTTCACCCGCTGAGCCGGTTGACCGGCTCGGTGGCGGGTACTCGGAGCGCTCCGGACTGGCCCGAAGGAGGCTCATGACCACCACCAAGCACGAAACCGACCTGATCACGGTGATCGTCGACGACCACCACGCGGTAGAACGCGTGTTCACCGAGCTGGAATCGGGTGCGGACGACCCCGAACACCGCAAAGACCTCGTCGACCACGTCATCGCCGAGCTCGTACGGCACTCGGTCGCCGAGGAGCAGCACATGTACCCGGCCGCGCGCGAGCACCTCGACGGCGGCGACGAGCTCGCCGACCACGAGATCGAAGAGCACGCGGAGGCGGAGAAGGTGATGAAGGACCTCGCCCGCCTCGACCCCGGCGACGAGCAGTTCGAGACCCTCCTGGCCAAGCTGATGGAGGACATCCGCCACCACGTCAAGGACGAGGAAGAGGACCTCCTGCCGAAGTTGCGCGCCGCCTGCACGCCCGAGCAACTGCAGGACCTGGGGAAGAAGGTGCTGGCCGCCAAGGAACACGCACCGACCCGCCCGCACCCCGCCGCACCCGACCGCCCGCCTGCCAACCTGGTGCTCGACCGCGGCGCCGCGTTCGTGGACAAGATCCGCGACGCGCTGACGGGTCGCCACACCTGATCCCGGTCGACGCCCCTGCGCCGCAGCCGCTCGTGAAGCGGCTGCGGCGCAGGCGTGTCGCGGTCCGGGTGATGAGTGCTCTCAGAAAGGCGGGCATGGCTCGCTCAGCGGCGATGTCGGTGGTGCTCCCGCGGCGACGACGCCGGAGGACATGCTGAAGTCGAGCTCCGAGATGATGACCGACTCGCTCCGCAACATCCGGATGCTTCGGGAACCGCCATCGGACGCGGTGCCCATCCCCGCACCGGATCGCACCGGTGGCGCCGTGTCGGTTCGCGGAGGTGGTGGTCGTGGAACGCTGTCGCGCTCATCGCTTCCCACGTTCGCAGCCTGGGCGTGTCGGGACGGTCCCCGCCCATGCGGGACTCCTGCGCCGCCGCAGCGCGACGCCCGGGTTCCGGGCTCCGGCTACGGGCGCCGATCCATCGGCCCCCACTCACGAGATCCTTGTGCATCAATGATGCGCACGGCCTTCACGCAGCACGGTGCCCGCGTCCCACGCCAGTGGCTCATCGCTCAGCGACTTCGGTGACCCGGTCAGCTGGGGTGAATACTTGCTGTCGGCCGACTTCCGAACCGCGCCCTGCAGAACTGGCAATCGGAATTCCTCGCCATCGGCTGCATGGCCATCTTCAGCGTCTACCTCCGCCAGCGCGGCCCGCCCGAATCGAAGCCCGTCGGCACCGAACACCACGTCACCGACGGGTCAGGCTGACTTCGGCGATCCGCCCGGCTGCACCTTCCGCGTGCGGTGCCTTGAATCGCCCATCCCCTTGCCTTCGAACGAGGATCGACTTGCGAGCCGGCCGCGGATGAGTTATGCATGAGTCATGCAAGCGAGGACGGCGAATCTCCTGGGCGCGACCGCACTGGCGGTGACCGACAGGGTTCTGACGGGCGCGCACCGCGAGGTGGGAGTCAGCGCCAGCGGCGCGGCTGCCCTGGTGGTCGCCTCAGCCGGCCCCGGGTTGAGCGTGACCGAGCTGGGCCGCCGGGTGGGGCTGAGCCAGTCTGCGGCGGCCCGCATGGTCGACTCGCTGGAGCAGAGCCGGTTGCTGGAACGACGCCCTCGCCAAGGCCGGGAGGTGATCACCGAGCTCACCCCCGAGGGCCGGCGCGCGGCGCACACCCTGCTGGAGGCGCGCGGAGCTGGGCTGACCGGCTTGATCGAGGTGCTCAGCGAGCACGAGCAGGAACAGTTCGCCGACCTGCTGGCCAAGCTGCTGACCCGCCTTTACGAGGACGTCGGCAGCGCCGAGCTGTTGTGCCGGCTGTGTGATCGGGCCAGCTGCACCCGCGGCGCGGTGTGCCCGGTCGGGCAAGCCGAGCGGGACCGAGGGAGCTGACCCGTGGGTACGCTGCTCGCCTTGGCCTCAGCGGTCTCCTACGGCCTGTCCGACTTCGTCGGCGGTCTCGTCTCGCGCCGCGCGCCGTTCGCCGCGGTGGCACTGCTCGGGCAGGCCGGCGGGCTGCTGCTCGCGCTGCTCGTCACGCCGATCCTGCCGGCCGGCGCCGTCACCCTCGCCGACCTGGGCTGGGGAACGCTCTCGGGCGTGGGCACCGGGGTGGGCATGGTGTTCCTGTTCCGGGGTCTGGCGCGCGGCGCGATGAGCGTGGTCGTGCCCACCAGCGCCGTGGCCGGCGTCGCGTTGCCAGTGCTGGCGAGCGTGGCCTTCCTCGGGGAACGCCTACCACTGCTGACGTGGCTCGGCATCCTGATCGCCGTGCCCGCGCTGTGGATGGTGTCCCGCACCCGCACCGCCGCCGAATCGGCAGCCGGGCCGGCCGTGGACGCGCTCATCGCGAGCATCGGCATCGCTGTGCAGTACCTGGCTCTGGCGCAAGCCGAGCCGGCGGCGGGAGCGTGGCCCGTCGTCGCCGGACGCGTCGCGGCCATCCTCACGGTCCTGCCATGGACCACCTTCCCCCGCCTGCGTCTTCCCGCGGCGCGCCTCACCTTGCCCGCCGCCCTGTCCGGAGCTGCCGCCGCGATGGCGCTCCTGTGCTACCTGCTGGCCACCCGGCACCAGCTCGTGGTGATCGCCGTGGTCCTGTCGTCGCTGTACCCCGTGCTGCCGGTCCTGCTCGGCATCATCGTGCTCCGGGAACGGCTGCGCACAACACAGGCCTGCGGCCTACTCGCCGCAGCTGCAGCCATCGTTCTGCTCACCACGACTTGACGCGCTGCATCAACGGCAAAGAAACCGACGGCGTAACAGCTCCGGCGTCCGCAGAAGTCCAGGATCGTTGCGCATCCGCCTTCCGTTCGTTCTCGAAGCCCATCGTCATACATTTGATGGCGCTACATCGGGAAGTTGCCCCTCGCCGAGACCTCGCGAAGGAGTGATCACCATGCAGCACCCCGAATCGACCGGCGTCGCCGACCTTCTGCTGCACTCCCCACCGCGTCACAGCCGGCGCGGCGGAGCAGGCAATGGGCGGCGCGGCGAGAGCGATCTGGCGAAGCGCTACGGTGCCGCGCAAACCGAGCTGGAGCAGTAGCGGCAGGCATTGTCGTCGCGGCGCCGATCGAGCAGGCCAAGGGCATCCTGATGTCACGGTGTCGCTGCACGGCCGGTGAGACATTCGAGATCCTCGCGCGCTGTCCCAAAACACCAACGTCAAACTTCGCGACGTGCCTCGCAGTTTGATCTCGGAAGTCGTGTCCACTCTGCGCCGCGGCAGCCCAGCCGACAGCAACAGCAGCCAGCCGGCAGACTCCCGTCGGCCGCTTCTTGACCGACGGGAGCCAGGCCCCGCGACCCTTCGCCGAGGTGCCCGACCTCTGGCTATCCGCTCACTGTTCGCGCAAACGCGGTCGGCCCGCCAGCGGGTCGTTCGCCCATGTGGCCGGCCGCTGGCCAGGCCGCATGCTCCGACTCAGCTTCCCGCCAGCGGCGTCTCCGACCTCTCCCTGGCCATGCACAGCATGCCCGTCGAGCCGTGCCCGCGCCTGCACCTCGACCTCGGCTACCGAGGGACGGCGACGTCGGCGACACCATGCGAGACCGTCAGCCATTCCCGGGCGGCGGCGAGGTTGCCGTGCAGAAGGAGGACGTGGTCCAGCTTGAGCACGGCGATGGGGCGTCGAACCGCCTGCTGATCGCTTACGGTCACACACGGGATCCCGACGGCGTGGGCTTCGGCCGAAGCCTCCAGCAGCGCGCGCAAAGCCCGCGCGGAGCAGAAGCCCACGCGCGTCAAGTCGACGATCAACGCGCGCGGGCGCAGGGCGACCTCGTCGAGCAGCCGGCCGAGCAAGTGGTCGGCGACGGTGCAATCAAGGTCGCCGGTCGCGGCGACCACGGTCGATTCGAGGGCGCTGGTGACGGTGAACGTCGCCGCGCGGTGAGGAAATGGTCCTTTCATGAACGCTCTCACCTCCGTTGAGCCGGCGGCCTGAGGGTCACGCCGCGTCGCGGTTCTGGCAGCACCGCCGGATGACACCGGGTGCTGGCACTGGCGGCTGCTCGGCTGAACCGCGGACATTACGAACGTACCCAGGTGGGATGAACCTCATGCACCCCGCCTGGCCTGGCGGTTTTGCCGCTGCCATGAGCGGGTATCCGTAGGTCACGACGGAGGAGGAGCCGTGCCTGAGCAGAGCTGGAGCACCAAGCGCGAACGTCAGTACGAGCACATCAAGTCGTCGCAGAAGAAGAAGGGAGCCAGCACCGGACGGGCCGAGGAGATCGCCGCGCGCACGGTCAACAAGAACCGGGCCCAGTCCGGGGAATCCCGGACCGCCAGCAAGAGTTCCACCCGCGACACGTCGCCACAGAAACGCGGCGGAAAGCGGTCCGGCAACCGGCAAGGCCCCGGCGGGCCGACGAAGGACCAGCTCTACAACGAGGCCAAGAAGCGCAACATCAAGGGCCGCTCCAGCATGACCAAGAAGGAGCTGCAGAACGCCCTGGGCCGCTGATCGCCGGGGTGCGTGGCCACCCGCTGATCCACCCGAACCCTCGCCACAGATCAACTCGATCGACGGCCGCGGCCGCGAGGACATCGCCATGCTCCCCGGCAGCGACCCGGTCATCAGAGCGGGAGACGAGCGGATCCTGCGGATCGCGGAAACCGGCAGCAGGTTCGTCGAGCAGCTCCTGGACCCGGGGTGCCGAGACGGCGTCCGGATCGCCGGCCACCCCGGGCCGGGTTTAGGGGGTGACCGGCGAGCGGTCCAGCGGCGGGCCGTGCCCGCGGTCTCCTTCCACTCCAGGCACGAGCTGAGGCGCGGCCCCAACCCCCGCTTCAGCGTTGCATCCCGGATGCGCCGACGAACGCAGGCCACCTTGACCACTGCCTCATCAGATCATCCGGACCCGTGTCGTCGCGATCCATCGGCGTGGACCACTCCGCCTCTCCGCCGAACGTCACCATGGCCCGGGACGGGCAACAAGGGCGTGCTGCAGCACCAACCACGTCCACAAAGGATCCCAACGGGCGACGCGATCGTGCTCACCGCCAAGATGAGTTTCCCGGCGCACGCGTATCTGTGGACATGCGTCGTCGGTCGCGGTGTCGTACGCATTGGTTCCCTTTACCGGCAAAGCAGAGAACACCGAACAGCAGAGCACGGCTCCCATGGAATTCACCCGCGCTCGCCGCGCGCCGGACAGATCTTCCGAAGCGGACTTCGTCGTTCTCGGGCGATGACTTCGCCGCAGTAGTACGACGAAAGCCGGTTCGACGCCAGGAATACGTAGGACGGAGCCAGGTCGTCGGGGTGCGCGGCGCGTTCGAACGGCATCTGCAGCCCGAACTTCTCCACCTTCCCGGGAGGGAACGTAGACGGGATGAGCGGCGTCCACACCGGTCCGGCGCCACACCGTTGATCCGGATGCCGCTGCCGGCCAGGGCCTGAGCCATCGCCATCGTCCACGCGTGGATCGCACCCTTGGACGCGCAGTGGTCGATGAGGGATTTGTCGCCGCGCAATCCGTTGACCGAGCCGGTGTTGATGATCACCGATCCTTTTGAATCGTGAGTGTTCACAGATCTCGCGGATTTCCCGTGTCGTTCGGTCACGGAAGAAAGTCGGCGCACCGATCGGCGGCATGAAACGGACCAAGGCGATCGGCTCCGGCGCCGCCGCACTCACCGACGAGCAGAACATCCTTATGGTGAGCCCCGACACCCGGACCGACGCGCATGGAAACCCGCTGCAACCCGAAGTGCTCACGCAGGTGCACGCCGGAGGTTCCGGCGCTGGCGGCGACACGACCGACACGATGATCGTCGTGCACATCCCCACAGGCGGAGGCCAAGCCACAGCCTTCTCAATCCCCCGCGACGCCTCCATGCAGACCGCCGGAAGTTGCGGCAACCGCAAGATCAACTCTGCGTGCACCTACGGCCTCACCGCCAGAGCGGAAGACCCTCCGCGGTTGGACGGCGTTCAGCGGCGAGCTGGGCTGACACCAAGGCGCCCGGACATATGCCCCGACTGCAACTCGAGCCGCGCCGCCCTGGAGCCGTGAAGGGGTGCGAGCACGTCGCCGCGGTCCAAGACATCAACGGAGGTGAGCACGAACTGGCGGGCGCGACAGCAGGCGCGGAGTTCGTCCCAGGCGATCGGAGTAGACACCGCCGACTGCTCGCGACCGCGAAAGGATTCCGGCGCCACGGTGGTCGTAGCAGGTTTCTCTGCCTCCAGTCGATGAGCACCCACCCGGTGCGCCGAGCTTTGGCCATCACCGCGGTCACTCGCCCGGGTTCTCGGGCGAGTCGTTGCGTCAGGCGTTTGGCGTAAGCGCGTGCTGTGCCTGCCAGCGGCCGGGCTGACCGACAAAGCCATCGCGCAGCAGACTTGCCTGGCGGTCCTCACGGTCGACTGACACGCCGGCGCCATCCTGGGTATCCTTCAGGTGGACAGCCACATCGCGGCGTGACTGGGCGCGGTGGAGCGCGGCTACTCTGACAACGCGCCGAGACGACGCCAGACCGAGGCCGTTCGCCACCAGAAACCCAGCGCCCCACCCTTCAGCGGAACCGCTTGGCGACACCCCCATTGCACCGAGTAATCGGTCATCGCCGGAACTGTCGAACTGCGGCGCAGATACCGTGCGTATCTGCTTCCCCATGCTCTCGACGTCGTCCGGCCCGAGCAGACAGACGGTCGCGGCAGCGGTCGTCTGGACATTCTGCGTCGGCGTCGGCTCCCGACGCCGGAGCGACTGCCGCAACTTCCACGTCGAGGTGGTCCTCCGGCCGGCGAAGGGCTTCCGGCACAAAGTGCTCCAGCACCGCGTGCGCGCGAAGCCCGATGCCGTTCGTGGTGCCGTGCCACCGCGTCGTGCGCTCGAGGGCAGCTCCGGTCGTCAAAGCAGCGGCGAGGACGCGAAGCGGGTTCTGCCCACAATGGAACCGTACCCAATTGGCGCCTCAGAACACCCGAGCGGAGGAACGACCGCAGGTCGGGAGCGAGTGTACGCTGTTCACTTCCGCCCTGGACCCCGGCGATCGTTCGGTGAATCCCGCATGAGATCGGGGTGACGAGTCGTGGCGGTGGACGACGGTCCGCACGATCAGCCGGTGGACGAACCTGCTCGCCGGCGCCCGGGTGGCCACAACACGAAGGCCGAATGGCCCACCCGTGACGCCGGCGGTTACCCGCCGGGGTGGCAGGTGCGCTACCTCTGCCGGGTTCGCGGCCCGGCCGGTGGGCGACGCGCCGGAGCATGTCCTGAGTGGCAGGAGCGCAGTGGCACGATCGCGGGCCGCAGCCTTCGCGACGAACACACCAGCACCACCTGGGTGCCGGTCCGGCAACGTGACACGGCGCCGGACGCGCCCGTGAACCTGGTCCGCGCCACCGACATCCTCTACGCCGCACCACCCGGCGGCTGACGCCCGAAGCCGCGATGAGGCGAATCCGGGTGGTCCTGTCGTGCGACCGGGCTGCCACAGTGGATTCGCCGGTTTCGGCGCGGGGACGTTCGGCGATCCGCCGGCGGCCTGGCCCGCCGGCTTGGGATTCCGGTGTCGCACACCCTCTACTTCGGACGGTGGTCCGTCCGCTGTTCGGGGGAATTCAGGTGCTTTCGTCCGGTTTCCCGGTAGAGTCGCGTGCCGAGTCTTGTGCCGCCCCGGACCCGGCGGTCGTTCTCCCGAAGTTCATCAGGAGGGGCGGCGATGGCCGACGACGTCGAAAAGCGAGCCGCGGTCGAAGCGAGAGCGGTGAACTACGCGGTGGGACGGCACCTGGCCTACCTCGAACGGGAGCCGGGCGGCGACGGGGTGGCGGTCCGCACCGGCGTGGTCGTGGGGTCCTGCGTGGACGCCGCCGAACCGGGGAGCACGTGGGTTCCGCTCGTGGACGCCGGGTCGCCGGAGACCGCCACGACCCGATTCGTGGCGGTCGCCGATCTCATCGGCGAGCTGACCGATCCCGGCGTGCCCCGACACCTGGCCGCGGACCGGCCCGTCCGTCCGCCGCGGCAACTCTTCCGCACCGGGCGGCACCGGCGCGACTGAACCGGTCCTCGCCCGAGGCCCCGGCCCCGCCTCTCGCGGTCCCCCGTGCTGGGCACGCGTGACCTGGAAACCGCTGGCTGGAAGGTCACGATCGGTTTCCTCAGCTGCGTCGCGTCGACGAGGCTCGGATACCTCCGGCCGAGAACTCCGGAAATTCCGGCGGCTCGGCTGTCTGCTGTGGACCGTCGTGGAGTGCGAGGCCGCGCCACGTCGCCCTGCCCCGGCCCGTCCAGGTTGCGCTGGGAGAAGCGGATTGCACAGTACTGGTCACGCGGGTCGGTCATGGCGCCCAGCTTGCCGGGCGGTGGTGACGGTCAGCCGATGCTGCGGAAGCGGGGGCGGCTTCGTGTTGTTGACCTTCGCCGGCGTGTGTGGTGGTCGGCATGACCCCGATCGTCGCTCCGCTGATCCCCACGACCGATCCGGCTCGATGACCGCGGGTCTGTCGCGGGTCCCGGCGATGTCGCAGCTGCCCCTTCCTCGGCCGGTGGTGCGCGTGCAAGCCACCACGCTCGAGTACGGCATCGCCCGGATCGATCGCTCGGGCCGGCTGTCTGTCCGCCCGGTGCTCGACCGGCTCGGGTGGTCGTCGACGGTGCGGCTGGCGCCCGCGGTGGTGGCCACGTCGGTGGATGCCGCCGCGACCACGGGCGACGATCCGGAACGGGATACATTGCTGCTGCGACTGCACACGGAGACCGGGTGTCGCCGCGGTGGCGCTCGGGGACTGCGGCCGCGAGACCTCGACGAGACCCAGTGTCTCGTGCATCTGCGGGAGAAGGACGGCACCAGCCGCTGCCACCCCATCTCAGGCGCTGGGCCGTTCGAGTAACCAAGGAGGTTGCGTCAGCGCCTCGACCGGCCGATTGCCCACGCAGCCGCGATCAGCCCAGCGACACAACAGCAGCAAGCACGGCAACTGCAGCGTTTCTCGTGCGCGCAACATCAGGCCGCGCAGACCGTCATAGAGCGCCTTCGACCCGAACTGCTGACCACCAAGCACGCCCGGGAGGCCGTCGGGCAGCCGGTGCAACTGCGGATTTCTTCTGCGAACTCCAGCCGCACAAGGTTTCGGGGTTGCGTGCCCGGGTCAGCTCCGCGTGCGGGCGCGATCTTGGCACGGAGTCGACTTCTGCGAGACCGGGGTCAGGTCCGTCAGGCGATCGGGCCACCTGTTCAGGCTGGGGGCCCCGCCTTCGCTGAGACAGGACATCGGCGGTCCTGTCTCGTTCCTGGCGTGGAGTCAGTTTGGTTGAAACCACGTTCGGCGGATCGGTCTCGGTGAATGTGGTTCCTGCGAAAGGCCCCTCACCGGTCCTCAATCCTCGTTAGGGTGGTGGTCATGACGTCGCGATCGGCTCCGATGACCTTCGTAAGGCGCTTCGACCATGTCGGCATCACCGTCGCCGACCTCGATGCCGTGACCGCGTTCTTCGTCAGCCTCGGACTGGAGGCCGACCCGAAGATGGCCGTCGAAGGCGAGTTCCTGGACACGGTGATCGGCATGACCGGCGCCCGCACCGAGATCGTCATGCTGCGACCGCCCGGCGGCGGTACGACCTTGGAGCTCTCGAGCTTCACGCGGCCGGACCATCTGCCGGGTTCGCCTGCCGCGCCGGCCAACGAGCTGGGCCTGCGCAACGTCGCCTTTGAGGTGCACGACCTGCGCGCCGCCGTCGACCAGGCCGCAGCCGACGGCTACGGACTGGTGGGCGGCATCGCCGAATACGAGGGGGTGTGGCGAATGGCCTACATCCGCGGGCCGGAAGGAATCATCGTCTCGTTGGCCGAGCGCATCGGGAAGTAAGGAGACATCATGAGCACGACCGTGACCGACGAACAGATTCAGGCTCTGGCCGCGACCGCGAAGTCCTACAGCTTGGCGCTCCTTCAGTGGGGTCCGGAGCGGACCGCGAACGGCGCGGACGCGATCGAACTCGAACACCAGCGACGGATGGTGTCGCTGCGCGCGGAGGGGGTGATCGCGATCCTGTGCCCGGTCGCCTCCGACACCGTGGCCGGCGTCGCGATCATGACCGTGCCGGCCGAAGAAGCCACGAAGATCATGGCCGAGGACCCCTGCGTGCGAGCCGGGATGATGCGCTGCGAGGTTCTCCCGTGCCACGGATTCCCCGGAGATACCCTTCCCGCATGACCGATCCCGGCCAGGGCAATCACCACATACCCAATCCCGGCGCACCACCTTCGCGCTACAGGTGCGACACCGGGCGCCCCCGGGAGGCGCACTTCCGTTCGCGCGACGGCGCTGTGCTGGTCGCGTCTGCGTGTCGACGTTTCGCACCCAAGGCCGCGACCGCATCATCAACGTGACGTGACGTCCTGCACGGCCTGCACGGCCTGCACGGCAACATCGGCCAGGTCGACTACGCAGTGGCCAAAGCCGGCATCATCGGTTTCACCACAACCACCGCCCGCCCGCTTCGGAGTCACTGTCAACGCCTTCTCCCCTAACGCCGAAACCCGCATGATCGCCTCGATCCCCGACGAGAACCGCGCCGAACTCACCGCCGCCATCCCGATGGGCCGTTTCGCCGACCCCAGCGAAATGTGCGCGGCCATCGGCTTCCTCGCCTCCGACGAAGCCGCCTACATCACGGGTGCCGTGCCGCCGGTTGACGGAGGCATGTCGATGTGAGCACCGCGCTCAGTCCTCGCCGGCCGCCTTCAGAACATGATGGCCTTCGGACAGTTGCCGTATCTCGATGCCGGGGAGCCGTAATGTGGCCACCGTCGTAGGGGTACCTCCACCTCGACGGTCCACTCTGGACCAGTTTGGTAGCACCGTCGAGGTGCTCCACGCGGAGTTGGCGGCCCTCCCCCAGCCCGGGTGTCGGGACGATCTGGGGAACCATGCCTTTTGCCGGTCGCGGGCGCCGAGGTGGTCGTCGAGCCACCTCCCCAGTGCGGTGCGCAAGTCGAGAGGTGCAGCACCGCTTCGGTGGCCAGGTGCGCGTCGGCCGTCCAGCCGTTCTTCTCACCTTCTGGCCGAGTCCGTGCCCGGCTCGATCCACGCGAGGCGATCGGACTCGATCGGCCGGACGATCCGCCGGGCTGGGTCGGTCCGCCGGCCGATCCAGGACGCGGGCCAGACGACCGGCCCCGACGTCACGACAGGTCCCCCGCGGGGAGCGCGGCGAGCGCCTTCTCGATGGCGTCCACCACGTCGAGTGGGGTATGGCTGAGCGGATCGCGCAACGAACGCCCCGGAGTCCAGCGCGTCGTGCGCCGGAACGCGGCGGCTCGGCCGGGATCGATCGCGCTGATCGCCCCCAGGACGGCCCGATACGCCTCGCCGTCGTCGACGATGGTGGCCAGGTCGCTGTCGAGGCTGAGTTCGGGGCGGGTTCGGCGAGGCCGGGGGTGGCGCTCCGTCCAGGTGTAGGTGCCGCTGCCGACTTCGTGTTCCGTGCCGGAGGGCAACCGGACGAGGGCACGGGTGTTGGCGGGCACCTCGATGTCGAACCGCACCAGCTCGCCGTCCCGGCGCCAGGCCGAAGACGCGCGCCCGTATGGCGTCTCGTGCCAGGCCGACGCGTCGTCCAGGAAGTCGAGCAGGGTTGGCGCAACACGGATGCGCCGGTATCCGGGTTCCAGCGGCGCCAAGCCGGCGACGACGCGGTGCAGCCAGTCCGCGACGGCGCCCAGCGCGTAGTGGTTGAAGGACGTCATCTGACCGGGGTTGATCGAGCCGTCCTCCAGCATCGAATCCCACCGCTCCCAGATGGTGGTGGCGCCCATCGTGACGGGATAGAGCCAGGACGGGCTCTCCGTCTGGGCGAGCAGGCGCGCCGCGGTGTCCACGTGGCCGGTCGCGGTCAGGGCGTCGCAGATGATCGGCGTGCCCACGAACCCGGTCGCGATGTGGTAGCCGTACGCCCGCACGAGGTGACGCAGCCGCTCTCCCATCGCGGCTTTCTGCTCGCCCTCGACGATACCGAACGCGATCGCGAGAGCGTAGGCGGTCGGCGCGTCGGACATCATGCGCCCCGCGGCCGTGGTGTAGGTGGCGCGGAACGCCTCGCCGACGCGCAAGGCCAGTTCTCCGTAGCGGCCCGCGTCCTCGGCCCGGCCCAGCACCGCGGCGGCCTTCGCGGTGAGATCGGCGGACCGGAAGTAGTAAGCCGTGGCGACCAGGCCGGGGTCCGTCTTGGCCCGGCCAGGCTGGTCCGGTGGCGCGTCCGGGTCGAGCCAGTCGCCGAACTGGACACCGTTCTCCCACAAGGGACTTCCTCCGGTGCGCGCGGTGACCGTGTCCACCCAGGACTTCATGGCAAGGAAGGAATCAGACAGCGCACCGTGGTCGCCGAAGCGTTCACTGAGGACGGTCGGCACCACGGTGATCGCGTCACCCCACGCGGCGACCGGCTCCAGCTGGCCCGGCACCTGGGGGATCACCGCGGGAACCACCATCGGGACCACGCCGTCGGCCGCCTTCTGCTCCAGGCGCACGTCCTCCAACCAGGACTGCAGGAACGCGCTGCAGTCGAAGAGGAATGCCGCTGTCGGTGCGAAGACCTGGATGTCTCCGGTCCACCCGAGTCGCTCGTCGCGCTGGGGGCAGTCGGTCGGGATCGAGAGGAAGTTGCCGCGCATCCCCCACACGACGTTCTCGTGAAGCCGGTTCAGCAGGGCGTGCGAGGTTGAGAAACCGCCGGTGCGCGGCAGGTCCGTGTGGACCACCGCGGCTGAGATCGCCGACGGCGAGAATTCACCCGGCCAGTCGTGGATCTCGACGTACCGGAACCCGTGGAACGTCCACTTCGGCTCCCACGTCTCCTCGCCGTCGCCGCGAAGGGTGTAGCGGTCGGTGGCGGCGGCGTTGCGGAGCGGCCGCGTCCCGAGTTCACCGTGCTCGAGCACTTCGGCGTGGCGCAAGGTGATGGTGTGTCCCCGAGGGCCGGTGACGGCGATCCTGACCCAGCCGACGAGGTTCTGGCCGAAGTCGAGAACGGTGTTGCCGGCCGGTGTGGTCAGGACCTGCACCACCTCGCTGCGCTCGATCACGCGCACAGGCGGGCTCGTCCGGGGCTCCGGCCGCACATCCGGAACGTCGACCAGAACCACCGGGCTCCAGGTGTCGTCCGCCCGGAGACTCGCCCCATCCGGGTCGTGCAGCCGCGCGTCGTAGGTCTCGCCCTGGTAGATGCTCGCCGAAACAACAGGGCCGAACGACCATCGCCAGTTCTCGTCGGTGATCACCGTGTCGGCCGTGCCGTCTTCGTACTCGATCACCAGCTGGGCCGCGGCCGCCGGGTTGCCTTCGTAGAACCGCCGCGCGCGATCGCGGAACCCGAACGCCTCGGTGTACCAGCCACCGGCCAGCTCGATCCCGACGGTGTTGCTCCCCTGCCGCAGGTGCGCGGTCACGTCGGTGACGTCGAACAGCAACCGCCACTGGTAGCTCGTCCAGCCCGGCTTCAGCACCGCGTCGTCGACCGCGGCCCCGTTGAGGCGGACGTCGTAGGCGCCGAAAGCCGTTGCGTAGAGGAAAGCCCGCCGGACCGGACCGCGCGCCTCGAACGTCGTGCGCAGCAGGTGTGGTTCGTCCGAACCGGACCCGACGAACCGGGCACGCCACTCGGAGGAGCCGAGAAACCCCGCTGTCACCTCGGTCGGTGCGCTCCACGGCGACACCGACCCGTCGGTTCCCCGCACCCGCACTCGGACACCGGTGGTCTCGCGCGGGTGCAACGGCGCGAACGGCCACGCGACGAAGACCGATTCGTCGCCCTCGATCGTCGCCGTGGTGCGGACGCCGCCGAGAGCGAGCTCGATCTCGGCGCTCGCCTGGACCCAGTTGTCCGTGCCGGCCACCGTCGTCCACGACAGTCGCGGGGACGCGGTCGCCACGAACTGTTCGGCGGACGAGCCGATGCGGGGAGCGTTGACAGTGACGGGAGCGTCACTCGTCATCAAAGAGCCTCCTTGGCGGTGAGGGCACTGGTCTTGGACGGCGGAGCCGGCGCTGGACCGGAACCGGTGCGCAGCCGGCGGATGATGAGCGTTCCGACGAGGCCGGACACCAGCGCGAAGACAGCCAGCAGGTAGTACAGGCCGGCCGGGCTCCACGCGATCAGCGCGGGCGTGACGAGCGCGAACGCCGCGGCGATGAATCGGGCGATCGCGATCGTGAAGCCCTGCACCGTCGCGCGGGCGTTGACCGGGAACGACTCCTGGGTCCAGATCTTGTAGAGCGCCTCCCCCACAAAGGGGAACGAGACGTTGTACAGCACCAACGCGGCGATCATCGCCGGCAGCACGACGCCGCCGGTGACGGCGATCAGGAGCTGACAGGCGATGAAAACCAGAACGCCCGCGGCGAAGAACCGGCTGCGCCACTTCGTGTCCGCGATGCGGGTGAACACGATCGTGCCGACGAGGCCGACCAGCGTGGTGCCGAACGACAGTCCGGTCGCGACCGTCTGCGTCGTACCGCCGACGGTGACGAGGAAGTAGGTCTTGAACGACCCGAAGGTGTTGGCCACCAACGTGAAGAACAGGTAGAAGAGCGCGGTCAGCGCGATCAGCAGGAGCGAATTCCGGTTGCGCAGCAAGGCTCCGAGCGGCAAGGCCTTGTCGGGGTCCACGCCTGCGGTGGTGTACCGGACCTGCGCCTCTCGCTCGAGCCGGCGGAAGGGCGGGTAGAACGAGCGGAACACGAACGTGGCCACTGCCAGCACCGCGAGGATGCCGAAGATCAGGCTGATGCCGGGCACACCCAGGCCGGACACGGCGAAGCCCAGCAGCGTCGCGATGACGACGCCGATCGTCCACATGACGTGCGTGAAGGCGACGAGACGGCCCTGCGTTCCTTCGGGAGCCCGCTCGGAGAGCACGGCGAGCGAGGTCGGCAGATCGGCGCCGGCGGCCATGCCCAGCACGATCACGCCAGTCACGAGCACAGGCGCGCTGGGCGCCAGCGCCACGGTCACTGCCGCGGCCGCGTACAGCAGGATCGTCAGCGAGAACATCCGGCCGCGACCCACGAGGTCGGCCAGGCGCCCACCGGTCAGCGAGCCGACGGCGATGAACAGCGTCAACGCGGACCCGAGCACCCCGACCGTCCACACGTCGAGATCGAACGCCTTCTTCCACAGCGCCAGGCCCAAGCCCACCGAGATGATCGCCCCGGAGTCCAGCAGCGACGCCATTCCCGCGGCGACCGCGAGCATCCAGTGTCTGCGTTGCAGCACGGCGGTTCCTGCGGCGGTGTTCTCGGCCATGAGGTCTCCTTCTTCGTCGAAGCAGCACGCCGTTGGTAATACGTTTTACCTCGACGCGGGAGGCATCACACCACATGACCTCTGGGTACCGTCAAGACTGGGGAGCACGATGAGGTAAAACGATTCAATAACGCGACGGCCGGACTGCCCGGAGGCGGACATCACTGCGGGACGGTGGACGCCCGCACGACCAGCTCAGGGGAGAACTCGATCTGCGGCCGGGGTAGACCGCCGGACGCGTTGCCGGCCGAGTTCAGTGCGTCGATCTCAGAGAAGAGCAAGTCCGCCACGGCGGTCCCCAGCTCCGCTTGCGGAGTGCTGATCGTGGTCAGCGGCACGATCGTGGACCGAGCGAACTCGATGTCGTCGTACCCGACCACGGCGATGTCGGCCGGCACCCGGACGACATTCGCCGCCACGAAGGCCTGCACGACGCCGATGGCCAGCAGGTCATTGGCACAGAACAACGCGTCGGGGCGTTCCGTGGCCGGGCGTCTCACGAGCGCCTCCGCACAGGCGATCCCGGCTTCGACCGAGCGCTCCGGCACCGGGATCACCTCGAGCGTGACGCCAGGCGCCGCATGGACGGCGGACAGCGCGCCGTTGAGCCGGTCGGCCACTTGCTTGAGTTCGAGAGACGAGGAGACGAAGCCGATGCGCTTGCGTCCCTGCTCGATCAGGTGCGCGGCGGCCAGCCGGCCGCCGGCGACGTGGTCGATCGAAACCGACGCCTGAGCCGGGGATTCCGCCCTGCGTGCGCTGAGCACGCTCGCGATGCCGATGGCGCGCATGCGGGACAGCTCGGCCTCCACGTTGCCCACGGGGGCAATGATCACGCCACTCACCTGCTGCTTCGCGAACAGCTGCAGGTAGCTGCGTTCGCGCTGCTCGGATCCGGTGTCGTTGGCCATCAGCATGTACATGCCTTCGGCCGACACCCGCCGCTCGATGGCGGCGGCGATCTCCGGGGTGGTGGCGCCGGCGAGCTCGAACGCGATGTAACCGATGACCGGGCTGACGCCGGTCCGCAGGGTACGCGCGGCGTCGTTGGGCACGAAGCCGAGCGTGTCGACCGCCTGTCGGATCCGCTGCCGCGTGCCCTCGGAGAGCTTCCGCGGCCGGTGGAAGTAGTTCGAGACCGAGGCCGGGGACACCCTCGCCAGCTCCGCGACGTCCCGAATGGTGATCCTGTTCAGCCGACTGTTCCTCTCCCCGCACGTCCTTCAAGTCCATGTTAGTGCAGGTGCGGGTGATGCCGGCTCGCCCCGCACCGCGCCGGCCGGACCGCGCGTGCGTCCGGATCCGGACAAATCCTTGCTCCTCATCCGGACGGTCCTCAAGATTTCTCCTGTCCGCCCTCGCCAGGGCGCGGCTCGTTCGTACCGTCCCCACCGATCCCTCCACTCAACGGGGAGAAAGAGGCAGTCGAATTGAAACGATTCACCCGATGGAGAACGTCGTCGCTTTGCCGATGGACCACTGCCGGAGTCATCGCCGCCGTCGCCCCCGTGCTCGTCATCTCTGGTCAGGCGTCCGCAACCGGCTTCAACACCGACGGCGCGCCAGGCCTGAACACCTCCGCCTGGAAGTCGTACGTTCTCGGCCCGTCGACGCCTGACGTCCACCCGGTCCAGGCCGAGGGCCGCGGCGATATGACCCACCCGCAGTCCTTGGTGAAGGAGCACGGCCCCGCGGCAACGCTCACGACCAAGGCAGGCGGCGCGCCGGCGTCCATCCTGCTCGACTTCGGCAAGGAGGTCGGCGGGACGCCGTACCTCGATCTCACGAAGGTCACCGGCTCCCCCACCCTGACCCTGGTCACCTCCGAGGCGCGGCAGTACATCCGCACGCCCGCCGCGACAACGGTGTACACGGCGGCGGCAGGCGGGGCCACCCAGGTCACCCTGGCGTCGGCGGCGAACCTCGAGGTCGGCAACACGATCGCCTTCGCCGCGGCCGGCGGCAAGCCCGTCACCCGCACCATCACGGCCTTCGACAGCACGGCGCGGACCGTGACCGTCGAGCCCGCGTTGCCGACGGATCTGGTCGCGGGCACCACCGTCTCCACGTCACCGGGAGCGCCCAGCTCGGACGAGTCCCGTGGCCTCGCCGGTGTCGGCGGTCCGGACACCTTCCAGCCCACCGGGGCGGGACGGCTCACGGGCGGTTTCCACGGCGGCTTCAGGTTCGCGTTGCTCACCGTCTCCTCCCCGGGCAGCGTCAGCCTCTCCTCGCTCGGGGTGAACTTCCAGGCGTTCCGCGCGACGCCCGCCGACTACCAGGGCTGGTTCCTCTCCAGCGACGACCAGTTGAACCGCATGTGGTACTCCGGTGCGTACACGCTGCAGATGAACATGAAGGCGCCTGGGCTCAACAGCCTGCCCGACGCACGCATCTACGACGGCGCCAAGCGCGACCGCAGCATCTGGACCGGTGATCTGCTCGTCCAGATCCCCACGCTGCTGACGAGTCTCGGCAACGCCGGGGCGCCGTACGTGAAATCGTCGCTCGACACGTTGCTGGCCACCCAGCGCGCGGACGGGGCGTTCCCGGGCTCGCCGGACTTCTCGAAGCGCACCTCGCCCGCGGGTTCGCCCCTGTTCTACTCGAACAACTACTCCGGGTACGGGGCTCGCGCGTTCATCGACTACTTCCGCTACACCGGGGACAAGGCCTACATCACCGCGGCGCTTCCCGCGCTGCGCAAGGAACTGGCGTACAACAGGACGTTCCTCACGGTCGACAACCTCGTGGTCTCCAACGACCGCGACTACTGGCAGGCGAGCCAGACCGGCGAAGTCACCAAGTACAGCATCGACTACTACATCCTTCTCCGGGAGATGGCGTGGCTCGAACGCTCCGTCGGTTCGGCCGCCCTCGCCGACGCTGATGACGCGAAGGCGGACGCCATCAAGACCGCGGTCATGGGCAAGCTGTGGAACCCGACGCTGGGCGCGTACGGCCAGAGCAGCAGCAAGCCCGACGTTCTCGTCGAAGACGCCAACGCACTGGCGCTGCAGTACGGCTTCGTCCCGGCAGGAAAGGAAGCCGGTGTCCTCGCGGCCATGAAGACACTGTGGACCCCGTACGGCGCGATCATGGGCCCTGGGCTTCAGGACCCGACCGGGCACACCATCGAGCCGTTCGCCAACGGGATGGAGACGGCCGGCCGGTTCGCCGCCGGTGACACCGCCGGCGCGCTGGACCTCATGCGGCGCACGTGGGGTCCGATGATCGACAAGAAGAATCCCCTCTACACCGGCGCGTTCTGGGAGTTCAAGAACAGCACCGGTGGCGTCAACCGCGCGACGGCCAGCCTCGCGCACGGATGGGCCGCGTCTCCGTCCGTGCAGCTGACCGAGCAACTCCTCGGCGTGACCGCCGTGAGTGCCGGCTACCAGTCCTGGAGCATCGCCCCGCACCCCGGCACGGTTCGCTGGGCGAGCGGCGCCGTGCCGACCGCCTTCGGGACCATCAAGACGGAGTGGACCTCCGACCCGAAGTCCGGCCGGTTCACGCTCACCGCGCAGACCCCCGCAACCACCACCGGCACCATCGCGGTTCCGGTCGGCCGCAATTCGGTGGTCACCGTCAACGGCCGCGCTGCCAAGGAACTCGGCTCCCGGGCGAAGACGTCCGGCGGCTCCGTGGTCCTGACCCTTCCCGGTGGCACATACCAGATCACGGTGACACAGCGCTGATCAAACCTTCTCGATCCGGGCGGGCCGTTGTGGAGTGCGATCTCCGCGACGGCCCGCTCCACGCCGAAACCACTGCACCAATGGAGGTGTGAAGTGTTCGCAAACCCACCGAAAAGAACGTCGTCGTTGCTGACCATCTGCGTGTCGGCGGTGACCGCTGCCGCGCTGGTGGCTCTCGCGCCCACCGGAACCGCCCAGTCGGATCTGCGCAGTGCCGCACAGGTGGCCACTGAGCTGACACAAGGAACCGACGGTCTGCAGCCTCTGGCGGGCGGCCTCTCCCCCGACCGATTCGCTCACCCCGACACGCGCTTCAAGCCGGCGATGCGGTGGTGGTGGCAGAAGCCGCTCGACGACAGCGAAGCGCTGCGCGAGCTGCAAGTGATCGCCGACGCCGGCTTCGGCGAGGTCGAGATCGCGTTTTCCTCGGACGCGTGGGCCACCGACGAGCAGCGCACGATCCTCGGCCAGGTGCTGGACAAGGCAACGCAGCTCGGCATCAAGGTGTCGATGACGATGGGTGCCGCTTGGCCGGTGCAGACCCCCGGCACCGGCGCGGGCAGTGGGTTCGCGTCGCAGGAACTGCAGTACGGCCGGGCTCACGTCACCGGCGGGCAGAGCTTCTCCGGGTCGGTGCCTCCCGCGATCGACGCCGCCCAGCAGACCCAGCCCGCACAGCTGGTCGCGGTCACCGCGGCTCGCGTCGTGTCCGCCGGGCCCGACCTCACCTCACCCGGCCAGCCGCCGGCGAAGTCGACGGTGCTGGATCCCCAATCCCTGACCGATCTCACCGCCCAGGTGAAAAACGGGGCCCTCACGTGGAAAGCCCCCGCCGCGGGCGACTGGGAGCTGTTCGCGTTCTGGTCACGTGAGAACAAGGGAAACTACACGAACCCCTTCGACGCCGACGCGTCACGCAAGGCGACGCAGGACCTCGATCAGATCCAGATCGGCAAGGACAACGCGCCGAAGCTGAAGAATGCCGGCGCGGACCTGTTCGAAGACTCGCTCGAACTGCACGCCACCTCCATCTTCTGGACCCCGAAGATGGAGAGCGAGTTCCGCGGCCGACGCGGCTACGACATGGCCAAGTACCTGCCGCTGATGTTCGTGCAGGGTGAGTCGGACTTCCCCGTCCCGCCCAAGGAACCCACCCCGGACTTCTCCCTCACCGACGGCTCGGCGAGCAAGGTCCGCCACGACTACTACGAGACGCTCACCGACCTGTACATCGCCGACCACCTCGAGGTGTTCCAGGACTGGGCGAAGCAGTACGGCATGCAGTACAAGGCCCAGGCCGCGTATCTGCAGGACCTCGAACCGATCCGCAGCTTCCGCTCGTTGCAGAGCTTCGGGGGAAGGTCGGAGACGGAGTCCCTCGACGCCGGCGAGAACCTGCCGATCTCGCCCGACGACCCCGCCTGGCGCAACTCCCTGGCGTTCCAGCAGACGATCGCGTCCGGCGTGCACCAGGGAGGCGGTGACCTGCTGAGCGTGGAGCTCGGCGCGTTCTTCAAACCGGCGTACAGCACGAACCTCGACGACTACCGGGACCTGATGGGCAAGGAGTGGGCCGCGGGCGTGTCCCAGCCGTTCATCCACGGCTTCGCCCTCCAGGCACCCGACGCCGCGTGGCCGGGCACGACGCGCTTCAACGAGACGGTCACCGACAGCTGGAACGACAAGACCTTCCCCCAGTGGTCGAGCTGGTCGGCATTGAACAGCTACTTCGCGCGCGGTACCAGCGTTCTCGAGACCGGAACAGCCAAGACCGACGTCGCGGTGTACAGCGACTCCTTCCTGTCCCCGCGCGGTCACCAGTCTCCGTTCGACGCGCAGCGGCTCGAAGAACAGGGCTTCTCCGTCGAGTACCTCGACCCGCAAGGCCTGGCCCAGGATGCTCGGCCGGACCATGGTGAACTGTTCACCGGCACCTGCGGCTACCGCGCGCTGGTGATCGATCAGCGGTCGATCACCCACGACGCGTCGGCCGCGGTCCTGCGGGCCGCGAAGGCGGGTGTCCGCGTCGTGTTCGTCGGCTCGCTCCCCGACCACGACACCACTTACGCCAGCGGCGCCAAGGGCGATGCGGAAGTCAAGAACAACGTCGCCGCGACGCTGAAGCTGCCGTCGGCGACGAAGGTGGCGACCCAGAACGACGTCGCCGGCGCGCTGAGGCGGCTCAGCCTCGTTGCGCGGGTCGCGTCGGGCGGCACCCAGATCCTCTCCCAGTGGCGCGAGGTCAAGGGCGGCGCGTACGTCTACCTCTACAACCCGTCCGACCACCCGGTCACGTTCACCCCGTCGTTCGGCGTCCAGGGTGTGCCGGCGGAGATGAACCTTTGGGACGGCTCGATCTCACCGATCGCCCAGTACGCCACCGGCAGCGGACGCACCAGCGTTCCCGTGACCCTGCAGGGCGGTCAAGCCGAGGTCGTCGCGATCAACGCGAACGCCAAGCCGGCCGTCCACGTCACCGGAAGCCTGCCCGCGGACGGGAACTTCCTCGTGAGCAACGGAAAGATCGTCTTCCGGGCGACGGAATCCGGCGGGCAGACCTTCCAGCTGTCCAACGGCCGCAAGACCGACGTCAACGCCGTGGTGCGCACGGACGACGACAAGCCACTGTCTGGCATCCCGTCCAGCCGGCCCTCCACCATCGACCAGTGGAGCCCGTGGGGGCTGACCGTGAAGACGGTGACGCCGACCGGCAGCGCGACGGTGTCGATTCCCAGCGGGCTCGGTGATTCGCAGTTCCAGCAGTTCAAGCTCAAGGACTGGCGCGACATCACCCAGCTGAACGGCGAATCCGGTGTGGGCACCTACAGCGCCACCACCGTCCTGCCCGACGGATGGCACGCCAACGCCGCCGAAGGCGTGCAGCTGAACCTAGGCCACGTCGACGGAACCGCCGACATCACGGTCAACGGCCAGCTCGTCGGCACGCAGATCACGGACGGCCGGCAGTGGGACATCACCCGCTGGCTGCACCCCGGCACCAACGCCGTCCAGATCGCGGTGCGCACGACGCTGCGCAACGCGGTGTCGAAGTACAACAAGAAGTCGACGGCCAGCCAGCCTTATGGGCTTCGCGGGCCGGTGACGCTCACGCCCTACCAGGATTACGTCGTGTACAACGGCAAGTAGTCCACGAAACAGAAGCGGCGCCGAGGAAGTTCCTCGGCGCCGCTTTTGTTTGCTCAGGCGGTCAGGACACCGTGATGCGACCGCGGAGCGGAAGGTCCTCCGACGAGGTGCCCACGCCGACGGTGTAATTGCCCGGAACCACGGTCCACCCGGTGCTCGGGCTCAGCCAGACCGCGAGTTCGTCGCGCGGGACGTCGAGCGTCACCGTCGTGCTCTGACCCGGCTTGAGGGTGACCTTGGCGAACGCCTTGAGCTGCTGCGCCGGCTCCTGTGCCGCGTCGGGTGCCGCGACGTAGAGCTGGACGACCTCCGAACCGGCCCGCCGACCGGTGTTGGTGACCGTCGCCTGGGCCCGGAGTCCGCCCCCGGTACGGGAAAGACGCAGGTTGCCCAGGCGGAAGGTCGTGTAGGACAGGCCGAAACCGAACGGGAACAGCGGTTTCTCGCCGGAGTGCTGGTACCAGCGGTAGCCGATCGCCAGACCTTCGTCGTAGTACACCTGGACACCGTCGCCGGGGAACTCGACGGCGGTCTTGGCGGGCCCCTGCTGGTCGGAGGCGGGGAACGTCTCGGGCAGGCGACCACCCGGCTCTTCGTCGCCGAACAGCATGGCGGCCAGCGCGTTCCCCTGCTCCTGGCCGGCGTACCAGTTCGCGATGACCCCTTTGACGCTGCCCAGCCACGGCATCAGGACCGCGCCGGAGGTGTTGAGCACGACCACGGTGTTCGGATTGGCCTTCGCGACCGCGGCCACCAGCTCGTTCTGATCAGCGGGCAGAGCGAGCGTCGAGCGGTCCATACCCTCGCTGGTCAGGTCGGCGAGCACCACTACCGCCACCTCGGCCGCGCGGGCGGCGTCGGCGGCCGCCTGGTGGAGCTTGTCGTAGCCGGCCTGGGAGCCGAGTACCAGCGACGTGCGCGGCGCGCGGCCCCCGGCGGGAGCGGCCGACACGTAGGTGACCTCGAGGGTGTGGCTCCCTGCGGTCAGGGTGACCAGGCCGTTCTGGACGGATTCGCGGCCGGGCAGCGCGGTGAGCACCTTCTTGCCGTCGATGCTCAGTGTGGTCACCCCGCCGACGCTGAGGCTGAAGCGGTAGCCCCCGGCTTCGGCGGCGTTGAAGGTGCCGGTGTACCGCGCGGACCAGCCGTCGGTCTGAGCCGCGACCGCCGCCGGAGTCGCGGTGACGTTCAGGGCGGCCACGGTCTCGGTTCCCAGCGGGTCACCGGTCAGGTCGATGGACGCGTAGTAGGTGGCCTTGAGACCGGAGCCGAACGCCGCCGCGGGCACGGCCGGCAGCGCGGCGATGCCGAGGGTGCCCTGCGCGTAGGTGACCGGGATGGACCCGGCCCGCGCACGGATCCCGGCCAACGGCGTCACGACCGTGCCGTTGGGGTTGACGCTGCCCGAGCCGCCGCCGTGGGTCTGCGCGCCGGCGTCGGCGGCGTTGCCGATGACCGCGATGCTGCGGGGCCGGCCCAGCGGCAGCACGCCGTTGTTCTTCAGCAGCACGCTGCCTTCGACACCGATGCGGCGAGCCAGCGTGAGGTGCGCCGGCGTGGAGACCACGGTGTCGACGACGGTGGCCGGGTCCGGCAACGGGTGATCGAACAGCCCGACGCGGATCATCGCCGTGAGCACCTGGGTCACCATGGTGTCGAGCTGCGCCTCGCTGACGCTGCCGTTCTGCACCGCGGCTTTGAGCGCGTCGCCCAGGTAGGCACCGCCGGGCATTTCCGTGTCGGAGCCGGCCTTGGCGGTCTGGACCGTGCTGTGCGTGCCGCCCCAGTCCGACATGACCATGCCGTCGAAGCCCCACGCGTCGCGCAACGCGTCCTGGACGTTGATCCGGTTCTCGTGGGCCCAGGTGCCGTTGACCTTGTTGTACGACGTCATGACGGCGCCGACCTCGCCCTGCTGCACGGCGGCCCGGAACCCCGGGTAGTAGATCTCCTGCAGCGCGCGAGCCGACACGACCACGTCGATCGAGTTGCGCAGGATCTCCTGGTTGTTGGCGGCGAAGTGCTTCACCGTCGAGATGACGTGGTTGGTCTGGATGCCGCGGATGGTGGCGGCCGCCAGCTGCCCGTTCAGAAAGGGGTCTTCGGTGTAGGTCTCGAACGAGCGCCCCCAGTGCGGCAGGCGGAGGATGTTGATGCAGGGTGCCAGCGCGATGTTGTGTCCCTTGCCTGCCTGCTCGGCGCCGTAGGCCTTTCCGTAGTCGGTCGCGGTGGCGGGGTTCCAGGTGGCGGCCAGTGCCTTGGAGTCCGGCCACTGCGTGACGCCGGTGGACCCGTTGCCGACGCCGCTGGGTCCGTCCGCCAGCCGCAGCGCTGGGATGCCGAGCCTGTCGTTGGCGGGGATGTGCCCGGTGAATCCCTTGGTAGCCGGAATCCCGTGGCAGTAGGCGATCTTCTCGTCGAGGGTCATCTTGGCCACGAGCTGCCGGGCCTTCTTCACGGCCGCCTGCGCCTGTGCCGACGGGGGCGGTGGCGTCGCGAGGGGGCCGGCCGGGAGCGCGGCCGCGGGGTCGGCCGCCGCCAGGCCGGCGGGGGTCACCGCCACGACACCGGCGGCGGCGACCCCCGCTCCGGACCACTTCAGCATCGAACGACGGGTGAGGCCCATCGATTGTCTCCTTCGGGGTGGGGTTTCCAGGGAGAGCTGTGTCCGATGTGGCCGGTCGGCCACATCGGACACAGCCGATCAGTTCGTCGTGGTGAACGAGTGCTGGCCGGCACCGACGGTGTAGACGGCATCGGCGACGCGGCGGGCCCCCGGCCCGGAGGCCTGGATGTTCCGCCCGGCGGCGACCGGGACGTGCACGGTGGCGGTCACACCCGGCGGAACGGTGACCTGGAGCCGGAACCCGTGGGCGGATTTCGTCCACGTGCTGCTGACCGTGCCGTACGGAGTCTGGTAGCTGCCCTCGGCGTGGGTCAGGCCGCCGACGATCGCGGGCGCGATGGTGAGGTCGCGGTAGCCGACCGACCCGTCCGTCTGCTGAATGCCGGCGAGCCCGTGGATGAACCACGCGTCCACGGCGCCGAGGAAGTGGTGGTTCTGCGAGCCGCCACCGTCCAGGCTCTCCGACAGCGTGGTGTGGCCGCTGGCGATCAAGTACCCGTAGCCGGGCGAGGTCGGGTTGACGACCATGTCGTAGATGACGTCGTCACGGTTCCCGGCCTCGAGCGCCCGGAAGAGCGGCCCGAGTGCGACCGAGCCGGTGGTGATGTGGTTGCCGGCCTTGCGCACCGATCCCACCAGCCGGTCGAGCACCGCGGCGCGGTCGGCCGGGGCGACCAACCCGGCGTCGAGGGCCATGGCGTTGGAGGCTTCGCTGTCGCTGCCGTAGTAGACGCCGGTCGCGTCGACGTGGCGGAAGCGCGTGGTGAACTCCGCGGCGAGCTGTGCGGCCAAGGCGGTGTACTTCTCGTGGTCGGCGGTCTTGGCGAGGACCTTCGCAACACCGGCCATGTTGCTCGCCGCGGTGTAGTAGCCGGCGAGGATGGCCAGCTGCATCGGCGTGGTGTTGTCCGTCGCGGACCAGTCACCGAGCCCGGGGATGTCGCCGTTGTTGGCGGCCTTGTTCTTCGCCTCGTAGTCGAGCCAGGCCACCATGTTGTCGTAGAAGGTCGCCATGGTCCGGGTGTCGCCGTAGGTGAGGTAGAGCTGCCAGGGGATACGGATGACGGCGCCGCCCCAGTTGACTTCGTCGAGGAACTCGATCGTGCCCTGGGGCTTCGTCTGCGTGGTGGGCGCGACGCGGTGGAACTCCGGGGCGATGTTGGCGATCAAGCCCGGCGACACGTCGCCCGGCTGCCGCTGCGCGGTGGCCATGTTGCGCACCAGCTGGGGCTCGTAGGCCGACATGTCGTAGTCGGTGAGCAGGGCGTCGAGGTTCTGCAGGTTGTCGCCGGTGTACGGACCCTTCTCGCGGTCCGGGCAGTCGGTCATGACCGACATCATGTTGCTCTGGATCGCCCGCTCGGTGACCGTGTGGATCTGGTTGAGCAGGTCGCTGGACGAGGTGAAGTCACTCGCGCTCGGGTTAGCCGCGTGGATGACGTCCACGGTCACGGTGTCCTTGGCCGGCGCCGTGCGCAGACCACTCACCTGCAGGTAACGGAAGCCGCTATAGGTGAACTGCGGGTGCCACGTTTCCTTGCCGTGCCCGGAAAGGGTGTACCGGTAGGCGATCTGGCCGCCCGGTTTCGCGCCGGTGCTGGCGATGTCCAAGGCGCCGTCGGCGGCGAGGCTCTCCGCCGGGATCATCGTCACGGTGTCACCCGCTCGTCCGGAGACCGACACGCTGGGCCAGCCGGAACGGTTGGCCCCGAAGTCGAGGATGTACGAGCCGTCGGCGAGCTTGCGGATGCTGGTCGGCCGCACGGTCTGTGCGACGGTGACCGGCGGGCGCGGGTTGGCCCGCAACGGTGTGGTGTCGCGCGGCGTCGTGGCTTGCGTGAGCGTGACCGGG
The DNA here is from genome assembly GCF_040682095.1 of Amycolatopsis sp. NPDC051372. Lineage (NCBI taxonomy): Bacteria > Bacillati > Actinomycetota > Actinomycetes > Pseudonocardiales > Pseudonocardiaceae > Amycolatopsis > Amycolatopsis sp. NPDC051372. The sequence goes on from NZ_JBFBAF010000009.1 coordinate 130,341, forward strand.
CTCGCCTGCTGCCAGCCCGCGTTGGTCAGCGCGGCGGCCGAGGTCGGTGACTGGCTCGCTCGCCGGGCGTCGTACTCTTCGCCGCTCCACCACGAGGAGAAGGTGGTGGCGCCGAGCGCCGTCCGCCAGGTGCCGTCGCTGGAGACGACCTCCCGATGCCCGTCCTGGTAGGTGATCTCGAGCTGGGCGATGATCTTGGGCTCGCCGTACACGGTGTACTTCTCGAGGGTGCCGCCGAAGAAGTACCGCCCGGGTGTCTTCACACGCTGGTACGTGCCGCTGCCGGTCTCCATGCCGATGGTGTTCGTGCCCGACCGGAGTGCCCTGGTGAGGTCGTAGGTCCGGTAGTCGACCTCGGCGGAGTAGGTGGTCTGGCCCGGTTCGAGCACGGCGTCGCCGACCGGCCGGCCGTTGATGGTCGCGGCGTACATACCGAGCCCGGTCGTGTAGAGGCGAGCTTGCTTCACCGCACCGTGCACGGCGAACGACTTGCCGAAGACGGGCAGCGGAGTTTCCTTGCCGTCCGGCTGGGTGTAGTCGTACGACGGGTTCTCGACCCAGCGCGCCGACCAGTCGGAGGCGGACAGCAGCCCCATCTCCCAGCTCGACGGATCACTCCAGGTCGAGACGCGCCCCGTGGTGTCCCACATGCGGACCTGCCAGCTCACATGGTCGCGGGAGTGCAGGGCCGGGCCGGCATACGGGATGTTCGAGGTGCTCGCGGAACGGACTTTCCCGCTGTCCCACAGGTCGCGTTTCCCCGGCTGGGACGGTGACTCGAGGGTCGCGCGGATCTCGTAGGCCGCCTGGCCCACCGAGCCCTTCCCCGGCAGCCAGCTGAGCAGCGGCTTGCCGGCGTCGATCCCGATCGGGTCGGCGAGGTTCTCGGTCTTGAGTGAGGTCGGCTTCGCCGAGCTGCTCGGTGCGGCGGCGGCGGTTGCCGATCCGGACACGGCCAGCAGCGCGACGGCGAGGAGTGTGAGGACAGGGCGCCGGCGGTTCATCGGAAATCCTTTCAGCCGGAAATGGGGACGGGCGGGTTCTTGCTCTGCTGCGCTACGCACGGTTCACGATCCGAACGGGCCCCAGCAGGCCCGCCGGCTTGAGTTCGGTGCCGGCGGCGATGTTCTTCAGCGGCGGTTGCACGTACGCGACCGGCGTGGCTCCGGGCTGCTGATCGCCGACCAGCCGGTTGAACCAGCTGTTGGTGACCTTGACCTGAAGGGTGTTCCGGCCGCCGCGAAGCGCACCGGTGATGTCGAGCCGGTACGGGGCCCGCCAGGCGATGCCCGCGTCGGCACCGTTGATCGTGACCTGGGCGATGTCGTGCACCTCCCCCAGGTCGAGGATCACGCGACCGCCCATTTTGGCCCAGTCCGCGGGCGCGTCGAAGGTCGTCGAATACGTGGCGGTGCCGGAGAAGTACCGGATCCCCGGGTCGCTCTCCTGTGTGAAGGACCGGAGGAACGCGAAGTTCGCCTTGGCCGGCGCGCCCCGATCAACGGGGAAGTCGACCTGCCACGCACCGGCGACCGCACCGATCTGCCGATCCGCGGCCACCGTCACGGTCTTCGACCCGGGCTTGCCGTGCGAGACGACGAGGAAGATCGAGTCGGCGGGTCCGAGGTCGACGGTCAGCTGCGTGGCGCCGCTGGTGGCGTCGAACGTGATGGGAGCCGTCTGGCCCGACACCGGATCCCAGGTTTCCACCGCACTGCCCGCCGAACGCAGTGTCAGCGGAATCGTGGTGCGCACGTTGCGGCGGTTGACGACGAAGTAGATGTCCGCCGAGTCCGTGCGACGGTGCGTCAGCCACAGAGGTTCGTTGGCGGTCAACGGATCCATGGCGTCGAGCCGGAAGGTCCAGTCGGGCGTGACCGCGAGCTCGGCGAGCGCCTCGGCCGCGGTGACGCCACTGAAAACACGACCAGCACCGACGACGCGGTCACGCTGCTCGCCGTCGCCCCACAAACGCGTGGCCAGCTTCTGGAACTCCGCGTCGTCGTCGGCCAGGCTCCGTGACCCGAGCGGTTTCGGCCCGGCGATCGCCGCGCCGGCGTCCACGAACCCGGCGAGCTTGCGCAGCACCGCCAGCGTGATCGGCTGGGCATCGCCGCCGAGCTGGAGCAGCGCGTACGCCTGGCCGGAGCGAGTGCCGATCCGGCCGTCGCGCACCGACATCTCGTTCAGGATGACCGTGCCGTTGACGAAGTCGTAGTCGTACCCGATCGGCTGGTCGGTCTGGCGGAAGGTGCGGCCCCACACGCCGGTCGCGGGGGCTTCCTGTCCGTAGAAGTACGCGACGTCGGCGACGTGCGTGCCGCGCGACAGCAGCCAGCTGCACCGCGACAGGTACGTCGTCCACGGCTTCGCCAACTCGGCCCAGGTCTCCAGCCGGGTGAAGAACGACCCGATGCCGTTCAGTGTCACGCCGGGACCGCGGTCGAGCGGCTGATGCACCGAGGTGTGGATCATGAACCGGGTCGCGCCCTGGGCGAGCATTTCGTCGGCCAGCGGCTTGAGATCCTTCGGGGTGAAGCCCTGCGGGGTGAAGGTGAACGCCTCGACCGCGGCGTGCGGCCGGCCGTAGATGTGCGCGACCGACGCGGCGCCACGCGTGTCGACCCGGTAGGTCTCGAACGACTGGTCTCCCGGCGCGAACGCCTCCCCCGACGCGCCCATCGGGAAGTCCGCGTACTGCCGCATCTCCAGGTCGTCGCCGAACCAGCCGCGTTTGTCCTCCTGCGCCTCGGCGTAGGTGCGCTGGATGCCGCGTTTGTGGGCTTCGGCCGGGATGACCTGGTAGTGGTTCTGGGCCAGCAGCTCATTAAGCGTCCGCCGCCAGTCCCACAGGAACTTGTCCGCGTCGGCGGCGCTGTCGACAGGGACACCGGTGAGCACCGGCAGGTGCGGAACCGGGTCGTAGCCACGGCGCTCGCGGAACTCGTCCAACAGCGATTCGGTCCAGTTCTGGTAACCCGCTTCGTAGCTGTCGTTGAGCAGGCCGGTCAGGCCGCGGCGGCCGAAGAGGTCCTTGCCGGCGGCGTCGGTGAGCATGTCGAGGTAGGTGTTGAGGTACTTGCGGACGCGGCCGGCGTCGAGCTTGTCGACCTCCAAGCCGGTGGCCGCGGTCGACGCCGGGCCGTTCTGGTGACCGGTGAGGCTGTACCCGAGGCGGACCACCACCCACGTACCGGCCGGCGCCCGCCAGTTCAACGTCCCGTCCGGGGCCATCCGGCCGGTGAGGTCGACGACGTCGGACCGCCGGACCGCCGCCACGCCGCCCTGGGAAGGGGTGGCGACGTGGTAGTAATTCGCCGTCTGCCCGAACCCCGCCTTCACCTCGAACTCGTGCACGGTCGCGACGGTGCGCAGGATCAAGCTCGCCAAGGCGATCGGAGCCGACGACGGCGCGGTGGAGCTCTGGCCGAACACGACCTTGAAGTACTTGGCCGTGGTCTGCGGGACGAACAGGGTGCGCTGCACCCCGCTGTAGACACCCTGTGTCAGCAGTGTCCACTGCCGACCGTCATCGCTGCTGTAGACCTGCGCCGACGGCCCGTACTCGACGACGTCGTTCCACCCGCTGAACGCGGCACCCGCGGCGATCGTGACCCCGGTGACCGTGACCGGGCGCTGGTATTCGAAGCGCACCCAGGTTCCGCCGGCCCCCGGAGCGGGCAGGTACTGGGCGTCGGCGACCGAAGCGTTCGACAGCTTGGCGACCTCCAGCGAGACACCCTGGTCGCCGTTCGACGTCGGCGCCGCCTTCGGGTCGGCCTGCAGCCCGCTGGCGAAGACCTCGGGTGCGAGAGCCGCTTGGTTCTGGGTTCCGTTCGGGACGCGGTAGGCGAACACGCGCGCGTCCCGGTAGAAAGCAGGCAACGGGGTAGGCGTGGACGAGGCCGCCGCCGCATCCCCGAACTGGCCGGCGACCGCGGGCGGTTGCGGCAGCTTCACCTGGCTCTGCCCGCCCGAGACCCACGTCTCGGTCCACACGTACTTCTTCATCGCGTCTTCGGCCGTCACCCAAGGCCCGCCGGTCTCCGACCACCCCGGTGAACAAGCGACGTCGGCCTCGAGGCCGAGCCGGTCGGCCTGCTGCATCGCGTAGCGGAAGGCCGCCTTCCAGCCGTCGGACATGTACGGCAACGGATTCGGCACGACCACGGGCACCCGGCCCGCGCCGTCGAAGTTCACCATCCCGCCGATCCCGGCGCGTTTGAACCACTCCAGGTCGGCCTTGATGCCCTCCTGGGTGATGTTCTGGTTCATCCAGTGCCACCACACCCGGGGCAGGACTTCCGCCGGCGGCGTTCTGAACCCGCCGAGCACGTCCGAACCGTCCAGTGCCGAAGCGAGCCGCGGGAGGGCCAAGCGCACCGGCTCGGCTCCGCCGGACGGGGCGACGCTCAGCCCTGCCTGGGACTCCAACTCTCCGGCCGCCTCCGCCGCGGTGCCCGGCAATGCCGCGGCACCCGCCGCGCCGAGCGCGACCACGGCCGCGCCACGCAGAAACCCTCGCCTGCTCGTTGACATCACTGTCCTCGTTTCGTCGAGCTGAAACGATTCATGCGAATCTAGACCCGACTGAGCGCCGCCGGCAATCCTGCGAAAGTTCCGAGTTTCGCTTGTACGCCACCAAGTACGCGTCGAAAACCGTGTGCTGGACGCACGAAAACATCCCCCGCCGCCTGCCTGAGCAAAGCGGTATCGGGGTGTCGCGATGGTGCTGACGTGCTCTACAAACCCGGCCGCGGTGCGGCGTACCGCACACGGGGCGGCGCCGACCAGTCCCGGCAACCCGTGGGACGGGGAGGCGACCTGTGGAGGCCGGATCTATGGCGCACAGCAGCTCCTGAGAGGCCTGCGGGGTACAGCCCGAATTCGACTATGAATCGTTTTACCTCACGGGGACATTACGAGGGTTTCCCTTGGCAGACAAGAGCTTGTCCGGATTCGGCCAGTCGGCGCCCTCGGCGACGTTCAGACGAGGCCTCGCCGAGCTGCCCACACCACGGCTTGGATGGGAGTGGCGAAACCGAGGCGATCGCAGATCGAGCGCATCCGCCGGCGAACGGTGCGATCGGACAGCTCCAGCCGGCGAGCGATGATGTCCAGTGGCAGCCCTTCGGCGAAGAGTGCAAGCAAGTCGAGCTCCTCGCGCTCGAGCGTGGCGTTCACCGGATCACCGCCCCCTGCCACTCCGCAACGACAACACGCGACGTCCTCGTCCGCCTGGACCTGCCAACCGAGGCGTCCCGCTCGGATCCTGGCGCGTCATCGCGACCTCCGGATTGAAAGGTTTCACAATCCTGGCGATGTGACGCTACTATGCGCCCGCGAGTCCCGTCAACGAGCGCCAAGATCACGCACGCAGGGTTGTGTCGCTAAGGCACATGTGACTTATGACGTTTCAATAGCAACGGCACCTGACTGGCCATCAGCCGCCCCGCGGACACCGCGCAAGCTAGTCGAATCCCGACAAACCGCGGTCGTCGGCAAGCCGCCGCCTGGTCGAGTCCAGCGCGAACGTGACCGCCCCGACGACTTCGGCGCGCGTTCCCAACGACGAGCGCAACAGCTGCAGGCCATCGGTGATCGCCGGCTGTGCGTACCGCCGCACGCTTTCCCCGACGGCGTCCACGAGCACGTCACCTGCGGCGCTGACCAGGCCACCGAGGACGACCGCCCCGGGATTCAGGCTGGCGCACAGGTCAGCGATCGCCTGGCCGAGTGTCCGCCCGGCGTCGGACACGATTCGGCAGGCCAGCGGTTCCCCATCGCGCACGAGCTGAACGACCCCGTCGAGGGTCAGGGGTTCGCTTCGGGTGGGCTGCAGCAGCTCGATGATGCGCCGGCCCGAGGCGAGCGTGTCGAGGCAACCACGACTGCCGCACCAGCACAGCGCACCGTATTCGTCGACCAGGACGTGGCCGATCTCGCCGGCGATCCCGGCGGCGCCCTTGTAGAGCTTCCCGTTCAGGACGAGCCCGGCACCGATGCCACTGGACACCTTCACGTAGAGCACGTCGTCGATTCCGCTCGCGACACCTTGCCACGCTTCCGCCAGCGCGCCGAGGTTGGCGTTGTTCTCGAGCCAGACCGGCATGCCGATCCGTTCTTCGAGTTCGGTCGCCGGCACCACGCCTGCCCAGTTGTTGAGGACGCGGCCCAGGGTGATGCTCCCCGTCGCCCGATTGACCGGGGCGGGCAGCCCGACGACCACCTGCCGGACCACCTCCCGGTCTATCCCCGCCTCGGCAGTCAGCTCGGTGACCAGCTTGGCGGCCGCGGACAACGACTCCGCGGCGAAGTCGTCGACCTGCATCAGCACTTGCTGCTCGGCGAGGATCCGGCCCGACAGGTCGGCCAGCGCGGCCCGGATGTGGGTCCGGCCGAAATCGACGCCGACCACCGCGTCGGCAGTCTTGGCGAGCCGCAGGAGCCCGGGCGGCCTGCCGCTGTGCGAACCACGGGCATCCGGATCGGGCACGTCCTCGACCACGGTGCCGTCGGCGACGAGATCGCTCACGACCGCCCACACCGATGTCCGCGAACGCCCGGTGACCTCCCGCAAACGGGCTCGGCTCATCGGACCGTAGCGGCTCAGCGCGTAGAGGACATGCTCCCTCTGCGACGGGCTCGGTGCCGGGCCGGATGCCCGGGACGGTCCGTTGGTCACCTCTCCACCCCCATTGGCTTCCCCGATCTTCCAGCGTATCCGCGACGCGGGTCGATTGGTCACGTGTTCCCCGTGGCGGCGGTCCGTTCGAACACCCCGCGAGCTAGCGCCCACTGCTCGAACTCCGCGAGGTTGTCCGCGGTGATCACCTGCGGCTGAAGTCGCCGCTGGTTTCCCTCGAGGCCCACCGGGGCGAAGCCCAGCAGCGTCAGTGCGTCCGCGGTCCCGAGACGAGCGGCGAGCGCGATCGCGGCGGCCGCGTAGTAGCCGAAGTAGTACTCACGGATCCAGATGCTCGCGAAAACGGATCCGCGCCGGATAGCGGCCGCGGTCTCGGGCAGCATGTCGTTGCCGACAATCGCTACCTCGCCCATCCGGCCTGCGTCTTCGACGGCCGCGGCCTGGACAGCGGCGTGGTAGCCGTAGACGCCGTAGCAACCGGCGACATCCGGATACTCCGCCAGCAGCCTGCGGACGTTCGCGGCAGCGATGTTGATGTGTTCGCCGTCGTCGTCACCGCCGACCACCTCGATGCCGGCTTCGGCCATCACCTCGCGGAACCCGCGCAGTTTCCCGGCTGCACCATGAGCATGGGTGGAGCCGGTCTGCGCGAGAACACGCGCGCCGGCCGGCACCTGCTGTGCGAGCAAGCGACCGGCCTGACGGCCCAGCTCGACCGGCGTCGGCATGCCGACGTACAGCGCCCGGCCGCAGCCGGGCGCGTCGAGGTCGAACGTCACGACCGGCACCCCGGCACCGGTCGCCTCGGCGACCACGGTGTCGAAGGCCGACTCGCGGGTCGCGACAAAAGCCAACCCGTCCACGCGTTTCGTGAGGTGCCGCCGCATCGCCTCCACCTGGTCGTCGACAGATTCGTACTCGGGGGCTTTGAAGACCACGTCGAGTCCCCAGCGTTCGGCGGCGTCGCGCCAGCCGGCGTTGACCATGTCCCAGTACGGTCCGCGGTTCTTCTCGATCACCGCGATCGTCAGCCTGCGGTTCCACCCGCCGGCCCGGTCAGGCGTATTCATAGCGCACCGCGGTCGATTCCAGGTCGACGCCCAACACCGACTCCGAGCCGATTCCGAGGCCCGGACGGTCGCTCACGTTCGCCACACCTTCGACGATCGTCACGCCGCCCGAGCTCACGATGTCCTGTTCGAACAGCGTGTGGCACGCGACGCCCGTGTAGAGCGGATTGCGCGAAGCCACCGCGAGGTGGGCAACGGCCGTGTTCGCCACCTTCATCTCGTTGATCTCGTCGACGATGTAGTCGACGTTGTGTGCCTCGGCGACCCGGATCATCTGCTGGCACTTCTGGACGCCCCCGACGCGGCTGATCTTCAGGCTGACGATGTCGGCGGCTTCGGACTCGATGACGCGGTTGAGGTCGGCCACGGTGCGGATCCCGTCGTCGGCCATGACCGGGAACCGCGTCGATCGGCGGATCTTCGCCAGGCCGCTGAAGTCGTTGGCCAGCACCGGTTGCTCGAGGATGACCTTCTGGTGCAGCGGCACCTCCTTCTCCAGCACTTCGGCGATCAAGAGAGTCTGGTTGACCGACCAGGCCTGGTTCGCGTCCAGGCTCAGCGTCGCGAGATCCCCGATCACCGGCAACAAGGACCGGACGATGTCGAGGTCGTACTCCGTGTCGCCGCTCATCTTCTGCTTGAAGAACCGGTAGCCCTGCGTCATCAGCCGGGCCATGTCGCTGGCGGTGTCCTCGTAGGTGGCCGGCGTGATGTGGGTGGGCACGCCGTCGTGCATCCGCCCGCCGAGAAGCTGGTACACCGGAATGCCGAGGATCTTGCCCGCCAGGTCGTGCAGCGCGATGTCGATGCCGGCCTTCGCCGCGACATTGCCGGCCGGCGAGTAGCGGTCCATCAGCGTGTTCGCTTTGGTCAGCTGCAAGGGGTCGAGACCGACGAGACCCGGCTTGAGCAGGTCGATGCCACCCATCGTCGAGGGCGCGGTCTCACCGTAGAGTCCAGGGCAGTGGGCTGCTTCGCCGATGCCCACGACACCTTCGTCGGTGTGGATCTGCACGATGACGTTGACCTGGGTCTCGTCCTTGACGTAGTACCGCTTGTCCTTCATGTACTCGGGCCGGTAGTCGGCGCGGACGGCGGTGCCGGTGATGTCGGTGATCTTCAAGTGTTCCTCCCTGGAACTGCTGCTGGAGTCAGCCGGGTGCGCGATCAGGTGGTCGCGCGCCGGCGGGAAATCGAGTCGACGACCACGGCGGCGACGAGCACGGCGCCGATCACCATGTACTGCAGGTCGGAGACGAGGTTGAGCAGGTACATGCCGTTGTAGATCGACCCGATGACGAGCCAGCCGATGACCGCCGACCACGCGCTGCCCCGGCCGCCGAACAAGCTGGTGCCGCCGATGACCGCCGCGGCGATCGAGTACAGCAGCAGCGTGCTTCCACCGAGGTCCTGCGAGGCAGCGCCGACGTAGGAAGCCGACAGCACGCCTCCCGCGGCGGCCATGGCGCCGGAAATGGCGAAGACGGACACGCGAATCCGGTCCACGTTGATCCCGGCGCGACGTGCTGCTTCAGCGTTTCCACCGACGGCGCGCACCCGCTGGCCGTATCGGGTCTGGGTGATCAAAACCCAGAAGAAGACCGCGAGAACCAGGAAGATGATCAGCGCCAACGGAACACCGACCGCTCGGTTGAGCTCCCACACCACGACGAACAGCGCGACGGCGAGACCGACCACCTGGACCACCAGCAGACCCAGCGGCGGTGCGCTCACCCCGGAGCGCACGTGCCGTCGCCTGCTGGTCAGCCCCAGCACCAGGAAACACACCACCGCGACCGCGGCAAGCCCGTAGCCCGCCACCGGCGCGAGGCTGCGGCCCTCCAGCTGGGAGATGGTGCCGCCGAAGGGGAACAGGATCGTGCCGGTCTTACCCAGGAACCGCAGTTGCAGACCGAGGAAGAGCAGCAGACCGCCGAGCGTCACGATGAACGACGGAACGTTGAGCCGTGTTCGGATGAACCCTTGGAGGGCGCCGAGCACTCCCCCGGCCGCGACGGTCGCCACGATCCCCAGGATGGGGTTCCAGCCGTTGTTCTGGACGAGGACGGCGAGGATGGCCGCTCCGAGGCCGCAGACCGAGCCGATGGACAGATCGACCTCGCCGATCAGCAGAACCATGACCACGCCCAGTGAAATCACGCCACCGTAGGAAATCTGGCGCGCGAGGTTGTGCACGTTGTCGTCAGAGAGGAACCGGTTGTTGACGAGCTGGAAGACGATCCAGATCAGGACGAGGCCGAGGTAGACCGACAGGCTTCCCACGTCGCCCTTGCGGATCTGCTTCGCCTTGGCGCGGACGAGCTCCCCCAGCGTCGGCGCGGCCTGACCGAGCGGTACCGGCTCTGACGTTGCAGCAGTCGTCTCGACTTGCGGCAGCTCTTCGACTGTCCTTTCCGGACTCATGCGAGGTCACCTCCCGAGGTGATGCCGTGCAGCTCCCGGCCGGCGCCGAGATCCGTGGCCGAGGTCAGGCCGGTGATCGCGGAGACCACCTGTTCGTGCGTGGCCGCCGAGGTGGAGAACTCCCCCGCGTTGCGACCCAGCCGGAGCACGCAGATCCGATCGGCCACGGCGAACACGTCGGCGAGGTTGTGGCTGATCACGACGACGCCGAGACCGCGTGCCTTCAACCGCCTGAGCAGCTGGAGCACCTGCGCGGTCTGTGCCACTCCCAGGGCCGCCGTCGGTTCGTCCAGGAGCACGACCTTCGGCTCGCCGAGGATCGCTCGCGCGATGGCGACGGCCTGCCGCTGCCCGCCCGAGAGGTCCTCGACCCGGGCCAGCACGTTCGGAATCCGAGCGCCGAGGCCGGCCAGCAGAGCTCGCACCTGCTTCGCCATGTCGATCTTGTCGAGCAACCTGGCGGTCCGGTACGGGCCCGTCAACATCTTCTCCCGGCCGAGAAAGAGGTTGGCGACGACGTCGAGGTTGTCGCACAGAGCCAGATCCTGATAGACGGTCGCGATCCCGAGCTTGGCCGCGTCCTGCGGTGTCGCCACCGTCACGGGGTTGCCTTCGAAGGTGATCTGCCCGGAGTCCGCGGGCGACACCCCGGCGATCGCTTTGATCAGCGTGCTCTTGCCGGCGCCGTTGTCGCCGACCAGTGCCACGATCTCCCCCGCCCGCGCTTCGAACGCAACATCCTGCAGGGCGTGCACGGCACCGTAGGACTTCTCGGCGTGCGCCAGCGAAAGCAGGACCCTGCCCTGCCCGTTTTCGTGTTCCGTTGCCACAGCTGTTTCCTTCACCCTGTGATACCGGCCCGAGCGCACGCGTCGGCCGCGCCGCCCCCGCACACCTCGGCCGACGTCGCGAACCCGTCGGCGATCACCGTCGACTTGATGTTGTCGACGGTGACGGCGATCGGCGGCAGCAGCTGCGTCGGCACTTCGTCGCCGGTCACGTTCTTCACCATCGGTGCCGGCGGCAGCGGCTTGCCGTGCGCGAGGAGGATGGCGATCTTGGCCGCCGCGTCCGCCTCGGCCTTGAGATTCTTGTACGTGGTCATGTACTGGGTACCGAGCACGATGCGCTGCAGACCCTCGTCGGTCGCGTCGAGACCCGTCACCGGTGGGATCGGCGAGATGTTCGCCTGGCGCATCGCGGTGACCGCCGCGCCGGCCAGCGTGTCGTTCGCCGCGTAGACGCCGACGATGTCGTGCGCACCGATCTTCGCGATCGCCTGCGTCATCTCTGTGGTGGCGTTGGTCGGCGACCACCCGTCGGTGTCGTACTCGGCGGCGATCTTGTACCCGGACTTGTCGAAGACCTCGTGCGCGCCCTGCTTGAAGAACGCTCCTGTGGTGTCCGGCACACCGTTGATCATGACGATGTTGCCGGCACTGTGTCCCGCAACCTGCATCGCCTTGATCATGGCGTTCGCCTGGGTCTTGCCGACCTCGACGTTGTCGAACCCCGTGCGGTACGCCAGCGGGCCGCCGGCGGTGCGGTCGTAGGCGACCGTCGGCACGCCCTTGGCTTTCGCCTCCTGCACGATGGCAGCCGAACTGTTCACGTTCGCCGCGTCGAGCACCAGCACCTGCGCGCCCTGCGCGAGCGCCGACTCGGCTTGCTGTTGCTGCTTGTCCGCCGCGTTCGCGGCGTTGAAGTACAGCACCTTGCAGCTGGAATCCTGGGCCTTCACGGCATCGAGGAACAGCGGGTGATCTTTGGCTTCGTAGCGCGGCGTCGTGTTCTCGGGCAAGAGGAACGCGATCGTGCACCCACCCTCGCCGGACCGCGACGGCTGCACCTCGGCGGCACACGCCGACGCGCTCACCCCGACGGCCAACGCCATCAACACCGTGGACAAGCAGGCTCTCTTCATTGACAGCTCCTCTGGCTGGCGCATGCTCTGCTCCGGGGGAACCGCGCGTCGATTCGTGCACGGCCCTGCTCGCCGGACAGTTTCATCAGCCGAGGCCGGTTCTGTCAACTAGTGAACAGAACAAACGGGCAATATTCGAAAGTATTTGCCGATTCTGTTCATCTAGCGCCGTTCACGAACAGAACTACCGAGCCGGGAATCACCCCGTCGGGGTCTGCAATGCAGGGTCGCCAATAGCCGAAATCGCAGGCGCGCACGAAGTCGATTTATTCGACTTCACCATTTCGCCATCGACGAAGGTCGTCAGTGAAGCCCGGTCACTCGCGACGACGCCCAGCGCGCGACCAGCAAGACGATGCCGATCACGGTGATCGCGAAAGCCGTGCGCGGAACCCAATCGCCCCATCGCACGTAGGGAGTGATCTCCTCGTACAGTGGCACATCGACCACGAAGATCCCGCGCTCGTCCGGCGGCATCCAGGCCAGCTGCCTGCCCCGCGCGTCGAACGCCGCGGATGTTCCGTTCAGCTCCACCAGGACGGCGGATCGACCGGACTCCACCGCCCGCACCGCCTCGGCACTCGCCTGTTGCGGTTGTACCCAGGTTCCGTGGAACGACGTGAGCGAGCCCTGCGCCACCGTGACGTCGGCGTGCAGCCGAACGAGTTCCCGGCGCAGGTCGGGAAAGATCGACTCGTAGGAGATCAGTGGGCCCACCCGAGTCCCGCCGACCCGCAGCACCACCGGCTCTCGGCCCGGGGCCCGATCTTCCTCGGCGATGGCGGTGCCCCGAAGCACCTTTCCCAGCAGCTGCCGCATCGGCACGTACTCGCCGAACGGGACCAGCCGCCGCTTCTCATACGTACCAACCAAACCATCGGGTCCGTACTGCTGAGTCGTCTTCCTGATCCGGCCGTCCGCTGCTCGCGCGTCGACGTTGACGAGCACGTCGCTTCCCGCGATCGCCGCGGCCTGGCGCAACCGGCCCATCACATCGGGACGGCTCGCCGGGTCGAACGGCACGCTGCTCTGCCCCCAGACCACCATGCCCTGCCCCAGACCGGCGGCCCTTTGGGTCAATTCCAGATGCGCCGCCAAACGCTCGTCTCCTCCGTACACGACGCCAGGCTGCACCCCCACTACACGGACGCTGCCGGTCACCACCGGTTCCGGCCGGAGCAGCCCATAGCCGATCGCGAGTGCGGCGAACACGACGGCGAGTCCTCCCCCGAGCAGCCGCGCTGCCCTGCGGGCGCCGGGAAGAAACACGGCAGCAAGCCCGACATTGACGGCCACCAACACGAAGCTGAGCAACCACACCCCACCCAGCGACGCCACGGCCAGCACCGGCCGCACCTGCCACTGCGTCAAACCGACAAGACCCCAAGCACCGCCCAGACCTTCCCACGAACGCAGCGCTTCGACGCTGACCCAGACCGACGGCAGCACCACCACCGCCAAGGCCACCCGCGCACCGGACGGTTCTCGCAGCAGCCCGTACGTCGCCAGCCCGAACGGCACCCAGAGGGCGGCGACCACAACGCCCACCACAAGCGCCAGCATTCCGATGTTCGGCAGCAGCCACTGCAGCACAACGACAAAGAACCCGACCGCGGCTAGCGAACTCCGCCAAGCCGCCTCACCGTACGAGCCCGCGCGCCCGAGCAACAACACCAGCGGGACCAGCCCGACCCACCCCAGCCACCACGCATCGGCAGCCGGGAAGGCCAGCGCCACCACGCAACCACACGGCAAAGCCAGCCCACGCACCGCCCACCGACGCACCCGCACGGCAACAGGCATACCAGCACGCTACTCCCCGCCAGGCGTGAGTCGGGCCAGATCACCGCACCTCCCGGCCCGCCGAGCATCCTCCGCGCGCCCACCCCTACCAGGCGGTACCGAGCCGACCAGGACTACGTCAAACGGGTTGCCGCCGATGCACGGTCCGACCTGAGTCAGGCGTGATGGAACTCGGGTGGGCACTTCTCGGTGAACGTGGCCATGCCTTCATTCCGGTCGCGGGTGGCGAGCAAAACGTGGAACACCCGGCGTTCAAACAAGACGCCGACCACCACCACCCGACCGTTCCGGCGCGGCGCCCTCCCGCTTCGGGACTGGCGGGATCGCTCGGAAATCGCCGGTGGAACATGACCTTCCCCGCGACGCCGACGGTCCCACCGCCGTCACCTCTCACAGGCCGAGCGCGCGCCGGACCTCGACCAGATGCCGCCGCGACACCGCGACGGTCTCGCGGTCGGGCCCGTCCAGGACGAGCGCGAATCCGCTGTGGAAGGTCGGGGCGATTTCGCGCACCCGGTGCAGGTTCACCACGCAGTGCCGATGCACCCGCAGGAATCCGTGGGGTGCCAGCCGCGTCGCCAGCCGGCTCAGGGTGTGGTTCAGTGCCCGCAGCCGGCCCCGGTCGGTCAGCAGCCACACGATCTTGCCCTCGGCCTGCGCGACCCGGATCTCCGCCGGGGCCATCAGCAGGATGTGCCCGCCGTGGATGCCGGCGACCCGGAACACCGGCGCTTGAGCAGCCTCGATCGCCGGCGGTGTGTCCGTACTGGTGGTGAGGAGCGTGCCGATGAGCTGCCCGTCGTGCTGGATGGGCTGGACGGTGATCGGGCACCCGTCCTCCGCGCACGCGGCCAGCCGCAGCGCGCCGGCACGCGCGCGGGAGCCGAGCACCGCGCGCCCGACCTCGTTCGCCGCCACAAGCCGCCCGCGCCGGTCGATGACCGCCAGCGGTCCGGCGTCGGCGGCGGCCCACGGTCGCAGCGATCCGGCCACCTCGGTGAGCACGTCTTCGCGCCGGTGACAGAGGCCGTAATCCAGTTCCTGGGCACAACGGTGCAGCCGCGCGATCGCGAGCGCCGTCAGCGGGCGGCGATGCACCAGGAACGCGAGGACTGCGCACGGCCGGGGACAGTCGGGGTCGCCCACCGCGACGCCCGCGCCGGACCAGTCGGCCAGGTCACCGCGCCAGTGTTCGGAACCGGTCACGTGGGCGTGTCCGTCGAGCAGCGCGGTTCCGAGGGCATTGGTACCGCGGCTGCTCTCCGACCAGTCGTGCCCGGGTGCCAGCTGGTGCGCACCGGCAAGCGCGACGGCCGAACTGCTCCCGAACACCGCGACGACCCGCCCGTCCGCAGCCGCGACCGCCACCACCCCGTCGGTTCGGGTGAGGTCGGCCGCCAGCGAGCGGGCGGCCGACACCACGGTGCGCGGCGCCGCGGCAACCGAGTCGGCAGAGGGGTCGGGCGGCGGCGTGTCGGGGGCAACGCCGTAAACCTCGCTGCAGCGCTGCCAGGACGCCTGGATCGCAGGCGGGATCGCGGCGGTGCCGTTCGTTCCGGGTTCGTGGCCGCCGGCGCCGGCGCGCTGACCGTCCATGCCGACCTCCTCGCGTTCGGGCGGCCCCCTGAACAGACTAGGACGGACGTGGCCGGCCGGGATAGCGTCCGCGCGCCGTCGCCCGGGCAGATCGACGATTCCGGCCGATCCGACGACCCGATGCAGGGAGGTTTCGTCATGGCCATCGACTTCACCCCCACCCCGGAACAACGGGAACTCCAGGCGAGCACCCGTGCCTTCGCCCGCGGCATACTCGCGCCGGTGGTCCGTGCGGCCGACGCCGAGACGGACCCGTTGCGCGCCTTCCAGATGACCAAGGACGCCTATGTGCAGGCCTACCGCGCCGGCATCGCGTTCTGCATGCTGCCCACGCAGTACGGTGGCGGCGGGCTGTCCAATGTGGACCTCATCCTGGCCGCCGAGGAAATGTGCTCCGTCGACCCGGGTTTCGCCTGCACCATCCTGGTCAACGGGCTGGGCCTGATGCCCGTCTGGTACTGGGGCAGTGACGAGCAGAAGGACCGCTTCCTGCGCGCAGCCACCTCTGACCCGACCGGCGAGTACATCGTCGGCTACGCGGTGAGCGAGCCGGCCGGCAGCCCCGGCGGCACGGCGAACTTCGACGCGCCCGATGCTTCACCCGTCGGGATCGGTGTCACCGCCACGCTCGATGGCGACCACTACGTGCTCAACGGCCGCAAGTACTGGCCGTGCAACGTCGCAGGCTGGGACGGCCACGGTGCCAACGCGAGCATCGTCGTGGTGCGCACCGACCCGTCGAAGGGCGGCACCGAGGGGCTTTCGGCGATCATGATCGAGCGCGGCACCCCCGGTGTCAGCTACAACCTCATCAGCAAGATGGGGCATCGGCTCACCCCCAACGCCGAGATCGTCTTCACCGACGCCCGGGTTCCCGCGAACAACCTCGTCGAGGGCACCCGCGGCAACGGCGATCTGCTGATCAACCGCAACTTCGCCTGGTCGGGGCCGGTGGCCGGAATCGCGGCGGTCGGCGTGGCCCGGACCGCCTACGAATCCGCCCTGGAATGGGCGCGGACCTACACCGCCGGTGGCCCGAGCCCGATCATCAACCACCAGAACGTCGGTTATGTGCTCGGGGACGTCGCGGCTCGGATCGAGATGTGCCGCTGCTTCTGCTGGAAGGCCGCGCACTTCCTGGACCAGCACGACTACCACGGCGAGCTGATCGGCGCGATGTGCAAGATCCAATGCACGGAGCTGATGTTCGACGCGGTCTACAAGTGCATGCAGGTCGTGGGCGTGAACAGCCTGGACAAGCAGCACGAGTTCGAGAAGCTGCTGCGCGAGGCCGCAGTGCTGCCGCTCTACGACGCCGGCAACTTCGGCATGCAGCGCCGTCGCGTCCACGGCGTGCTCGCCAGCCCGGACTACAACCCGCGCGCGCTGATGGACGACGAGTTCGTGCCCTTCACGAAGTTCATGGAGACCATCGACACGGTCCCCACCTACCAGGAGACCCCGCTTCCCGTGTGACGGGCGAGCGCTCGGGTGCGTCCCTCACCGGACGCGCCCGGGCGCTGGGCGCCGGCCTGGCGGAACCGGTACTCGGCGAGGTCGGCCCGCGCGCCGCAGCGCGTCGAGAAGAAACAGCGGCGCCGGGCCGTGCCCGATGAACCGGTCGGCTTCGGCCGTCGAAGACCACCGGGTTGCAGTGCGCTCCGGGTAGCGCTTGATGCCGGTCATCGGACACTCCCCACGGGCTGGGACTCGGGTTCCCCGGCGTAGGCCGGGTAATCGGCGTAGCCACTGGTACCGCCTTGGTAGAAGGTTTCGCGATCGGCGACGGCGAGCGGGTGGCCGTGCTCGAATCGAGTGGGCAGATCCGGGTTCGCGATGAACAGTTGCGCGAAGGACACCAGATCGGCCAAGCCTTCGGTGATCACCCGGTTGCCGGACTCCTGGTCCATGCCGGCGTTGGCGACAAGGGTGCCGTGGTACCGCGGGCGGAAGCGGACCAGCGACGCACGCTGCTGATCCGGCGTGACAAGTTCGTTGGGCCGCCTCGTCATCATGAGGTGCAGGTAGGCGAGCGGGTGGTCGTTGAGCCGCTCGGCGACGTGCTCGTGGCCGGTCAGCAGTTCCGGTGCCACCTCGGTGGTGGAGCCGATCGCCTGGTAGGGCGCGAACTTCACGCCGACGCGGTGCGGATCCCAGACGCCGGTCACCGCCTCGAGAATCTCGAACAGGAACCGCGCGCGATTCTCGGCGCTGCCGCCGTAGGCGTCGGTGCGCAGGTTGAGCGCGGGGTTCAGGAACTGCGCGATCAGGTAGCCGCGCTGGGCGTGGATCTCGACACCGTCGAACCCGGCGCGGCGCGCGTTCGCCGCCGCGGAGCGGTACTGCTCCACGATCTCGGCGATCTCGTCCACGGTCAGCGCCCTCGGCGTCACCGTCTCGGTGAACCCGCCGACGGGGGTGAACACGCGGCCCCCGGGATTGACCGCCGATGGCGCGACCGGGAGGTGGCCGCCGTGGTAGTCCGGGTGCGAGCTCGCGCCGGTGTGGGCGAGCTGCGCGAAGATCACCCCGCGCTCGGCGTGCACGGCACCCGTCACCTCCGTCCAGCCCGCGACCTGTTCGGCGCTGTAGAGGCCGGGCACATGCACCGAGCCGACGGCGCCAGGGCTGATCCACGTGCCCTCCGACACGATCAGTCCGGCGCCGGCCCGCTGCCGGTAGTAGTCGGCGTGCAACGGTGTCGGCGCAAGCTCGCGGTTCTCCGCTCGGGCTCTGGTCATCGGGGCCATCACGACGCGGTTGCGCAACCATAGGTCGCCAAGGTCGTAGGGGCCCAGCAGCGGCTGCTGCGCCGCCGGTGACGAGTCGGGCACGTCCGCCTCCTCGCTTTCGTTCGTCGGAGATGCTGACCGGTTCACCCTCTCTCCGGACCTGAATCATGTCCAACGATGACTACAGGTGCCTTCCAGCACCTTGAGTGATAATCGAGTCATGGAACTACGACACCTCGAGCACTTCCTCGCTGTGGCCGACGCGGGCGGTTTCACCCCCGCGGCACGCCGTTTGCACGTCGTGCAGTCCGGCGTGTCGGCGACGATCAAAGCGCTGGAACACGAACTGGGCGCCCGGCTGTTCGACCGCGGACGCGACGAGGTGACCTTGACTCCGGCCGGGCGCGTCTTCCTGCCCCGGGCGCGCGAGACGCTGGACTCCGCCCGCGCCGCCAAGGACGCGGTGCAGGAACTCGGCGGCACGCTTCAGGGGACCGTCACCGTCGGCACGCTCACCTCGGTCCACCTCATCGACACGCCGGGCATCCTCGCCACGCTGCGCGCCCGCCATCCCGGAGTCACCGTCCGGCTCCGCGCAGCGCTCGCCGGATCGACAGGGCTTGCACAGGAACTGCGCGACGGCCAGCTCGATGTCGCGTTCCTCTCGCTGCCCGGGCCGACGCCGGCCGGGTTGCGGGTCAGGGTACTGGAGATGACCCCGCTGGTGCTCTACGTTCCCACGGACCACCCACTCGCCGGCGCGGGCCGGGTCTCGCTGTCACAGCTCGCCGAATTCCCGTTCATCGACTCCCCGCCGGGCTTCGGCAACCGCATCATCGCCGATCAAGCCTTCGCCGGCGCCGGCATCGAACGTGAGGTCACCTTGGAGATCGCCGACATCGGCACAGCCGTGCACTTCATCCGCGCGGGACTCGGAATCGGTTTCCTCGGCCGATTCCTGGTCGACGACCCCGCGGGGCTGGCCACCGTGGAGGTCGCCGATCACGAGCTCCTGTGGCAGCTCACCGTCGCGACCTCCGCGACCCGACGACCCAGCGCCGCAGCGCGGGCATTCCTGGAACTTCTCGACGAGGTGCACCCGACACCGAATCGACGGCAGGTACGCGGTTGACCCGAGTTGCACAGGCGGCCGAGGCGCCGCACCGAGATCAGGTCGGTGACCCAAAACCGGCAGCACGAGTGCTTCGACTCTCGCGTCGCATCGACTCCGCCTTGTCGAGGTAGGCCGTTCAGGAAATGGCGTCGACGCGAGGATCCATCCGGTCCTCGCGGCACGAGCCCGGACCCGGTAGACATCGCCGTGGAAGATCGCCTGGTCAAGCCGGCCGCCAGAACCGGATCCGGAAGTTCCGCCACCGCCACGAATGCCCCTCCGGCGTGGACAGCACGAAGGGCTTGTTCCGGCGATGGGTGCCCGGCATCGTCCACCGTGGACGGACGGTCAGACCAGCGCTTCGATCCGCACCGCGGCGCCCGACGGGTCCACGCGGGCGAGCCAGGAGGCCGGCAGCAGCGCCGGGCGGGACGGGACGAAGTGCGGAAGCCGGCCCTGCCACAGGACCCGGTCGCCTTGGCTGACCCGCACCCGTGGCAGGCGGGCGAACGCGCTCGGCCGCAGGATCACCCGGCCGCGCGCCGGGAGGTCCGCCGACGACGAGATGCGCTGCGGACTGGTCCAGGCCAGCGGGCCGTCGACCTCGATCGGGACCCCCGCGCCGGCCGCCGACGCCGCGCGGCCGGCCAGCCAGCGCGCGATCGAACGGCCGGCGTGGCGGCCCGACAGCGCCGCGACGTCCGCGGTTTCGACCGGGTGACAAAGGTTTCCGGCGGCGAAGAGCCCCGGCATGCCGGTAGCGCCGGTCGCGTCGATCACCGGCCCGAGGGTCCGCGGGTCCATCCCGACGCCCGCCGTCCGGGCGAGTTCGTGGTCCGGCACCCAGTCGCCGGTGAACACGACGGTGTCGCAGGCCTCGGTCCACCGGTGCCCGTCGGCAAGGCGCTCCAGCTCGACCTCCGCGATTCGTGGCTTGCCCCGCACCGCGACGACCCGGGTGCCCGTCAGCACCGGCACGCGCAACATCCACCGCGCGCCGAGGTGGAACGGCAGGTAGCTCTGGTGCCGCGGCAGCTCGGTGGTCAGCGCGGCGACCTCGACCCCGGCGTGCCGCAACGTCATCATCGCGGAGAAGCCGACGTGCTCGGCACCCACCACGATCGCGCGCCGCCCGACCGGCCGGTGCTGCAGGTAGACGGTCTGCTGCAGCTGCCCGGTGGTGTACACGCCCTGGCCACGGTCCCCGGGCACCCAGCGCGCCGGGCGCGGGCGCTCGCGGGCGCCGGTGGCCATCAGCACCGCCGAGGCGTGCACGACCGACAGCCCGTCCGGCGCCGTCACCTCGAGCCCGCCGTCGCCGGACCAGCCTGTGACCATGGTCGTGGTGCGCAGGGTGACGCCCGCCGCCGCGGCCAGCGCGGCGTAGCGCCGGGCGTAGGCCGGCCCGGTCATGATCCGCCGGAAGTCCCGCAGGCCGTAACCGGTGTGCGCGGAATGCCGCGGAATCCCGCCGGCGACGACCTCCCGCTCCAGCACCTCGACCCGCTCCACCCCGGCCCGGCGCAGCGCGACCGCCGCGGCGAGCCCGGCCGGCCCGCCGCCGATCACGGCGACGTCGACGTCGTGCCTGATCCGCTCGTTCACTTCGCGGCCTCCGCTTTCACGGGCGCGTCAGCGCCCTCGTCGACCATGCGCGAGACCACCGCGCCACAGTAGAAACCCTGACACCGGCCCATCCCGGCCCGAGTGCGGCGTCGCAATCCCTCCACAGTGGACGGGGCGATTTCGCTGTGCAGCGCATCGCGGATCTCACCGCGGCTGACGCGTTCGCAGAAGCAGACGATCTCGCCGTAGGCGGGGTCCTTCGCGATCAGCTCGGCGTCCTCGGCCGGGCGGACGTCCACCTGGCCGAGATACGGCATCTGTGGCGGGACGACGTCCGCACGCGGCCCCGGCATCACCTCTCCCGGCCAGCCCGCCAGCTCCGCCCCGACGTGCTCGGCGATCGCGAGCGACGAGGTGAGCCCTGTCGACCGGATCCCACCCACGCACACGTAGCGCTGATCGGGATGGAACGAGATCTGGTAGTCGCCGAACTCCGTCGCCGCCCGCAGGCCTGCGTAGATCGTGGTGACCTCTTCGCTCAGCAGCGCGGGGACGATCCGGTTTCCCTTCTCCCGCAACATGGCCAGGCCGTCCTCTGTGGACCCGGTGGCCGAGCGGTCGGTCAGGTCCTCCGCAGTGGGGCCGAGCATCACGTTGCCGTAGACGGTCGGGCTCACCAGCACGCCCTTGCCCATCTTCGTCGGCACCGGCAACAGGATGTGGTTCACCAACGACCGCGCCAGCTTGTCGAACACGATGAGCTGGCCGCGGCGGGGGGTGATCGTGAACGACTCGTGCCCGAACATCGCGTGCACGTGATCGCTGCCGAGGCCCGCGGCGTTGACCACGTACCGGGCCCGGACCGGTCCCCGGTCGGTGTGCAGCACCGTGTGGTCCGCACCCGGCTCCGCGCCGGTCACGGTATGGCCGAGCAGCAGTTCGGCACCGTGGCGCACCGCCTCCGTCGCGAACGCCAGCGTGGTCGTCCACGGGCAGATGATGGACTCCCCCGGCACCTCCAGAGCGGCCAGCGCACCCGGGCCGAGGTGCGGCTCGCGCCGCGCCAGCTCGGCGGAGTCCAGCAGCCGGGTCTCGTGGTAGCCGTTGGCCGCGGCCTTCTCGGCCAGCCTCGGCAGCGCCGCCAGCTGCTCCTCGTCCCAGGCGACCAGCAGGGCGCCCAGCGGCTCGACCGGGATCCCCGCCTTGGCGGCGTAGTCGGACAGCAGCCGGTACCCGCGCGCGACGAGCCGCGACTCGGTGGTGCCGGGCGTCGCGTCGAAGCCGGTGTGCAGGATCGCGGTGTTGGCCTTGCTGGTCACGTCCCCGACGTCGGAGCGCGTGTCCACCAGCGCCACGGACCGGCCGCGCAGCGTGAACTCGCGCGCCAGCGCGGAGCCGACCACACCGGCTCCGATCACGACCAGGTCGTACTCGGGCTCTGGCATCAGGAATCAGCCCTTCCGGGAAACACGCGGCCTTCGCCGCTGAACTGCCGGGTCGCCTCCAGCGCGGACCGCCAGCGGCCCAGCTGCTCGGCGGCCCAGGCGGGCGGGCGGCTCGGTTCGACGACCGTGCCCGGCCGCGGGTCGGGCAACGGGTGGCCGGCGGCACCGCGCAGCGCCAGATCGGCGACGCCGAGCGCGGTCGCGTGCGGAGCGGCGGCCACCTCCACCGGTGCCTGCAGCAGGTCGGCCTGCAGCTGCACCAGCACTCGCGACCGGGTGAGCCCGCCGTCGAGCCGCAGCCTGGGCGCGGCGCCGAGGTCCGCCGCCGCGGCGTCGACGAGGTCCACGATCTGCGCGGCGATCCCCAGGCAGACCGCGCGGGCCAAGTGCGCCCGGGTCGCCGCCAGGTTCAGTCCCAGGAAGCCACCGGTCGCGCCCGGCTGCCAGTGCGGCGCGGCCAGCCCGGCGAGCGACGGCACGAAAACCACCCCGGCCGTGTCGTCCACTGTGGACGCCAGCTCGTCGAGCTCGCCGGCCGAGCCGAGCAGGCCGACGTCGCGCAGCCAGGACACCGCTTTGCCCACGGTGTACACCTGCCCGTCGAGGCACCAGCGCCGCTGCCCCGCGATCTGCCACGCGATCGACGGGGTCAGCCCGGCTTCGCTGCGCTGCGGCCGGTCGCCGGTGTTGACGAGCAGGAAGGCGCCGGTGCCATACGTGCACTTCGCCTCGCCCCGCTCCCGGCAGCGCTGCGCCCACAGCGCAGCCTGCTGGTCCACGATCACCCCGGAGACCGGGATCTCGGTGCCGAATGCGCTGGTAGTGCCGACCACCTCGTCGTTGCCGGCCAGTCGCGGACGGCGCTCCGTCAGCCCGAACAGGTCCCAGGCCTCGTCCGACCAGGTGCCGGACTCGAGGTCGAGCAGCATGCTGCGCGACGCGGTCGCGACGTCGGTGACGAACTCGCCGGTGAGCCGGTGCAACAGCCACGTGTCGGTGGTGGTGACCACTCCCCCGGCGCCCACGTGCTCGCGCAGCCACCGCATCTTCGGGGCGGAGAAGTACGGGTCGAGCGGCAGGCCGCTGATCTCGCCGAGCCGGTCGGCGACGTCGCGCAGGGACTCGCACACCTCGACGGCCCGCCGGTCCTGCCACACCACGCACTGCGAGAGGGCTTCGCCCGACGCGGGGTCCCACGCCAGCACCGTCTCGCCCTGGTTGGCGAGCCCGACGACGCCGGCACCCACCCCGGCCGCCGCGACGGCCGCGCGGCCCGCGTCGAGAACCGACGCCAGCAGCTCGCCCGGATCGACTTCCACCGCACCCGGTTTCGGCGTCCGCACGGACAGAGACCGGTCGACCTCGGCCAGCACGGCACCGTCCTCGGCGACGACGAGCGCCTTGGTCGCCGAGGTGCCCTGGTCGATGGCGAGCACGGCTCCGGTCATGAGGCCGCGTCCTCGGCTCCGGCCACGGCCGGCTGCACGACGGTCAGACCCGCGTCGCGCAGCTGCGCGACCATTTCGGGGTCCGCGGAGGAGTCGGTGATCAGCGCCGTGATGCGGTCGAGCGCGCAGACCTTCCGCAGCGCGACGTGCCCGAGCTTGCTTCCGTCCGCCAGCACGTAGACCTCGGCCGCGTTGCTGATCATCCGGCGCCGGACGGCGATCTCGTCGAGGTGGTAGTCGGTGAGCCCGCCGATCGCGTGGACCCCGCCGGAGCCCAGGAACGCCTTGTCCGCGAAGAAGTTGCTGATCTGGTCCTCGGCGTCGGGCCCGGAGCAGGTCAGCTCGTCGTGCCGGACACGGCCGCCCACGAGGTGCAGGTTCACCGCGTCCCGGCCGGCCATCGCCAGGACCGCGCCGAGGTTGTTGGTGACCACGCGGCCGCTGAACGACTCGGGCAGCGCGCGAGCGGCGGCGAGCACGGTGGTGCCCACGTCGAGGAACACCGTGTCGTCGTCACCGACGATCGAGGCGACCACCTCGGCGATCTCCGCCTTGGCCTCGCGCTCGATGTT
Source organism: Amycolatopsis sp. NPDC051372 (assembly GCF_040682095.1). NCBI lineage: Bacteria > Bacillati > Actinomycetota > Actinomycetes > Pseudonocardiales > Pseudonocardiaceae > Amycolatopsis > Amycolatopsis sp. NPDC051372. The sequence goes on from NZ_JBFBAF010000009.1 coordinate 154,681, forward strand.
CTCGCGCTCCACCCGGCCGGGCTCGGCGCTGCGGGACAGGTTCTTGGCCTTGGCCGCACCTCCGTACACGCGGCGGATGGCGCCTTCGCGCTCCAGCAGCACGAGATCGCGCCGGATGGTCTCCGGCGACACGTCGAGCTGGACCGCCATGTCCGCGGGCCGGAGCACCTCGCTGCTGTTCAGCAGCGCCAGAATCTGCCTGCGGCGTTCGTCGGGAAGCACGTTTCCCCCTACCTTCCTCAAGTGCACGAGCGAGCCAGGCCCATCACGTTCTCCGGAGCACCCGGCGCAGAGCGCCGGCCTGCTGCCCGAGTTCGTCCAGGCCGGCCGCGACCACGAGGGCCGCGCCGGTCGCGATGGCCTGTGCGAAGTACGGCACGTTCATCAAGGTCATACCGTTGTTGAGCACGCCGAGGAAAACCACCCCCAGCAGGACGCCGAGCATCGTCCCCCGGCCGCCGCTGAACGCGACCCCGCCCAGCAGCACCGCGGTGAGCACCTGCAGCTCGAAGTTGGCACCGAGCGTGCTCGGCGGCGCGGAGTCGAGCCGCGCCGCGAAGAGCACCCCGCCGAGGCCGGCGGCCAGCCCGGTGACCACGAACACCCGCAGCGGCAAGCGTTTCGTCGCGATCCCGGAGAGGAACGCCGCCTCCCGGTTGACGCCGATCGCGTAGACCTGGCGACCGGCGGGCGTGCCGTAGAGGAACAGCGCGCCGAGCCCGAACACGATGAACGCGATCCACACCGGGACCGGGATGCCGGCATAGAGACCACGGCCCAGCAGCGACATCCCCGTTCCGAAGTCGGCCGGCGGGTCAGAGCGCAGGAACTGCGCGATCCCCCGGTACAGCTGCAGGGTGCCGAGCGTGACGATGATCGGGCTGAGCCGGGTGTAGGACACGAGCACGCCGTTGACCAGACCACCCACCGCGCCGACGACGAGGCCCGCGAGCACGGCCAGCCCCCAGTTCAGGTGATGGTCGACGATGAGCAGCCCGGTGACCACCCCGGACAGCCCGACCACCGACCCCACCGAGAGGTCCACGTAGCCCATGATCACGAGCACCGCCTGCGGCACCGCGACGATGAGCAGCACGGCGCCCGACAGCGCGATGTTCTTGATGTTCCCCACGGTGAGGAACAGGTCCGACCCGCTGGTGAAGAAGCCAACCAACACGAGCAGGCCGATCAGCAGTGCCGACCGCAGGACGAGCTCCAGCACCGGCGTACGCCGGGTGGTGCTCCCCTCGGGGGTGGCGGTTGCCGTCGTCATGGGCGTACCTCCGGGAGGGTGGCTGCGGCGTCGTCGGGCAGGTCAGTGGTGACACCGGTGAACTGATGGGCTTCGGCGAGCAAGGCGGATTCGGTGATGTCCTCGCCGGTCAGCTCGGTGGTGAGCCGGCCGCGGTCCATCACGACGGCGCGGTGCGCGAGCAGGGCGACCTCCTGGGCATCCGAAGACGCGAAGACCACCGCAAGACCGCGGGCGGCCAGCTCCCGGCACACCTGGTAGATCTGCCGCCGGGCTCCGACGTCGACTCCCTGCGTCGGCTCGTCGAGCAGCAGCACGCCGAGCTCCCCGGCCCGCGCGAGCCAGCGGCCGAGGACGAGCTTCTGCTGGTTCCCGCCGGAGAACTGGCCGCCCTTGCGGCCGCCGTCGGGCGGCTGGAGGTCGACCTGCCGGGCGGTCTCGGCGAACAGCCGCTTCTCGCGACTGTGCCGCCGCAGGCCGAGCCGCGCGAGCCGCCGGTACGACGGGAGCAGCAGGTTGTCCGCCGCGTTGCGGGTCGGCCACAGCGCCTGCCGGAGCCGGTCCGACGGGACGAGCGCGATCCCGCGCCGCACCGCACCCGCCGGGGTGCGCGGCGCCGACCGTTCGCCGTCGACCTCCGCGCTGCCGCGGGCGGCGCGGTAACGGCCGGCGAGCGTCTCCAGAAGCGACGTGCGGCCGGAACCGAGCACACCGTAGAGACCGAGGATCTCGCCGGAGCGCACGTCGAGGTCGATCGGCCCGAACCGCGGGCCGGCCAGGTCCCGCAGCCGCAGCCGGACCGGACCGAGGTCGGCGGGCTCGGCCGGTGCCGTCGGCGCGCCGGTCCCGCCGGAGATCACCTCGACGATCCGCTCCGGCTCGACATCGGAGACCTTCTCCTGCAAGGCGACCACACCGTCGCGGAGGACCGTGACCCGGTCGGCGATGCGGAAGACCTCGCCCAGGCGGTGCGTGGTGTAGACGATGCGCGCCCCGCCGTCCTTCATCTTCACGATCTCGGCGAAGAGCCGTTCCGTTTCGCTCTCCGACAGCGACGCCGTGGGCTCGTCGAGGATCAGCACCCGCACATCGGTGCGGTGCCACGCTTTCGCGATCTCCAGGAGCTGCTTGGTGCCCATGGGCAGGCCGCCGACCTTCGTCCCCGGCGCGACGTCGAGGCCGAACCGGTCGAGCAGCTCGGCGGTGACCCGCCGCTGGCCGGCTCGGTCGAGCACCCCGGCGACGGTCTTCTCCTGGCCGAGGAACAGGTTGTCGCTCACCGACAGCACGTCGATCAACGAGAGGTGCTGGTGGATGGTGGCGATCCCGGCGGTGAAGGCCCGGTTCGGGGTGAGCTGGCCCAGCGACTCGCCGTCGAGCGCCAGCTCACCCGCGTCCGGGGTCACCACTCCGCCGATGCACTTGATCAAGGTCGACTTGCCGGCGCCATTGGGGCCGAGCAGCGCGTGCACCTCGCCGGGGGCGATGTCGAGATCGACTCCCTTGAGGACGGTGGCCGCGCCGTATCCCTTGACCAGGCCTCGAATCGTGAGCGTCATCGGGTTCCTCAGCTGTAGTCGCTCAGGTATTCCTTGAGCGAGGGGGTGCTCGCGGTGAGCGCGACCGGCGGGACGTTCACGCCCTTGTTCGGCTTGCCCTCCAACAGGTCCGCCGCCACGTCGGTGACCGCGAACCCGATGTCCCGGATGCGCACCGCGACCGAGACCCGGTAGATCCCGCCCTGCGACACCGCCTGAAGGCCTTCCTTCGACCCGTCCTGGCCGCCGATGAAGATGCCCGGGTCCTTCGGGTTCTTGCCCGCGTTGAGGAACGCCTGCTGCGCGCCCAGGGCGACGTCGTCGTCGTACCCGAGCACCATGTTGAGGTCGGGGTGCGCCTGCAGGACCGTGCGGGCGATCTGCTCGCCGTCCGCGCGGGTGCCGGCCTTCTGCGTGGAGACGATCTCGACGTTGCCACCCGCGGCGAAGGACGCCCTCAGGCCGTCGTCGCGCTGCGCACCCACCGCGAGGTCCCGGTTGTTGAGCACGAGCACCTTCACCGGTCCCTGGTGCTGCTTGGCCCACTCGGTGGCCGTCTTGCCGAGCGCCTGACCGCTCTCGAGGCCGCTGAACAGCACCGAGGCGTCCTGGTTCTTCAGCGGCGAGGCGTAGGAGACGAACACCGTGCAGTTGCCCCGCGCCTGCTGTGCGAGCGGTTCCATCGACGCCGGCTCGAGCGGGTAGGACACGATCGCCGGGATCTTCTGCGTCACCCAGGTCTGCACGTTCTGGGTCTGCTTCTGCAGATCCTCGTCGTCGGCGGTGTACTTCATCTGGTACCCGCGGGCGGTGGCGCGCTGCTCGGCGAACCGTTTGAGGTCGCCGTAGACCGACAGCGACGTCAACGGGTAGTCGAAGCCGATCACCTTGTCGGTGGAGCGCTTGCACGACTGGCCGCCGGAGGCCGAGCCGCTGTCCTGGGTGATGCCACCGCAAGCGGCCAGGGACAGAGTCAAGAGGGCCACCGCGGTGGCGCCGGCCAGCCGGCAGAACGGGACGGGGTGTTTCATCGAAATTCTCCCTGCAATCGGGATTCGGGGGGACCGATTTTCAGACGCGAGCGCGGAAGTTGCCGAGCACGTTGTTCAGCAGCCGGGAAACGTTGTTCTCGTAGCCGTTCCACGGCAGGCAGCCGGTGAAGCAGATGGAGCCGACGGAGAAGACCGCACCGCCGCCCGGGCGCTCGACGATCACCATGTCGGAGCGAACGAGATCGGACTCGCTGCCGCCCAGCCCGGGGGCGAGCATCAGCACGTCCTCGACGGCGAGCTGGTAGAAATCGCTGTGGCGCTGTGAGGTGGCCAGCACAGCCGTGTTCGGCGGGCTGCCCAGGGTGAAGTCGCAGCGGTCGAGTTCGTCGCCGCTCGCGCCGTTCATGATCAGACCGAAGTCACCGATGAGATGGTCGTCGATGCCTTCGAAAACCCAGGCCCATTCGGGCTCGTAGGACAGTGGGGTGCGCTCGAAGGGCGGGGCCTTCTCGTCCCAGCCCTGGCTGCACATGCCGACTCCGGCGAGCTTGTTGGGCGACCGGCCGCGCCAGCGCCACAGCCCGCCCGGCTCGCCGGTGGTCGAGTGGTGGCCCTCCCCCGGCTGGATCTCCCAGGTCCGGATGCCGCCCGAGCGACGCACCTCCAGCACGCCCGGCTGTTCCGGGTCCTGCGAGGTGACCCAGTAGAACCCGTTGCCGCCCAGGTACATCAGGCAGTGTCCGGTGTCGACGTGACGCTGCAGCGCGTCGAGCATCGCCCCGCTGTAGTACTCGGGGTGCGAGCCGGTGAGCACCACCTGGTAGCCGTCCAGCGCGTGCTCGGGATCGGCGTGCAGGTCGTGGTCGCTGAGCACGTCGTGCTCGACGCCGTTTCGGACGAGCCAGTGCTCGAGGTAGAGGTCGGCACCCAAGCTGCGCGGCGCGTTCTGCAGCCACATGCGGTAGTCCGGGCGCAGGTTGAGGATCGGCCGCAACGCGCTCGTGTAGCAGATGCCGGAACCGTCGCTGTGCAAGTCGTAGAGGCTGGACCCGAACTCCGGGTGCTCGGCGAGCGTGACGTCGTGCAGTCCCGGCGTGATCGGATGGTCGGTGATGCCGGCGGCCTCGTAGTCGAGCCGGTGCTGGAGGCGTTCGTTGGCGTAGGCCAGGTAGGTGAAGGTCGGGATCAGGTAGGCGACCTTCGGGCGGGACGCACCGGTCGCGGGCGCCACCACAACCGGGATGTGGTCGGTTTCCTCGCCGTCCCGGGTGCTCCCGCGGAGCCGGACCGCGTAGATGCCGCTCGGCAGGTCGGCCGGCAGGTCCACCCAGGCCGTCTCGGGCCAGCCGGCGTCGATCAGGTCGTCGTCGTGGAAGTGGATCGCGGCGTACTGCTCCGGCGCGGCGGCGCAGTCGTGCACCTCGCCGGTCCAGGTGTGCCCCGTCATCGCGCGCGCCGGCTTGTTCACCAGCAGGCCGTGCCGGCCCCGACCGGAGACGTCCTCGGCGGTGTCGGTGGCGAAACCACGCTCGAAGGCCCACTCGGCGAGCGTGTCTTCACCGGAGGAGAGCACGGGATGCTCGACCTTCCCGTTGAACACGGCACCGGGGAAGTGCCGGGTGCCCTCCGACGGGCAGCGCAGCGCGGCGACCAACACCCCGCTCGCGGCCGAAAGGTCCACTTCGGACTCGCCACGCAAGCTGACCGGCTTTTCGTCACCCGGGAACGGTTCCAGCGGCACGATTTCCAATGCCACACCACCGGCGCCGACCTCGGCGGAGACGCGGTACCAGCGCCGGTTCGCCAGCGGCCGGGCGGCCTCGAGCAGCACCGCACCGGCACCGGTGGACAGCCGGAGGCGGCCGGACTCGCCGAGTGTCACCGCGACGACCGGCTCACCCCCGGCGTCCACCACGCTCAGCACACCCTGTTCCCGGCCCGCGTCCACAGTGGTCGGCCAGATCACCACTCCGGCGCTCAGCCGGGTGGTGCCGGCCGGGACGACGTCGTCCGCTCGCAGGCAGGAGCCCACCGGCGTGACCTGCTCCCCCGCGACCACGACCTGGCTGGGGACGGAAGCCACGTCGCTGCTGAGGAAGCCGGGGCCGAGCGGGTTCGTGTCGCCGTGCAGGAGCCGGACGAGATCGACCGTGACCTGCCCGCCGTCACCGCTGATCCGGACCGGGAGCGAGTCCCCCGGCCGGGCGGACAGCTGGTCCAGGTAGCCGATCAACCTCATGAACGCTCTCCGCCCATTCGCCTCGTGCCCGAACTTCCACAACAACGGTCGGGACTGCCCTGCGGTTTCTGATTGCGAGGACCGTACCTGTGACCGAACTTCCACGCAATACCTCGTATTTACGAGGAGGTTTCCGCGCATCACGTTCTCGTTACGGCGCGGGCACGGCAGCCGGACAGTGCCTGGTGTCGAGAACCGCGGCCCGTCACCACCAGGTGCAGGCGTAGCCGAGGAACAGGCCGACACCCGCTGAGATCGTGGTGAAGAACCCTAGGCAAGCGGTACGGAGACTCCGACTGTCGTGCCGCCGCCTTGCGGGCTGTGCAGCCACAGACGGCCGCCGAGCGCTTCGACTCGGTCGGCGAGGCCTGCCAGCCCCGAACCACGGGAGGGATCTGCTCCGCCCTCGCCGTCGTCCTGGACTGTGAGCCGCAGTGTGCCGTCATCAGAGGTGAGCAAGATGTCGCTCATGGTCGCCTTCGCGTGCTTGGCCGTATTGGCCAGTGCTTCGGCGACGGTGTAGTAGGCGGCGATCTCGATCGGGTCGGCGAATCGCGCCTGCGTGCGGACGTCGAGGTGGACGGGCAGAGTTGCGCGTCGGGCCAACGACTTCAACGCCGGCTGCAGTCCGCCCTCCGCGAGAACGGCCGGGTGTACGCCGCGGGAGATCTCACGGATCTCGTCGAGCACGCTGCTCAGCCCATCCGCGACGCTGTCGAGCTGTCGAACCAGTTCGCCCGCGTTCGCCGGCGCGGACAGCTGAGCTTCGCGCAGCAGCAGCGCCAGGGTCACCAGGTGCTGCTGCACGCCGTCATGCAGGTCTCGCTCGATGCGACGGCGTGCGGTGTCGGCCGCGGTCACGATCCGTGCCCGAGACGCCCGCAACGCCGCTTGTGCCTCGGCTTTCGCCAGTGAGGTGCCGACCAGTTCGGTGAACGCGGTCAGCCGTTCCTCGGTGAGCGACGGCAACCGCTCGGTTCCGGCGGTCGCCACACTGATGACGCCCCAGACCCGTTGTTCGACGTTGATCGGGACACCGACCGCCGAGCGCGATGCCGGAGGCCGCGAGGACGGTGCGGCGGCGGCGGGCTTGACGCTGTGGTCGTCGATCCTGGCATGCGCGCGAGTCCGGAAAACCTGTGTGTGCAGACGGTCGCTGTCGAACGGCAATGGCTGACGCGCGGGGAATGGCTCACCCGGACGGGACCGCTGCCAGCCGCCCACGACAGTCGCGGTGCCGTCGAGGTCGTACCGGCTCAGAACGGCAAGGTCCACCCCCAGCAACATCCCGACCTCGGTGGCAACGGCGGTGAACACCTCACCCTGCGGTGCGGCGCGAGCGACCAGCGTTGCCACGCGACGCAGCGCGGCTTGCTCATCGGCGTACTGGCGCAACTCCAGCCGGGCCAGCGTATCCGCCAGCGCTGTCGCGACCAGCTTGGTGAATGCGGTCAACCTGCCTTCGGCATCCGCGGGCAGTGGCTGCTCGCGCGTGGACATCACGCTGATGCAACCCCACAGCCGCCCCTCGACGCTGATCGGTGCCCCGACCGCGGAACGGATGCCGAGCTTACGGATCCGGTGGACGACGGCGCCTGAACTCTTCCGGTAGTCGTCTATCCGGGCAGTCCGACCCGTCCCGGACACCAAGGTCGGTATGTTCGTGCCGGCCAGGTCGTACTGGGTGCCGATGACGACCGGCCCCGTGCCGTCATCGGTCCGGCGCCACCCGCCGACGAGCGTCGCGCGATCGGCCGCGTCGAATCGGCTCAGAAACGTGAAGTCGGCCTCCAAGACCCGGCCGACCTCGGCCGCGACCGCGACGAACACGTCCTCAGGTGCGGCAGCACTCGCGACCAGCGTTGCCACCCGGCGCAGCGCGGCTTGCTCATCGGCATACCGACGCAGTTCGACCCGTGCCTGCGTGTTCGCGATCGCCGTCGCGACGAGCTCTGTGAATCCGACCAGGCGTCCTTCGGTGTCGTCTGACAACGTTCGTGGTTGCAACGACAGAACGACTACGGCACCCCACAGCCTGCCCTCTACGCTGATCGGCACGCCCACCACGGAACCAAGCTGCTTGCACGCACCTGTGGTGGGCGTGTCGACGAGTTCGTTGACGTGGTCGATTCGCACTGGTCGAGCCGTCTCGTGCACCAACGTCAACACGCTGGAGTCATCCAGATTGAACCGGGTGCCGGGACGCGGCGAGTTCGTGGCGGTCCGTGTCCACACCCCGACCGCGACGGCGATTCCATCCTCGCCGTACCGGTTGATCGTGGTGATGTCGGTGCCGACGACACGCCCGATCTCGGCGGCGACAGCCGCGAACACCTCGTCGGGCGGCACAGCGGCCGCCACCAGCGCTGCCACCCGCTGCAGCGCCGCCCGTTCCTCAGCGATCCGCTCGTCCGTCCGGTCAGCCGTCAGATCCTCCGCGCCGGCGACGTCACGCACTGGACGCCACCGATACCCCACACTGCGCCCGGCGGTGAACCCAGTCAAGGCGCCCGGAGCTCGCGCGTCCGGTGGCGACAGCGGCCGTCAATACGTCCCTCCGTCGGAAAGATCCGGCTGTCAACAGCCCGAGCGCCTTTTCGAACGAGAAACTGCTCCACCAAAAACCCGGCTACTTCGTGGGCCTCGGACTTGGCAGCACCCATCCCCTATCTGACTCGAAACAATTGGCCGATACCCACACGTCGCACGTTTGACCGGCTCCGGGCAGGGTACGTCCAAAACCACGGCCCGCTCGGGTCACGCAACCCGGCCGAAAGGAGTACCCGATGGCCGGCCAGGAAGATCAGCACGGCTGGGCACAAGACATCGGCACCGAGGGCGGCGCCGCCGCCGAGGCCGCGCGCAAGGCGCGAGAAAAGCCCACCCACGAGCCCGATCCTCACCGCGACTACTCACCGAGCGGCACGCTCTCGGACACAGACACGGAACCCGGTTCACCTTTCGGCGCGGGCGAAAGCACTACGCGCCGAGGGGAAGAGATCGGCCCGGATCCCGGCGAGAACGTCGAGGGCTATAAGGACGTTTCTCAACGGCCCTACGGTGGCACGCGCGAGTAGCGACAGCCGTTCACCTGCATCCCTCTGAGAGCTCGAAGGATGACCTCCTTCCGGGCCGCCGACCGCGATCATGGACCGGGCACGCAACGCTGTCCGCGCCTCGGGCCGGGGCGTCATCTCCGACGTCACTCCGGGCGGGCTTTGTTGCTGGGCGGGCTGCGACACCGCGGGCCTCCATTCGGCGGGCGCACCGTTATCGCCCCAGGTACCCCGTTCAGCTGGTTCACGCCCCGACACCCCCGACTCGCCCACCAGGCCTGAATCACCGCACCGTCGTGCGTCCTCGATCTTCGAGCCACCTCCTGGTGCCCGACACCGCCAGGGTCAGCCGACTAAGCGATGACGGGCCTCGTCGGCTTCACTTTCTCGTGCCTGCGCGCCCGGTTGGACGCGACCCCGGCCGGGTAGCCGCTCCGGCAACGCCGCATCACGGGGAAGAAGGTCCCGATGAATCCCGAGCTGCCCTTGGCCGACGAGCTCGCCGGCGTGTTCGCCAGACTGTCCGGCCTACTGCTCACCGCCGAGACCGTGCAGTCGGTGCTGAGGCTGATCACCGCAGCGTCGCGGGAAGTGTTCCCTTCCGCCGTGGGGGCGGGGGTGACGATCGCCGGGGACCAGGGCACGCCGGTGACCTGGGCTGCCACCGGCGAAGAGGTCGAACGGGCGGACCGCCTGCAGTACGAGCTGGGGTCGGGGCCGTGCCTGACGGCGTGGCAGGAAAGCTCGGTGATCGATGTCGGCGACCTGCGCGACGAGGACCGCTGGCCGGATTGGACCGCTTCGGCCGCCGGCCTCGGTCTGCGGTCCGTGCTGAGCGCGCCGATGGTCACGGGCTGCCGAAGCCTCGGCGCCCTCAAGATCTACGCCGGCCGGCCGCACGCGTTCGAGAAACGGGATCGGATGCTGCTCACGATGTTCGCGTCACAGGCCGCGGTCCTCGTGGCGAACGTGCGGGCGGCCGATGCCGCCGGGCGGCTCAGCACCGAGCTTCGGTCGGCCCTGCGTGCCCGGGACGTCGTCAGCATGGCCGTGGGAGTCGTGATGGGTCGCGACCACACGTCCGAGGAAATGGCCTTTCTCCTGCTGGCGGACGAGGCCTCGCGAGCCCACACGCCGCTGCAGGACAACGCCGAGGCAGTGCTGCGCTCGACCGTGCGGCCACGCCGATGAGCGCGCCCGACAGGGATGGGCAGCAACGCGAGATCCTCCTCGCCTACCGGCACGCCGACCTGACCGCGGAACAGCTTTGGACCCGTTATTTCGCACTCCGCGGCAGCCACGACCTGGTGGCGGTCGAGGCGTACCTGGACGGTGTCGCCGAGCTGCCACCACACCAGTGCGACCTGCTGGCCCAGGCGGTCAACGAGCGCCTCGACGAGGTTTCCTGGACCCGTCGTGCCCCCTACAGCCGAACTCTCCGCCCCAGCCGGCCGCGCGATGATTCGCTGGCCGCGCTGGTGCACTTGCTCGAAGGTACGGAGCTGGCACCGCCCGAACGGCTCGCCCACCTCGTCGAGGAGGCGGGCAGGCTGATCGGCGTCGGGTTCAGCCCCTACCTCGTCGACTACGCCCAGCAGTACCTGCACCCGCTGTCCGCCGCCGGAGATCCCGGACCGCCGCTGCCGATCGACAGCACACTGGCCGGGCGCGCTTTCCGCAGTCTCGAGGTGCTGCCCGCGGATTCGGCCGGATCGCCGTGCCTGTGGGTGCCGCTCGTCGACGGTGTCGAGCGGATCGGCGTCCTGCGGGCCGACGTCGCCGACGAAGACACGCTTCAGGACCCCGGCCTGCGTGCGCAGTGCCGGTGGACGGCTTTGCTCATCGGGCACCTCGTGGTGCTGATGACGCAGTACGGCGACGGGCTGGATGCGGTGCGCCGGCGCAGGGACCGGACGGTTCCGGGCGAGCTGATCTGGTCCTTGCTGCCGCCGCTGACCGCGGGCGTCGACGGTTTCGTCGTCACCGGTGTGCTCGAGCCGCGGCACGCCGTGGCCGGAGACGCCTTCGACTACTCGCTCTCGGACACCACCGCCTTGCTGTTCATCGTCGACGCCGTCGGGCACGACCTGCGCAGCGGCCACATCGCCGCCACCGCGCTGGCCACCCACCGCAGCGCCCGCCGCGCCGGCTACGGGCTCTTCGAGCAGGCCCGCCAGATCGACGAAACGATCGCCGCGGCGTTTGGCAACGCCATCTTCGCCACGGCCGTGTTCGTCGAGGTCGACCTCGCGACCGGGAGGATGCGGTACATCAACGCGGGTCACCCGGAACCGCTGCTCATGCGCGGCGGCAGGGTCGTCAAGCGGCTGATCGGCGGCAGGCGCGCCGCGCTGGGGCTGGGCTCCGGCGAGCTGGTGGTCGGAGAGGAACAGCTGCAGCCCGACGACTGGCTGGTCCTGTACACCGACGGCATCACCGAGGCCCGAAACAGCGAGGGCGAGTTCTTCGGTGAGGCGCGGCTGGCGGACTTCCTGCGACGCGAAGCGTCCGCCGGGTACCCGCCACCGGAAACCGTGCGACGACTGATCCAGGCCGTGCTCACCCATCACGACGGCTCGTTGCAGGACGACGCCACCGTCCTGCTCGCGCGGTGGACCGACCCACGCAACCTCATTCCCAAAGGGTGACATCCCTTCCGCATGGAGGGAGTTCCGAGCGGATTCGCACACCAAGGACGACGAGGCTGGGCAACGCAACGCCCACGGCCGGCGCCCCTGCCACACGCATCCCGCCTAACGCGGTTTCGGTTGCCCCCGGCTTGAGCTCGCCGCGGATGGCTCCTTGCCCGTTTGCCGTTGTCGCCGGCTCAAAAATCACCGAATGGAGCCGGGACATCGGACCTCGGACCAGCCCGGGGTCAGCGACCCAATGCGTGCTACAGCTCCTTCTTCGCCATGTTCGACGAGCCCTTGATCTTGCGTCTTTCGCCTCGTTGCAGAGCTGCTCCTTGGTCGCCCGCCCGGCATTGATCAGCGCTCCGCCGGGGGCCAGACCGCGGTCAGGCCCCCGGTCGGAGGAGGATTTTCTGGGCGCCGTAGAGCTTTTTCTGGAACATCTCGTACGCACGCGGCGCGTCGGCCAGTGGCAGGGTGTGAGTGGCGAACCCTTCGACGCCCAGCGGATCACCGTCGGCCGTCAGGACGGGCATGATGTCGCCGAGCCAGTGCCGGACGTTCGCCTGGCCCATGCGCAGCTGGATCTGCTTGTCGAACAGCTCCATCATCGGGATGGGGTCGACCATGCCGCCGTAGACGCCCGACAGTGAGATCGTGCCGCCGCGCCGGACGGTGTCGATGGCGGCGTACAGCACGCTGAGCCGGTCGATGCCGGCCTTCTCGGTGATCTTCGCGGCGATCGGCTGGGGCAGCAGGCCGACCACACTTTGCGCCAGCTTGCCGACCGGCGCGCCGTGAGCCTCCATCCCGACTGCGTCGATGACGGAGTCCGCGCCACGGCCATCGGTGAGCTGCCGCACCGTGTCGGCGATGTCCTTGTGGTCTCGCGTGTCGATCGCCGTCGCGCCGTGCTCGCGGGCGCGGGCCAGGCGCTCCGGCACGAGGTCGACGCCGATCACCTGGGCCGCACCGCGGTGCCGCGCGACGCGGCACGCCATCTGCCCGATCGGGCCGAGGCCGAACACCACAACGGTGCCGTCACGCGGGACGTTCGCGTACTCGACGGCCTGCCACGCCGTCGGGACCACATCGGACAGGTAGACGAACCGCTCGTCCGGCGGCCCGTCCGGCACCTTGATCGGCCCGTACTGCGCCTGCGGCACCCGCAGGTACTCAGCCTGCCCGCCGGGTACCTGGCCGTAGAGCTTCGTGTAGCCCAGCAGTGCGGCGCCCTTTCCCTGCGACGTCACCTGCGTCGTTTCGCATTGCGACTGCAGGCCACGCTCGCACATCCAGCAATGCCCGCACGAGATGTTGAACGGGATCACCACCCGGTCGCCGGGCTTGAGGTCCGCCACGCCCGCGCCGACCTCCTCGACGACGCCCATCGGTTCGTGGCCCAGGATGTCGCCCTCGGTCATGAACGCGCCGAGCACCTCGTACAGGTGCAGATCCGAGCCGCAGATCCCGGTGGACGTGATCCGCACGATCGCGTCAGTGGGCTCCTCGATCTTCGGATCGGGGACGTCTTCGACGCGAACGTCGCGTTTGCCCTGCCAGGTCACTGCTTTCATGGCGCCGCCTCGTCTTCCGTGGGTGTTCGCTCCCACCGGTTTCCCGCCGGGAGCGAGCGCAAACCGGGGACGGCGGGGATCAGGAGGCGGCGATCCGGAAGGTGCGCAGCCGGGGGTCGGCCGGATCCGAGGCGTACACACCGGCCTCGAGCCCGCTGAGCAGGTAGGGAGCGGCACCTGCTCCAGCTCCAGGTCGCCTGGGCCGGGGCCGGGGCCGGGCAAGTCGGGGGCTTCGCGCCGGCAGCTCGGCCGGCGACCGAACCGCCGTCACGAGCCGGGCGGCGGTCTGCTCGTCGTCAGCGACGGTGAGCTGTGCGGTCACCCGCCGGTGGTCCGACAGCCCGAGGTCCAAGCGGTGTTCGGCGCGCAGCCAGTGGTTGGCGTCGTACCCGGAGCAGCCGAGGTCGGCGACGTCGAGGACGATCTTGAGCGGATCCTGGTCGTCGGCCGGCCCAGGGCCGACGAATCCTCGCGTGCCATCACCCGGATCCCCGGGACAGCCACCAGCTCCGCGCGGGTCGGCTTCGCCAGCCCGAGCACGTCGTCGAGAAGCTCGTGGCCGTGCTCGACCGTCTGCCGGTGCCACCCGTGGAGTCCCGCGTAGATCAGCGACGAGGGGCTGGTGGTGTCGAGCAGATCGGCCCGGGCAGCGAGCAGCCGCGGGCCGACGAGGTCGCCTTGCGGTGTTCATCGCCCATTTCGGCAGGACGGGGGTGGAACCGCAGGTGTGCGCCCCAGGCCTCGTCGACGATCAACGGCACGCCACGCTCGTGGCACAGCCGCGCGGTATCACGGAGGGCCAATTCACCGAGCGGGTCGACCGTCAACGCACTCGACGGTTGGGCCGGCCCGGCGGCGGTTAACCCCCTACCATGACTGGCCAACGGATCGTCGTGACCGGCGCGACCGGCAACCTGGGCACCGCCGTGGTCCGCGCGCTCGCCGCGGACCCGGCCGTCGGGTCCATCGTGGGCCTCGAACGCCGGCCCGCCGCGGCCCCTCCGCCGAAGACCCAGTACGTGCCGCTCGACGTGACCCGGGACGACCTCGCGCTCACCCTGCGCGGTGCCGACGCCGTGGTGCACCTGGCGTGGCTGTTCCAGCCGACGCATCGGCCGGACCTCACCTGGCAGACCAACGTGCGAGGCTCGCTGCGCGTTTTCGAAGCAGCTGCCGAGGCCGGTGTACCCACAGTCGTCTACGCGTCCTCGGTCGGCGCCTACTCGCCGGGTGACGGTGACCGGCGGGTGAGCGAAGACTGGCCCACCCACGGCTGGCCGACCGCCGCGTATCCCCGGGAAAAGGCTTACGTGGAGCGGTGTCTCGACACGTTCGAACGGGAGCACCCGGCGACGCGGGTCGTGCGGCTGCGCCCCGGCTTCGTGTTCCAGCGCTCGGCCGCACCGGAGCAACGGCGGCTGTTCGCGGGCCCGTTCGTGCCCGGCTCCCTGCTGCGACCCGGTTTCGTCCCGGTGGTCCCGGACGTGCCGGGGCTGCGGTTCCAGGTCGTGCACAGCGACGACCTCGCCGACGCCGTGCGCCGCTGTGTGTCGCGCCCGGTCCGCGGCGCGTTCAACCTCGCGACGGACGACGTCGTCGACCCCGCGTTCCTGGCCCGGCTGCTCGACGCCCGGCTCGTGCCGGTGCCGCCGTGGCTCGTCCGCCCGGCGCTGGCCGCCGCGTGGCGGCTGCACCTCGTGCCGGCCACGCCGGGCCTGTTCGACACGGTGCTGCGGCTGCCGTTGCTGGACACGACGCGCGCGAAGTCCGAACTGGACTGGCACCCCCGCCACACCGCCGCCGAAACCCTTGGCGAGTTCCTCGCCGGCCTTCGCGAAGGCACCGGCGGGGGCACGCCCCAGCTCGCCGGCGACGACACCCGGAAGAGCGAGATCTCGTCCGGTATCGGGCAGCGACCCTGAATTTTCACGGGATGAAGTCCGGTGATTCCCGGCTCAGCCGGACTCGTCCGTCGCCTGATGCTCGCTACCGACGGGCTTCGACTCCGGGGAGCCGCGCTGTCGCAGGTAGACGCCGAAGATGGCTGTCGCAGGTAGACGCCGAAGATGGCCATACAGCCGATGGCGAGGAACTCCGACTGCCAGTTCTGCAGCGTGCGATCCCAGAAGTCGGCCGAGAGCAGCCCGCGAACGACGACGAGGTGAGGTACTCGCCGCGGCTCACGGCCGGGACGCCGTGGGCCAGCCGGCTGTCGTTGAAATCAGCGAGACCCGACCAGGCCTGGCCGGCCAGGGTGACGAGGGACAGGCCGCCGAACGCGAGGAAAAGTCCGTTGTCGCGCACGAAAGTCCGCCGGGTCATCGGCTCAGCACCCCGATCACGATGAAGTACGCCAGGCCGGCGAGAACCAGCACCAGGTAGACCGCGAACACCGCGCGCCCTCATCGGCCACCCACCGCCCAGTCGCAGACCTGCTCGTTACGGGGGCGGCAGCCGGCGCCCGTGACCCGCCAGCCGTCGGGGAACTCGTGCAGGAACAAGGTATCTGCGCCCGAGCGGGCCTGAGCTTCGTCACCCAGACCCGGCCGACGTGACGGGCGCGCGGCACGAGGGCCGCCAAGGCCCGGCGCCCGAGCGCGTCACGCGCGCGGTGCGAGCAGAGCACAGGCGTCAGCCCCCGTCGACGCCGCGGTGACGAACTTCTGCGCGGCGGCCTGGGCCTCACCGTCACCGGCGGGCCCGCAGCCGGCGACCGCCGTCAGCACCACTGCCGAGGTCACGCCCGTGATGATCTTGCGCACCCTGCCGGGTACCCGCTCGCGCCGAAGCCCAACGCCGGCCCACCGACGACGACGCGGATCAGGCAGTCGCGCTGCTCAGCTTCAGCGGGTCCTTCGGCGCCCGCCCCCGCGCGTCCAGCATCTGCTGGCCGAGCTCCTGCAGGCGCTTGCGCCCCATCGCTGCGCGCACCTGCGGGAACCAATCGTCCTCCTCCTCATCCACGTGGTGGCGGACGTTCTCAGTCAGCACCGTGACCTTCGCGTCGAACGTCTCGTCCGTCGCAGCGAGGCCCGTGAGCTCAGAAAGCATCCACACCACCACGTGGTGCTCCTCGACGCTTTCCAGCACGTGGTCCTTCGTCTCGGGCACGGCCTCACGAGCGGCGGGATAGAAGATCTCTTCCTCGATGTAGGCGTGGATCGTCAGTTCCTCGGTGATCGAGTCGGCGATCCGGCGCTTCTCCTCGTAGGCATTCTCCCCCGCCTTCTCGAACTGCTTGAACAACCCCTCCACCGTCTTGTGGTCCTTCTTCAGCAGCACGATCGCGTCCGTGGACACAGGCCCTCCTCGGTCAGGCTCCACCCGGCGGCCGCCGCCGGCTCACGCCGGAATACCCCGGCTGGCGGCATGGAAACCTGCCGAGGAACTGATCAACCGGCGGGCGTGACCGCGTGGACAGCCGAGGCGACATCGCCGCGCACCGTCAGCTCCTCACTGAGCCCCAGCAAGTCCAGGATGCGCACGACCTGCCGGTTGCCGCTCGCGATGGCGACGGAGGTGTTTTCGCGGGCGGCGCGGCGGCGGAGCAGGACCAGGCTGGTGATGCCGCTCGAACCGAGGAAGTCCACAGCGGACATGTCGACGACGAGCGCCGGGCCGGAGGCTTGGAGGCCCGAGTCCAACGCGGTGTCGAAGTCCGCCGCGGTGGCGAGGTCGACGTCGCCGCGAACCCGGACGATCGTGACGGGACCGTCGGTGTCGGTTTCCGCCTCGAACGGCGGTCTCGGGAAACCGGCGGGCGGGGTGTTCATGTTCGTCTCCTTCGGCAGGTGGCCGACGTTGGCCGCCGGAGTAGGCGTCTCAGTTTATCCAGGAAGCCAGGGCCCGTGCAGATCACCGGCGACGGAAGGCCAGCAACGCGATGTCGTCCTGGGCGTTGCGGCCGAAGCGTTCGAGCAGGTCGTCGCACAACTCGTCGAGGTCGGTGTCCTGGGTGAGGGCCGTGGCGAGGGAGGCCATGCCGTCGTCGATGGTTTCGCCGCGCCGCTCGATGAGCCCGTCGGTGACCAGGAGCACGAGCGCGCCGGGTTCGAGGTGCCAGGAAGTCGCCGCGGGCCGGTCGAGGCCGATGCCCAGGACCGGGCCGCTGACGTCGAGGTAGCGGACGCCGCGCGCGTCGGCGGTCAACGGCGGGATGTGCCCGGCCGAGGCGATCTCAACGGCTCCGCTCTCCGGATCGACGAGGATCAGGCACATCGTGGTGAGGTCGCGCGGGTGGAACCGCTGCAGCATCGCGTCGAGGCGGTCGAGGATGGCCACCAGACCGTGGCCCTCGACGGCGTAGGCACGCAGCGCATGCCGCACCTCGCCCATCACCGTGGCCGCCGCGAGCGAGTGGCCGGCGACGTCGCCGACGGCGATCAGCGTGCGACCGTCGAGTTCGGTGACCTCGTAGAAGTCGCCGCCGATCTCGGCATGCCGGGAGGCGGGCTGGTACCTGGCCGCCATGTCCAGTCCGGGCGGGATCGGCAGTTCGCGAGGCAGCAGACTCTGCTGCAGGGTGACGGCGAGCGCGTGTTCCTCCGACAGCGTCCGCATGCCCTCGTACGCCAGCGCCGCCGCCTGGCCCAGTTGGGTGAGCAGGTCGCGGTCTTCTTCGGCCGGCGCCGTTTCGCTGTCGACCGCGATGCAGATGGCCGGGGTGGCGGTGGTGGAGCGGGCCAGCACCAGAGTGGACGGCCGGCCGGCGCGCCAGTCCAGTTCCAGGTGCTCGGCCACCGCGATCCGGGAACCGCTGCCGAGCACCCTGCCGGTCAGCGCGTCGAGAACGGCGACCGGCTCGGTGCCGAACACGACCGACCGGCCCGAAGCGGTAGCAGTGCGCAGCTCGCCCAGCGGTGTGAGAGCCAGGACCGCGGCGGAACCATCGAGCACGGCGGCGGTGCCGGTGGCCGCGGCGGCCAGGAACTCGTCGAACGTCGTGGCGGAGTTGACCGCGATCGACGTTTCGGTGAGCAGCGCGAGGCGACGCACGAGGCGTTCGGCCGTCGACCGGGCGCGGTAGTAGCGCAGCGCCGACTCGACGGTCGCGACGAGCACGGCCGGGTCGACCGGCTCGATCAGATAGCCGTCGGCACCCCGGTTGAGGCCTTTCGTGCGGTCCTCCGGCTCGATGGCGGTGGCCGAGATGTGGATGACCGGCATGGCCGCGGTCCGGGGATTGCCCTTGACCTGTTCGCACACCTCGAATCCGCTCATGTCCGGCAGGTTCACGTCGAGCAGCACGAGATCGAGCCGCTCGGCTCCCAGCAGTGCCAGCGCTTCGCCACCCGTGCGCGCTTCGGTGACGCGATACCCCTTGCGGCGCAGCCAGCTGCTGGCCAGGTATCGGCTGGCTTCGCTGTCGTCGACCACGAGGATTGAGCCGAGCGGGTGGGAACCGAGCTCTCCCGGTGTCGTCATCGGGGCACCGTCCTTCGTGCAACGGCGAATGCTTCGCCGACAGCAAGCCTGATCGTCTCGGCCGAGATCTGCGACTTGAGCAGCAGCGCGGCCCGCAGGCCACTGCCTGTGAGGTCCAGCCCGTCGGGGACCGCGGAGGTCAGCACCACGACCGGGAGATCCCGCGAGCCCGGTTTGTCCCGCAGCACGGTGAGGACCTCGCGGCCCTGCATGCCGGGCATCGCGAGGTCGAGGAACACGACGTCGGGCCGCAGCTCGGTGAGGATGTCGAGCGCCTCGCGGCCGTCGGAAGCGTGGCGGATGTCGCCGGCGAGCTCGGCGATCCGGCCCGCGAACAGCCTGCGGAAGCCGGGGTCGTCGTCGACCAGCAGCACCGTGCCGAGGCGGGTGATGTCGCGGCCCGGTGCCTCGACGGGAAGACGGAGCTCGACGGTCGTGCCGCGGCCCGGCTCGCTGTCGAGCGTGAGCTCTCCGCCGAGGATTTCGGTGAGGCGGCGGGCGTAGGGCAGGCCCAGCCCGGTGCCACCGGCGCGCGCCTGCAGCGCACCCGGCACCTGGTGGAACTCTTCGAACACCCGCTCGTGCTGGTCGGGCGGGATGCCGATCCCGGTGTCGGTCACCACGAACCGCACGTGTCCGTGGTCCGGCTGCACGGCGAGCCGGACCTCGCCGCGTTCGGTGAACTTCAAGCCGTTGGACAGCAGGTTCCGCAGGATCCGGGTCAGCATCGTCTCGTCGGTGACGATTGCCTCGACCTCGGGCTTGTCGTCGATCCGCAGCTCGACCGCGGCGGACGGGACGGTGGAGCGCAGCGCGCCCTTCAGCTGGAGGAACAACGCCCGCAGGTCGACCGGCGCGAACTGCGGAACCAGCCGCCCGGACTCGGCTTTCGCGGTGTCGAGCAGCTCGTTGATCATCGCGAGCAGCGTCGCGCCCGACTCGTCGATGAGCCGCACCTGACGCGCCTGATCTGGCGTCAGCGGCCCGGTCTCCGGCGACGCCAGCATCCGCGCGAGTCCGACGATCGAGTTGACCGGCGAACGCAGCTCGTGGCTGACGTTGGACCAGAACCGGGTCTGCGCGTCGTTGACCGCGGCCAGCTGGGTCGTTTTCTCATTCAGCTCCGCATACAGCGCGACGACGCCGCGGTTGGTCTCCTCCAGTTCCTCCGACAGTTCCTTGTAGAGCGCGACCACGCCCTGGTTGGTCTCCTCCAGCTCCGCGTTGAGGCGCAGCAGCTCCTGCTGCTTTGCCTCGAGGTCGCCGAGGGTGCCGAGCAATTCCTGGTTGTGCGCGCGAAGCTCGTCGAGAGGGTTGACGACGCCGCTCGCGGCCAACCGGTCGCGCAGCGAGTCGACGACGGCCTTCGGCAGGAACGCCCCGGTGGCCTTGCTCATCACCACCTGAGCGGTGGTGCCGCTGTGGGTGGCACGCAAGTCGTCCATCAGCCGCGCCGCGGTGCCGCGGCCGACTTTCAGTACCTCACCGGGTGGCGGACCCTGCCAGGAGAACTCGATGTCCAACGCCGAACGTCCCTGCGACGTCAGCGCGAACACCACCGCCGCCGGCACGCCGGCCCGGACGAGGTCGCGTCCGACATCGCTGAGCGCCGTGGCGACCCGGACCTGGTCCTGCGCGTCCAGCCCGATCGCCTCGGCCACTTCACGGCCGCGCTGGCGGACGGTGAACACGTCCGGCTCGCCGGTGATGCTCAGGCGGAGCAGTTCCCGCGAGGTCATGGCCGTGGCTTGCCGACGAGCACGGACGCGTCGTCCTTGCGGACTCCCGCGTCGCGCAGCAGTACCGTCGCGATCACCAGCGGCGACGCCGCGAACAACGCGCGCCGGTCTTCGGGGTTCCAGCGCTCGGTGAGGCCGTCGCTGTGCAGGACCACGGCCGCGCCGGGCGGGAGGTCGTAATCGAACGCGCGGATGGACCGGGCTTGGTAGCCGGCCACGCCGGGTACGGAAACCATGCCGCCTTTGCGGCCGTCGGACACCACCGTGGCCGCGATGTTGCCCAGCCCGGCGAACCGGACCCGGCCGGCCCCGAGGTCGAGGTCCGCGACGGCGACGGCACCTCCGCGCGTGCCGCGCAGCTCGGAGTGCAGCTGCGCGACGAGGTGCTCCGGCACGTCGTCCGACCGCTCGCAGAACAGCCGGACCGCGGCCTGGGAGGCGGCGGCCGCGAGCGGACCGTGCCCCGAGCCGTCACACATCATCAGCCGCAGGCGGCCGTCGGACCGCGTGACGGCGTACGCATCCCCGCAGACGACTTCACCGTCGATAGGGCGCGTGATTCCCGCTGCGTCGCCGTCGACGATCTCCGGCAGCGGCGCGCGGCCTGGATGGAACCGAGCCGTGACGACCGTGCCGCGCCCGGGTTCGGAGAACACCCGCACCGTGTCGGCGAGCCGGTGCACGGCGCCGAGGCCGACGCCCAGCGTGCCCGTGGTTGAGCTGCCGTCCTCGGTGGCCAGGCGCACGTTCGCGATCCCGGGCCCGTGGTCGAGGGCCACCACCTCGAGCGCGGCCTGGGTCGTCGCGCGCACCGCGCGCACCACGATCGAGCCCCGCTCGGCGTGCTTGTGCAGGTTCGTCGCCAGCTCGGTGACCGCGATCCCGATCTCCGCCACTCGCGTTTCCCGGAACCCGAGCCGCTCCGCGAGCGACGCGGCCGTGCGGCGGGCACTGCCCGCCGTCGCGGGTTCCTCGACCCGGATCCACGCCACGTCGTCGGCCACGGGTAGGCACGTCGTGCTGGTCACCTCGACCACTTCACCACAGTAACGTCGGTTCCGCGGCCCACCTCGGTGTCGAGGGTGAACTCGTCGACCAGCCGCCGGGCCCCACTGAGGCCGAGTCCGAGGCCGGTGCCGCTGCTCCACCCGTCGGCCAGGGCGAGTGTGGTGTCGGGAATGCCGGGGCCGTCGTCGTGGAAGGTCGCCTTCACCCCGGTCCGGCGGCCGTCGCCGACGATCTCGACGCACATGGTTCCACCGCCGCCGTAGATCAGCGTGTTGCGGGCGAGTTCGCTGGTGGCCGTGACCAACTTGGTCTGGTCGACCAGTGAGAGCTTCACCTGCTGGGCGATCGTCCGCACGAGCTGGCGAGCCCGCACCACATCGGCGTCCGCGGAGATCGTGACCCCGTCCACCGAGCCGGTGGTCACCGGCGCTCCACCGCGGACGCCTCGTCACCTGCGACCGACAGACCCCTCCTTCGCGCGGCGAGGCCACGAAGGATCTTCATGCCCTTGTCCAGATCCAGCGCAGTGCGCACATCGCCGAGCGTCAGCCCGAGCTCGACCAGCGTGATCGCCACCGCGGGCCGCATCCCGACCACGACGGTGTCCGCGTCGAACAACCGCGACAACGACGCGATCGTGGCGAACATCCGGCCGATGAACGAGTCGACGATCTCCACCGCCGAAATATCGATCACCACGCCCGACGCGCCGGTGACGCTGATCTTCTCCGCCAGGTCTTCCTGCAGGGCCATCACGCTTTGGTCCTGCAGGTCGATCTGGATGGAGACCAGCAGCACGTCGCCGATCTTGAGGATGGGAACGCGTTCCATCAGGCGAGCCGCTCGCCCGAACGGCGAACCATGTCCACGCCTTCCCGGCGCAACGCGTGGCGCAGCGCATCGGCCAGCGTCGCCTTCGTCGTGATGTCGCCGAACTCGATGCCGAGCGCCACGATCGTCTGCGCGATCTGCGGCCGGATCCCGGAAATCGTGCACTCCGCACCCATCAGGCGAGCGGCGACGACCGTCTTGAGCAGGTGCTGGGCCACCTGGGTGTCGACCGCCAGCACGCCCGTGATGTCGATGATCGCCTGCTCGGAACCGGTTTCGACCAGCGCCTCGAGCAGCTTCTCCATCACCACCTGCGTGCGCGCGGAGTTCAGCGTGCCGATCAGCGGCACGGCGAGGACTCCGTCCCACAACTTGACCACCGGGGTCGTCAGCTCGAGCAGCTGCTCGGACTGTTCCTTGATGATCTCCTCGCGCGCGGCCGCGAACGTCTCGAACGTCCACAGCCCCAGTGCGTCGAGCAGGCTGGAGAACGCCAGCACCTCGCGGAACAGCGCCGGGGCATCGCCGGTCTCGGTCAGCTCGGACACCACGCGCTTGAGCGCGAACACGCTCGACGCCGTCTCCGACGGACTGAATCCCTGGCGCGCGCGGTTGCGCGACAGCTCCGCGAGCAACGCCTTGGCCTCGCCGAACTTCTCCCCGTCGAGGCTCTCGCCGTCGCCGCCGATGACCGGCTCGATCGCGGCCAACAGCTCCCGCAGGTCACGCTCGAGTTCGACCGTCGTCAACCGGCCCCGAACGCCTGCGACGGCGACCTCCACCCACCGGGCGAGCAGCCGTTCCCGGTTGTCGCGCACCAGGTTCGGCAGCCGACCGACCCGCCCCTCGCCGGTAGTCATCCCGAACCTCCTCGCGCGTCGACAAACCGAACGCAAAGCCTAGTCCGGTGAGCGTGCGCGCCGAGGTGTCGGCCCCTCGAAGGGCCTCGCTCGTTCAGCCGTCCGTGCTGCGAGCCCGTAGTCTTGGCAAGGCTGTTGCGGCCACTCGCCAGGCGAGAAGGAGGCCGGCACGATGGATCAGGCAGAGTTCGCGACCCCGTTCGGCCTCCGGCTCTCCCACGACCGGGTCGGCGCCGTCCGCGTCGTGCGCGCCGCCGGCGAGGTCGACGCGGCGACCGCTGAGATGCTGCACGAAGCCGCGATGCTCGGCGGTGGCGAAGAACCGACCACGCTGGTCCTCGACCTGAGCGAGGTCACGTTCCTCGACTCGGCCGGACTGACCGTGCTCGTCCGGGTCGAACGGAAGCAGCGCGCCCAGGGCGGCTCGCTGGCCGTCGTCACGCGCAACCGCGCGGTTCTACGCGTTCTGGAGATCACAGGCCTGGACCGGTCACTCACGATCCTGTCCACTGTGGACGACGCGCTGAACTGAGTCAGCGCCCGGGGTCCACGTCGAGCACGGTTTCCGCCCACACCGTCTTGCCGGTGGCACTCGGTGTCTGACCCCAGGAATGGCTGAGGCCCTCGATCAGGTACAAGCCGCGGCCGCCCTCCGCGGTCGGCGTGCGGGGGGTCGCGAGCTCGGCGCTGCCGTCGGACACCTCGACCCGGACGAATCCCTGGCGGTGCCGCAACCGCACCAGAACCGGCGGGGCACCGTGTTTCAGCGCGTTGGACGCCAGCTCGTCCAGCACCGCGATCACGTCGTCGACCTGCTCGGCGACGGCGTACCGCAGGTGTTTCCTGGCCCAGGACCTGAGGTGGGCCAGCTCGTGAACGGAGCCGTTCAGGGAAAGAGTGACCGCCTCCAGTTCCATGCCACCCCTCCGCTTTGTGCCCATTCGCTGCCCAAGACCACCGTGTATTCCGCCGGCTGCGGGCTACCCGCGAACTGACGCCGCCAACCCCGGTAACGCACGGTAGACGAGCCAACCGAAAGCCGTGATGCCGGGACCCCGTGTGGTCCAAGTGAACGTGGCCGGGAAACCGTCCGCCGTGTCACGCCCCGAGCAAGGGTCCGCCGATGTCCGAGCTCAATCGCGCCGCCGCAGTGCGCCGGACGGGAGCGCCCACAGGACCACGAAGAGCACCAGCACGAGCCCTGCGACGACCGCCGCTGTCGTCGCCGCGGCCGCGAGCAGGACGGCGCTCAGGTGCTGAGACGCCCGGTCGGCCGCACCCACCGTCCGACGCTCGGCTTCGAACTCGGTCATCGGACGGGGTTATCCGGCCCGCGTGCAGGGTAGCCCGACGGGGAACCGGCCCCGTTCTCGTTCACCGAGCACGAGCCGACGACCACAGCGGCAGCGCTGAACGCCGGCCGCAGAGGAGGGACCGATGATCGAAGTGACCCGCGTGGTCGACGCGCCGCCTTCGGCGGTGTTCGGCGTGCTCGCCGACGGCTGGACCTACTCCGGCTGGGTGGTCGGCAGTGCCCACATCCGCGACGTCGAGGCCCCGTGGCCCGCAGTCGGGGCGCGACTGCACCACAGCGTCGGCGTCTGGCCCCTGCAACTCGAGGACACCACCGTCGTCCTGGCCGTCACGCCGGGCGAATCATTGCGGATGGAGGCCCAGGGCTGGCCCTTCGGCACGGCGGAAGTCGAGGTGACGCTCACCCCCCACGGTGGCGGCACGCTCGTGCGCATGGGCGAACGAGCCTTGCGGGGCCCGGGAAAGCTGTTGCCCGAGGCCGTCCAGGCGGTATTTCTGCGCCCGCGTAACCGCGAGTCGCTGGCCCGGCTAGCCGCACTGGCGGAGGGCCGCGCGCGGAAGACCACCGAGCCGTGAGTCCTCAGTGGACGAAATCCCTCAGCCGTACACCACGCGGTTCGCCGCCTTGATGAGCGCCGCGTACCCATCGCCGAAAATTCCATTGCGGGCCAACGCCGCGCGGGCCGCATTGGCTCCCGGGCCGCCGTGGACGGCGCCGCCGGGGTGAGCGGACGCGCCCGCGAGGTAGAGGCGGTCCACGGGGGTGTCGGCGCGGCCGAGGCCGGGCACAGGACGGAAGAACAGCTGCTGGTGGATCGCCGTCGTGCCGCCGTTGATGGCTCCGCCGACCAGGCTCGGGTCGTGGTCGGCCAGTTCCGCCGGCCCCTGGACGTAGCGGTCCAAAATCCGGTCGCGGAAGCCCGGGGCCTGGCATTCGATCGAGTCCTCGATGGCCGCCGCCCGCCCGGCCAGCGCCGACGGCGTCGCGACCGACCCCCGCGGCACGTGCGTGTAAGCCCACACCGCTTCCGTTCCGGAAGGTGACCGGGTCGGGTCGGCCGTGGTCATCTGGCCCAGCAACAGGAACGGCCGCCTCGGCACGCGGCCGCGGGCGAGCTCCGCGCCGAACGCCGCCAACCCGTCCTCGTCACAGCCCAAGTGAACGGTCCCGGCACCCGCGGCCTCGTGCGCGGTCCACGGCACCGGGCCGGACAGCGCCCAGTCGACCTTCACCGTCGCACTGTCCCATTCGAACCCGCTGAGGTCGTTCACCAACCGGGCCGGCAGCCACTCCGGCGCGACCAGTTTCCCGTACAACGCGGGCGCCGGCACATCGGCCAGCACTGCCCGCCGCGCGCGTATGGCGTCGCCGTCGGCACACCGCACACCCACCGCGCGCCCATCTGCCACGAGAATCTCGGTCACCTCGCGTCCACAGTGGAGGGAACCACGGTCTCCCAACCGCTTCACCAGCGCCGCCACCAGCTCCCCCGCACCACCTTCGGGCACCGGGAACCCGACATCCTGCGCCAGCATCGCCAGCAGCCACCCGAATACCGCGCTGCCCGCATTGTCCACCGACAGGTCGCTGTGCGCGGCGTTGCCCTCCAGCAGCAACCGCGCGCCCGCACCGGAAAACCGTTCCTCGGCGAACCGGCGCACGGGCAGCGTCAGCATCCGCGCGAGGCGCAGGGCTTCGGCGGTGCCGGTGCGCCGCAGCAACCGCGCCGCAGGGCGTACGGG
Organism: Amycolatopsis sp. NPDC051372; assembly: GCF_040682095.1. Taxonomy (NCBI): domain Bacteria; kingdom Bacillati; phylum Actinomycetota; class Actinomycetes; order Pseudonocardiales; family Pseudonocardiaceae; genus Amycolatopsis; species Amycolatopsis sp. NPDC051372. Next base: position 180,887 of record NZ_JBFBAF010000009.1, read on the forward strand.
TGGGAAGGGCGTGAACAACGCGTCGAGCAGCCGGTCCCGCAGCTGCTGCCACTGCGCGAACAACGCCTGCCAAGCCTCGCCGTCCCCGGCGGCGAACCGGTCCACCGACGCCGCCGTGCGGTCGACGTCGCGGGACAGCACGGCGCACCGGTTGCCCGGCAGCACGTGCGCGAGGACTTCGGGTGCGTGCCGCCAGCGCAGGCCGTGCTCCTCGAGCCCCAGCCCCCGCACGATCGGCGAGGCCGCCGACATCGGGAAAAACGCGCTGCACAGGTCGTTGCGGAAGCCCGGCGCGGTCACCTCCGCGGTGCGCACCGCCCCGCCCGGCGTGTCCGTGGCCTCCAGCACCAGCACGTCCCAGCCGGCGTCGGCCAGCAGGTTTGCGGCGACGAGCCCGTTGTGCCCGGCCCCGACCACGATCGCGTCGACGGTCTCCACCACGCCCCCTCACGCCTGCGACTGATGCGTCGGCCGCAGGCGCCCGAGTGCACGCACCCGCGTGCGCCACCCGGCGCTCGCCCGTGCCAGCGGTGGTGAGGCGCCGGCCGCCTTGGCGCGCAGCCCGTCGACAAGTTCCGCCAGTGTGTCCTCGGTGCTGTGCCGCGGCTGCCAGCCCAGCACCACCTCCGCCCGGGTCGTGTCCACGAGCGCCGCCCGGTCGGCCAGTTCGAGCCACCCTGGATGCAGCGGCTGCAGTCCGGCCGTCCACGCGACCCGGGCCACGAACCGCGCGACCGACTTGCGCACGGGCACGCGCGCGCCACCGAAGAGCCGCGCAAGCGCATTCGCGTCCAGCACATCCGGCGCGGCCAGGTTGAACGGCCCGACTGCACGCTGCTCGAGGATGAGCCGCAAGGCCGAAGCCACATCGTCGGAGTGCACCGCCTGCACGCGCAAACCGTCCCACAGGGGAACGGGCAGTAGCCGGCCGCCGAGCAGCCCGGGCGAGATCAACGGCCCCAGCAGCCACCGCGTGAACTCCCCCGCCGCGGGCCGCTGCAGCACCGCGCACGGCCGGATCCGCGCCAGCTCGATCTCGGGATGCGTCTCGACGAACGCGTCGAGCACCTCCTCCAGCTCCGCTTTGCCGCGACTGTAGGCACTGGCCGGGACTCCCGCGCGCGGGAACTCCTCCGCCACCTTCTCATCACGCGGCCCGGGCCCGTACGCGGCGACTGACGACGCGCACACCACGTGCCCGACCCCCGCTTTCGCTGCGGCGTCGAGCACGTGGCGGGTCCCGTCCTGATTGGTGCGCCACATTGCCGGTTCGTCCCACACCGGCGAGATCGCCCACGCGAGGTGCACGACCGCGTCGGCTCCGGCGAACGCGCGCGCCAGCGCCTCCTCGGCGCCAGGCTCCCCCAGGTCGAGGTGCAGCCAGGACACGTTGGCGTAAGGCTCCGCGGTGAGGTCCGGGACGCGCCGCGCAACGCCGGTGACCTCCCACGAGGAGTCCAGCTCACGCAGCAGCGCCGTCCCGATGTTTCCGCTCGCGCCGGTGATCACGATTCGCACGCTGCAGGACTACCCCGGCGCGGCGCGTGGTAACCCGCACGCTCACACGTCGGCCGAACCCGGCTTCATCATCTTCCCCGCTGTGCGGCCTTGACCTCGTCCGGCAGCATCCGCGAACCGGCGGCCATCACCTTGTTCTTGGCCCCGGCCACGATCGTGTCGTCGCCGGCCATGAGCGCGGCGATTCCGGCTTCCGCGACGTCGGCCGCACTGTCTTTCGGACCCGCGCCGGTCATTGCGTCCTCCATGTCGGCGCGCGCTCGAAGAACTCGGTGTCGGTCGGGCCGGGAGCGGTCCCCGCGACCGACGACGTGAACAGCACCCGGCCGCGCCCCCGCTCCACCATGTCCGGCACGAGCTGCTTCGCGAGGTGCACAAGAGCGCACGTTCAGGTCCACCACGGTCAGCTGGTCGTCGAGCCGGGTGTCGCCTGCGAATTCGCCGTTGATGCCGGCCCCCGCGTTGACGGCGAGCGCCTCGCCCGGGGCGCTGTCGCGGCGACGTGTGCGACGAGTTCCTCCATGCCTTCGGGCCGCGCGAGGTCCGCCCGCACCTGCTCTACCGCCGCACTGCCGGACCGCACCTGCTCGGCCAGCTCGTCGTCCTCGCTGGTGAGCACGACGTCGAAGTCGTGCTGGGCGAACTGCGGCTTGCACGACGTGCACCCCTTTCCGGGCCTTGCCCGGGTGTCGGCCGGCTTTTCTTGACCCCTCACCGGCCGTCTTGGCCGTTGCCGGCAGCTGGTCGGACCGGGATTCGGCTTCCGCGGCTCGACCGCGGTCGCGACACCGCTGAAGGCACGCGTTTCATGTCAGCTCCCCCGAAACCAAAAGGTGTTCCGGCAATCGATCTGAGGACGACCTTCCGGCGCGGTCTCAGGTCCGGTACGGGCCGTGGTCCTCGATGTCCGGGCTCACTCGCGGGTAAGGGCCGGCCTGGCCGGGTACCGGAGCGACGGTCGTCGGCTGCCACGCCGCGTCGGCGGCCGTGGGTTCGTGGCCGTGTTCGGACGGCGGACCCGGCTGCGGGCCGGGGGCCGCCCGGGTGGCGTCGCGCTCCTGCAGGCTGGTCTCGACCAACTCGTCCTCCCGCCGCCGGGCCAGCGCGACCAGCGTGAACCCGTGGATCACCGCCAGCAGCAGGAGGAACACGCCCACGCGACCGACCACCGCCGCGGTCGAACCCGACCAGGTCGGGCCCACCACGGAGAGCAGCGCGAGGGCGCCGATCGCGACGAGGTGGAAGACCGCCACCACCATTCGCGCCATCGAACCGGTCGCCTCGTTGCCGGTCGAGCCCCGCAGATATCGCCGGCCGCCGCGGTAGAGAACCTGGCCGTCGGCCACCACCAAGATCAGTCCGATGACCAGGAAGCCCAAGAGATCGTTGTCGGGCATCGTGTCCTCCTCGTTTCAGGAGGGGTACCCGCGAACTACGGTGCGACGGGGCTTCGGGCCGGTTGTTCACCGGATCGAGCGGCCGCGCGATCTGCTCTGTCACCACCGTGCACAACTCCGGTCAGCCCAGCTGTGGCACGTCTCCCGGGAAGCTGATCGGCAGTTCGTAGGGGCCGCGAGCCGAGCGGCCGCCGTTCAGCCGGCCGTGGAAGTACATGTGGCCGGCGACGACGTCGGCGCCGCCGGGGGCGTCGGCTTTGCCAGCGAGGAGGTCGGTCGAGAAGAACTGGGCGTCGGCCTTGACGAAGGGGCCGGTCAGGGTGTGCCCGCCAACGACGGTGACATCGACCCGCAGACCTTCCTCGACTCCGACGGACGGCACGCGGTACCTGCTCTTCCACTCCGCGGACACTTTTCAAATCACCACCGACCACACCTGCTCTGCCCCCTCCGGCTTCGCCCACGACCGTGTTTCACACCGGCGAAACCGTCTGGCGGTCGCCACCGCCGCCCTGGTGCTCCTGCTCGCGCACGGCCCCGCTGCGTGGGCGGCGAGCGTCCCGAAGTTGCTGATCGGCCAGGACTTCCCGGACCCGGACGTCGTCAAGACGGACCAGGGCTACTTCGCGTTCTCGACGAACACCGCGTCGGGCACGATCCCGGTCGTGACGTCGTCCTCTCCTGAAGGCCCGTGGCGCGTCACCGGTGACGCGTTGGCAGCCGCGCTGGAGACCTCACCCACGGGTTGGCTCGGCACACCTTGCCGTCTGCGACGACAGGCCACACCGCAGACGGATCGGCGCCGTCGAGCCGCGCGACGTAGGTGTCCGAAAGCCCGAACGTCTGCTGCATCATCACCGGCGCGAGCGCACCGTCGGCCGGACACCCGGCATGGCCGTGCCCGAGTGCGTGGCCGACTTCGTGGTTGACGGCGTACTGCCGGTATTCGGCGAGGTGACCGTCGAACGCATGCGTGCCGCGGCATCGACGCCGCGAGCCCCACCGCGAAGACCAGGCAGCCACCATGGCGTCGTCCAGCTCGTCCAGTACCTCGACCGCGTCGGCGCAGAACGCGTCGACGACCGACGGTGCGAACTGCCGGCGCGGTCCCGGCGCCATTCCGCATTGTCGAACTGTCCGAGCTTCGGAACGCAGTTCACCAGTTCGGCCTCGCCTGCTACCCGTCAACCAGCCCGAGCTGCTGGAGAAGCCCGAGGTCGTCGAGCCGGCCCCAGCGCTCGACGATCCGGTCACCCGAGATCCGGAAGACGTTGATGCCGCGCAGCGTCAAGGTTTTGCCGGAGCCGGGCACACCCATCAGCTCGCCACGGTGCGTGCCGCTCGCGGTGAACACCTCGACCACGATGTCGCCCTCCGCGATGAGCCGGTCCAGGCCGCTGTGCCAGTCCGGCAGGGCCTGCCGGAACGTGGTGGCTGCCACGCGCATGCCCTCGGGTCCCCCCGGAGCGCCCGGGAACGGCGGGTCGTGGTTGACGAAGCTCGGGTCGAGGTAGCGTTCGACGGCGCTGAGGTCGCCCTTGGTGAACAGTTCCTGGATGAACGCGTCTACAAGATGCTTGTTGTGTTCTGTAGTCATGCCGCTCATTGTCTGGCCCCACCGGTACCCAAACCATCCCAACGATCTGGGATTTCCCTTTCCGTCGCTCGCGAGTGACACTGTGGACATGGCGAGATCCGGCCGCGCCGAGCAGGACCTCCTTCGGCTGTGTCACTGTGGCATGGACCGCGAGGGCGTGCGGCGCGAGGTGCTCCGGGCGCTGCGCCGACTGATCCCGAACGACGCGGCATTCCTGGCGACGGCGGATCCGGAGACGCTGCTGTTCACAGGAGCGTGGCCGGACGAGCCGCTCGGCACGGTAACGCAGCTGTTCCTGGACAACGAGTTCGGCCGGGACGACGTGAACAAGTTCGCCACCCTGGCCACCGCTGCACGGCCGGTGGCCAGCTTGGACTCCACGACCCGCCGCGACCGGCCGGCCAGCGAACGCTACCGCGAGATCATGCGCCCGCTCGGTCTCGGCGATGAGCTGCGGGCCGCGCTGATCGCGGGTGGCCAGTGCTGGGGCTACCTGTGCCTGCATCGCGAAGACCATGAACTTGGCTTCACCGCGACAGAAGCGGCCACCCTCGCGCGCGTTTCCCCACACATCGCGCAGGCCCTGCGCAACACCATGCTGCTGTCCGGCTCCCCGGCCGCCGCCCCCGCACTGCGGCCCGGAGTCGTGCTACTCGCTGACGACCTCAGCACGATCGCCATGACCCCGGAAGCCGAGCACCTGCTCTCGATGCTCGAGCCCGGTCACCTGCCACTGCCCGTCGCGGTCTACAGCGTCGCGGCGGCCCTTCGCGGCCTCGAGCGGCACCCCGCGGGCCCGCTACCCAGCACCCGGGTCCGCACCCGCGCCGGACCCTGGCTCAACCTGCACGCCTCCCGCCTTGCCGGGCCGCCCGACGCCGCGCACATCACCGTCGTCGCGGAACCCGTGGAGCCCCGCGCCGCCGTGCCGCTCATGCTCTCCGCGCACGGACTCACCGCGCGCGAGGCCGAGGTTGCCACCCTCGTACTGCGCGGCAACCCGACCCGCACGATTTCCGCGACCCTGCACATCTCCGCGCACACCGTGCAAGATCATCTCAAGGCCGTCTTCGACAAGACCGGCGTCCGCAGCCGACGCGACCTCGTCGCCCTCCTGCTGAGCCCGCCACCGCCCTGACTGGCCATCGCGTGCGTCCCTCGACGAACTTCCTCACGCTCCTGACGACGCGCCCTGATCAGCTCCTGAGTCGCCATCGGTCGGCCTCCCACATCCGGAGCCGCCGCGACAGCCGGTAGCCCACAACGGCGGCCACCATCGGCACGGCGACCGCAGCCCGGGTCTTGACGAAATCGAGCACAACGGATTACCCGGCCGTGGCCCGGTACTGACATCGGCGCCCACCGAACCACCAACGCGACCACTTCTCACCGATATCGGTCGTGAATCGGGAAAGTGAACCGTGCGCACGGCGGTAGCGGCGATGCCCGTCGTCGCAGAAACCGTAGCTCTGGCGGTCAGAAGCGGTCGTGCTTCCGCTGGCGCGTTGTGCTGTGGTCGGCGGCTATCCGTGCGTGGTGCTTGACCTGCATCCGGGTGTGCTGCCGTAATCTCGCGTCACGGAGTCATCACGGGGTGGGGTGCAGGAGCAGTTCGGCGATCGTTCGCACGCGGGCACGGGTGATGCCGGTGCGTTGTTCGACTGCCAGTGGGTGGTCGGTGGGCTCGAGTTCCACGGTTGGCCGGACGCCGACGGGCTGACTGTGCAGGTTCGTTTTCAGGTTCAGGGTTGTCGGCTCGTAGGTGGGGAGTTCGGTGGCGAGCCATCCGAAGTAGGGCGGCTCCTGCACTCGCTCCGGCTTGTCCCACAGTTCGGTGACGCGGGCGAAGTTGGCCTCGCTGAGCGACACCCACACGCCCCATTCGAAGTCGTCGCCGGCATCCGTGGTCGGCAGGACCAGGCGAGCCCTGATGAAGAAATGCTCTCCATCGATCACGCATTGCTCGTCACCGAGGATGCTGTCAGGTTTGCCGGCCAGGCCGTCGTGCCAGTAGGCCGGTGCGAATGTGCCATAGCCCAACGGGAGCTCGTCGTGGTGCTGGCCGCAGCATGAGCAGTCGAACCCCAGGTCGGTCGTCATGGCGCACAGCATAGGCATGCCTCGCACAGCCTTGATCGATCCGGTCTCGGCCTGGGCCGCCATCGGTGCAGCACCTGCTCATTGAGGTCGACAGGTCAAGGGTGGGTCCGCCCCTCCGACTACGTCAACAGTTGTGAAACGGCCGGTGTGCCGGTCCGCCAAGGCCGATCCGGCCACTGTGGACAACTTGCCGGGCGTGGAACGCGTGCGAGCGCGATCGCCGAAGGAGCCGGGTTCATCAGCGCTTTCCCGGGCACCCCTGTCTGGCTGATGGATCACTGCCCTTGGTGATCAACGGGCCGCACGCCGAATGCTGCACCGGATGGACGATCACGTTGAGCTACGCATTGCCGGTCAGGTAGTCGGTGGGGGTGCACCCGCTGAGGCTGCGGAAATCGCGGTTGGAGTCCGGCGCCCCCGGCCGTGCGCAACGTGAAGGCCTCCGAGGAGCCTCGGTTCCCCGTCGACCACCGGGCTGAAGCCTCGAACCCCGTTGCGCCAGCACGGGCAGGTGTGGCTGAGATGCTGTTTCTTCATGCTCGAGGTGTCCGCCCTGTCCGACGGCCAGGTGCCCGGCCTCCGTCGTCCGTCAGGGCAGGTCTGTCGGGCAAGTCATCAACCCGGTGGCCTCGTCAGGAACTGACCTCGTGAGCACAGCCGACGCGTGCGCCGATCACATCCGCACGTACCGGGCGATGTCTTCCCGGAACTCTGTCAGGGCCTGTTCGGTGAGGGTGGGCCGGGTGTCGGCGATGGCGGTGAGGTAATCCTCGGTGCCGGCGGGGGCGCCGCGGCCGTGGACGACATCACGTTCGAACGCGGCCTGGGCTCCTTTGCGAGCAGCGAACTCGATGTCGGCGGGGGTGAACATCTCGCTCGCCGCCACGAGCCGCTCCAGCTCGACGCCTCCGGCCACGGGGCCGAGGTACCGCCGCCAGATCGCCGCCCGCGCCGCCGGGTCCGGGGGACCGACCGGGAGAACGTAGTCGAACCGGCCCGGGCGCAGGAACGCCGGATCGAGAGAGCGGACGGAGTTGGTGGCGCAGATCAGCAGGCGGTCGTCGTGGTCGCGGAAGCCCGGGATCAGTTTGAGCAGCTCGTTGGTGACTCCGTGGCCAGGATCGACGGCCAGCCCGGACCGGACGCCGGCGATCTCCTCGACTTCGTCGATGAACAGCACAACGGTCTCGAGGTCGGCCAGGTCGGCGAACGTGTCGCGCAGTGAGGTGGCCAAGCCTCCGGCTCCCGACGACGCGAGCCTGGAGGGGAACAGCTCCACGAACGGCCATTCCAGCCGGGAGGCAACCGCTTTGGCGAAGCTGGTCTTGCCCGTACCCGGCGGCCCGAAGAGGATGACCGCCTTCGGCGGCACGACGCCGTACCGGTCCGCCAGCACGGGCTTGGCCAGCGGCAGCACGATCCGCCGCTCGATGGTTTCCTTCTCCCGCTCCATCCCGGCGAGATCGGTCCACAGTCCCCGCGGGAGAACCCGCCCGCCGAGCTCCGCGAGCAGACCCGCGTCGCTGGCGCCGAGATGCTCGACCTTTTCGTAGAAGATCAACCCGGGGCGAGCCGGATAGCCGGAGTTTTCCAGAGCCGCGGTTCCCGTCGCGCCGGGCGGGAGCAGCGCACTGATCCGGCGGATCCCCTGCTCCCTCAGCCGCCGCTCGAGTTCGCCGATCAGGGAGCTGCCGATCCCCCGGTTGCGCCACCGCCGGGCGAGCGACACCCCCGTGATCCAGGCCCGCTCCCCCTGTGCCTGCGCGACCGCCATCCCCACCAGGTCATCGCCGACCACCGCCACCACGACAACGCCGGTCCGGGTCGCAGCCATGACCTCCGAAATCGGGAACACCGGAGGCGAGTCGCCCGCCTGCCGGTCCTGATCCCAGAGCTGGATGGCGCGGTCCAGATCGTCGTCGTGGAAATCCCGCAAACGCCACGTCGGCACCATCAGCACGGTACCGGCCACCGCGCCTGGTGTGCGAGGCCGAACGTCCCGGAGCGCCGCGCTCGGCTATTCGAACCCTCGCAACACCGCCGGCGCACCGGCACGGGCGAACTTTGAAGGTGCCCAGGCCAACGTCGGTTACCAATCGGTAGCCGTGGCCAAGGAGGCAGGACGTGACCCGGTTTCACTTCACCACGGCTTGAGAACTCCACCGAATCGCCGCCGAGCGCGGCGGCCGACCAGCGGGCGGCCCTGGTGCCGATCACTACTTCTCGAACCAACGACACTTCCGAACGGACGGCCAGCAGCAGTCAGGAAGGCGTCAGGTGTCCCGCGGCGGAAAATCAGCGCTCATCGGCATCGCCTCCGTACCCACGCTGAGGTGCCGGATCAGCCAGGTTCGACGTCAGCGGATCCGGCCGACACAACGTCTCCGACAGCGGCAGGCCATCTCTCTCGGCAACGGTCCGACGCACCCGCAATTCGGCGCGGGTCCGCGGACGGTACTTGGGCTCCTTCTCGCACCCGCATGCCGATCGCCCTTCGTAGCGCAACCCTTCGCCCAAGACCGCGGTCAGCACAGACCATCCGCGGACATCACGCCTCGGCGGCGGGGCGAAGTCTCGGCCGGCACACGTGAGGGGCCGGGCGCAGTTCGGGCACAAGTGCTCCTGCCGCACCGCAGCCGGTTCCGCAGTTTCGACCGCCACGACCACGTTCGACCAGCTCGCGGCCGGCTGCCAACCCCCGACAGACCTGCTCCAGCGCGTACCGGCAGAAGGCTTCCAGGGCGTCTTGCAGCCAGACCGTTGGGCTGACCGCTTGACCGGTACAACCCCGCCGCGTCAAGGACGCGCCTGGCGCGACGACCTGGAGGTCATCGAGGGCGCCTTGCACGCCTGGAACGACGATCCGTGCACCAAGGAACCTGGCTCCGGCGCACGGACACCTACTCGACGTCACCGACGACGCTGCAGCGTCCGGAGGGTGTCGGCTACGGAGCCCGATCGAAGACGTCGCAAGTGCCGGGGCCACGGTCCGATGTCTCCGACACCGAGATCGCCATCACCTGATCGAAGGGGAATCCGGTGAACGTGAACGTCGCCCCGGCGTCTTGCCCGCCGATCGTCTTGTGCTGCGTGCTGGGGCGCTCATCGAAGGTCTCGGCGAAGACGGTCCAATTCGCGGGGCCCGGGTAGGTGACGTGGACATCGAACCCACCGGCGGTCGCCGTCGCGGTCGCTGTGTACGGGTCGCAGATCAGTTGCTCGAGGTTCTCGACGTGCGCGTGCAGCAGGCCTGCCGCACGCAGGATGGGCGCCTCGCCGGTGCCGCCGTCGGTTGCCGTGGCCGACGACGTCGCCGCGTCGTGGGCGGCTCGGAACGGCTGCAGACTCTCCGCTCGACGAGCGTTTGCGCCGACCCCGACTATCACGACGACCAGCACCGCCCCGATGATCCACGGCCAGCGCCGCCTCGCTCTGGACGCTGGTTGTGGCGGGACCAACGGGTGTGAGTTGGACACTGGTGCTCCTTCGCTGACATCAACACGACATGGTCGGTCCGACCGCACCCGGCGTTACCGGCCACCACCGGGAATTCGGCGCCCCGCGCCCCAGGGCCTCCCTCCGACGAGCAGCGCGCCGGCAGCGGACAACACGAGGCGGCCGTCGGGCAGCCGCCGCGGGCGAACAACGGCGCTGGCCAGAGCACGTTCACGCCCACGGGCAGCGCGACGCTGACCGCGAGCCACGCGGTAGACGAGAGCGGCGTCGAGTGAGCGGATTCACTACGCGGTCTCGATCAGGAGTTGGGGCAGATTCGCCTGCGCCGAGACTCTCCCCGACGACAAAGGCCGACCTGGGCTGCTTCCGCAACCGGACCGAGCACCCCGAATGGGCCTGCCCCCGGACTCGACGAGTCGCTCGGAGTCCGCTTCGGACACCGGCGGCACGACCTGGCTACCGGCCACCTCGGCACGTCACTGGATCACCGTGATACCCGCGCAATAGATGGTCGCGCCGACCCCCTTGGCCACGGCGGTCGGAGCTCCAAGCGGGCCGGCTGAGAATCCGCTGCTCGACGCGCCCGGGCACCGGCTCCGTCGAGTCTCCGGGCTGCTCGGCGGCCCGAAGAACCCTGACGATCCAACGGACCTGCGCTCCGGGATGCACCGGCTGTTCGCCGATCTCGAGCACGTCCTCGCCCTGCCGGGAGCCACGATCGCAGACGTGATCGACGTCGACAAGTTCCTCGTCGACGTCGACCGAGCCGACCGCGGCTCCGGGTGGTCCTGTTCAACGGAGTCCGCCGAGCACCGAGGTCAGCTCGCCCCGGCTGTTCACCCCGAGCTTGTCGTAGATCGCCTTGAGGTGGTCCGCGACGGTGTGGCGGGTGATGAACAAGGCGCTCGCCAGCTCGAGATTCGTGAGCCCTTGCACCGCCAGCGCTGCGACTTCCCGCTCGCGCGCGGACAACTTGTGCGCCCGCATCAACAGCGGACGTAAATCCGCCTGGCATGCGGGTTCGATCGTCACTGCGATGGCCCCGTCGCCGAGCGCCGAGCTTCCGGACAACCTCGCCGCGCGCACGACAAGCCAGGTTCCGTCGTCGGCGCGGATGCGCAGCTGGGGGGTCGAGGGTGGCAGGACATCGGGACCGAGCCGGGCAGCGATCGCGTAGACGAATCCGGGGAGCGGATCGCCCCCAGGTGCGGGCTGCGGGAGGCGGGAGAGCCAGCGGTCCGCCTCCGGCGTCGACGCCACCGGGGCGAGGCCGCGATCGAGGATCAGCGTTCCGGCCTCGTCGCCGCTCGGCCGCCCGCCCGCCGGATCGATCGTGCTCCGCCGCAGGCGGCGGCCCAGGGTCGGCACGATCTTCCTGACCGCGTCGACGTCGGCCGTGGTGAACCGGCGACCGTCGTGATCGCGGAACAGGTGCAGTAGCCCCCAGCAGGCGCCGTCCGCGGTGAGGGCGACGGAGAGCCCATCACGTAGTACGCCCGGCTGCCCCATCTCCCACCAGTACGACTCAGGCCATGGCACACCGTCGGCGTCGACGCTCGTGAAGGCAAAGCCCCTATCGGTCAATTCCCGGGTCGCAGATCCTCGTGCAGGCGCAGATCACCAGCCTGATCACCCAAGGCGCCTTCGCCGACCTGCCCGAGCTTCGGGTGACCTTGCTGGAATGCGGGTTCTCGTGGCTGCCGGCCCTGCTGTGGCGGTTCGACAAGGACTGGAAGGGCGTCTGGCGCGAAGTGCCCTGGCTGACCGGCAAACCCTCGGAGGTCGCGCGGCGGCACCTGCGGCTCACCACGGCGCCGGCGCACCTGCCGCAGGATCCGCTCCAGGTCAGGCAGGCGCTCGACCTCTTCGACGCGGGCACCATGCTGATGTACGCGAGCGATCACCCCCACGACCACGGCACCGGCGGGCAGCGGCTACTGGCGGCACTGACCGACGGCGAACGGGAGCGGGTCCTGGCCGGCAACGCCGACGCCTGGTACTCGTTCGGCCTGTGATTCTCGAGGGTTTCGCGGACCGCTCCGTCATCACTCCCGCGGGCGGCCGGGTCAACGTCCGCATCGCGGGCCCGAGATCGACGAGGTGTACCGGCCCCATCACCTCGACGGCACAGCGGCGGCTCACCATGCCCACCACGGCAGAGAAACTCAGCTCAGGGGCCATTTCCGTCGATGTAGACGGGTCCGAGTCGCCTCTCAGGACGTCACCGCGGCGGCGCCGGCCGGAGCGGGGAAACCTCCTACGGCTTGCTCGTAGGTGTGGGCGACGCGCAGGACGGTGGCGTCGTCGAACCGCTTGCCGATGATCATCATGCCGGCGGGCAGGCCGTCCACGAGGCCGGCGGGGACGCTGCAGGCCGGGTGCCCGGTCACGTCGAAGGGCGCGGTGTTGCCGATCATCGACAGCGCCGTGTCCAGGTAGTCGGCAAGAGACACGTCCGGCGACGGCAGCTCCCGCGCGACGTAAGGCAGCGTCGGCATCACGAGGACGTCGTACTCGGCCAGTGCCGCGTCGTAGGCGTCGCGCAATTCGTACGAGAGGTTGCGCGCCATGGCGTAGTACTTGCCGCCGCCGAGTTCGAAGGTGTAGCGGCCCGAGAGGCCGACGAGCTGGACCGTCTTGGACAGGTCGCGACCGCGCGCGACCCGGCCCTGGGCGTAGTGCGCGATCAGCTCGGGGTCGTACTGGCCCCAGGTGCCCATTCCGTACCCGTGGCCCTCGATCATCTGGTAGGCGGCGCCTTCGGTCGCGATCACGTTCCACACCGCCATGGCGTCGAGGTGCCACGGGACCGAGACCTCGTCAGCGGTCAGCCCGGCCGACCGCAGCACCTCCACGGCGCCCCGGACCGCGTCGTCGACGCCGGTCAGTGACACAGGTGTGGCGAATCCTTCCCGCACGACGCCGACCCGCAGACCAGAAGCGCTCTCGCGCAGGGCGGCGACGTAGTCGACCGGATCGAGGACTGACGGCTGGCGGGAGTCGTAGCCGTCGACACCGGCCAGCACGCCCAGCATCAGCGCCGCGTCTCCCACCGTGCGCGTCATCGGCCCGAGGTGGTCGATGGTCTGCTCGATCGGGAAGGCACCGGTGTAGGGCACCAAGCCGTACGTCGGCTTGTGTCCCACGATCCCGGTGAACGACGCCGGGATCCGCACGGAGCCGCCCTGGTCCCCGCCCACCGCCAGGTCGACGTCGCCGTTCGCCACCAGTGCGGCGCTGCCGCTCGAGGAACCACCCGCGTTGCGCGAGAGGTCCCACGGGTTGCGCACCGGCCCCGGCCACGACGTGAAACTGCCCCCGGAGAAACACAGGTCTTCACACGTCGACTTGCCGGAGATGGTGGCGCCCGCGGCCAGCAGCCGGCGCACGACCGTGGCGTCCCGCCTCGGCACGAAGCCGTCCATCGACGCCGATCCGTTGACCATCGGAATCCCGGCCACGGCGACGTTGTCCTTCACCGCGACCGTCCGGCCCGCCAACGAGCCTTCCGCCGTCTCGCTGATCGCGGTCCGCACCGACCAGGCGTTGAACGGATTGTCCGCCGGCAGCGCGAACTCACGCACGGGTGCCTCGGGCGCGGACCTGCGGTAGAGCCGCTCGACCTCCTCCGACGCCGCCAGCGTCCCCTCGACCGCCGGGACGAACTCCCCGACCTCGGCCTGGGTCAAGTCGAATCCGTAGTGCTGCGACAGAGCCGCGAGCCTTACCGCATCGGGCACAGGAATGGCCATGACCGCTCCCTCGAGGTCGGCGATGGGGTCGAACCTAGGGACGATCGGCCGGCACGTCAACGCGGATCGAGCCGACCCGGGGTTTCGGTAATGGGTTCTGTTGCGGAGCAGGGCAGGCCTACAGAGCGTCAGATCCGCGTTCGCCGGTGCGGACGCGGACGACGGTTTCCACCGGGGTGACCCAGATCTTGCCGTCGCCGATCTTGCCGGTGTGGGCGGTCTCGCGCACCGTGCGCAGCACCGCCTCGACCTGGTCGTCATCGAGGAGGATTTCCAGGCGGAGCTTCGTGATGAAGTCGATCGCGTATTCGGCGCCGCGGTAGATCTCGGTGTGGCCTTTCTGCCGGCCGTATCCGCGGACCTCGGTGACCGTCATGCCCGCGATGCCGAGTTCCTCCAGGGCAACCCGGACGTCGTCGAGCACGAACGGTTTGACGACGGCGGTCAGCAGCTTCATCGAGTCTCCTCGCGTGCCGGCCGGTGCGATCCCGGGGCACCGGCGGGCACGCTGCCCCGGCGTCCGGATTGGACTGCCAGCTCATACGCGCCTTCGGCGTGCTCGGCCTCGTCGACACCGTCGATCTCAGCCTCGCGGTCGAGCCGGAATCCCATGAACTTGTGCATGACCCAGCCGATCAGGAAGGTCACGACCAGCGAGTACCCTAGTACTGCGAACGTCCCGGCCGCTTGGCGCCACAGCTGGTCGAGTCCGCCGCCGTAGAACAGGCCGTCGACCCCCTGTGGATCCACGCTGACGGTCGCGAACAGGCCGATCAGCAGTGTCCCGATCAAGCCGCCGATGCCGTGCACCGCGACCACATCCAGTGCGTCGTCGAACCCGAACCGGTACTTCAGTCCCACGGCGAACGAACACGCCACCCCCGCCACCAGGCCGATCGCGATCGCGCCGAGCGGTTCGACGTAGGCACACCCGGGCGTGATCCCCACCAGCCCGGCCACCGCACCGGACGCGGCGCCGAGGGTGGTCGGTTTCCCGTCGCGGAACTGCTCGACGAGCAGCCAGCCCAACACCGCGACCGCCCCCGCGACGGTGGTGTTCAAGAACGACGTGGCGGCCAAGTTCTTCGCCACCAGCGCGGAGCCGGCGTTGAAGCCGAACCAGCCGAACCACAGCAGCCCGGCGCCGAACATCACGAAAGGCAGGTTGTGCGGCCGGGCGGCCTGCCTCGGCCAGCCGTGGCGGCGACCGAGCACGATCGCCAGCGCCAGCGCGGCGGCACCGGAATTCACCTCGACGACGGTGCCGCCCGCGAAGTCCAGCACGTGCAGCTTGCTCGCGATCCACCCGTCGGGTGCGAAGACCCAGTGCGCCACCGGCAGGTAGACCAGAGTGACCCACACGACGGAAAACACCGTCCACGTCCAGAACCGCGCCCGCTCGGCGATCGCGCCGGCCAGCAGCGCCACCGTGACGACCGCGAACATCATCTGGAAGGCGACGAACGCGAACAGCGGCACCTTGTTCCCTGCCGGCCCGATCGTCTGCTCCGCGATCCCGCGCAGACCGGCCAGCCGCAGATCGCCGAGCAGCCCGCCGAACCAATCGGCGCCGAACGCGAGCGAATACCCGTAGACCACCCAGACGAGGCCGACGGTCGCGAGACAGATGAACGTCATCGCCATCACGTTCAACACACTCCGCGCGCGGACCATCCCGCCGTAGAACAGCGCGAGACCCGGCGTCATCAGCATCACCAGTGCCGCGCTGACGAGCAACCACGCCGTGCTTCCCGTATCCACCACGCCCGTACGTCTCCTCATCTCGCCGACCCGCGGCAGGAAGCTAACCGGGCGGTGTTACCGGCATGTTTCCGCTGTGAGTCCACCGCCTACTCCGAACGCGACAAAACGGCTGAATCGGATCCGGCGGTTCGTCACCGACAGCGGCGGGTATCGCGAGACCATCCTCGTGGGGTGTTTCGCCGGCGACTACCGCGGGTAAGCGCTGGTCACGACAGAGGAGGAGCCATGCCCGAGCAGAGCTGGAGTGACAAGCGCGAACGTCAGTACGAGCACATCAAGTCGTCGCAGAAGAAGCGTGGCGCCAGTACGGGTCGGGCGAAGGAGATCGCCGCGCGGACGGTCAACAAGAACCGCGCTCAGTCCGGCGAATCCCGCACGGCCAGCAAGAGCTCGACGCAGGACATGTCCCCGCAAAAGCGTGGCGGGAAGCGGTCGGGGAACCGGCAGGGCCCGGGCGGGCCGACCAAGGAGCAGCTGTACAACGAGGCCAAGAAGCGCAACATCAAGGGGCGCTCCACCATGACGAAAAAGGAGCTGCAATCCGCCCTCGGCCGCTGAGGACACGTGGCTGAGTTTCCACTGGCTGGACCCCATTGCGCACAAACAGCCGGGGCAGTCCACTCGGCGAGGACACCCACTCCGGAAGGGGACTCGCCATGTCCGTCACCGACGAACTCCTGGCCAACAACGCCCGCTACGCCGAGCAGTTCTCCGGCCCCCTCCCCTTGCCGCCGGCCAAACACGTCGCGGTGGTGGCGTGCATGGACGCGCGCATCAACGTCTACGCCGTGCTCGGCCTCAACGAGGGCGAGGCGCACGTGATCCGCAACGCCGGCGGCGTGATCACCGAGGACGAGATCCGCTCGCTCGCCATCAGCCAGCGCCTGCTCGGCACCGAGGAAATCATCCTCATCCACCACACCGATTGCGGCATGCTCACCTTCACCGACGACCAGTTCAAGAAGTCCATTCAGGACGATACCGGCGTCAAGCCCGCGTGGGCCGCCGAGGCGTTCGCCGACCTGGACGAGGACGTCCGCCAGTCGATCGCCCGGATCGAGAACTCGCCGTTCATCCCCGCGAAGGCGTCCGTGCGGGGATTCGTGTTCGACGTGACCACCGGAAAACTCCACGAAATCCGGCGATTCCCGGCTCAGCCGGACTCGTCCGGCGCCTGATGGTCGGTACCGGCGGGCTCGACTCCGGGAACCGCGCTACCGCAGGTAGACACCGAAGATGGCCATGGAAGCACGCCGGAACCGGTTCCGGCCGAGGGCGTAGTCGCCAGCAAGGAGGTAATCACCGGTTCCTGATCAGCCGGGCGTGGTCTCGCCGCCGAGAGCGGCGAGGACCTCGCCGCTGTAGTACGACGAAAGCCGGTTCGCGGCGAGGAAAACGTACGAGGGCGCCAGTTCGTCGGGGTGCGCCGCGCGGTTGAACGGCACCTGCGAGCCGAAGCTTTCGACCTTCTCGGGTGGGAACGTCGAGGGAATGAGGGGCGTCCACACCGGACCCGGCGCCACGCAGTTCACGCGGATGCCGCGCTCGGCCAATGCCTGGGCCATCGAGTACGTCCACGCGTGGATCGCGCCCTTGGTGGCCGAGTAGTCGATCAGGGACTTGTTGCCGCGCAAGCCGTTGACCGAGCCGGTGTTGATGATCGACGAGCCCTCGCCCAGGTGCGGCAGCGCGGCGGCGGTCACGCGGAAGTAGCTGTGCATGTTCACGTCGAACGTGCGCAACCACTGCTCGTCGCTGAGCTCCTCCGGCGAGTCCACCGGCCACTGCACCGCCGCGTTGTTCACGAGCAGATCGAGGCCGCCGAGCCGGTCGAGAGTGCGGGCGACGACGTCCCGGCACTGCTGCGCGTCCGCGAGATCCCCGGGCAGCAGCAGGCATTCGCGGCCCTCGGCCTCCACGCGGCTCGCCGTGTACTTCGCGTCGTCGTGTTCTTCCAGGTAGGCGATGGCGACGTCGGCGCCCTCCTTGGCGAACGCGATCGCCACCGCGCGGCCGATGCCCGAGTCGCCTCCGGTGATCAGCGCGCGGCGCCCGTCGAGGAGCCCGCTGCCGGTGTAGTCGGCCATGATGTCCCGCGGCCGGGGCTCCATGTCCTCCGTGACGCCGGGTGGTTCCTGCTGCTGCGGTGGGCGCTGTGCGTCGGACATGGGATCTCCTGTGCGGTCAGGGCGTCGGTACGCTCCCCGGTTACCCCGCGCCGTGCGATTCAAAGCAGGGGAATCGGACGATGCTCGCGGATCAGTTCGGTGCCGCGTTCGTAGTCCTCGTCGGCGTTGTACGTGAGCACGCCGAGCGCGGTGCCGCGGCGCTCGTACCAGACGGTGAACCCGCCGTCGACCGACACCGGCCGGGCGTCGTCGAAGCCGTCGCCCCAGGCCGCGTACTTCAGCACGTGATCGCCGATTTCCGACCAGAACCCGGGGACCGCGTCCCAGACCGTTTCCGCGCCCGCCGCCGAACGGCCCGCGACCTCACCCATCGCGAGTCCCTCGCCCCAGTGCTTGACGGCCAGCGCGCGCCCGGCCGAGGGGTTGTAGGCCAGCGCGACGTCGCCGGCCGCGTAGACGTCCGGGCGGCTGGTGCGCAGGCGCTGGTCGGTGCGCACACGACCGTTTTCCACAGTGAGCCCGGCCTTTTCGGCGAGCTCCACACACGGCCGGGCGCCGGTGGCGAGCAGGATCAGGTCGGTGTCGAGCGCGGGCGCGAGTCCCGTGTGGACACGGTGCCCTTCGGTGACCGCGTCGAGCGGCGTTTCACGCAGCACGCTGACGCCCTCGGACTTGAGCCAGTGCAGGATCAGCTCACCGGCGTCGCGCCCGAGACGTTGCCGCTGCGGCACGGAATCGGGACACAGCATCGTCACCTGGACCCCGAGGCGCGACAACGACACCGCGGCCTCGCAGCCGATGAAGCCGGCCCCACCACGACGGCGCTGCGAGCGGCACCGGCCGCGGCTCGCAGTTCGCGGGAACTCGTCAGCGACCGCAGGCAGCGCACGTCCGGGTGGTCCGCGCCGGGAATCGGTGGACGGACGGGTTCCGCGCCGGTCGCCAGCACGCAGCGGGTGAACGGGTGGATCACGCCGGATTCGGTGCGGATCTCGTGCTCGCCGAGTTCCGCCACGGGATCGCCCAGGACGAGTTCCACGTCCGGGCCCGGATCGTCGAGGGCGAGGTCCGGCTCGCCGGACTCGCCGCGCAGGAAGTCCTTCGACAGCGGCGGCCGCGCGTAGGGCGGGCCCGGGTCCGCGGACACCACCCGCACCCGGCCCCTCCCGCCGGCTTCGCGGTAGGCCCGCGCGGCGGTGATGCCCGCCTGGCCGCTGCCGATCACGACCAGGGTTTCGTCCGTCATACCGTGCGGTTACCCCGTCGTGCCGAGGTTCTCGCGCGCCGCTTCGAGGTCGGCGACGAACTCCGCCCGGGCCGTCTCACGGTCGGGCGCGCGCAGAACCGCCGACGGGTGCACGGTCGCGACGGCGACGTCGAACAGCCCGGCGAATTCCTCGGAGGGATCCAGGGGCCGGCCCCGCTGATTCGTGATCCGGAACGCCGTGCCGTAGACCGACTGAGCCGCGGTGGCGCCCAGCAGCAGCACCAGCCGAGGGCGCACGGCCCGCAGCTCCGCGACCAGCCACGGCCGGCACGCCACGACCTCGGTGCGCGAGGGCTTCTCGTGGATGCGCCGCTTGCCGCGTTCGGTGAACTTGAAGTGCTTCACGGCGTTCGTGACGTACAGCGCCTCCCGGTCGAACCCGGCCTCGGCGAGCGCGTCGTCGAGCAGACGGCCGGCCGGGCCGACGAAGGGTTTGCCCTGCTTGTCCTCCTGATCACCGGGTTGTTCCCCGGCAACGAAAACCTCGGCCCCGCGCGGCCCCTCGCCGAACACCGTCCGGTTCGCGGAGCGGTACAGCGCACACCCTGTGCAGTCGGCGGCGGCACGGCGCAGCCGGGTGAGATCGGTCGAGTCCGGGGGCGCGGCTCCCTGCGGCGACGGCATAGGCGATCGGGTTCCCGTTCGGTGAACGGCGGAAACCTCCGTTCGGGTGTAAGCCGTCCCGACCGGGGTACACCGAACGGATGAGACTTGCCGTATTGGACATCGGGTCCAATTCCGCCCAGTTACAGGCGGTGGACGTGTCCGCCGCGGCGCCGCCACTGCCCGCGCACGCGGTGAAGGAGCCGACATTGCTGGCCGAGGAGCTGTTGCTCAACGGCGCGCTGAGTGAAACCGGTGTCACGCGGGCGGCCGAGGCGGTCGGCCGGGCCGTGGACGCGGCCGTGCGCATGGGCGTCGACCAGCTCTACCCCCTCATCACGGCGGCGATCCGCGACGCCGCCAACCGCGATGAGGTCATCAACCGCATCGAGGCCGAGTCCGGCATCCGCCCGCAGTTCCTCTCGGGTGAGGAAGAGGCCCGCCTGACGTATCTCGCCGCGCGCCGCTGGTACGGCTGGTCGGCCGGGCGGCTGCTACTCGTCGACATCGGCGGCGGGTCGATGGAGCTGGTGCTGGGCCGCGACGTCGAGCCCGAGCTGGCGCTCTCGCTGCCACTGGGCGCCGGGCGGCTCACCCGCGAGTTCCTGACCGCCGATCCGCCGACGGGCAAGCAGGTGAAGGCGGTGCGCCGGCACACCCGCGACACGCTGTCGGAGGTGCTCGACCGCCTGCGCTGGGAAGGCCTGCCGCGGCGGGTTGTCGCCACCTCCAAGACGTTCAAGCAGCTGGCCCGCCTCGCCGGCGCGGCCCCGCAGCGCAAGGGACCGTTCGTGGCGCGTGAGCTGGAGGTGGCCTCGCTGCGGGAGTGGATTCCGCGGCTGGCCGAGGTCTCGGCGGCCAAGCGCGCCTGCCTCCGCGGTATTTCGCGCTCACGCGCGCGCCAAGTTGTGGCCGGCGCGCTCAGCGCGGAGGTGACGCTGTCGGCGCTGGACGTGAAGCGTGTCGAGATCTGCCCGTGGGCGCTTCGGGAAGGGATTCTGCTGCGCCACCTGGAACGGGTGGCGGAGATTCCGACCCTGCCGCTCACGCCGCTGTCCCGGCACCCGGACGCAACCGTCCGGACGCTGCGCACCGCTGAGGAGCAACCGTCGTCGTGATCCGGTTCGGCAGCCTCGCCCCACACCGGAGACCCGGGCCGCCGACCGACACCAGCGACACCACGGAGGTCCTATGAGTACCCGAATGGTCATCAGGCCCGACAGCACCCCCCTCGAGTGCGAGATCTGCGGCCAGACCGCGCTGCACGTGGCCCGGCTCGTCACCGAGGGCGGGGGTGAGATCGGGCAGACGGTGGTCTGCACGTCCTGCCGCCACCGCCGCCGCGTCGACAACGAGCGGTAATCCACATCGGACCCAGTGGCGCGTGTTTACTCGGCGCGCCCGGGGGAATTCCTGGGCGGTACAACACTGCGCCAGCCACGAGGAGGAGCCCTGTGCCCGATGTCCGCGACTACCTGACCGACGTCGAATACCCCTGCGGACGCGCGGAACTGCTCCGCTGCGCCACCGCCCACGGAGCCGGTGACCAGATCATCGGCCGCCTGGGCACGCTGCCCGAGCAGGAGTACGCCGACGCCGATGCCGTCCACAAGCTCCTCGGCCCCGAATCGCCGTGAGCCAGCCGAACTTCAGGTGGAAGTTGACACAGGAGCCGGCAGCGACCGGCCCGGGCTGAGCGCCAGGCCGGTCGTTTGCCGGAACCCGCGGGCGCGGATCAGGTGCGTCGGCAGCGCGCTGGTGCACAGCAGCACCAGGTCGCGGCCGGGGCACACCGCGGGGCCCGCCCCTCCAACCGGTCACCGTTCGAGTCGCTCCAGGAGATGCCGGACCGGAAGCGTCATGGCCCGCAGGCCCAGCGCCGCGGTCACGCCGTCCTCCGGGGCGGCCAGGCGGCGCTCCACAGTGGACATCAGGCGCCGGCTTCGGTCCAGTTCTCCCGAGTCGTCCGGAAACCGGACGGCCGCGCTCACGCTGTCGATCACCTCGGCCAGCGTCTCGCGGGCCGCCGGCCACGGATAGGTGAACGTCTCCTCGCGCTCGGACGCCGTGCGGACCGCGCCGATCAGCTGTTCCACCGGCGGCCACAGGGAAATCAGCCGCTCGGCGCGCTGGTCTAGGACGGTTCCGGAGCGCCGTCGCCGCAGGTTCAGGACACGTTCCTCCCGTGTGCGCCGCATGGCGTCGGCGGTCACCGCGACCACGCTACGCAGCTCGCGGGCCTCCCCCAGCCAGTCCTCGACGTCGTCCGGCGGCTGCTCCGCGCGGATCAGCCCGGCGGTGCTGCCGAGGAACCCGGCGAGCGTGCCGGCCAGCGCGTCGATCGCCTCGACGAGCCGCCGGCCCGACAACGGCGGGAACACCAGCGCGTTCACCACCGCGCCGATCGCGGCGCCGATCGCCGTCTCCACGAGCCGGTCGCCGAGCAGCGCCGCCCGGGTGCCGTACGCGATCAGCAGCATGCCCGTGACGCCGCCCCACACGCCCGACTCCCCGAACCTTCGCCACGACCCGATCAGCAGCCCGACGAACACCACCAGTCCCAAGGCCACGGCGGGCCATGGGATCACCTGCCCCGCCAGGCCCGCCAGCACGACACCGGCGCCGACCGCGCCGACCGCGCCGACCTGCTGCACCCAGCCACGCACCGAGCGGTAGACCGTCGTCTCCACGAGGAACACCGCCGCGTACGGCGCGAGGAATGGCTGCGGCAGGCGCAGTACGAGCGTTGCCAGCAACCACGCACCGGCCGCCGCCAAGGCAGCTTTCGCCGCCTGCACCAGGGTGTGGCGCTCCCGGCCCGGCACGCGGAGCGCACGCGACAGCCAGCCCACGGGCGTACGGACACCCTGGCCCACCACGTCGTCGGGTCTCGTTTACACGGGTGTCGTCCGGTCCACGTCCGGTGACTACCCGCCACGGCGCATGTGTAGCCACCGGCTTCGCGGGTAGCCGGTTCGGACAGCCGACGAGAAACGGAGAGACCCGCATGAAGGCAGTTGTCTACCAGGGACCGCGAGACGTCGAGGTGCGCGAGGTGCCCGAACCGAAGATCGAGCAGCCCACCGACGCGATCATCCGGATCACCACGACGAACATCTGCGGGTCAGACCTGCACATGTATGAAGGCCGTACCGACGTCGAGCAGGGCAAGATCCTCGGGCACGAGAACATGGGGTTCGTCGCCGAGATCGGCGCCGGCGTGACCCGGGTGAAGGTGGGCGACCGGGTTTCGGTGCCGTTCAACGTCGCCTGCGGCACCTGCCGCAACTGCGGCGCCGGCTGGACGTCGTTCTGCGAACGGGTGAACCCGATCGACGGAATGGACGGCGCGGCCTACGGCTACGCGAGCATGGGCCCCTACGACGGCGGCCAAGCGGAGTACCTGCGCGTGCCGTACGCCGACTTCAACCTGCTCGACCTGCCTGCGGGCACCGAGTACGAGAACGACTTCACGATGCTGTCGGACATCTTCCCCACCGGCTGGCACGGCACCGAGCTCGCGGGGATGCGGCCCGGCGACCGCGTCGCGGTGTTCGGGGCGGGCCCGGTCGGGCTGCTGGCCGCGCACAGCGCGGTGATCCGCGGCGCGGCCGAGGTCTACGTCGTCGACAAGGAACGCGACCGGCTCGCGATGGCCGAGAAGATCGGCACCACCCCGATCGACCTGGCCGAGGCCGATCCGGTCGAGCAGATCCTGGCCGCCACGGGCGGCGCGGGCGCCGACTGCGGGGTCGAGGCCGTCGGCTACCAGGCCCACGACCACACCGGCGAGGAACACCCGGAGCTGGTGCTCGACAACCTGGTGAAGGTCGTGCGGCCGACCGGCGGGATCGGCGTGGTCGGCGTGTACGTGCCGGAGGATCCCGGCGCCGTGACCGAGCAGGCGCAGAATGGCCGGATCGCCTGGGACTACGGCAGTTTCTTCATGAAGGGCCAGCGCATGGGCACCGGCCAGGCGCCCGTCAAACGCTACAACCGGCAGCTGCGCGACCTGATCATCACCGGTAAGGCGAACCCTTCCTTCCTGGTCTCGCACGAGCTGTCGCTGGACGAGGCCGCCGCGGGCTACGAAAAGTTCGACCGCCGCGACGACGGCTGGACCAAGGTCCTGCTGCATCCGTGACCGGCCCTGGAGGGACACCATGCGGGTACTCGCACTCGTCTGCACGCTCAAACCGTCGCCGGCCGCCTCGAGCAGTGACCTCATCGCCCGGCAGCTGCTGGACCTGTTCGCCGAACGCGGCGCCACCGGCGAGCTCGTCCGTGTGGTGGACCACGACGTCAAACCCGGCGTCGAAGCCGACCTCGGCGACGGCGACGCGTGGCCCGCACTGCGGCACAAACTCCACGACGCCGACATCCTGCTGATCGCCACGCCCACCTGGGTCGGGCACCTGTCCAGCGTCGCGCAGCGCGTGCTGGAACGGCTCGACGCGGAACTGTCCGAAACTGACAGTGACGGACGGCCCGCGATGTTCGGCAAGGTCGCCGTCGCCGCCGTGGTCGGCAACGAGGACGGCGCCCACAAGATCATCGCCGACCTGTTCCAGGCGCTCAACGACACCGGCTTCAGCGTGCCGGCCCAGGGCGGCACGTACTGGAACGGCGAAGCGATGAAGGGCGGCGACTACAACGACCTCGCCGAAACGCCGGAAGCCGTGGCCTCGGCCAACGCGACCCTGGTCCGCAACGCCGTGCACCTCGCGACCCTGCTGGGCGAACACCGCTACCCGGTCGCTTGACCAGGAGGGACCCGCCGTGCCCGCTCCACCCTCAGCCGACACGCTGCGCCGCTACCGCCGGGCCTGCGACTACCTCGCCGCGGCGATGATCCACCTCAAGGACAACGTCCTGCTGACCGAGCCGCTGCGGCCCGAGCACCTCAAGCCGCGGCCGCTCGGACACTGGGGCACCTGCCCGGGCCTGACCCTCGTCTACGCCGGCCTGAACCGGCTGGTGGCCGAGACCGGGCAGCGCACGCTGCTGGTCACCGGGCCGGGGCACGGCGCCCCGGCGATCCACGCCAACCTGTGGCTCGAAGGCACCCACGCCGAATACGACGACAAACTGGCGCTGGACGGGTCCGGGCTCGCCGAGCTCGTGCGGCGCTTCTCGTGGCCAGGCGGGTTTCCCAGCCACCTCTCCCCCGAGGTGCCCGGCGTGATCCACGAGGGCGGCGAGCTCGGGTACGCCCTCGCCACGGCGTTCGGCGCCGCTTTCGACGATCCCGGTCTGCTGGTCGCCTGCGTCGTCGGGGACGGCGAAGCGGAGACCGGGCCGACGGCCGCCGCGTGGCACAGCCCGAAGTTCACCGGCCCCGGCGACGGCCGCGTGCTGCCGATCCTGCACCTCAACGGCTACAAGATCGCGTCGCCGACCCTCTACGAGGCGATGTCGGACGACGAGCTCACGGCCTACTTCACCGGCTGCGGGTGGACTCCGCTGCTGGTCGACGTCCGGGACGCCGACGACCCGGGAGTGCCGCTGGCCGACGCGCTCGCGCGGGCGCACGCCCAGGTCACCGGGCCGCCGCCGATGATCGTGCTGCGCAACACCAAGGGCCTCGGCCTGCCGGCCACCAGCCCGGACGGCACCCCGCTCGAAGGGACCTTCCACGCCCACCAGGTCCCGCTGCCCGGCGCGGCCCGCGACCCGGCGCAGCTGGCCGAGCTGGACCGCTGGCTGCGGTCCTACCGGCCGGAGGAGCTGTTCGACGCCGACGGCGTTCCCGCGCCCGACCTGCTTACCGTGCCGCCCGAACCGCGGCTGCGGCTCGGCCGCGTGCCGCAGGCCAACGGCGGGCTCCTGCGGCGCGACCTTCCGCTCCCCGAGATCGAGGATTTCGCCGTCACGGTGACCGGCCGCGGCGCGGTCGACGCCGGGCCGACCGAGGTCGTCGGCGCCTGGCTCGCCGAGCTGGTGCGGCAGGCGCCCGACA
Source organism: Amycolatopsis sp. NPDC051372 (assembly GCF_040682095.1). Taxonomy (NCBI): domain Bacteria; kingdom Bacillati; phylum Actinomycetota; class Actinomycetes; order Pseudonocardiales; family Pseudonocardiaceae; genus Amycolatopsis; species Amycolatopsis sp. NPDC051372. The sequence goes on from NZ_JBFBAF010000009.1 coordinate 206,429, forward strand.
CGTTCCGGGTCGTCTGCCCCGACGAGCTGGAGTCCAACAACCTCGGCACGCTGCTGGCGGTCACCGCGCGGCAGTTCGACCGGGATGTCCCCGGCCACACCGAGCACCTCGCCGGCCGCGGGCGCGTGCTCGAAGTGCTGTCGGAACACCTGTGCCAGGGCTGGCTGCAGGGTTACCTGCTGACCGGCCGCCACGGCCTGTTCCCGTGCTACGAAGCTTTCGTATCCATTGTGGACAGCATGGTGAACCAGTACGCCAAGTTCCTCAAGATGTCCGGCGAGGTCGCGTGGCGGGCCCCGGTAGCGAGCCTGAACTACCTGCTCACCAGCGACGGGTGGCGCCAGGAACACAACGGCTACAGCCATCAGGGCCCCGGGTTCATCAACCAGATGCTCACCAAAAAGGCCGGCACCGCGCGGATCTACTTCCCGCCGGACGCCAACACCCTGCTGGAAATCCTGCATCGCTGCCTGTCCTCGACCGAACTGATCAACGTCGTCGTCGCGGGAAAGCAGAGTGGACCGGTGTGGCTCTCCCCCGACGAGGCCCGGGCACACTGCCGCGCGGGCGCGGCGGTCTGGCCGTGGGCGGGCCACGACGGTGAGGCCGACGTCGTGCTGGCGTGTGCCGGGACGACCCCGACCGTCGAAGCGCTCGCCGCGACGGACCTGCTCCGCGACGCCGCGCCCGACTTGCGGGTGCGGGTGGTCAACGTCGTCGACCTGCTGTCGCTGTGCCCGCCGGACCGGCATCCCCACGGCTTGTCGGACGAGGCCTTCGCCGAGTGCTTCGGCGAAAACGTTCCTGTCGTTTTCGCCTTCCACGGCTATCCGTCGGCAGTGCACGAGGTGCTGCACGGCCGGCCGGGTGCGCAACGCTTCCACGTGCACGGTTATCTCGAGGAAGGCACCACCACCACGCCGTACGACCTGCTGGCGAGCAACCGGATGAGCCGCCACGACCTCGCCGCCGACGCGGCCACCCGGGCCCGCGGCTGGTCCTCGGCGGGCGGGGACCTGGCGCGGCGGTTCCGGCAGCAGCGTGACGCGGCGCTGGCGAGCGCCTACCGGAACGGCGAGGACGCGCCCGAGATCACCGGGTGGCGGTGGCCGCGATGACCGTGCTGACGGTCAACCCCGGCTCCGCCAGCCTGCGGCTGCACCTCGTGGACGCCCGGACGGAGGAAGTCCTCGGCACCGGTGACGACGTCGAGTCCTTTGTGGACCGGTATGGCACCGTCGACGTGGTCGCGCACCGGCTCGTGCACGGTGGCCCGGACATCGTCGAACCCACCGTCGTCACCCCGACGGTCCGCGCCGCGATCGCCGCGGTCCGCTCGCTCGCGCCCGAGCACGTGCCGAAGACCGAGGCGCTGCTCGACCGGCTGACCGAGCGCCTGCCGGACGCACGGCACGTCGTCTGCCCGGACACGGCGTTCCACCGGACCCTGCCGGCGATCGCGCGCACCTACCCGCTGCCGGAGCGCTGGCGAGCGCGCTGGGACCTGCGCCGCTACGGCTTCCACGGCCTGTCCTTCGCCTGGGCGGCCCGCCGCGCCGCCGCGCTGCTGCGCCGCCCCGCTGCCGAGCTGAACCTGCTCGTCGCGCACCTGTCCGGCGGATGCTCGGTCTGCGCGGTGTCGCGCGGCCGCAGTGTCGACACCTCCATGGGCCTCACACCGCTGGAGGGAACGATGATGGCGAAGCGGTCCGGCACCGTCGACCCCGGTCTGCTGCTGTGGCTGCTGCGCGAAGGCAAGGTGACCCTCGACGAACTGGAAGACGGCCTCTACCACCACTCCGGGCTCCTCGGCCTGTCCGGCACGTCGGACGACACCCGCGACCTGGTGCGCGCCGGCGACGTCGAGGCCAAGTTCACCCTCGCCGTGTTCGAGCACCGCGCCCGCCGTGAACTGGCGGCGGTGGCCGCGAGCCTGGACCGGGTCGACGCCCTGGTGTTCACCGGCGACATCGGCTGGGACCAGCCCGAGGTCGCCGAAGCCGTCGCCGCGGGCCTCGGCGTGCTCGGCATCTCCGGTGGGCTCAGCCGAAATCGCGACGAGGACGCGGTGATCAGCCCGCCCGGCGCGGCCGTGCCCGTGCTCGCCGTCCGGTCCCGAGAGGAACTGGAACTGGCCAGGGCGGCGGCGGGCGTGGGTTGATCACCACCCTCCCTCGTGGTGAGCTGCCGTCAGCTCTCCGCGCGGCGGGCCAGCCGTTCCCGTTGCGGCACCACCACGTACTTCGGATCCTTTGTGGACTCCACTCCGGCCGCGTACACCCCGAACCGCGTGCACAGCCCGGACGCCAGGTAAGCCGCCCCGGCGGCCACACCCGCCACACGGCTGCGACGCGCGGCCAGCGACAGCACGGCGCCGGCGGCGGTGAGCGACTTGGCCGCTTTGAGCAGCTTTCCCGCGCGGCCCGTGCGGTACGGCTCCGAGACCAGGCCCAGTCCGGTCTCCAGGTGGTGCTCGGCGAGCAGCTCGGCAGCGGCCGCGGCGAGGCCGGCGCGCACGACCGGGCCGTTCTCCGCCGGAGGCACCGAAATCAGCGCGGCCCCGGCGCCACTGGTCACCGCGCTGCCCGCGAACAGGATCGGCAGCGTGCCGCCGGCCTCGTGCCACGACGGGGTCGCCGTGTCGGCCAGCAGCACGGCCGTGTAGGTGCACATCGCCGGGCCGAGGACGCCCGCGCCAGCCCCGGCGAGGCGACCGACGCGCGGCAGGATGCCGGTCACCCCTGAGAAGGCCGCCACCGCCGCGAGCCCGGAGAACGGGGAGAGGATCCACGATCCCACCGACAGCGGCGAGGTCGGCTTGAGCACGCGCAGCATGTTCAGGAACCGCGTCGGCTTGCCCAGGTCGTGGACCAGCGCCACGACGCTCGCGAGAGAGCCGCCCGAGGCGACCAGCCGGCCCACCCGGGCCAGTGCCGGACGGCCGGTGAGGTCGGCCAGCGCGGCCATCGACGCCGAGGCCCCGGCGGCGCCGCCGAGGAACAGGTACAGCGGCACGTCCGGCTGCTTCCAGGCCGGTTCCTTCAGGATCGGGCGACCGTAATACGAGCGGAACTCGACGGGTTCGACCATGGCGCGTTCGCGGCGGGGGCTCATCGGCGCCGGCCCAGGAACGACACGACCAGCGCGGCGGCCACCCCGGCCGCGGTCGTCGCGGCGCGTTTCCACATCGCCGGCAGATCACGGGTCGTCACGACGGGGTCGGGTGGGAAGCCGTAGACCTCGGGTTCGTCCAGCAGCAGGAAAAACGCTCCGTCGCCGCCGACGCCGTCGTCCGGATCGTGGCCGTAGAGGCGAGCTTCCGGCACCCCGTCCGCGTGCAGCGCGTCGACTCGCGACGCGGCCCGCGCGCGGAGCTCGGTCAGCTCCCCGAACTGGATGGAGTCGGTCGGGCAGGCCTTGGCGCACGCGGGTTCCAGGCCGGCGCCGAGCCGGTCGTAGCAGAGGGTGCACTTGAAAGCGCGGCCGTCGCTCTCGCGTTTTTCGATGACGCCGTAGGGACAAGCGGGCACGCAGTAGCCGCAGCCGTTGCAGATGTCCTGCTGCACCACGACGGTGTCGAACTCTGTGCGGAACAACGCGCCCGTCGGGCAGACGTCGAGGCACGCGGCGTGGGTGCAGTGCTTGCAGACGTCGCTGGACATCAGCCAGCGCACACCGGGCTCCTGCTCAAGCTGTCGAGGCGCGCCGACCGTCGGCATCCCCAGGTCCACCGCGGGCTGTTCGATGAACGCGACGTGCCGCCAGGTGTTCGAGCCCAGCTCGCCGGTGTTGTCGTAGGACATCCCGAGCAGGTCCAGCTCACCGGACTCCGGGACGCCGTTCCACTCCTTGCAGGCGACCTCGCACGCCTTGCAGCCGATACACACGGATGTGTCGGTGAAGAACCCCATGCGGGGCTGGGTGCCGTACTCAGCCATCGGCTCGCCTCCGGTAGTCGGCCACGAAATCGAGGAGGGACGGCCCGCGCGGCCGCCGTCCCGGGCGGATGTCGCAGGTGGCCGCCTTGGCCTCCTGGATGTGCACGTTCGGGTCCAGCACGATCGAGAGCAGATCGTTGGTCGCGTCGCCGCGCGAGAGGCCGTTGGGACCCCAGTGGTAGGGCAGCCCGATCTGGTGGATGGTCCGGCCCCGGACCTTGAGCGGCTTGATCCGATCGGTCACGAGCACGCGGGCTTCGATCGCCGTGCGCGCCGAGACGATGGTCGCCCAGCCGCCGTTCTCCAGGCCGCGTTCGGCCGCGAGCGCCGGGGAGACCTCGCAGAAGAACTCCGGCTGCAGCTCCGCCAGGTGCGACAGCGTCCGGCTCATGCCGCCCGCCGTGTGGTGCTCGGTGAGCCGGTAGGTCGTGAACACGTACGGGTACACCGAACTGCGCGCCGGGTTGTACGGGTTCGACGGGCTGTCCAGCGTCTGGCGCGTCGGCGACTCCTGCCGGCTGTACAGGGCGTTGTCGACCGGGCTCTCGAACGGCTCGTAGTGCGTCGGGAGCGGACCGTCGACCAGGCCCGCGGGCACGTAGAGCCAGGCCTTGCCGTCGGTCTGCATGATGAACGCATCTCCGCCGCCGAGCGCCGCCTGGGCCTTCGCGCCTTCGGGCGGGACGTAGTCCGGTGCCTTGGTGGGCTCGAAGTCCGGGACGTCGGGGCCGGTCCACTTGCCCTGCCCGGCGTCCCAGGAGAGCAGCTTTTTCCGTTCGCTCCAGGGATTTCCGTCCGGGTCCGCCGAGGCGCGGTTGTAGAGGATCCGCCTGTTCGCGGGCCACGCCCAGGCCCAGCCGTTCGCCACCCAGTCCTGTTCTGACCCCGGCTGCCGATTCGCCGCGTGGTTGTGTCCGTCGGCGCGGACTCCGCAGTAGATCCAGCAGCCGCAGGAGGTCGAGCCGTCGTCCTTCAGCTCGGTGTAGGCCGACAGCGGGCCGCCGGGGCCGTGGCCGTTGATCTCCGCGAGCACCGATTCCGCGCTCGGGTCGGCCGTCGGGCCCTCGGTCGGGTAGCTCCAGGTGAGGTCGCGGATCGCCGCGTCCCGCGGGTCGTCGCCCACGCGTTCCCTGATCAGGCGGCCCAGGTGGTAGTAGAACCACAGGTCGCTGCGGGCCTCGCCGGGCGGCTCCACGGCCTTGTGGTGCCACTGCAACAGGCGCTGGGTGTTGGTGAAGCTGCCGTCTTTCTCGGTGTGCGCGGCGGCGGGCAGGAAGAAGACCTCGGTGCCGATCTCCTCCGATTTCAGCTCGCCGGTCTCGATTTCCGGGCCGTCCTTCCAGAACGTCGCGCTCTCGATCATCTGCAGGTCCCGCACGACCAGCCAGTCGAGGTTGGCCATGCCGAGGCGCTGGAGCTTCCCGTTGGCCGAGCCGACCGCCGGGTTCTCGCCGACCAGGAAGTAGCCCTTGCACTCCCCCTCGATCTGCTTCTGCACCGTCGCGTACGTGCCGTGGTCGCCGGTCAGCCGCGGCAGGTGCGCGAACGCGAAGTCGTTGTGCGGCTGGGCGTGGTCACCCCAGTAGGCCTTCAGCAGGCTGACGGTGTAGGCCTGCATGTTGCCCCAGAAGCCGGTCTGGCCCGCGTCCGCCTCGACGAACTCCGCAAGGGTCTGGTGCTGGTGCGCGTGCGGCATCGGGATGTAACCGGGCAGCAGGTTGAACAGCGTCGGGATGTCGGTGGAGCCCTGGATGCTGGCGTGCCCGCGCAACGCGAGGATGCCGCCGCCGGGTCGGCCGATGTTGCCCAGCAACGTCTGCAGGATCGACGCCGTGCGGATGTACTGCGCGCCGACGCTGTGCTGCGTCCACCCGACCGAGTACACCCACGCCGTGGTGCGCTCGCGCCCGGAGTTCGCGGTGACCGCCTCCGCGATCTCGGTGAACTGCGCGACCGGGATCCCGCAGATGTCGGCGACGGCTTCGGGTGTGTAGCGAGCGAAGTGCCGCTTGAGGACCTGGTAGACGCACCGCGGGTGCCGCAGCGTCTCGTCCGTCTTGGGCTTGGCGCCCACCGCCGCGCCGCCGCTGCCGTACGAGTCGGCGCGGGCGGTGCGCTGATGGCCCTCGCCGCCGTGGCGGGGCTCAGAACCGGGCTCGCCGGGCTGCTCCGGATCGGTCGACCCGGCCGCCGGCACCGTCGGGGCGCCCTCGTAGGCCCACGTCGTCATGTCGTACCGGCGCTTCTCGGGGTCGAAACCGGAGAAGAGACCGTCGAGGTCCTCTGTGTCGGCGAAGTCCTCACGCAGGATCGCGGCCGCGTTGGTGTAGGCCAGCACGTACTCCCGGAAGTCGAGGTCGTGGTCCAGCACGTACTTGATCAGCCCGCCGAGGAACGCGATGTCCGACCCGGCCCGCAGCGCCGCGTGGACGTGCGAGACCGCGCTGGTGCGCGTGAACCGCGGGTCGATGTGGATGATCTTCGCGCCGCGGGCCTTCGCCTCCATCACCCACTGAAACCCGACCGGATGGCACTCGGCCATGTTCGAGCCCTGGATGACGATGCAGTCGGCGTTGGCGAGATCTTGCTGGAACGTCGTGGCGCCCCCACGACCGAAGGAGGTCCCCAGACCGGGAACCGTGGCGGAGTGTCAAATACGCGCCTGGTTCTCGATCTGGATCGCGCCGAGCGCGGTGTAGAGCTTCTTCATCAGGTAGTTCTCTTCGTTGTCCAGCGTCGCGCCGCCGAGGCTGGCTAAGCCGAGCGTGCGGTTGAGCTTGCGGCCCTGGTCATCGACGTCCTGCCACGTGTCGGCGCGCGTCTTCAGCACGCGGTCGGCGATCATGTCCATCGCCTCGTCCAGCGGCAGGCGCTCCCACTCCGTGCCGTACGGGCGGCGGTAGAGGACCTCGGTGACGCGGCTCGGGCTGGTCACGAGCTGTTTGCTGGCCGAGCCCTTCGGGCACAGGCGACCGCGCGAGATCGGCGAGTCCGGGTCGCCTTCGATCTGGGTGACGGCGCCGTCCTTGACGTACACCTTCTGGCCGCAGCCGACCGCGCAGTACGGGCAGATCGACCGGACCACCCTGTCGGCGTCTTCGGTGCGGGCGTGCCAGGTCTCCGAACCGGCGGACTTGGCCGCGGCGGCGCGGGCCGTGCGATCGGGACCGGTCAGCTGCCGGTACACCGGCCAGCCTTCGATCCACTGCCGCACGCCCATGCCTCGCACGTTAATCGCCGTACGCGGGATTCGCAGCCCCAACCACACGTCTGGTGCCGCCAGCCTGCCGTTCGGTGACGCCGAGGGCGTCCAGGTGTTCCAGCAGCGGGATCATCACGCGACGGGTGCTGTCCAGCGCCCGCCGGGCCTCGGACACGGTGAAGGGTTTCCCCAGCGCGGCCAGCGCTTCCGCGGCGCGCCGCGGTGCGGCCGGGCCGAGCACCACGCCGTCCGCGACAGCTCTCAGGCGGCCCAGGCGCACGGCGGCGGCCAGCTCGCGGGTGCCCAGGCCGAGCTCGCGCAGTTCGTCCGCTTCCGGCGCCTGGAACGGGTGCTCGGCGAAGCGCTTCTCGAGCACGGCGAGCGCGCGTTCGACGTCCGTGCTCAACCCCGCGCCTGGGCGCCGCACGAGTCCGCCGGCCACGGTCAGGCCGTCCGCCAGGATCGCCGGTACCAGTTCGGCAGCCGGCAGGCCGAGCCGCTGCCGGAGCACGGCGACCGGCATGCCGGCGGCGATCGGATGCTCGCGCGTCCATCCGGCCACCACCCGGGGCGCCTCCTCGCGCAGCCGGGCGAGGTGCGCCGGGTCGGCGTGCCAGTCGCCGAGCCGCTCGCCGGCCTCCGGGAGGCCGAGGGCGTGGAAGTCGTCGTGGCGCACGAACCCTTCGCGGCGCAGCAGATCCCAGCCGGGTTCCGGCGCCGCCAGCTCCGTGCCCCGCGCTCGCGCCGCGCCACGGCGGGCCAGCGGCGGCGGCCGGACGTCGAGGACGTCGAACCCGGCCGGGGTCCGGTGCTCCCCGGGGTCGCGCAGCAGCCCCCGATCACCCACGCGCAGCGGCAACGGCGTCGCGAGCAGCAGCCGCGCGGTGTCCGGGCCGAGCGGGCGGACCCGTGCGGGCACGGCCGCGGAGCCGAGGTGCGCCACCAGGTGCCGGTGCAGCTCGGCCGTGGGTGTCCCGCGCAACCGCACGTCGAGCTCGGCCGTGGTGCGCCACGCGCCGGGCGTGAGCAGGGCGTCGCCGCGCTCGGCCGCGTCGCGGGCCACGCCGCGCAGGTTCACGGCGACCCGGGCCACGGCGGACACGCTCTCGTGCGCTTCGCCGAGGGACTGCAGGCCGCGCACCCGGACGCGGGCCTCGCCGAGCGTCAGCTCGTCTCCGACACGCAGCGTGCCGGCGCCGAGCGTGCCGGTGACGACCGTGCCGGCGCCCTTGATCGTGAACGCCCGGTCGATCCAGAGCCGGACGTCTGCTCCCGGGTCCGGCGGCGGCAGGCCGGCGGCAAGCTCGGTCAGCCGGGTGCGCAGCTCGTCGAGGCCCGCACCGGTCGTGCCGCTGACGGCGACGGCGGGCACCTGGCCGAGTGCCGTCTTCGCGATTTCCCGCAACGCCGCCGTGGTGGCCGCCGCGGGGTCCGCGCGGTCGGCCTTGGTGACGACGAGCAGGCCGTGGCGGACCCCGAACGCATCGAGAGCGGCCAGGTGCTCGGCCGACTGCGGCATCCAGCCCTCGTTCGCGGCGACCACGAACAGCACGGCCGGCACCGGACCGATCCCGGCCAGCATGTTCGGTACGAACCGCCGATGCCCCGGAACGTCGACGAACGCGAGCTCCTCGCCGGCCAGCCGCATCCAGGCGAAGCCGAGGTCCAGTGTCAGGCCGCGGCGGCGTTCCTCGGCCCACCGGTCCGGCTCCATGCCGGTGAGCCGGCGGATGAGCGTGGACTTCCCGTGGTCGACGTGTCCGGCCGTGGCGATCACCCGCATCGGCGCACGGCCTCCCGCAGCATCACGTCCTCGGCCGGGCGCACCGTGCGCAGGTCGAGCAGGCACTTCTCGCGCACGATCCGGCCGACCACCGGAGGCTCACCCCGTCGCAGCGCCGCCGCGTAGCGGGCGGGCAAGGAGACGGCCGAGCTCGGCAGTTCGACGCCCGGCGCCCCGCCGCCTCCGACGACCGCCACCGAGTCCACGGCCCAGGCGTCCACTCCGGCCGAGCGCAGAGCCGCGGCCAGCATTTCGGCGCGCGTCCGGAGTTCTCCGACGTCGGCGCCGAGTGCCGCGCGCACCGGTGGCTCCGGGCCACGCAGAGTGGCTTCGAGCGCGGCGAGCGTGAGCTTGTCCACGCGCAGCGCCCGAGCGGCGGGATGACGCCGAAGCCGTTCGATCAGCGCGGCGTCTCCGAACAGCAGCCCGGCCTGCGGGCCACCGAGGAGCTTGTCACCGCTCGCGGTCACCACAGCGGCGCCGTCGGCCAGCGCGGTCGTGACGTCCGGCTCCCCGGGCAGCAACGAGTGCGGCGCCAGCAGGCCCGACCCCACGTCGGCGACCACCGGCACGCCGAGCCCGGCCAGCTCGGCGACGCTCGCTTCGGACGTGAAGCCGGTAACGCGGTAGTTCGAGGGGTGGACTTTCAGCACGAACCCCGTGTCCGGGCCGACGGCGGCCGCGTAGTCGCGGGCGGAGGTGCGGTTGGTCGTGCCGACTTCGCGCAGCCGCGCGCCGGTCGACTCCAGCAGGTCGGGGATGCGGAAGCCGTCGCCGATCTCGACCAGCTCACCGCGGCTGACCACGATCTCCTTGTCCTGCGCCAAAACCAGCGCGCACAACAGCAAGGCGGCCGCGTTGTTGTTCACCACGTGCACCGCCGCGCCCGGCACCGCGGCGGTCAGGGCCGCGAGGGCACCGCGGCCGCGTTTCGCGCGCTCGCCGGTCCCGAGGTCGAACTCGACGTCGGTGGTCCCGGCCGCGGCGACGACCGCGTCGAGCGCGGCAGCGGACAGCGGCGCGCGGCCGAGGTTGGTGTGCACGAGAACGCCGGTCGCGTTCAGCACGGCTCGCAGCGAAGACCCGGTGGCGGGCAGCCGGGCCAACACGTCGTCGACGACCTCTCCCGGCCCGATCTCCCCGGCTCTCGCCCGCTGCTGCGCCGCCACGACCAGCGACTTCACCAGGTCACGCCCGAGCGTGCCGGCCGCCTTCGCGAGCCGCGGCTCGGCGAGCACGGAATCGGTGCGCGGGATCGCCCGCCGCGGGTCACCCATGGCGGAGGCGGACGGGAATCGAACCCGCCAGCGGCAGGACCTGCCGCTCAACGGTTTTGAAGACCGCGCCGGTCACCAGGCCGGAAACGCCTCCCTGGGGCATTCCGCCATCCTGCCAACACGGCGGCGCCCGCGCATGATGAGCGCCATGACCATCCGGCTGACCCAGTACGCCCACGGCGGCGGCTGCGCGTGCAAGATCCCGCCCGGTGAGCTCGAATCCGTGGTCGGCGGTCTCACCGGCGCCCGGCCCGCGAACGCGGCCGGTGAGCTGCTGGTCGGCCTGGACGCCGGTGACGACGCGGCGGCTGTCCGGATTTCCGGCGGGACGGCGCTCATCGCGACCACGGACTTCTTCACCCCGGTCGTCGACGACCCGTACGACTGGGGCCGGATCGCCGCGGCCAACGCATTGTCCGACGTGTATGCGATGGGCGGCACGCCCGTGGTCGCGGTGAACCTGCTGGGCTGGCCGCGCGATGTCCTGCCGTTCGAGCTGGCCGCCGAGGTCCTGCGCGGCGGGCTCGACGTGTGCGGCGAAGCGGGGTGCCACCTCGCGGGCGGCCACAGCGTCGACTCCCCGGAACCCCAGTACGGCCTCGCCGTCACCGGGACGGCAGACCCGGACCGGTTGCTGCGCAACGACTCCGGCCGCGCGGGTGTGCCGCTCACCCTCACCAAGCCGCTCGGCATCGGCGTGCTGAACTCCCGCCACAAGGCCACCGGCGAGCGGTTCGAGCACGCCATCGCCACGATGACCACGCTCAACCGCGACGCTTCGGTCGCCGCACTGGCCACGGGCGCCGTGTGCGCGACGGACGTCACCGGGTTCGGACTGCTCGGCCACCTGCACAAGCTGGCCCGCGCGAGCGGCGTCACCGCGCGGATCGACCCGGCGGCCGTGCCCTACCTCGACGGCGCGCGCGAAGCGCTGCGCGACGGCTACGTCAGCGGTGGCACCCGGCGCAACCTCGACTGGGTCCGCCCGCACGCCGACCTGTCGCGGACCACCGAGACCGAAGCCCTGCTCCTGGCCGACGCCCAGACTTCCGGCGGACTGCTGGTGGCGGGCGAGCTGCCCGGCCACCCGGTGATCGGCGAGCTCGTGGCGCGTTCGGACCACACGGTCGTGGCCGGCTGAGAGCCGCGTTTGCGCCGCGGGTCCGGCGGGTAGACCCGGAACCGGTGTCCCGGAAGATCAGCAGGTGTCGCGGTGTCCATGTTGACCGTCCTCTTCGGCGTCGCCGGGCTGCTCGCGCTCGCCGCGGCCGTGCTGCCGAAGCTGGTCGCCGACCGGCCGTTCTCGACCCCGCTCGTGATGCTGATCGCCGGCATCGGGCTCGGCCTGCTGCCACTGCCCGCGCCGTACGGCGACGGGTGGGCCGACCCGGCCGCGCACCTGACCGGCGTCGAGTCGTTCGCCCAGCTGGGCATCCTGGTGTCGCTGGCCGGGGCCGGGCTTTCGGTGGACCGCCCGTTCGGAGTCCGCCGCTGGGCGTCGGCCTGGCGGCTGCTGGGCATCACGATGCCCGCGATGATCGCCGTCGTCGCGCTGCTCGGCTGGTGGTGGCTCGCGCTCACCCCGGCCGTCGCGATGCTGCTGGGCGCGGTCCTGGCGCCGACCGACCCCGTGCTGGCCGGCGACGTCGGCGTCCCCTCCCCCGACGTCGGCGCGCACCTGGCCCGCCACAACGAGATGCGGTCCACGCTCACCATCGAGGCCGGCCTGAACGACGGCCTGACCATGCCCTTCGTCCTCCTGGCGCTGGCACTGGCCGGGCAGCCCCCCGAGCCGGACGCCGGGTGGATCCTGGTGGACCTCGTCCTGCCGGTCGGCATCGGCGTGCTGGTGGGGCTCGGCGCCGGAAAACTGCTGGGATGGGCGATGTTCGGCACGGCCTCTTCGCGCTTCCGGCTGGCCGACTACGCCGACGGCCTCGTGCTGCTCGCCCTCGCCTTCCTGCCGTACGCGGTTGCGGAACTCGTCCACGGAAACGGTTTCGTGGCCGTGTTCGTCGCCGCCGTCGCGGTGCGTGCGGAGGAACGGTCCCACGAGTACCACGAGGTGCTGCACGCCTTCGGCCGTCAGCTGGAACGGCTGTTCGTCGCACTCGCACTACTGGGGCTCGGCGTGGCCCTCGGTGACGGGCTGCTGCACGGCTTCTCACCCGTCGAGCTGCTCGTGGCCGGCGTCGTGGTGCTCGTCGTGCGGCCCGTGCTCGGGTGGCTCGCCCTGCTCGGTTCGCCGGCCGGACGGCACGCCTCAGGTGCGATCGCGTTCTTCGGCGTGCGCGGGATCGGCACGATCTTCTACCTCGCCTACGCCCTCGATCGCTTCCCCGTCCCCGGTCAGGACGTGCTCTGGCGCGTCGGCGCCCTCACCATCGCCTTGTCCGTGCTGGTCCACGGCATCCTTGCCGGCCCCACCATCCGGCGGATCGAAGCCGCAGGCGGCCACCTGCCGACCATCGGCGACCCCGGCGGGTTGACCGGCCCGCGCAACGGGTAGCTCCAGCCATGCGCTCGACGGCGGAGATCCTGGCGCGTCGTGCCCTGGGTGCGCACCACCGCGATCGCCACCGGAGCCCAGGCGAACGACCGCGCGGGCTACCTGCACGACGGCCTGCCGGTGCTGCCGCCGCTGCCCCCGCCGGCCGGGTTTTCCTTGACGTAGACCGGACCCGGCCTGCTGAGCGCCGCGGCGACCGCCGCCCTCACGCCGGCTGCCACGGCCGCCGCGCTGTGGTGGCGGCGATGTGGCTGTGAGCGAACGGAAAACACGGTGTCCAGTTCAGCGGCTTCGCCGATCCCGTCTCGTGGGCCGAATACCTCAGTTCGGCCGATTTCTGGAACCGCGCGCTGAAGAACTGGCAGTCGGAGTGGCGACAGCGGCTCCCCGAATCCGAACCCGTCGGCGCACCTCACCAGGTCACGGACGAAACGGGCTGAACCTCGGAAGCCACGCATATCCTCGGCGCCAGCGGGTACGCGGAAAGCAGATCACGTCCAGCCGACGTCGAGGAGTGGCCGCGATGTGCCCGGCGAGCGCCCCGCAGTACCGTCCCCCAGCCACGCTGCATCTCCACGAGCCCGCGCAGGTGCCCCACGCGGCCACGCTGCGCCGGGCTGTCGCCCGCTGGGCCGGCGCCCGCGGCTTGGCGCCGCCGCTGATCACCGACGTGGAACTCGCGGTCTACGAAGCCCTGATCAACGCCGTCGAGCACGCGTACGCCGCGGGCTCCAAGAATGGCGGAGTGGAATTGCGCGCCCACCACGAAGAGCGCAGCCTCCGCGTCACGATCACTGACGAAGGCCGATGGCAGCCACCACGCGGCCCCGACCCGCGCCACGGTCGTGGCCTGCCCCTCATCCGCGCCCTCACCGACGACGTCACCATCACGCCCACACCCCACGGCACCACAGTCACCATGAGCTGGCACCTGCCACCCGGTGGCGCCTCGAACTGACACTCCGCGGTGCGGAGTCGTTTGGCCGGCAAGGAAGCGGGTAAACCTGGCTGCGGGCGCGACCCCGAGCCGAGACGCGCCGCCGGCCGTTCGGCCGGCGGCGCCGCCACTTTTGGCGAAAGCGTGGCCGACCGGGTACCCCTGCGACAGTCCGGAAAGGAGCACCGCATGCCCGAGCCGACCGCCGTGCTGTTCGACGTGGACGGCACGCTCGTCGATTCGAACTACCTGCACGTCCATGCCTGGCTGCGCGCCTTCCACGCCGTGGATCGTCCGGTGGACGGCTGGCGCGTGCACCGGGCGATCGGCATGGGTTCGGACAAACTCCTCGCCCGGCTCCTCGGCCACGCGGACGCCGAGCAGCTCGGCTCCCGCGTGAAGGAACTGCATTCCGCGCTGTACCTGCGTGATTCGGACCTGCTGCGGCCGTTTCCCGGTGCCCGCGATCTGATCCGGACCCTGGCCGGGCGCGGAGCACGCGTCGTGCTCGCCACGTCCGCAGGGCCCGACGAGCTGGAGATCCTGCGGAAGGTTCTCGACGTCGACGACGAGGTCGCCGCGGTCATCGCCGGCAAGGACGTCGAAGCGACCAAACCCGACGCCGAGCCGATCGTCGTCGCCTTGGACGCGGCCGGCGCCGGTTCCGCGCGGTCGATTTTCGTCGGTGACGCCGTCTGGGACGTCGAGTCCGCCCGCCGCGCGGAGGTCCGAACGGTCGGAGTCCGCTCCGGCGGAACCAGCGCCGCGGAACTTCGCGATGCCAGCGCAGTGGCCGTCTACCGCGACGTCGCAGAAATACTGGCACAGCTCGACAACAGCCCGCTGGCACCACTGCTCCGGGATTGATCGCCGCGGAAGTGCCGGTAACGGCCACGCATTAGCCCGGCCCAGAAAACTGGGCCGGGCTGGGCGGGCAGGGGTCATCGCAGCACTTTCCGCCTCCGGCCAAAGGCGGCAGCGGCAACCGAAACCCCGAGCGCGGCCAGCACGATCTGGGTGATCAGCTCGAGCCAGTCAATCCCTTCGGTGTCGGCGTATCCGGCCGCACGTGCGATCGCCGTCCCCGCGAACGCCGCGATGATCCCGACCACGATCGTGAGCCACAGCGGAATCTTCTGCTTTCCCGGCGCAAGCAGCCGACCGAGAATGCCGATGATCAAACCGATGACGAGTGCACTGATGATTCCGGCGATAGCCATCGCTGACTTCCTTTCCAAGCGATGACCTTGAATACCCGGACGCGGCCGAGCGAAACCAGCGCTTGCGGAAATTCGCATCGCCCGCCGCCCCGTGATACCGCGACCAGATCGCGCCGGGGTGAAACGCCCGGTGTTTGGGCTCACTCCACGGGGGAACCACTTATTGATGACGGACCTGCCCGCCCCGCTGTCGTTGTGGATCGACACCGCGCCCGCGCCCGAACGCGGCTCGGGGCCGCCGCCCACGTGGGCTGACGTGGTCGTGCTCGGGGCCGGGATCGCGGGGCTGACCACGGCGGTGCTGCTGGCGCGGGCCGGGAAGTCGGTGGTCGTGCTGGAGGCCGGCCGGGTGGCGAGCGGCGTGTCCGGGCACACGACGGCGAAGGTGAGCGCCCAGCACGGGCTGAAGTACGCCGAGCTCGAGGCGCGCCACGGTGCCGACGCCGCGAAGACCTACGCGGGGGCGCAGTCCGCGGCACTGGAGTGGATCGCCGCCGAAGCGGGCATCGACTGCGCGTTCACCCGCGCGCCCAGCTACGTCTACACGACGCAAGGCGGGACCGTCGACAAGCTCAAGAAGGAAGCCGACGCGGCCATGAAAGCCGGGCTTCCGGCGGCGTACGTGAAGGACGTCGAGCTGGACGTGCCCGCCCTCGGTGCCGTACGCGTCGCCGGGCAAGCGCATTTCCACCCCCGCCGTTGGCTGCTCGGGCTCGCCGCCGAGGTCGAACGCGCAGGCGGCACCGTCCTCGAGCACACGCGCGCGCTGGGCCTCGACTTGCGCGGCCGGGTCGTGCGGACGTCCCAGGGTGACGTCGAGGCCGACGACGTGGTGGTCGCCACGCACTACCCCGTGTTCGACCGAGGGCTCTACTTCGCCCGGCTCGACCCGGTGCGCGACCTGGTCGTCGCGGGCCCGGCGGCCGGCAACGCCGCACCGGACGGGATGTACCTCGACGCCGACACCCACCACTCGGTGCGCGCCTACACCGCCGACGGCACCCCGACCGTCGTCGCCGGCGGCGAACACTACCGCGTGGGGGCCGAATCACACATCGAGGAACGCTACGAACGCCTCGCCGCCTGGGCCGGCGAACACGCGGGCCTGCACCGCGTGACCCACCGCTGGTCCGCACACGATCTGTCCACTTTGGACGGACTGCCGTACGCCGGCCGCTATCTGCCCGCCTCGTTGCCGCTGTGGGTCGCGACGGGCCTCGGCCAGTGGGGCATGACCGGCGGCACGGCGGCAGGCCAGGTCGTCGCCGCCCGCATCCTGGGTAAGGACCACCCTGCCGCCGCGCTGTTCGACCCCAACCGCTTCGACGCGCGCTCGGTGCTCAGCCTCGCCGAAGACGCCTTCGAGGTTGGCCGCCACCTCGTCGGCGACCACGTGTCCGTGTTGCAGCAGGGCCGCTCCCTGGACCAGGTACGACCGGGCCAGGGCGCCGTGGTCCGCGTGGGCGCTGAACTGGTCGCTGCCTACCGAGCCAAAGACGGCGACCTGCACACCGTGGAAGCGCATTGCACGCACCTCGGCTGCCTAGTGGCCTTCAACGACGCCGAACACACATGGGACTGCCCGTGCCACGGCTCCCGCTTCGCCCCCGACGGCGACGTCGTCCAGGGCCCCGCCGTCCGGCCGTTGCGCCGGCATCACCGCTGAGCCATCAGCACGCCCTTGGCCCGTCCGACGGCCCCTCCGATCGACCAGTGCCGATGCATCGCTATTCCGCGCGACGGGCAACCACCCCGGGGTATCTGGAGGGAATGACGCGATTGCGACGCAGCGCCCTCACCGCCCGCCTCGGGCATCCGGCGGGTGCGACGCGGACGCGGGTTCTCCTACCTCGACCCCGCCGGCGACCGGCTCGCCGAAGACGAAGCGCCGGAGCGGATCGAGGACCTGGTCATCCCGCCCGCGTGGCGCGACGTGTGGATCGCGCCGCAGCCGAACGGTCACATCCAGGCCGTCGGCACGGACGCCGCCGGCCGGCGGCAGTACTTGTATCACCCCGCAGTGGCGCCGCGACCGCGACGAGGAGAAACACGACAGGGTGCTGGCCATGGCGAGGCGGCTGCCCGGATGGCGGGCCCAGGTTGAGGACGACCTGGCCGAACGTGTGCTCACCGAACGCTGCGTGCTCGGCGCCGCTGCGGATGCTCGGCGCCGCGCTGCGGATGCTCGGCGCCGCGCTGCACCGGCGGCGAGGAGTACGCCGAGGAGAACGGCACTCACGGCGTGGCCACCCTGCTGCGTGAGCACGCCTGCGTGCGCAAGGGTGCCTGCGTGTTCGAGTACTCGGCCAAGGGTGGCGCCGCGAGGGCGGTGTCGATCGACGATCCGGCACTGGTGGAAATGCTGCGGTCCTTGCTGCGCAGCCGCGCGGACAGCGAACGGCTGCTCGTCTACCGCACCTGCTCGGGCCCGCACGAGATCCACGCCGCCGACGTCAACGAGCGGTTCAAGGAACTCGCGGGCGAGGACTGCACGGCCCAGGACCTGCGCACCTGAAACGCCACCGTGCTCGCCGCGGCCGCGTTCGCCACCGCGGCGGAACCGGCGTCGGAGGCTGCGGCCAAACGCGCGGAGGCCGCGGTGATGCGCCAGGTCTCCGAAGCGCTCGGCAACACCCCGGCCGTGTGCCGGGCGTCCTATGTGGACCCCCGGCTGGTCGAGGCCTACCGCTCGTCACACACGATCAGCCGGACCCTGAGCCGCGCCGCGAAGCCGAGGGCGACGACGCTCGCGCGGTCCTCGAACGCGCCACCATCCGGCTGCTGAGCCGAAGCAGGAACCGCTAGCCTGCCCGGGGCGCTCACCGCCGGGCAACGGAACCTTTCACCGGAGAACCCGCGCAGGGCAGTGCTCGGCCGGGCGACTCCGTTCGCCGCCAGCAGCGGCGGAACGCCAGGATCGCGATTCGGTCGCGCAGCGTGCCACCGCCACGGCGGGGCTGCCCGCGGCGCTCCGCCTGCTCGCGGAGCGGACCGTGCCGGCCACCGGGCATGAAGCCGCCGCCGCGGGTGACCAGCGGCCATGACGATGCTGTCCACCCCCGTATTGCCCGCCGCCCGGGGCCCGCTTTCGGCCACGGTCGCCGCGGTGTTGTCCGCTCCGCCGGCGGGCGCCCGTTGGTGCTCAACGCCCCTCGCGGACGCCGATTCGTTCGGCAACGACCCGCAGCTCGCGTTGCACCTCTGCTTTTGAACAGCACTACCAGGGACTGCCGGACGTCGACGAGACGTGGGAGTGGGATCCGGACCTGCTCCGGGCCCGCGCGGCACTGGAGCACCGGTTCCTGACCGGCCTCCGTGGCGCGGTACCCGGTGGCCACGACGTCAACGCCGAGTTCGAGGCCCTGCTCGTCGAGCCGATCGACGGCTCCGGCGTATCCGACTCCTTCGCGACGAAGGACAGTGGTGGCGTGCGGGAGGTCTTCGCGCTTGTTCGCCGACCTCTTGCGTGGCGCCGAGCTGCGGGACGGCTACCTCGCTCTGCTGGGGCACGCCCGCACCGATGATCGCGATCGTCCACATGATGTCGCTGTTCGGTCTGCACCGATCGCTGCGGGGCGCGCTCGTCGGTCATTTCGCCGCCACCGAGGAGACGTGTTCGGCGTCCAGGCGACCGACCTCCTCGAAGAGCGCCTCAGCGAGCACCTCCTGGCGTCGTGCTGGCGCGCCGGGCGGTCCTCGCTGCGTCAACCGTTGTCCTGAGTCCTCACCCGCTTGCGGTGGCTCGTGTCGCACAGCGGGAACCGCTTGCTGCGCCGGCACGTGCACACCGCGACGACGAATCGGTCCGAGCGCACCACGTCCCCGTCCGGCGCCTGCAGCTCGATCGGGCCATCCACCAGCAACGGGCCGCCCGGCACGAGCCGCGCCCGGCGGTAGCCACCTTCCTCGGCAACGCTGCTCATCACGCCTCCTCGTCGTTCGGGGTCCTCGCCGTTTACCCGCCGCCCGGCCGGGCAAACTCGGCGAGTGCCCTGTCAGCAAAAGTCAATCTTCGGAACCGGTTCCGTGATTTCTTGTCACCATTACCGCACTGTTGAGAAATACATTTTCCGTCCTCAGGTGTTTTCACGCGGAAGGTTGCGGGTAGCTGAATCAAATGACGAAGTCACATTCCTGTTCGCCTGGTTTTCGGGGGCGGCGTGCGGGTTGTGCGTGACGAACTCGCTACCGCAAGAGTCAGGAGGAGCGGCCATGAAGGCAGGAACACGGATGGCGATCGGAGTCGCGGCCGGTTATCTACTGGGGCGGACGAAAAAAGGGCGCCTCGCGTTGATGATCGCGGCCGCGGGGGCCACCGGCAAGGCCGGGGTGTCGCCGGCGAAGCTCGTCCAAGGTGGTCTCAAGCAGCTGGGCTCGTCCGCGGAGATCGGCCAGCTGACGTCACTGGCGCGTGACGAGTTGCTCTCCGCGGCGAAGGCCGCGGCGGTGACGGCGGCCAGCGGGAAGATCGAATCTCTGAGCGAACGCCTCCAGGACGGCAGTGCGCTCACCCGCGGCAAGAAGTCCAAGGCCGACGACGAGCACGACGCCACGCCGGAAGACGAAGACGAAGCCGAAGTCGTGGACGAGGACGAGGGCGAAGCCGAAGACCAGGAAGAGCCGGAGCCGGAGCCGGAGCCGGAGCCGGAGCCGGAGCCCGAGCCCGAGAAGCCCCAGCGCCGCCGCGCGGCGAGCCGCCGCTCGAGCGATGGTGACGAACGGAAGCCGCAGCGGCGATCATCGAGCCGGCGGTCCGCGTCGTCCGACGACGGTGACAAGAGTTCTGGCAGTGCACGCACCGCCACCAAGCGCTCGCCCGTCCGCCGGGCGAGGAGGTGAACGCAGTGGTCACCAAAACGTTGAAGAACACCGCCGACAAGGCCACGAGCGCAGCCGGCAAAGCGACCGGCACGGTCAGCGGCGCCGCGTCGAAAGCGACCGGCGGCAACACGAGTGAGCTGACCGATGCCCTGCGCGGGCTGGGTCAAGCGGCCATGACCCGGGCGACGGGTTCCATCACGAAGCGGATCTCTTCGACGGCCGGGCGCCTGACCGACTTCGCCGAAGGCGGCGGCGGTGGCCTTCTCGAAGCGGCGACCGGCGGCAAGGGCGGCGTCAAGGGCAAGGCGATGATGGGCGCCGTCAAGGGCGGCCTGTCCGGTATCGCGCAGAAGGTGAAGGACACGTTCAGCGGCGGGGGCGGCGGTGGCAGCGGTAAGGGCAACAAGATCAAGCTCACCAACATCGTCGAGGAGATCGACATCGGTGCGCCGATCGATCTCGTATACGACCAGTGGACCCGGTTCACCGACTTCCCGGCGTTCATGAAGAAGGTCAACAACGTCGAGCAGGTCAGCGAAGAGAAGACCGAGTGGAAGGCGCAGGTCTTCTGGTCGCACCGCAGCTGGGAGGCCACCATCCTGGAGCAGGTGCCATTCGAGCGGATCGTGTGGCGCTCCAAGGCAGCGAAGGGTCACGTTGACGGAGCGGTGACGTTCCACGAGCTCACGCCGGACCTCACCAAGGTCGTGCTGGTGCTCGCGTACCACCCGCAGGGGCTGTTCGAGCGCACCGGCAACATCTGGCGGGCGCAGGGCCGCCGGGCACGGCTGGAGCTCAAGCATTTCCGCCGCCACGTGATGACGGAAGACCTGCTGCACCCCGACGACATCGAGGGGTGGCACGGCGAGATCCACGACGGGCAGGTCGTCGAGCAGGGTGACGAGGGCGCCGACCGCGACGAGGCCGAGGAAACCGGACCGGAGCAGGACGAGGAGTCCGCCGACACCGGTTCCGAAGAGGACGAGTACGCGGAGTCCGAAGAGGAGCACGAAGAAGAGCCCGAGGAGGAGCCTGAGGAAGAGGAGCCCGAAGACACCGAAGACACCGACGAGACCGAGGACGCGGAGGAATCCGACGAGGCGGCCGAGGAAGAACAGCCTCGCCGCGGCCGCGCGCGTGTCGGCGCAGGCAGAAGTCGAGGGAGCAGGCGATGACAACAGCAGTACAGCCCTCCGGTGGGGGCGGCGGCCTCGACCGGCCGAGTTCGAGCAGCCTCGCCGACGTGATCGACACGATCCTGGACAAGGGCCTCGTGATCGACGCGTACGTACGGGTGTCCCTGGTGGGCATCGAGCTGCTGACCGTGGACGCCCGAGTTGTGGTGGCCAGTGTCGACACCTACCTGCGGTTCGCGGAAGCGGTGAATCGCCTCGACATCTCGGGCACCGAGCAGAAGGGTCTGCCCGACCTCCTGGAGGACGTGACCTCCGGCGGCGCCAAGGCCAAGACGCGCGGGGCGCTCGAGGCAGCAGGCGACAAGCTGCGCGGCATCCTCGGCGAAGACGAAGACGAAGACGAGGAAGAGGAAGAACCCGTGCGCCGCGGCAGGAAGGGACGGTGAGGCGAGTGACCGCCGAAACCGACACCGAGACGGAGAACGGAACCGAGACGGCGATCTACGTCTACGGCATCCTGCCCGCCGACGTCGAGATCGACGGCGACGCGCGTGGAGTGGGGGATCCGCCTTCCGCCGTGACCACAGTGCACAGTGGACCGATCGCCGCGCTGGTCAGCGAAATCCCCCAGGACACGCCGCTGGGCCGGCCTGCGGACCTTTCGGCGTACGCCAGCCTGCTGGACGCGGCGGCAGCCGAGGTCCCGGTGCTGCCGCTGCGCTTTGGCGCCGTCGTCGCGGACGAGCGAGCGGTGGTCGACGAGCTGCTCGACGCGAACCGCGATGACTTCATGGCAGCGCTGGAGGAGCTGGAGGGCAAAGCGGAGTACGTCGTCCGGGCGCGTTACGACGAGGGGGCCATCCTGCGGGAAATCCTGTCCGAGAACGACGGCATGGCGCAGCTCGCGGACGCGATCCGGGGCAAGCCACAGGATGCCACCCGCAACGAGCGCATGGCCCTGGGCGAGCAGATCACGCAGGCGATCGAGGCGAAGCGGGCGGTCGATACGCAACGGACGGCCGACGCATTGGCCGATCTGGTCGTGGAGCTCGCGCCTCGACAGCCGACTCACGATGAGGAGGCGGTGCACCTCGCAGTGTTGGCCGAGACCGACCGGCAGGGCGATCTGGAAGCCGCCATCGACGAGCTGGCGAAGGACTGGGAAGGCCGCGTCGAGGTCCGCCTGCTCGGTCCGCTCGCTGCGTACGACTTCGTCGTCACGCGGACGCCGGAGTGACGCGATGGGCCTGTTGTCGGGAATCTTCGGTCTGCCGCTGGCACCGGTCCGCGGGGTCCTCGCCCTGGGCGAGCTGATCCGGCGGCGGGTCGACGAAGAGCTGCACGACCCCGCGTCAGTCCGGCGCGAGCTGGAGGCCGTGGAGCAGGCGCGGGCAGCCGGCGAGATCTCGGCCGAAGAAGAAGCCGAAGCGCAGCAAGAGGCATTGAGCCGGCTGACGGGCTCCCGGCCGAGCCGGCCCGTACGCCGAACCGACGAGAGGAAAAGGTGACGGCCGATGGCCACCGCGAAAGGTGAAGACCGGTCCCCGCCGACCCGCCGTCGATCGGGGCGCGACGGCATGGTCGCCTCGACAGCGGCCGCCTCGGCGGTGCGTCAGCTGGACGAGCTGATCACGAGCGAACCCGTGGGCGTCACGTCGGTCGAGCCGCTCGAAGACGGCTGGGTCGTCGAGGTCGAAGTGATCGAAGAGCACCGCATCCCGTCCTCGGCTGACATCCTGGCGCTGTACGAGATCGAGCTGGACACCGAAGGCGACCTGCTCGCGTTCCGCCGCACGCGGCGGTACGCGCGCGGCAAGTCCGGCACCGGAAACGAGGGGAGCTGAGATGGTATCGGGGCAACCGGTCAGCCGGTCCCAGGGCGCGCTCGGTGCTACCGGAAGCCAGCCCGCGAACCTCGGCGACATCCTCGAGCGGGTGCTGGACAAGGGACTGGTCATCGCCGGGGACATCCAGGTCAACCTGCTCGACATCGAACTGCTGACGATCAAGCTGCGGCTGGTGATCGCCTCGCTCGAGACCGCCCGCGAGGTGGGCATCAACTGGTGGGAGAGCGATCCGTGGCTGACCGGTGACAACGGGAAGCTGCAAAACGAGAACCGGCAGCTTCGGGCGCGCATCGCCGAGTTGGAGGCGGCGCCGGAGTCCATCGAGGCCGGCGAGGAAGATGATGAACGCGAGTGACGAGACAGGCGTGTGGCTGTACGCCGTGACGCCTGAAGCCGGGGCCGCCGCACTCGGCGGACTGACCGGGGTGTCGGCCGAACGCCCGCGGGTTGTCACGGCGGGCAGGCTGGCCGCGGTGGTGGGCGATGTCCCGTTGAGCTCCTTCGGTGCGGAAGCCCTGCGTCGCAACCTGGAGGACCTCGACTGGCTGGCCGCGGTGGCGCGAGCGCACGACTCCGTGATCGCGGCGCTCGTCGAGCAGGGGCCGGTGGCGCCCGTGCGCCTCGCGACGGTGTACCACGACGACGCCTCCGTCCGGGTCGCCGTCGAGGAGCGTTGCGCCGATTTCGAACGGACGCTCGAGCACGTCTCGGGCCGGGTCGAGTGGGGGGTGAAGGCATTCCTGCAGTCCGAACCGGAGCCCGCCGCGGCCGTGCCGGACAGCGAAGGCGCGGGGGTTGCCTACCTGGCGCGGCGGCGCCGCGCGCTGGCGTCACAAGAAGAACGTAAGCAGCGGGCCGCGGACCAGGTGAGCCGTCTCCACGCCGCGCTCTGCGAACTCGCGGCCGACGCCTGCACCCATCCCCCGCAGAGCCGGGCGCTGACCGACCAGGACGGGCCGATGGTGCTCAACGGGGCGTACCTCGTCGATGCCGGGCAAGCCGGGCGCTTCGCCGAAGCAGTGGACTCGAGTGGCCGGGACAGCACCGTGCTCACCGTGGAGCTGACCGGGCCATGGCCGCCGTACTCGTTCTCTACACCGGAGGAACCATGACTGTGCCGGCACGCGCCGGGAACCGCAACGTCGCCCTCATCGACCTGCTCGACCGCGTACTCGCGGGCGGCGTCGTGGTGAGCGGCGAAATCACCCTGTCCATCGCCGACGTCGATCTCGTGCGCGTTTCCCTGCGAACCCTGATCACGTCGATCACAGCATTGCAGCAGCCCCATGGGTGACGACGAGCGAAAGAACCGGATCGACGCCGATCCCGAGACGGCGGAACGCAGCCTCGTCAGTCTGGTGCTGACGGTGGTGGAGCTGTTGCGCCAGCTCATGGAGCGCCAGGCGCTGCGCCGCGTCGACCACGGCGATCTGGACGACGACAAGGTCGAGGAGATCGGCCAGACGCTGATGTACCTCGATCTGCGCATGGAAGAATTGTGCGATCACTTCGGACTGGAGCGGCGGGAACTCAACATCGATCTCGGACCGCTGGGAACGCTGCTTTCCGAGGAATAGCGCTACCCACTTTCGGGCCCGAATGACCGGGTAACGACGCATTCCGTTTGGTGATAACAGCATGTTTGACCGGCCGTCGACCGGGTACGCAGCGGAAATACAACCTGCCTGGGTTGTCGCCGCTCGAAACGCCAGAGCCGAAAACGGCCACAGCGGAGTCGGGAGGTACCCATCGACGTAACCGAAATTTGTCCACGAGAGGACGAGATCGATGAATACCGGCTTCAACATCCTGCAAAGTCTGCAGAGCGCATTCACGACGTTCGTGAACTACCTGCCCCAGCTGATCGGCGCGCTTCTCGTGCTGCTGATCGGCTTCATCATCGCCAAACTGCTGGACAAGGCCATCACCAAGGGTCTGCAGAAGGCGAAGGTCGACGACCGGCTGAAGTCCGGTGGCGGCGCGAACTACGTGGAGAAACTCTCCCCGCGGGGCAGCCCGTCCAAGCTCGTCGGTCTGGTCGTGTTCTGGGTGATCATGCTGTTCGTGATCTCCTCGGCCATCGGGACGCTGGGGATTCCGGCGTTGACCGCGTTCATGAACCAGGTGCTGAGCTACCTGCCCAATGTCATCGCCGCGCTGCTGATCTTCATCGTCGCGGCCGCAGTCGCCGGCGCGGTCGGCGGACTGCTGCACCGCACCATGGGCGACACGCCGACCGGGAAGATCGCCCGCACCCTCGCCCCGGCGATGATCATGGGTATCGCCATTTTCATGATCTTGACTCAGCTGGGGATCTCCCCGGTGATCGTCACGATCACCTACGCCGCGCTGGTCGGCGCGGCGGCACTGGCCGCGGCTCTGGCATTCGGCATCGGCGGCCGGGACGCCGCCGCGGACCTGGTCAATTCCGGATACGAGAAGGCCAAGGACGAGAACGACCAGATCAGGTCCGATCCGGCGATCGGCAAACAGCGTGCCGCCCAGGACGCCGCCGACACCAAGCACAAAACCGAGCAGCCGGTGGGTCGCCACGAGCACGGTGCATCGCCTGTCCAGGGCGCTCACCGATCCTGACACGGAGCGACGAGGAATCGGTGCGGGCAGAGCGAACTGCACCACTCCAAGGCGGACGGGTCGATGTCTGGTACGTCATCCACCAAGCGCTGGACGAAAAGCCGTGATTGACGGCTGCGAAGACGACGTCACGCTTCCGCCGCACCGCGGCCCGTTTGCCGCAGCTGCGGCGGGAGCGTGAACAAGTCGATTCCGCGGTGAGGGTTGGAGCCCGACCGTGGGGGTAGCCCGTGTCATGACCGATAACTCACCATTCGCGATCAGGTTCGCCAGGACCCGGACTGCGACGGAGTCCCCGCCGCACCGGCTGTTGTCCGCCCTCGAAGAGGTCCAAGCACTGGACGCACCCGCGGCCGCGGTGGCGAGGCCGGTGGACGAGCTCTTCAGCGGCCAGGCCGGTGAAGAGCTTCGAGGCCGCCGGCTCGGCCATCCACTGCACCCGCTCGCGGTCACCCTCCCGATCGGCGCGTGGGCGTGCTCGTCGCTGCTCGACTTGGTGCCGGGCAACGACGAAGCTGCCCGTCGCCTCGTGGGCATCGGCTTGCTGGCGGCTCCGGCGGCCGCGATCCTCGGTGCCGCCGACTACCACGACCTCGACGAGCGGCAGCGCCGGGTCGGGTTCTGCCATCTCGTGCTCAACCTCGTCGCGACCATGATCTTCGCCGCCTCCTACCGCCGGCGGCGCCGTGGCGCGGCCGGGGGCAAGCTGCTCGGCGCACTCGGCCTGCTCGTCCTCGGTGCCGGGGGTGCGCTCGGCGGCCACCTCTCCTACGCCCAGGGCGCCGGGATCTTCCGCTGGCAACGCGCGCAGAATCAGACGGGCAAGGCGCCGGTCACGGTGAATTCGAGGCGCCTGGCCACCGACACGGCCTGGTCGCCGAAGCGCTCGTAGAACCGGGCCAGCAGGGCGGCGTTGGCCGCCGCGGCGGCGCCGCCTTTCCAGTTCCGGCTGGTGATCAGGTCGAGTACCTGAGCGTGCAGGTCGTCCACCGCCTGGTCGGCGTTGTCCAGCTCGATGAACATGCCCGCGAACGGTGCGGCGATCATGTCCGCGAGCCGGTCGGCCATGCCCGCGGTGAGATCGCCGAGGCGGCGGAACTTTTCCTCCAGCTCGGCGGAGTCGAGGTGGTCCGGGTGCTGAAATCGCGCTGTGCCGGCGATGTGCGCGGCGAGGTCACCCATGCGCTCGAGTTTGTCGGCGCAGTACACCGCGGCGAGCACGAGTCGCAGCTCATGGGCGACCGGGGCCTGCAACGCCAACAGCGCCTCAGCGTGGTCTTCGCACTCGGCGCGCTGCAGATCCAGCTCGGTGTCGCCGACGAGCACCTGCTCGGCCAGCTCCAAGTTCGCGGTGAGCAAAGCCGCGGTGGCCTGCCGCATCGCCTCCGAGCAGGCGACGCACATCGCCGTCATCTCGGCGCCGAGCCGAGCCAGCTCGTGATGAAATGCCTGTCGCATGGCCATCAGCCAACCTCTCGCGCGCCTCCCGCCACCGCGTCGGCAAACCCGGCCGGGCCCTGATCGACTCGTGACGCTGCGCCGCCGCCGGACCTCTGAAGTCGACGCCGACGCCAACGAATACCCGAAATGCAGCCGGATAAACGGGCGTGTGGCCAGGCAGCGGCGCTACGGACCGCCGTGGCCCTTGCCCTTGGGCTTCCCTCTGGCCTTCCCGCCCTCTGCCCTGGCCTTGTTGCCGGGGACGGCGGTCAGAACTCCGGGCCCGTTCACGGCGATCGGCACCGGCCGTGGCGGCGCGGCGGGGTTCTGCGGCGCCGCGACGGACGACGCAGGTGGCTTCGCGGTGACCGCGGTCGATGGCGGGGGCACGCTCGCAGCCGGCGGTTGCGCGGCAGGCGGCCCGCCGCGGGCGGGGTCCGCTGCGCCCGGTCCCGGGAGTACCGCTGCGAGGACGGCTGCCGTGGTCGCGGCCGCGAAGCCACCCAAGGCGAGCAGGTTCCGCCGGCGCCGGCGGGTGGCCGAGGCCGGTGGCCGGGACGGGGTGACCGCGCAGTCGGGCCGGCGCAACATCCACAGGGTTTCCGCGGCAGTGGGGCGATCCCCCGGGTCGCGGGCCGTCATCCGCTCGAGGGTGTGCGCGAGGGGCGCGGGCAGCCCGGCGGGAACCCGCGGTGGCCGGTGCAGCCGTGCCATCGCTGCTTCGGCCATCGTGCCGGGATACTCGCGCTCCCCCGTCAGGCACTCCAGCAGGATGAGACCGAGTGCGTAGATGTCGGCGGCCGGACCGGCCGGCTCCCCGACGATCTGCTCCGGTGCAAGGTACGCGGCCGTGCCCGTCACGAACCCGGTGCCGGTGATGCGGGTCGAGCCGAGCTCGTGCGCGATGCCGAAATCGCTGATCAGCGGACCGTCGGGGCCGAGCAGGATGTTGGCGGGCTTGAGGTCTCGATGCACGACGCGTCGCGCGTGGAGGTGCTCGACCGTCTCGGCGAGCTGCACCGCCAGATCGGTCCCCTCCTCGACCGGCACGGGGCCGGACAGCAAGCGCTCAGCGAGATTCTCACCGTCCACCAATTGCATCACGAGGAACGGCCGGCCGTGGTCCGTCCCGCTGTCGAGCACGGCCACCACGCGCGGGTGGTCCAACCCGGCCTGGATCGTCCTTTCCCGGACCCGCCGCACCTGCTCCACCGCGACGGCCTCCCGGTCGTACACCTTGACCGCGACCGCGCGGTCGAGCCTCCGGTCGACCGCTCGGTACACGCGCGCGGTGCCCCCACGGCCGATCAGGTGCTCGACGTCGTAGCGCCCGGCGATCGAGAGCGGCGGATCTTCCGTGGCGTCCCAGGGGAACAGACCGGCGTCGTGGAGGGGAAACCGAGGATCGGTGACGCCACCGCCGTCTCTTCCACATCGGTCCGTCATCGGCCGGCACCCCCGTCTCGTCGGTGACCCGCCAAGTACCCCGGCGACGCGGCCGGCCAAACGGAACGGCCGGAAAACGAGACCCTCCGCACCGCCGACCTGTGGCAGCCCCCCGCCGCCCGTACTGGTACTGGCGGCGACGTTGACGGTGTGCGTGCTCATTGGATCCGGGAAGGGAACCTCGTGAGACGCCCGTGTGGCCGTGAGGGAACCGGGCGCGAAATCCCGACGTCTCAGAACGGACGAGTGTTACATTACCGACACGGGATGTCACTCGGCTCGTCGGTGACCTCCGCCTGGCGAGCGGGACTGTGCGGAAGGAAGCTCTGTGGGGTTCGAGGTCGATGTCGAGAACATCAGCAACGCCGCGGCCAAGCTCGGCCAGGGGACGCCGCCGTCGCTCTCCGCGCCGGGGTCGCCGAACGTGGGTGGCACGGATCGGGCCGGTGGCTTCGCGGGCGACTACGAGGTCTGGCTGCTGACCCGGCAGGAAGATCTGGACGCGGCGCAGCAGCAGGTCGACAGTCTGGTCGAAACGATCGGCAACGCCGCGAAGAGTTACGACAGCAGCGACGACGAAGCACGCGGCGTGTTCCTGAAAGCGCTGGACAGCGGTTTCGCACGGATCGACCGGTGACGGCGGTGTTCGACAAGATCCGTGAGCTCGCCGGCAAAGTGGAGAAAGGCAGCACGACCGAACTGGATGATCGGGCCCGGGCGTGCAGAGCCACCAAGGAATCGGTCGAGGACGCCAAGTCGCTGGTGGAAAGCGTCCGTGCGCAGTTGTGCGAGAGCTGGCACGGCGGGGCCGGGGAATCGGCCCTGTCCTCGCTGGATGCCTTCAAGAAGAACCGCGAGGACCAGGCCGAGGACCTCGAAGAGTCGGCGAAATCGTTCGAAGTCGTGCGCGACGCGCTGGCGAAGGCGCAGTCGGACGCCAGGAGTAAACGCGAGGACGCCGAGAAATTGCAGGCGAAACTCGACAACGTGTGGAAGGACCTCTCGAACGGCAAGGGCAACATCGTGTTCGCCTGGGCGCAGGACAAGATCATCAAGGCCGAGGCCCTCGTCCTGCTCGCCGATCTGCAGCGGGTGGTCACCACCTACGACGCGGTCCTGCTCGCCGAGGGCTTGAAGCTGCGCAACAAAACGGGCCGGATCTGGGAGCTCGCCGGCTCCGAGAAGCGGAACCCGGCCGAGATCGCCGCGCTCATCCTGCGCGAGATTCCCGGCCTCGCCGCGCTCGTCGCGAAGAACCCGAAGCTCGATCTCGCCTTGCTCAAAGGTGATTGGGACACGATCATGCGCGACCCCGAGGTCGCGCAGAAGATCTACGATTACTTCGGCTTCAAGTACGTCGAGGGCGGCGATTTCTACACCACGGGCGAGCACTCGGTGCAGAGCTACCTCGGCTGGCACGACATCTACGACAAGATGGAGAAGCTCATCGGCGCGGACCTCGACCGCACCAGCGCCCAGGGCGACAACATGGAGTTCACCGACCCCAAAACCGGGAAGCAGTACCGGCTGGAACTGTGGAAGGGCAGCTACGGGTTCGGCGGCGCGTTCGGCGGCGAAGTCGGGTTCTACACCCGCGACCCACAGTCCCAGGACCCCTCCGGCTACTTCTCCGCCGCACAGGGCGACGACCAGATCAAGGTGACCCAGCAGATCTACGGCAAAGAAAGCGGCAAGGTCTACTTCACCAACGACGGCCAGGGCGCCGACGGCAGCGACAAACGGCACTTCTGGAACCTGGCGATCCGCTCCGAGCCGGGCGTGCACCCCGACCAGCTCGGCCAGCGAGCCACGATCGAAGTGCGCGACACCGACATGCGCGACCGAATCTACAACGAGATGACGCGGTACGCCGCCGCGCACCCCGAAGAGAACCTCACCGTCACGAAGGTGTCCGACCACCCGCCCGTGCTCAGCTACGACTGGAAAAAGTGACCGGCGGGGTCACAACGAGGTCAGCGGCTTGAACTCCCACGGCTCGTCGTCGTCTTCGCGGCCCCCGCGGCTCCCCCGGCCTTCGCGGCTCCGCCGTGCCGGAACCTCGCGGTCGGCGAGACCGGTGAACACCTCGGCGACATCGATCAGCCCGGCGACCTCGTCGGCGACGCCCGAGCCGTGCCGCCCGTCGATCTCTTCCAGCCCTTCGCGCAACACGGCGACCGCCGCGTTCCTGGCTCGGGCGCGCAACGTGCGGGCCAGCTCTTCCGACGTCTCGCCGGCACGTCTCGACTCAGTCATGGGCACACACTATCCGCCCGGGGCGGGCGAAAAGGCCCATTTCGCGCGGCGGCCCACGCGCCCCTTGGCCGAACGATCAGAACACCAGAACCGGCTTGACGGTCTTCCCGGACGCGGCGGCGGCCTGGTTGATCTCCTCGAAGCGGTAGCGGCGCTGGATGCGGTCCAGTGGCAGCGCGCCGCGGCGGTAGGCGTCCGCGAGGAGCTGCACGAACGTCTTCGGCTCACTGTCGCCGAGGGTCACGCCGCGGATCGTGCGCCCCGGCAGCAGCCTCGCAACGTCGAAGCTGCCGCGGCTGCCGGTGCGGGGCGCGCCGACGACGGCGCAGCAGCCGCCGACGGCGAGAGCCCCGACGAGTTCGTCCAGCACCGGCACCACGCCCGTCGTCTGCGTAGGCTGCACGCGGAGCGGCAGATCCGACGGCCGGAGGGCGTAACGCCCCCGGCGTCGCGGCCTCCTGTCCCAATGCGTACCACTTCCCGACCGTCTACTTCGGAGCGCTGAAGGCGGGCCTCACCAGCCCAGAGGCGCTCTACACCTGCGGGACCAGCGGCCCGCCGACCAGCAGTAGACGCTCGGCAACGACCACCACCACACCCTGGACAACCGCTACCGCCTCAGCTAAGGGAACGCTCGCGCAAACCGTCACTGGCGTCACCGCGTGGAACCCCACCGAGAAGGACCTCCACCCTGGGATGCCTCGCGAGCTGAGCGTCTGCGACGAGGAGTCGCGCACCGGCCCGCGCACAGCCTGACCGCCGCCGCCGTCAGGCGAGGCCGGCCGCGCCGTCGATCAGTGTCCTGGCGAGGGCTTCGGCGTCTTCGAACGGGCGGGGGTCGTTGAGCGAGGTCGACAGGGCGCGAGCACCCTCGAACAGCACGGCGAGCCGCCGCCCCAGGGTTTCGGGGTCGTGCGCGCCCGCCTCGGTGGCTGTGACGATCAGGCGTGCGGCCAGTTCGCGCTTGTGGCGCTCGACCACCGCCGCGGCTTCCGGCATCGTGCCGGCCGCTTCCACCGCAGTGTTGTGCAAGGGGCAGCCGCGCACGACCGCGGCCGAAGCCGGGCCGGCCGGGCGTTCGGCGAACAGTGCCAGGAGGCGCTCGCGCGCGCTGAGGTCGGTGCGCCCCAAAGCGGTCTCGGCCAGGAATTCGTCGTCGGACTCGATCGACTGCACGTAGGCGCTGACCAGGGCCTCTTTGCTCGGGAAGTGCTGGTAGAGCGTCCGGGTCGACACGTGCGCCACGTCGGTCAGCTTCGCGATGCCGGTGGCGTGGATGCCGTCGCTCGTGAACAGCTCGGTCGCGGCGCGCAGGATGCGCTCGCGTGCACCGCGGCCGCCTTTGGGGGCGCTGACCGTCGTCTCGCTCGTTGCCATGCCGCAAGTATAGCGATCGTTGTACTTCTCTGGCGCAGCCTGCTACGGTCAAGTACAACGATCGCTTTACTTCACCCCTGGAGAGGAAGCAACAACCCCATGTCCACTCAGAACATCGCCTCGGTTTCCCACGAGGTCGTCCGGTGGTCGATCGACACAGGAACGTCCTTCGAGGACTTCCGGGATCGCTACGAAGCAGCCGTGCCGGTACTGGACCTTGATCGGATGGCGCGGCACCGCGCTGAGCACGCGACCTGGGACACCGTGCTCGCCGCGGCGACGGAGAACGCGCCGCACGGCTTCATGCGGTTCTGGAGCACCGACGTCGGCGGGCTCATGCAGCTCGCGGGCGGTGCGGGATCCTGCGCTGCCTACCTGATGGGAAACCACACCATCGCGGAACGCATGTACCGGCACGACCCCGCGGTGATGCTCCACGCCCCGCTGCGAACGACCATCCACCAGGATCGGCAAGGGGTCACGCGGTTCTCCCTCGACCAGCCCAGCACCCTGTTCGCGAGCTTCGGGGTCCCGGAGATTGCGGCCGTCGGACGGGAACTGGACCGCAAGGTCGTCGACCTCCTCCGAGTGTTGGACGTTCCCGTTCTCCCGCAGCTGTGACGAATGTCCACTCAGGACCAACCAGACAGAGAGGTACTCATGCAGGACAAGGATATTGCCGTCGACAGCGTGCCGACGGCCGAGGAAACCGCGCTGGCCGGCCTCGGAGTGGCGGCAGCGGCCGCCGCAATCCGCCGGGGTGAGATCACGTCCGTGTCGTACTCGGCCGCGCTTCTGCGGCGCGCTCGGAAGTACTCGGACCTCAATTCGTTCATCACCGTGGACGAATCCGCGGTGCTGACCGCGGCCGCGGAGGCGGACAAAGCCCGCGCCGCGGGTTCCAGCGCGTCGCTGCTCGGCGTCCCGCTCGGAGTGAAAGACAGCTACCTGACGCGTGGTCTCCCCACGACAATCGGGCTGGAGGGCCTGGGAAGTTTCACGCCGGCCGAAGACGCCGATGTCGTGGGCGCGGTCAAAGATGCCGGTGGCATCGTGTTCGGCAAGAACAACCTCGTCGAGATGTCCTTCGGGCTGACCGGGCACAACAGACGCTACGGCCAGGTGAAGAACCCCTACGGCCACGACCGTGTTTCCGGCGGATCTTCGAGTGGCTCCGGAGCAGCCGTCGCGGCCCGGATCGTGCCCGCCGCGTTCGGGGGTGACACGGTCGGTTCGATCAGGGTGCCGGCGTCGCTGTGCGGAGTGGTGGGCTTCAAGCCGACCACGGGCCGATGGCCGCGCGGCGGGGTCGCGCCGATTTCGCACACGCTCGACACGCCGGGCGTCTTCGCCCGCAGCGTCGAGGATTGCGCGTTGATCGACCGAATCGTCACCGGGGAGACAGGTGCTCCCCCGTCCGATCGCGCCGATCTGAAAGGGGTGAGATTCGCTTACGCCCCCAGCCACTACCTGCAATTGATCGATCCGGAGACCGAAGCACAGTTCACGAGCGCACTGCACCGCCTGCGCGACGCCGGCGCCGAAGTCCGTGAAATCGATCTCGGCGACGACTTCTCGCCGCTGGCGGACCGGCTGACGTGGAACCTCTTCTTCCGCGAGACGCAGCAGTCCGTCTCCGAATTCCTTCTGCGCCACAACTTCCCGGTCTCGTTCGAGGACGTGTTCACCGAGCTCAAGCCGGAGCTCAAGGAAGTGTGGAGTCACCTGGCCTTGCCCAGCGGGCAAGGCTTCCTTCCTGATGAAGCCTACGAAACCACGCTCTCCGTCGACCGCCCGGAACTCCAGCGTCGGCTCGGCGAGGTGTATACCCGGAGCGGCTTCGACGCCCTGATCTTTCCCACGACGCCCTGCCCCGCCCCACTGATCGACGGTCGGCCGCGGGTCACGGTCGCGGACGAAGAGGTGGACGAGCTGGTCCTCGCGAGGAACACCGTCCCCACGAGCGGCGCGGGCCTGCCGGGCATCAGCATCCCCCTCGGGCTGACCGAAAACGGCCTGCCGATCGGCATCGAGATCGACGGCGCCCACGGTCGTGACCGCGAGCTGCTCGACCTGGCCCGTCGAGCACAGGACGTTTTGGGCACGGTGCCCGCTCCGGCGTGAAGACGTGTCGATCGGTTGCCCGGACACAGCAAAGCCACGCCGGGGCTACTCGGCAAAGAGATCACCGCTGAGGTACTTGAGCCCCGTATCGACGGCGACGGTCACCACGCTGTGCCCGGGCCCCAGCTCCCGCGCGAGCTTGATCGCGCCCGAGACGTTCACCGCGGACGAAGTACCGGCGAACAGCCCTTCACGCCTTGCCAGCCGCAACACGAGATCGCGCGCCTCGTCTTCGTCGACGGCCCTCGCCTCATCGAAGACAGCCGAGGTGAGCAACGGCGGAACCATGCCCGTACCGATCCCTTCGACCCGGTGCGGACCACCGTGTCCCGCCGTGAGCATGGGCGAGCTCGCCGGCTCGAGCGCGACAAACCGCGTCGCAAGGTGATCCGCGCGAAATGCGGCACTGACCCCGGCCAGCATGCCGCCGGTCCCGACGCCGGCGCAGAAAGCATCCGCGGTCACACCCCCGGCTCGTGCCTGCTCGAGGATTTCACGGCCCATCCGCTCGTAGCCCGCCAGAGCGTCCGCGTTGCGGAACTGATCTGTCCAGAAGGCGCCCTCTCGCGCGACGATGCGGTCAACCTCCTCACGCATCCGGTCGAACAGCGAAGGCGTGATCCGCCCGCCCTGGCTCGGGACCACGGTCAGGTCGGCGCCCAACGCTCGCATGGTGCTCAGCTTCTCCGGCGCGAAGGCATCCGAAGTCACAATGGACAGCGGATACCCTTTGACAGCACAAATGAACGCCAGGGAAGAGCCTGTGCTGCCACCGGTGTACTCCACAACCCGCCGGCCGCGCTGAAGCACACCGGCGCGCTCGGCTCCTTCGATCATGGCCAGCGCCATCCGGTCCTTGTAACTTCCCGTGGGATTCCCGCCTTCGAGCTTCACCAGAACCTGCGCCGCCTCGCCGGACACGACCTGGGTGAGCCGCACCAGAGGGGTTCCTCCGATGGCGTCGAGCACTGACGAAGCGATCCCTGCTCGCATCATCGAACCCCTCTCCTGCCGTGCTCGCGCGCGGCGCGGGCTGACAACCCACCGATTGAACGCAGATCGTGGCGATCACCGAAACACGGCTCGGCCCTGAAGTCCACCGACGTTTCTTCACACACCCCCCGTCGCGATCGGACGGCTGGGCCTCGGTGTCTTCGGCGGACCGGACGACCAGCACACCCACCACACGCGAGCTCGGTCACCGCCTCCAGCGACGCGTCGAACCGGCGGCTCGGCACCACGCCGAAGAGCACGTCGACGTCGAAAGCGATCTTTCGCCGTTCGAAGGGCACCGGTGGTAAGGGTGATCGGTTCAAGCTTGCTCCCCGTCCATTCCGGATGGGGGCAGCCTGGTGGGTGGCGCTACAAAATCGCTACACGCGTCCCGGCGCGCGTGCGGTCGCCCTACCGGCCGTACACCGCGGCGGTGAAGCCGGCCTTGACCGCGAGAGTGATGAGGTCGTCGGCGTGCGTGGTGGGCAGGAGGACGAGGGGGTAGCAGTCCGACTCGATGTCGAGGACGGCCAGGGCCGTGCCGGTGGCGAGGAGCCGGTTTCCGGCCGCTTCGAGGAACTCGTACGTGGGCAGGTCGATCTCGGCCAGGGACTTCCAGAGCTCGTCGGCCGGCGGCGCGGAGCGCAGTGCGAGCAGCCGGCCGGCGATCTCGTCGGGGGCTTCCTTCCAGTCGACCTCGGCGAGCAGGCCGTGGTCGGTGAGGGCGTCGACCAGGGCGATCCACGGCAGGCCCTCGAAGGGTTCGTCGATGCCGCGCTCGTCGAGGCGGTCGGTGTGGTCACGCAGGTAGGCGCCGGGGTCGTCGTGGGCTGCCAGCGCTCGCTCGGTCACTTGCGGGGCGTTCGGCGCCACGAGGGTGGCGACGCCCGCGAGCGCGTCACGGGTCGGGCCGGTCATCGACGTCCTCCGCAAGGGCCGGGTGGTTCGACGCGAGGGATGATCGCACCTCGGCGTGGCCGGGTGCCGCCGAGCCCGGTGTATCGGTTGCGCTGGGCCAAGTCGCGACGAGGTAGAGGACGCCGAAGGGGTCGTCGAGGTAGTGGAGGTGTGGGATGGCGCGGCTGGGGAAGCGCCGCATGACCGCGCCCAGGGTGTGGAGGGCTGGGCGGCCCTGGGAGCGCAGGGCGTCGGCCAGGGTGGGGTCGAGGTGGGTCAGGGCGGTGGGGTCGTTCGTCTGCAACGCGTCCGTGATCGCGGTGTCGAAGGGGACGGCGCGCTCGTCGAGGTGGCCGGGGGCTTTGAGGGTACGGCTGGCGCTGCCGTCGGCCAGGACGAGCAGCGCGGTGCGCCCCTGGGGATCGGCGAGGTCGGCGGCGAGGCGGTCGCAGTCGGCGGCGGTCGCGGTGCCGGGGACGGGGTGCCAGTCGAAGTCGCCGGGCAGGCCGGCTTCGGCCAGGAGGCGGCCGGCGATGCGGAGGCTCCAGGGCGGATCCTCCTCGGCCGGGTCGCCGCGGCCGACGACGTGGATGTGGTCAGGGCGCCACGACAGGAGGACGCTCAGGGCCTGGTGGCAAGCGGCGCGCAGGTCGGGGATCGGGTCCTGCCGGCCGGAGAGCTCGCGCAGGAGCAACGGCGGGTGGGGGCAGAGGACGGCACCGAGGAAGGTGTCCATCACGCCAACCCCCGGACGGTGCGGCTCGGGGCCCGCAGATTGAAGATCGCCGCGACCACGCCCAACAGCGTGTCCATCACGCCAACCCCCGCACGGTGCGGCTCGGGGCCCGCAGGCCCATGATCGTGGCGACCATGTCGAGGACCGCGCGGGTTTCCGGGACCTCGTGGACGCGGAAGACGCGCGCGCCGAGCCAGGCGCACACGGCGGTGACGGCGAGGGTTCCGGTGAGGCGCTCCCCCACCGGCAAGTCGAGGGTTTCGCCGACGAAGTCCTTGTTGGACAGCGACACCAGCACCGGCCGACCCACCGCGGCCAGCTCGCCGAGGCGCCGGGTGATCTCGAGGGAGTGCCAGGTGTTCTTGCCGAAGTCGTGCGCGGGGTCGAGGAGGATCCCCGCCGGGTCGACGCCGAGTTTTCCGCGCGGTCGGCCAGCGCCGTCGTGTGCTCGATGACGTCGGCCATCACATCGGGGTAGTCGACGCGGTGCGGGCGGGTCCGGGGGCGGGCGCCCCCGGTGTGGGTGCAGACCAGGCCGACGCCGGCCTGTGCGGCCACGGCGGCCAGGTCCGGGTCGTAGCCGCCCCAGGCGTCGTTGATCAGGTCCGCCCCGGCGGCGCAGGCTTCGCGTGCGACCTCCGCGCGCCAGGTGTCCACGCTGATGACGACGTCGGGGTGCTCGGCGCGCACGTTTCCGACGAAGTCGACGATCCGGCGGATCTCCTCGGCGACGGTGACCTCTTCGCCGGGCGCGGCCTTCACCCCGCCGATGTCGACGATCTCGGCGCCCTCGGCCACGACCTGGCGCACGCGGTCGTAGGCGGCCTGCTCTTCCCAGGTGGCTCCCTTGTCGTAGAAGGAGTCCGGGGTGCGGTTGACGATCGCCATGGTGAGGAACTCCTCGCCCGTGAACTCGTGCCTTCCCAGCCGGATCCCCGGCGCGCGGTCAGCGAGCGGTGGCGCGGACATCGCAACCCAGCGCGTGGACGAATCCGTCCGGCACCACGACGTCCTCGCGGCTGAGGTCGTGGACCGAGTGGTGGCCGAGGGCGAGCAGAGTGGAGTCGATGCCGTTGCGCAGGACGTCGAGCACGTTCTCGACGCCGGCCTGGCCGTTCGCGGCGAGGCCCCAGAGGTAGGCGCGGCCGATGAGCACGGCGCGGGCGCCGAGGGCGAGAGCCTTGACGACATCGCTGCCGCGGCGGATGCCGCCGTCGAGCAGGATTTCCACCTGCGAGCCGACGGCGTCGGCGATCGCGGGCAGGGCGCGGACGGTGGCGGGGGTGCCGTCGAGGTTGTTGCCGCCGTGGTTGGACACAGAGATCGCGCTGACGCCGGCGTCGACGGCGCGGCGGGCCTCGTCGACGCGGATGACGCCCTTGAGCAGGAACGGCCCGTCCCACTGCTCGCGCAGCCAGCGCACGTCGTCCCACGTGGGTGGGGTGGTCTGCATCCACTGGCCGTAGGCGCCGAAGAAGGTGGGCGCGGCGCCGCCGGGCGGGGTCATGTTGGGCACGGACAGGTCGGGCAGCCGGCGGGTGCGGGCGTAACTGTAGAGCCAGCGCGGGTGCCGCAGGCTTTCCGGCGCGAACCGGAGCAGTTCGCGCGGGGTGAGCTTGTCGGGGATGTGCGGGCTGCCCCAGTCGCGGCTGTGCGAGAACGACCAGTCGAGGGTGAGAATGATGCCCACGGCTCCGGCCGCGCGGGCGCGGTCGAGCCGTTGGAGGATGTCGTCACGGGTGCCCGTCCAGTAGACCTGGAAGTAGGTGTTCGGGTTGGCGGCGACGACCTCCTCGATCGGCTTGCTGCCGAACGACGACAGGCCCATCGACGTGCCGCGCGCGGCGGCGGCGCGGGCGACCGCGACCTCGCCGTCGGGGTGGACCGCCTGCACGCCGGTGGGCGAGATCAGCACGGGCAGGGCGACGTCGCGGCCGAGCACGGTCGTGGCGAGTTCGCGTTGCGCGGAGTGCCCGGCGGTGCGCGGGGCGAAGCGCAGTTCGTCGAACGCGCCCAGGTTGTCCTGAAGGGTGAGGCCTTTTTCGGACCCGGCGAGGAGTGCCGAGTAGACGGAGCCGGGCAGGCGCTTTTTGGCCCTGCGCTGGGCTTCGGCGACGGATTCGAACCAGGTGCTGCTCATCGGTTTTCCTTGCGGTCGATGCGGAGAGGACGCCACGCGACGCGGGGACGCAGGGGCGCGGCGGTGCGGTGGGTGAGGCAGCCGGCCCAGACGCCGGCGCCGTAGGCGAGGTCGTCGGCGACCGCGGCGGCGCTGTAGCGCACCGGGTCGAGGTCGGGGCGGCGGGTGAGCCAGCCCGCGAGGGGCGGGCCGAGGAGCAGGGACGCGGCGGCGAGGCGGTGACGACCGCCGGCGAGCAGCACGGCGGCCAGTGCCGGCGCGGCGTACTGCGTGGTGTAGCGGCCGGCGCCGAGCCAGGTCTGGTGGACGGCGGTGGCCATGGCGCGGGTGACGCCGTCGGTGGGAATGTCGCCCTGCTGAAGGGTTTTGCGCATGCTCAGCACCGCCCCGGCGAATCCGGCGGCGGCGACGAGTGGCTTCCCGGTGAGGAGGCCGGCGACCGTCAGTGTGGGCCAGGGGTGCAGGACGAGCGGTGCCATCGCGTCGGGGTGCCGTCGGGTCAGCGGTGCGGCGGAGGTGCCGTAGCGGAAGCGGCGGGAAAGCAGTCCGCGCCAGGTGGTGGGTTCTTCGTGATCGACGAGGACGGACGGGTCGTAGCGCACACGCCGGCCGGCGGCATGCAGGCGCCAGACCAGGTCGACATCCTCACCGACCCGCATCGCGGGGTCGAACACCGCTCCGCACTGGGCCACCGCCTCCAGAGCCGAGCGGCGGGCCACGAGTGCGGCGGTCGGGACGTAGGACACCCGGGTTCCCGGCGCGACGCGCGCCTGCTGGTCGCCGAGGTCGAGACTGCCGGCGGCGCGGGTGTAGCGGCCCGCCGTGGTGCCGGGCGCGAGCGGGCGGATCCGCGGCGCCACCGCGGCGAGCAGCGGGTCGGTGAAGTGGACCGCGAGCCGGTCTGTCCATTCGGGACGGGGGGCGCAGTCGCTGTCGAGAAAGGCGACGAGCTCGGTGGTGACGTGGCCGAGCGCCGTGTTGCGCGCGGCGGCGGGACCGCCGTTGGCGTCGCGGCGCACCAGCTTCGCCCCGTGCGCGGCCGCCACGGCGGCGATCGCGCCCGGGTCGGTGGAGGCGTCGTCGACGACCAGGACGGGGTGCGCTCCGTCGAGCCCGGCCAGGCACCGAGCGAGCTCGTCCGCGCGCTCGTGCACCGGGACGACGATCGTGAGGTCCGGCGGCTCGCTCAGGGGCGGCGGCACGGGGTGGGCGAGCCCGGCGTCGGTGAACCGGCGCGCCAGTGCACCGGTCGCCGGTGAGTCGACCGGGCCGTTTTCGAGCGCGCGCCACGCTTTCTTCCCGGCGGCGGTCAGGCGCAGCACACGGGCCGGGGAGCCACCGAACCACAGGGCGTCGGTGAGCTGCTTGGTGCCGGGATCGAGAACGACACGGAAGCCGTGCGGTAGAGGCTCAGTCACAGGGCCAGCCCTCCCCCGGCCTGGGAGCCACCGAACCACAAGGCGTCGGTGAGCCACCTGGTGCCGAGATCGAGAACGACACGAAAACCGCGCGGCGAAGACTCCATCACAGCGCCAGCCCTCCAACCACAACCGGCGAGCCGCCGAACCACGGCGAGTCGACAAGCTGCTTCACGCCCCGACCGAAGACAACGCGGAAGCCGCGCGGCACAGGCTCAGTCACAGCGCCCGCCCTCCATCCGGCCGCGGAGCCGCCGAACCACAGCGCGTCGGTGAGCTGCCCGGTGCCGGGATCGAGAACGACACGGAAGCGGTGCGGCAAAGGCTCAGTCACAGCGGCTGCCCTCCGGTTACAGCCGGCGAGTCACCGAACCATGGCGAATCGGCAAGCTGCTTCACGCACCGGCCGAAGACAACGCCGAAGCCGCGCGGCAAAGGCTCAGTCACAGCGCCAAACCTCCGTCCACGGGCACGACCGAGCCCGTCATCCCACTGCTGCCCGGACCGGCGAGGAACGCCAGCACGGCGGCGACCTCGTCCGGGTCCAGCAGCCGGTCCATCGGCTGCTGAGTGGCGAACGCGGCGGCCGCGGGCAGGTCGTAGAGCCGGGCGCTTTCGGCCAGGATCGGGGTATCGGTGGAGCCCGGGCTGACGGCGTTGGCGGTCACCCCGGTGTCGCCCAGTTCCACGCCGAGCGCGTGGACGAGCCCGGCGACACCGGCCTTGGCGGCGCAGTACGCCGCGAGCATGGGCAGCCCCCGCGTCGCCGCGGCGGAGGCCACGGCCAGGAACCGGCCGGAGCGCGGCGCCGGGCGGCGCAGCATCGCCGGGATCGCGGCGCGCGCGAGGTTCACGACGCCCCGGAGGTCGATGTCGAGCACGGCGTCTTCCTGCTCCTCAGGAACTTCCCACAGCGGAACGCCACCGGCGATCACCCCCGCCGCCGCGATGGCCGCGTCGAGGCCGCCCCAGCGTTCTTCGGCTTCGGCGACGGCGGTGGCGAGCGCGGCCCGGTCCCGGACGTCCAAGACGCGCGCGACGACGTTCGGGTGTTCGGCCACAGTG
Source organism: Amycolatopsis sp. NPDC051372 (assembly GCF_040682095.1). NCBI lineage: Bacteria > Bacillati > Actinomycetota > Actinomycetes > Pseudonocardiales > Pseudonocardiaceae > Amycolatopsis > Amycolatopsis sp. NPDC051372. The sequence continues at coordinate 247,586 of NZ_JBFBAF010000009.1, forward strand.
GACAGTTCGCCGAGGGTGCCCATCCCGTAGGGCAAAGCCGGATCGTCGGCGGCGAGGTCGACGGCCAGAACGGCCCAGCCGTCCGAAGCCAGCCGCCGGGTGGTCGCCGCGCCGATGCCGCGCGCGGCGCCGGTGACGAGGGCGACGCGGGCGCTCACGAGGCCACCACCGGAAGCCAGGCCTCGACGTGCGCGAGGAGCTGAGCGGTCAACGTATCCAGCAGCGCGTGACCTTCGGCCGCCGTGGCTCGGGTCGGGTCGCCGAGGACGCCGGTGTCCGTGACGGCCCGCACGCCCCCGGATCGCAGCAGCGGCAGCACTTCACTCAGCGGACGCCGGTCTCCCGCGACGGCCCGGTCCATGCGCACCGCGGCCGGCCGCAAGGCGAGCTGCAGAGCGGTCTCCGGAGCACCGGCGTGGGGCTCGCCGCTCCAGCGGGGCTGGAAGACGGAGACGTCGCGGGATTCCGACCTGAGCGTGGCGACGGCCCGGGCGACCGGTTCGGCGTTGCCGCCGTGCGCGGACACGAGCAGTACCCGGCCGAACGTCTCCGTGGCCGACCGGCCCAGTTCGACCAGGAGCAACTCGGTCGCGGCCTGCCCGATGGACAGCGTGCCGGCGAAACCGGCGTGTTCGCCGCTGGAGCCGTACGCGACCGCGGGCGCGATCACGACCTCGGGCCGCGCCACCGCGAGCGCGTCGCACAGCGCGAGGGCGATGTCCGTGTCCGTGGACAACGGCAGGTGGGGACCGTGCTGCTCGGTCGCGCCGATCGGTACCGCAAGGACAGCGCCCGCCGCGGCGCGGCGCGCGACCTCCGGGAACGGCAAGTCGGACAAGTGCATCTCAGTGCCCGAACCCGGCCAGCGGGCTCTCGTCGCAGGCGCGCTCAGGCGGGCGCCGCAGGCCGATGGTGACGGGCACCGGGCCGGTGCGGCGCCGAGAGGGAGCGCCGCGGTGCGAGTGGTCCAGCGACGGCTTCGGCGCGCTGCCCGGCGCGACCCCGGCCAGCGCCAGTTCTCCTTGTCCCCGCACGCATTCCGGGTCGGGGCCGTCGAGCGGCAGGCCGGTGAAGAACTTCGCCGCCATGCAGCCGCCGCGGCAGGAGTCGTAGGCGGAGCACGACGTGCACGCGCCCCCGGTCTGCGGACTGCGCAGCTCGGTGAACAGCTCCGAATCCCGCCACACGGGCGCGAACCCGCCGTCGGAGCGGATGTTGCCGGCGAGGAACGTGTCGTGGATGGCGAACGGGCAGGCGTAGACGTCACCGACCGGGTCGATCAGGCACACCACACGCCCGGCGCCGCACAGGTTCAGCCCCGGCAGGCCGCCGTCACCGTAACCGGCGAGGTGGAAGAACGAGTCGCCGGTGAGCACGTTGTCGCCGTTCGCGACAAGCCAGTCGTAGAGCTCACGCTGCTGGGCGGCCGTCGGGTGCAGCTCGTCCCAGACGTCCGCGCCACGCCCCGAAGGACGCAGCCGGGTCAAGCGCAGCTGGGCACCGTAGCGGTCGGCGATGGCCTTGAACGCATCCAGCTGCCCGGCGTTCTGCCGGGTGACCACCACGGACACCTTGAAGTCCGCGAAACCCGCGTCCCGCAAGCGTTCCATGGCCCGCACCGCAGTGCGGTAGGAGCCCGGACCGCGCACGGCGTCGTTCACTTCCTCGGTGGCGCCGTCGAGGGAGATCTGCACGTCGACGTAGTCGCTCGCGGCGAGCTTGCGCGCCACCTCATCGGTGATCTTGATGCCGTTGGTCGAGAACTTCACGCCCACGTGGTGCTCGGTCGCGTAGTCGACCAGCTCCCAGAAATCGGGCCGCACCGTCGGCTCACCGCCGCCGATGTTGACGTAGAAGACCTGCATCCGCTCGAACTCGTCGATCAGCGCCTTGCACTCGGCCGTGCTCAGCTCGCGCGGGTCCCGCCGCCCGGACGAGGACAGGCAATGCACGCACGAGAGGTTGCACGCGTAGGTCAGCTCCCACGTCAGGCAGATCGGCGCGTCGAGCCCGTACTGGAACTCCTCGACCAGCGACATCACACACTCCTCCGGCGGATCATCCGCGACGCGGCCAGCGTGGCCAGCGCGCCGCGGTAGCGCGGCAGCTCGGCCGGGGCCACGCCGGCTTCCGCGCAGGCCGCGCGGGCGGTCGCCTGCTCCGGCAGGGCTCGCACCACGGCCAGCAGCGTCGGGTTCTTCAGGAAGGACAAGCGGCGCGTGCCGAAGTGGTACAGCAGCGCGCCGAACCGCTCGGGCCGGACGGACACCTGGGCATCGAGCTCCCAGGCGCCGTCCAGCTCGAACGGCGCGGGGTCAGTAGACACCGCACATTCCGTCGATCGAGACCTCTTCGACCAGCAGGTCTTCGGCCACATTCGTGGCCTCGACCTCGGCGGTGGTGTCGTCCATCAGGACCTCCTTCGATTTTCGTCACCTCGCGACGAATATCAGGGAGAGTAACGTCACCGCGTGACGAAAGACAAGACTCCCGACGAACGGTCACCCGATGAGCACTGACGCCCCCGCCCCTCGCGCCTCCCGCCGCGGCCGGCCGCCGGGCACGAGCGCCCGCGAGCTCGAGGTCATCGCCCTCAAGCTGTTCACCGAGCAGGGTTTCCACGAGACCACGGTCGAGGAGATCGCGTCCGCGGCCGGGGTCACCAAGCGCACGTTCTTCCGCTACTACGACACCAAAGCCGACGTGCTGTGGAACGAGTTCGACCACGAGGTGGCCACGATCCGGTCGCTGCTCGCCGCGGTGCCCGAAGACCTGACCGTCATGGAAGCCGTGCTCCGCGCCGTGCTCGAGGCCAATCACTACAGCGCCGAGGACGTGCCGGAGCTGCGCAAGCGGATGAGCCTGATCAGCACCGTCCCCGACCTCGCCGCCAGCGCCACCATCCACTACGACGCCTGGGAACGCGCCGTCGCCGATTTCGTCGCCCGGCGCACCGGCCAGCCCACGGACTCCCTCTACCCGCTCACCGTCGGCCGCTCGGTTCTCGCCACCTGCCGAGCCGCCTACGAGCGCTGGTCCGCGCGCGCCGACGCCGACCTCACGGTGTACCTGGAGGCCGCCCTGAAAGCCCTGGCCGCGGGATTCGCCGACCCTGTGCTGACCACCGAGCCCGATCCCCCGGCCGAGCGCGTGTGAGGCGTGCCGAATCTGCCCCGACACCAGCGGAAACACCCCTATACTCGGCGCCTGTGATCGACGTCCGACCGCCGGCGCCGGAACGAGCTCGGGCGTTCCTGGACGACCGGAGACCCCCGACGCCCTGCCTCGTGATCGATCTCGACGCGGTGCGGGAAAGCCATGGCCGGCTTCGCGAGGCGCTGCCCGACGCGCGGATGTACTACGCGGTGAAGGCGAACCCGGCGCCGGAGATCGTGCGGTTGCTCGTCCGGGCCGGCGCGGGCTTCGACGTCGCCGGCCGTGAGGAGATCGAGCTCTGCCTCGCCCAGGGCGCGCGTCCCGAGCTGATCTCGTACGGCAACACCGTGAAGAAGGCCCGGGACATCGCGTTCGCGTTCCGGGCCGGGGTTCGGCGGTTCACGTTCGACAGCGCCGAGGACCTCGCCAACCTCGCCGAGCACGCGCCCGGGTCGACGGTGTCGTGCCGCGTGCTCGTGGACAGCTCCGGCTCGCAGACCCCGTTCGGCCAGAAGTTCGGCTGCGCCCCGGAGATGGCGGTGGACCTCCTCACGCGGGCCGCCGCCCTGGGGCTGGACCCGGAAGGCGTCGCGTTCCACGTCGGCTCGCAGCACCTCGACCCGCGGGCGTGGGAGGCCGGGGTCGCCACCGCAGCGAGGGTGACGCGCGAGGTGGCGGAGCGCGGTGTGGCGTTGCGCGGCTTGAACATCGGCGGCGGGCTGCCGGGCCGGTACACGACCACGCCCCCGCCGCTCGCCGAGTACGCGGCCGCCATCCAGGCTTCGATCGCGCGGCACTTCCCCGTCGCGCCGGACCTCGCGTTCGAGCCCGGCCGGGCGGTGGTGGCTGACGCCGGGGTGATCCGCAGCGAGGTAGTGCTGGTGTCGCGCAAGTCCGTGACGGACGAAAAGCGCTGGGTGTACCTGGACATCGGCCGGTACGGCGGGCTGGCCGAGACCGAGAACGAGGCCATCGCCTACCGCCTGGAGACCGCGCGCGACGGAACTCCCGACGGCCCGGTCGTGGTCGCCGGCCCCACGTGCGACGGTGACGACGTGCTCTACCTTCGCACTCCGTATCGCCTGCCGCTCGGGTTGGCGGCCGGTGACCACGTCGACATCCTGAGCGCGGGCGCCTACACGCAGAGCTACTCGTCGGTGTCGTTCAACGGATTCCCGCCGTTGAAAACGTACTTCGTCGGCGGAGAGCCCGAGGAGATCGGCGAGTTCGCCGGCCGGCACGTGCTCGCCGAGTTCTCGGGTGTGGCGGCCGAGCTGCTCGACGACGTCGAATTCCTGTGCGACAGCTTGGAACGCGCGTTGCGCAAGGCCGGCGCGACCGTACGTGAGGTGACGTCCACACGGTTCGACCCGCAGGGGGTGACCGTGGTCGCGTTGCTGTCGGAATCGCACGCGTCGATCCATTCCTACCCCGAGCGCGGGTCGGTGTTCGTCGACGTGTTCACGTGCGGGCGCCGCGCGGACCCCGAACTGGCCGTGCAGCTGTTGCAGGACATGCTCGGCGCGACGGTGGCCCGGACCAGCACCATCCACAGAGGACAGGACGCACGGTGAACATCACGGAATCGGTCGGCGCGGGCCTGACGCGGGTCTGGCAGGTCTCGGACGTGCTCGTCGACACCCGCACCGACTACCAGCACCTGGTGATCGCCAAGACCGCCCAGGGCATCTCGTTGTTCTGCGACGACGAGCGGCAGAGCACCGAGCTGAGCCAGCTCGTCTACCACGAGGCCCTGCTCGTGCCCGCGCTGCTGCTGGCCGCCGAGGTGAACCGCGTGCTGGTCGTCGGGTCGAGCGAAGGTGTGGCGTGCCGGCTGGCGGTGCAGGCGGGCGCGTCGGTCGTCGACCACGTGGACATCGACGCCCAGGCGGTGCGGCTGTGCGCGCAACACCTGCCCTACGGCTACTCGGCCGCTGAGCTGGCCGCGGCCGAGCGGGGCGACGGCGCGATCCGCGTGCGCTACGCGGACGGCTGGGAGTTCATCCGCTCCTCCACCGAGAAGTACGACATCGTGGTGGTCGACCTGCCCGACGAGCAGGACGGCACCGACGCGCAGCACAACCGCTTGTACGGCACGGATTTCCTGCGGCTGTGCCGGAACCTGCTCGCCCCCGGCGGGGTGGTGGCGTACCAGGGTGGCTGCCCGACGCTCTGGCGCAACTCGACGCTCGTGAAGTGCTGGCAGCGGTTCACGGAGACGTTCCCCTCGCCGGTGTACTTCGGCTCGGACGAACACGAGTGGGCGTTCTTCTTCGGCACCGAGCTCGACGCGCCGGTGGACACCATGGTGCGGCGTTGGGCCACCCTGCCGTACCGCCCGGAGACGATCGACGAGCTGACCCTGCGCGGATCCACGGTGCCGCCTCTCAGTCTCCGCCGCTGATCTGCTGGTGCTCCCCGCCCGCGCGAGGAGGCGCTGGGCACGAAGGACGACCGGCCGGTCGATCATCTGTCCCTCGTGGACGGACACGGAGCCGTCGCCCGCGGCGGCGAGGATCGCGCGGGCCCAGCGAAGGTCCTCTCCGGACGAAGAGAAACCCCGGTTCACCGCGGCAATCTGACGAGGGTGACCGCAGCGGCGAGGACCACGGCGGAGCGGGCGTACCGCAGGGCCGTGTGCGAGGTGTGGTCGACGCCCGGCTGCGCGGCGAGGTCGACGCTGCCGAAGGCGGCCCGGACCACACCGGGCACGTCGCAAACCGCTCCCGCGCCGACAATCCCGGCCGCCGTCTCGAGCAACGGGACCAGCCCTGTTCTACGTGCTGATCGTGCTGATCGCGCTGGCCGCGGTGCCGGCCCTGCCGAACCTGCCCGACAAGCAGGCCAACGCGTCGCTGCTGATCTTCGTCCACGACAAGTTCCCGAGCTGGGTGATCGGGCTGCTCGGCGGCGCGGGCATCCTCGTCGCCCTCGTGCCGACCGCGGTGCTCGTGCTCACCGCCAGCAGCCTGTTCACCCGCAACGTGGTGGGCGGCATGTCGAAGAAGCTGGCCGGCTCGCTCACGATCTCCCGGGCCGGCGTGGTGGTGTTCACCGCGATCGTGGTGCTGCTCGTGGCGCAGAGCAGCTCGAAGCTGCTCAGCATCATGACCAACGTGTACAGCGCCGTCGGCAGCTGGCGCCCGCGCTGTTCCTGTCCATGCTGTGGCGGCGGGTCACAGCGGTCGGACTGGCGGCCGGGGCGGTGTGCGGCGGGCTGATCGTCGGCGTGCCGCAGCTGGGTGCGCTCTTCGCGCACACAGTGCGGCCGGGCACCGTCATCGGCCTGCCCGCCCTGGTGGTCAACCTCGTCGTCACGGTGCTGGTGAGCCTGGTGACGCGAGCCCCGGCCGCGGCGGCGATCGACGCAGGGACCGGGGACAGCGCTCCTGCCGAGGACCGGGAGCCCGTCGGTGAGGCCGCGCTGCACTGATGAACGCTCCGGACACCTTCCGGTCCCGGGCGTGCGCGCCCGGGACCGGACACACCGCGGCTCGACTGGCCGGCAGACGATAATGGCCGGATGACCATGACTCGGATCCGTGAGTTCCGCACCCTACGGGGCTTGACCGTCCGCGAGCTGGCGGACCGGGCCTCGGTGTCCACCGGGCTGATCGGCCAGGTCGAACGCGGCGTCACCGACCCGAGCCTGGAGACGATGCGGCGGATCGCCGAGGTCCTCGAGGTGCCACTGTTCAGCCTCTTCCAGGACGGCGAGCACGACACCGTCGCCGTCATCCGGCGCGAGAACCGGTACCGCATCTCGTTGCCGCACCACGCGATCACCTACACCCGCGTCTCCCCCGGCGGCGCGAAGCTCGAGGTGCTCGAAGGACAGCTGGAGCCGGGATCGGTGTCTGCGGACACGCTGCGCTCCCACCCGTCCGAAGAGTGCGTCGTGGTGCTCACCGGCCGCCTCACGGTCGAGGTCGGCGACCAGGTGCACGTACTGAAGACGGGCGACAGCTGCCACTTCGACTCGAACATCCCGCACCGCTTCCGCAACGACGGGCGGACGAGTGCGCGGTTCACGGTGAGCGTGACTCCGCCGAGCTACTGACGAGGGGCTCGCACGTGGAGCTCGAACCGCTCGATCCGGCGTCGGCCGGCCGCTCGGTCCTCGAGGGCATCCACGAGGTGGTCTCGGCCGCCGATCGGCTGGACAAGCCGGGCGCACCGCCGGTGAAATTCGAGGCGGCCATCGGCCGGCTCGGGAACCCTCAGCCGAACCTGGGCCGCGTCCTGCGCTGGGTGGCACGCCGGGACGGGCGCCTCGTCGGGCTCGCCGCCCTGTACTTTTCCGGACGCCGAAAACAGCCATCTCGGCCTCCTGGCGCTGACCGTCCACCCCGAGGCCCGTCGCGGCCGCATCGGCACCGCCGTCCTCAGCGCGATCACGCCGGAACTGCGCGGGCGCACGGTCCTGGAGTGCTGGAACGTCACCAATGGCGGCGCCGGCGTCGCCTTCGGCACGGCGCTCGGCTTCGAGGTGGTCGACGAGACGGTGTTCCAGACGCTGTCGCTCGTCGGCGCCGATCGATGCGCGTGGGAAGTCTCGCCGGCAGCCGGATGTCGCTTGCACGCCTGGCAGGGCAGCGCGCCGGAGGAGCTGGTGGCCTCCTACGCCGAGGCGCGGCGCGCGATCGCGGACAGCCCGTTCGGCCGCTCGGCGAATCGGTTTCCGAGATGGACCGCCGACTGCGTACGCGAGTCCGAGGCCGACCGTCGCCGACGCGGGATCGACCACCGGGTGGTCACGGTGGTACAGCGGGATTCCCCGTACATGGTCGACGTGAACGTGGCGCTCGGCTACCGGACCACGCGGGAAACGGTGATCCTCGCCCATGACCTCGAGAAGCTCGCGCGCTGTCGAGCTCAGAGATCGGTGGCCCGCGGATGGTGGGGTTCGTAGATCCCCACCTGGCTGCCGCCGGGGAGCCGGAAGCCGCTCAACCGCCCCCACCGCTCTTCTTCGACCGGCGCGCAAGTGACGCCGGCGGCCGCCAGATCGGCCAGCGTCGCGTCCAGGTCGTCGCACATGAGGTACAGCTCGTGGGACGGCGGGCCGTCGCCGGGGTGGACGGCGAGTTCGGCCGGCGGGAGTTTGAAGATCAGCCAGCCGCCGCCGGCGTCGACGTGAGGGAAGGCGAGGACGTCGCGGAAGAAGGCGCGGTCCGCTTCGGCGTCGCGGCTGGAGACGATCACGTGGGCTCCGCTGATGGGCATGCGGTCACTGTCGCACACCCCGGCGCCGGAAGCCGGACTCCACCGACGATCAGTCCCGCCGGAAGCCCGCGATCATCTCGTCGCCGGCGAGCACGTCGTCGCCGTAGAGGTCCTGGAGCCAGTTCGTCTGGTAGATCGTGTCGAGGTAGCGCTCGCCGAGGTCCGGCGCGATGGCGACGGCGGTGAGGCCTTGCCCCTCGTGCTCGGGGAGCCAGCGCATGGCGCCGCTGACGACGGTGCCGGTGGAGCCACCGAAGAGGAACCCGCTGCGGGCCAGCCGGTGGCAGCTGCGGATGGTTTCGGCCTCCTCGACGGCGATCACCTCGTCCACATAGGACTCGTCGAGCAGCGCCGGCCGGACACTCGTGCCGAGGCCGGGGATCATCCGGCGGCCCGGCGCGCCGCCGAAGGTCACCGAGCCGGCGCTGTCCACCGCGACGATGTGGACCGGTCGGGGCCATTCCCGGAAGAAGCGGGCGCAGCCCATGAGCGTGCCCGTGGTGCCCGCGCCGACGAACAGCACGTCGAGTTTCGGGAACTGGCGGGCGATCTCCGGCGCGGTGGTCCGGTAGTGCGCCTTCCAGTTGTCCGGGTTGGCGTACTGGTTGAGCCAGACGTAACGCTCGTCGGAGGCGCACAGCTCACGCACCAGATCGAGCCGCGCACCCAGGAAACCTCCGTCGGCGGCGGGCTCCGCGATGATGTGCACGCGGCTGCCCAGCGCCTCCATCAGACGCCGGCTGGCCAGGTTGCAGCGCGAGTCGGTGACGCAGAGGAACCGGTAGCCCTTGCTGGCGGCGACCATGCTGAGCGCCACGCCGAGATTGCCCGACGACGACTCGACCAGGATCGAGTCCCGCGTCAGCAGTCCCTGCCACTCGGCGGCCTCCACCATCTCGGTCGCGGCCTTGAGCTTGATCGACCCGGCGAAGTTGAACCCCTCGCACTTGAGGAAGAGTGAATGCCCGAAGATCGACTCGAGATCGACGTACAGCTCTTCCTCGTTGAAGTCCGTGGGATCGGATATCACGGTCACGATGACCCCCTCCCTGGGTTTGTCGTCAGCCGTAGCGGCGCAGTTCGTGGAAGAAGTCCGGGATGACGGTCAGCTCGCCGGCCCGGGACACCTCGTCGTAGACGTACTTGCCCACCGCGAGGTCGAGGACCCCGAGCCCGAACGGCGAGAACACCACCGGCCGGTCGGCCGGCACGGAGACCCGTCCGGCCAGGACGTCGTCGAGCGTCCCGTCGAGGAACTCGCGCCCGCCCGTGAGCTGCTCGGCCAGGTGCGGCGACGTACCAGCCTTAAGGCAGTGCTCGACGTCGTCGACGAAGTTGGCCGTGCTCAGCAGGAGCTCCGGCGCGAGATCACGCAGGGAAACGTGCAGCACCACCGGATTGTGGTCGAACCACGACCGTTCGGACACGTGCGGCCGGCCCGCGACGGTGGCGAACACGATCAGGTCACTCGAGGAGATCAGCGACTCCGCCGACTCGTGGACCGTGATCCGCCCGCCGGTCCCCGATCGCTCGAGGTACCCGCGGAACCCCGCGCCGCTCTCTGCCGACAGGTCGTGCACGCCGATTTCGTCGAACTCCCAGCCGGTACCGGCCAGGAAGGTGTGGACGTAGCGGGCGATGAGCCCCGTCCCGACGAACCCGACCCGCGTCGGCCGCGCCCGGCCCTGGCTGAGCGCCGTCGCGGCGCACGCGGCCAGAGCGGCGGTCCGCGTGGCGCTGATGATGGAGCTTTCCAGGCACGCGAACGGGTATCCGGTGTCGTGGTCGTTGAGGATCAGAACCGCCGACGCCCGAGGAATACCGGACGCGATGTTCTCGGGGAAGCTCGAGATCCACTTCAGCCCGTCCACTCGCACCTGCCCGCCGATGGAGGCCGGCAGCGCGATGATCCGGGACGCCGGGCGGTCGGGGAACCGCAGGAAGTACGACGGCGGGTTCACCGTGTCGCCCGCGCTGTGCAGCCGGTAGGTGGCCTCCACCAGTTCGACGATCTCTCGCTCGCGCCCCGCGAGCGTGCGCCGCACCTGGCCACCGCCGATCACGGCGAACGGGGGCACCGCGTTCGGCCCGCCGGTTTCGGCGCGGGCCGGGGTGGGTCGGATCGCTGTCATCTCGCACCCGCTTCGGCACTCGGCGCGAGGTCGGCCCGCCGCACCGGATCGGCCAGCCCGACGAGCACCTCGCGGGGCCCCTCGAAGGGCTCCCGGCTGTGCGCGGTCCGGATGTTGTCCACCAGCATCAGGTCCCCGGCCTGCCACGGCTCGCGCGCGGTGTTGGCCTCGTAGACGCGGTTGAGCAGCGCCACCACGTCCTCGCCGATCGGGTCGCCGCCCCCGAAGCGGGTGTTGAACGGCAGCGCGTCGGCCCCGTAGACGTCGACCAGGTACTCGCGGATCTCGGGATCCATGGTCCACTCGTTGAGGAACGCGATCTGGTTGAACCAGCAGCGCCGGCCGGTGACCGGGTGGCGCACCACCGCGCTGCGCCGCTGCCGGGTGCGCAACCCGCCGTCAGCCTGCCACTCGAACTCGATCGCGTGGGCACGGCAGTAGTTCTCGATCTCCGCCCGGTCGTCGGTGCCGAACGACTCGGCGACCGTTGCGCCGATCTCGTCGTTGTAGCTGCGGGTGAGCAGCCAGCCCTCCTGCTCGAACCGGCGGACGAGGTCCGCGGGCAGCGCGTCGAGCACGGTCGGCGAGTCCGACACGGCCGTGGCGCCGCCTTCGGTGGGCGCGCCGAGGCAGGCGAACAGCAGTAGACCGGGAACCTCGAGCCGGTAGCTCAGCTCGTGGTGCATGCACATCGGCTGGTTCTGCGGCCACGCCGACGACGAGTACACCCCGGCCGAGTAGACCTCGCGCGACGCGAAGGCCTCGCGATCGTTCATCAGATCGGTGGCCAGGCGTTCGAACACGGCGGCGACGTCGGCGGCGCCGCTCAGCCCGAGGCCGCGGACGAGCAAGGACCCGTGCTCGGCGACGGCGGCACGCAGCGAGTCGCGGTGTTCGCTCGCCCAGCCCGGCGCACCGGTGCCCGGCTCGGCCGGCAGCACCGGAACGCCACCCGGGCTCACCCGCACTTCGGCGAGCGATGCCGACGTTGAGGAAAACATGTCTTGTCCTTTCGGCTCGAATTCACGTGACGAGCACCGGTTCGGCGGCCCGCAGCACGATCCGCGCGGTCTCGGCCGGGTTGGTGCGCGGGAAGTAGTGGCCGCCGCCGGCGATCGCACGCACCTCGACGTGCTCGGCCAGCAGCCGCCATTCGCCGTGGCGATCGCGGAAGTCCACGGTGATCGGGTCGTCGTCGGCGGCGACGACGGTGACGGGCGTGGTCAGCTTCTCCGCCGGCGGGTTCGCCAGCGCGGAGGCGAGGTAGCTGTGCGCGGACACGCAGTCGTGCCGGAACGCCGCGCCGACCTGCTCGGCCCGCTGCGCGTCGAGCGCACCGAGCGCGGGGTCGCCGCTGTCCGCGGCCAGCTCCGCGGCGATCGCGGAATTGCTCAGCCGGCCCAGCTCGCTGATCGAGGCGCGCCGTTCGTCGGCGTCGCCGAGCAGCTGCGCGCCCAGGAACAGCCGAGGCACGTCCACCCCGCGCCCGGCGAGCCGCCGGGCCGTCTCGAAGGCGAACGCGGCACCGGAGGAATGGCCCCACAACAGCACGCGCTTCGGCGCGAGGTGATCGATTTCCGCGACGACCTGGTCGACCACCCGCACCATCGGCGCGAACGCCTCGCGGTCGGCGGCCAGGTCGTGCCCGGGCAGCTCCACGGCGTACACCGCGAGCCCGCTCCCCTGCAGCTCCGACGCCAGCGGCCGGAAGTTCACCGAGTTGCCCCCGGCGTGCGGGAAACAGACGAGCACGGCGTCCGGTTCCGCGGCCGGCTCGGTGAGCGGCTGCAGCAGCTCGCCGGCCTCGGCGCGGGCCTGGTCGTCGAGCAGTGCGGCCTGGTCGGCGAGTACCGGGTGCCGGGTGATCTCGGCGAGCGACACCGCTCGGTCCAGGGCGACGGCCAGCTTCACCGCCGAGAGCGAGGTGCCGCCCCGGTCGAAGAAGTGGTCGTGCCGGCCGATCTTCTCCGGCGCGAGGCCGAGCACGCCGGCCCACGCAACCGCCAGCCGCTGCTCGGCGGGTGTCGCCGGAGTGTCGTGGTGTTCTTCGGTGCCTTCGAGCTCCGTCGCCAACGCGGTCAGCGCCAACTTGTCGATCTTGCCGTTGGCGGTCAAGGGAAGCTGCTCCCGCCAATGGAACGCCGACGGGACCATGTAACCGGGCAGCGAGCCGCTCAACCGGGCGTGCAACGTCTCGCCGGGCAGCGCCTCGGCGGCGGAGTAGAACGCCACCAGGTGCTTGCCCCGGCCGTCCCGCTCGGCGACCACCACGGCGCCGTCGCCGACGCCGGGCACGCGCAGCAGCGTGTTCTCGACCTCGCCGATCTCGATCCGGAAGCCGGAGATCTTCACCTGGCTGTCGCGGCGGCCCAGGAATTCCAGCCGGCCCCCGGGCAGCCAGCGCCCCCGGTCCCCGCTGCGGTACAGGCGTTCGCCGGCCCGGTGCGGATCGGGCAGGAACGCCGCGAGGGTCCGCGCGAGGTCGTTCACGTACCCGCGCCCCACGCACACGCCGGAGAACACGATCTCACCGGGCGCGCCCAGCGGCACCGGCTGCAGGTGCTCGTCGACGACGTAGACGTGCACATTGTTCACGGGCCGCCCGAGCGGGACCCGCCCGGCGGCCGGCGGCCGGTCCATGACCTCGTGGTTGGTGTCGTCGGAGGTCTCGGTGAGGCCGTAGGCGTTGACCAGCTTGACGTCCGGGTACGCCGCGAACCAGCGCTGCACCAGCTCCTTCTTCACCGCCTCGCCGGTCACCGACACGCACCGCAGGTCCGGCAGCGGGCGCGGATGACTCTCCACAAAGGACAGCACAGCTTCCAGGTAGGACGGCACGACCTGCGCCACAGCGACCCGGTCCCGCGCGATCCGGTCGACGAACCGCTCGGCGTCGAGGATCACCTCCTGCTCGACGATCAGCGTCCGCCCGCCGACGAGCAACGGCGCCAGCAGCTGCCACAACGAGATGTCGAAGCACTGGGGCGCGGTCTGCGCCACGACCTGCCCCTCGGCGATCCCCAGGTCGTCGATCTTGGCGTGCAGGTGGTTCAGCATCCCCGCGTGCTCGCACATCGCACCCTTGGGCTCGCCGGTGGAGCCGGAGGTGAAGTAAATGTAGGCGAGCTGGCGCGGCGTCACGTCGATCCCGAGGTCGGTCGAGGGCCGGTGCTCCGCGCAGGCCGCCTCGATGTGCAGCCGCACCGCGCCGGGCAGCAACGCCAGCGCGTGGTCGAGCGTCTCGCTGCTGCCGCGTTCGGTCAGCACCAGTTCGCAGCCGGCCCGCCGCAGCGTCTTCGCGATCCGCTCGGGCGGGAAGTGCGGTTCCACCGGCAGGTACACGCCACCGGCCTTGAACACGGCCAGCACGGCGGTGAGCCAGCCGAGGTTCCGCTCGGTCACCACCGCCACCACGCTTTCCCGGCGCAGGCCGCGGGCGAGCAGCGCCCGCGCCAGCCGGTTGGCCCGCTCGTTGAGCTCGCGGTAAGTCCACGCGTGCTCACCGTGCACGGCCGCGAGGGCGTCCGGGTGCCGCCGCACCCGTTGCTCGAACAGCTCGTGCACGCGCAGGTCGGGCAGAGGCCGCCGGGGGCCGGCGAGCCCGTCGAGCTGGAACCGCAGCTCGTCGGGTGCGAGCAGGCTCTGCGGCGCGTGTTCGGTGTCCGGGGCCGCGACCAGCCGCGCGAGCGCGGCGACGTGGTAGCCGGCGATCCGGGCCGCGGCGGCCGCGTCGAGCACGTCGGCGCGGTAGCGCACGTTGAGGCGCCGGCGACGGTTCGCGAACCCGACGCGCAGCACCGTCGTCCCGGTGAGCTCACCGTCGCCGGCGGGATCGAACACGGTCTCCGTGACCGGGCCGGGCACACCGAGGTCGCGTCGCAGCTCGTCAACCGGGAAATGCCGGTGCGCCAGCAATTGCGACTCGGCCCGGTACGTCTCGGTCACCAGTTCCCGCCACGTGTCCGGCTCCGTTGTCAGGCGGCACGGCACCGGCGCGCCGGCCGGCGTCGCATAGCCGGTCACGACTTCGCGTTCACCGGTCAGCGCGGCGAGCACCCTGGCGTGCGCGGCGAGCAGCACCGCGCTGCCCGGGATCCCCAGCTCCCGCGCCAGCCGGCGCACTCCCGCCGCCACCGGGGCGGGCAGCCGCACGGTCGTCGTCCCCACTCCCGCCCCCGAACCCGAGGTCCAGCGCGGCACGGTCGTGGCCCCTCCGGCCACCAGCACGTCACGCCAGAACCGGAAGTCCGCCCTCGGTAGCTCTCCCATGTGTTCCCCTCCGCTCACCGTGGCCACGGGCTCGGCCGCCACGTTCCGTCGGCGATGATCGCGTGTCCGTTGTGTTCTTTGTGTCCGTCCGGGACGCGGCGCCGCGGACTGGGCCGCCGCTTTCCGTCGGCGACGGCGAAGTGCTCGAACGACTTGCCGTTGTGCCCTTCCCGTCGCCGGTGCCGGCCGGCCGCGACCCGACTATCGGCTTCACGACCGGGCCGGATCTCCCGGGCCGGGTTGCCCTCCCACCGGGTGTGCGGCGGTACGTCTTCGCCCTTCATCAGGAAGGAGTCGGCCGCGAGCACCGAACCCTCGCCCATCGTCGCTCCGTAGTGGACCCAAGCGCCGACCCCGACGGTGCTGCGCGCGCCGACGAAGATGCGGTCGGCCTTGAAGGCACCGTCCTCCTGGGAATGGCATTGCACGTGCGAGCCGACGTTGAGGGTGACCTCGTCGCCGAACGTCACGAGGGTCTTCTCCGGCATCGCCGCGCCGTCGTCGAACACGCGCTTCCCGACCTTGACCCCGAGCAGCCGCCAGGCCAGGTTCTTGAACGGGGTGCCGTTGAGGGCCTGGACGTGCACTGTGGACGCCGCCGCCTTCCAGAACCGCTCGTGGCGCCAGAAGCGGCGGTCGTAGATCGAGCAGTACAGCGGCCGCAGCGGGTGGATCACGATGGACGCGCGTTCCACCAGCGTGAAATACACGGAGCTGAACAGCAGCGCGGCGACTGAGGCCAGCGCCATCGCTGAGACCCCGAAGTGCGGGTAGAGCTCCACCGAGGCCCAGCCGAGCAGCATGACCGCGAAGAAGTAGAACCAGCGCACCAGCAGGAACATCGCGGCAGTGACGGCGTTGTGCCGGTTCTTCGCGGCCAGCCGGCGGCGGAACTCGTCGCCGGTGCGCAGGTGGTCGAACTGGTGGTCGCGGGCCACCGTGCGGGGGATCTCGAAGCTCGGCGAGCCCAGCAGCCCCATGTTCTCGCGGACGGGGCCGTCGACGGGCACCAGGACCTTGGTCGCGAGCAGGCAGTTCTCCCCCGTCCGCCCCTGGGAGGGGTAGACGATCATGTTGCCGAGGAAGTTGTGCGCGCCGATGGCCGCCCGGGACACCTTGAAGGACGTGCTCGAGTAGGCGGCGTTCACGATCGAAAGCCCGTCCGCCACCATCGTGCCGCTGCCGACGGAGCTCTGGTACGGCGTCTCGTGCTTGATCGCCGTGCCGAAGTTCGAGCCGGTCTGCTCGACGTCGGGCATCCGGTAGCCGAGGTAGCGCAGGTAGTGCACGATCGCGGAGCTGTCGCCGAACACGGTCATGAAGAACTTGAGGTTGGTGATCAGCCGGATCGCCCGCAGGATCGAGTAGCGCAAGGTGTAGAGGCGGTAGACCTTGTCCGGTTTGAGCGCGAGGCTGAGCACGCGGGGGACGACGGCGACGAAGAGCAGCCCGAACAGCGAGACGCCGAAGAAGATCACGAACGTGACCACGATTGCTTTGCCGTAGAACGCCCAGCTCCCGAAGGCGATCACGGGGGTCCCGAGCACCGTGCTGAGCCGCGGGACCTTGTCGATGAGCAGGTCCACACCGCCGACCGCCAACGGGAGGTAAACGAGCAGCATGGTCAGCAGCTGCGAGACAGAGTAGGAAAACCGGCGCACCCGGCCGCACCGCGCGGGCCCGACCCCGCGGTAGTCCGCCTCCGCGCGAAGCGCCGGCGACCCGTGCCAGCGCTCACCGGCCGGCACCGCCTGCCCGGGGTGAAGCGACGACACGTGCCCCAGCTGGGAGCCGTCGCCCATCGACGTGCCGATGTCGATCACCGACAGCTCTCCCACGAACACGTCCTTGCCCAGCGTCACCGAACCGGTCTGGAGCACGCCGGCTTCGGCCCGGTAGCCGGTGAAGAACGAGTCCTTCCGGATCACCGAGCCCGCGCCGATGGTGAGCAGGTCGGTGCACACGGGCACGTTGCGCGAGAAGATCGCGACTCCCCGGCCGATCTTCGCGCCCAGTGCCTTCAGATACAGCACGTACAGCGGCGAGCCCAGGAACAGCAGCGCCACCGGATTCCGCTGCACCAGCGTCTTCACAAGCCAGAACCGGAAGTAGCCAAGCGACCACACACGAATCCGCTGCGGCTTCCACCGGCCGATGAGCACCCACTTCGCCACGACCGGCAGCAGGCACAGCCCGATCAGGCTCGCACCGCCGAACAGCACGAGCCGCACGTAGACCTCCAGCAGGTTCGCCGGGGCGTAGACCCACGAAGCACCGCGTACCACCAGGAGTGCGGCGAGATAGGAATAACCCAGGAAAGTCACGAACTGGAGCAGTCCGCAGAGGACGTACGCCCCCGCGCCGGCGCGGGGGAGGTCAGGAGCCTCCACCAGGCTCTCTTGTGCGCCCTGATCCCGGGCCTGCGCTTCGGCCGCCGGCTCCGCCTCGGCTGGTTCGTCGACGGTGAGCGCGGTCGCGAGACTCCGCGCGGTCGGGTTGGCGTAGACGTCCTTCATCGACGCCGACGGCACGTCCGCCCGCTTGCGGACCCGCGCGCAGAAATGCGCCATCACGAGCGAGTTCACGCCCAGGTCGTCGAAGAAGTGGCTCTCGGCCGACACCTCGTCGACCTTCGCCACGTCCGCGAGCACCTCGGCGTAGACGCGCTCCGTACGGTCGGGGGTGATGGCGTGCCTGCCACTCCCCCGTCGAGATTCTGCCCAGTCCCCCGTCAGGAATTCGTCAGATTCCCCCAGGCCCCGGGCTTGGGTCTTCCCACCTGTATTCTCCCACCTCCACGTCCCCGACCGGCCGGACGTACCAGCATCGTCTCGAGTCCGTTCGCCACCCACTGTAATCCCCATCCGCGTGCCGTCGACCCCAAAACGGTCCTTACGGGCACATTACGTCCCCTGGTTCGGAGTTCTCCCGAGAACCTCTTCCGAGGTAGTGGAGAATTTCAACGGCAACCGGGTCGGCCGAGCGATCCGGCGCGCACTCTCCTTGATCCACCAGGTGGTTCGCGCACGGTGCCGAGCTCGTCGCGTCGAGTTCAAGCTCAGGACTGACCCCGGTCGATCAGCCTTTCCGACCGGGCCGTTACAGCGATTCGAGATTTGTTTTTCAAGCGGTGACCGCGATTTGATCATTCACCGTCGTGAATTTGATCTTCACTGTCCGTAACCGGCCAGTCTGAGCGAGGAACAAACGGGGGATGAAATACTCCAACCCGCCGGAATCACACTATTCGCGGTGTTGCACGAATGTGATCCGGGAGCCGCCGGGCGTCCGGAGCGCGCGTTGTGTCCGCCGTGGACACTTGCCTACGGGGTCAGCAGCACCACGCGTCCGCGCACCTCGCCGCGTTCCAGGCGGCGGTGCGTTTCCGCGGCGTCCGCGAGGGCGCGGTGCTCCACCCGCCGCGGACGCAAGCCGCCTGCGGCGAAGCGGGGGGTCAAGGCCGCGGCGGCGTCGGCGAGGTCGGCGGTCGTCGCGTTCGAGATGGCGAAGCCGAGGACCGAGCGATCGTGCATGTACAGCTCGCCGGCCGGCAGCACGGGGCGGCTGCGGGCGCCGGCGAGCAGCACGATGCGGCCGCGCCGGGCCAGCAGGCGCACCGCTGCCTCCAGGTCGTTGCGACCGGAGGTGTCGACGAACAGGTCGACCGGCCCGGCGGACGCGAGCCTCTCGGACAGCCGCTCGTCGCGGTAGTCGAACACCTCTGCGGCGCCCAAGTCACGGCAACGGCCGAGGTCGGCAGCCGACGCCGTCGCGAAGACCCGGGCGCCCGCCGCGGCCGCCAGTTCGATCAGCGCGCCGCCGACGGTTCCCGCCGCCCCCGGCGACCAGCACCGTCTCGCCGGGCAGCACGCGGCCGAAGGTGACCAGAGCCAGGTACGCGGTGGCGGCCGGATGCGCCATCGCGACGACGTCGAGCGGGTCGGCGCCCTCGGGCACGCGGTAGAGCCGGCCGTCGGGCACCACCGCGCGTTCGGCGGCCGCGCCCTGGCGCCCCGCGTGGCCGAGGCTGTTGCACCACACCCATTCACCGGCCCGGAACCCTCGGGCGTCTGCCGCGACGCGCCCGACGAGGTCCCGGCCGAGCACCAGCGGCAGCGGGACTTCCGTCACGTACAGCCCGGAACGGATAAAGGTGTCGACCGGGTTCACCGACGTCGCAACGACATCCACCGCGACATCACCCGGGCCGGCCACGGGCTCGGGCAGCTCGCCGAAGCGGATCTCCGCCACGCCACCGAGCCGTTCGACGTAGGCCGCACGCACGTTTTCTCCTCCTGAAGGGTATCGGTGCCGACGCGGGTCAAGCCCGGCTCTCGAGCTCCACCGGCCCGGCGAAGTGGAATGCCGTGATGTCCAGCCGGTGGCGGAGGTAGAACCGGTGTGCGTGGGGGTTGGCGACGCCGGAGTCGAGCTCCAGCCGGACGCACCCGCCACGCCGGCCCAGCGTCTTCAGCTCGCCCATCAACCGGGCGCCGACCCCCTGCGACCGTGAGGCCTCGTCGGTGACCAGGTCGTCGACGAACAGGACGCGGCCCCGGCTCGTGACGAGCGTGCGGTACCCGGCCGCGGCCAGTGGCTGCCCCGCCGGCGAGTACGCGATCAGGTACCGCAGCCCCTGCTCGTGTCCTTCGGTCACGAGCTCTTCGAACAGTTCGCCGGACAACGCGGGCCGCAGCCGCCGCAGCAACGGCAGCAGGTCCTTCGTCACCCGCGGATCGTCGGCCGGTCCCAGCTCCCGGAAAACCAGCTCGGCTTCGCCCATCGCCCTGCAGCTCCTCGTTCTTCCAGCCCACCCGGCGCCCGGGTGGGAACGTCGCCGCGTCCGCGGGGCCCGGCCCACGCGGACGCGGCGACAAACCGTCGAACCTGATCAGTCGCGACCCGCGAGCTCGAGCTTGCGCGCCAGCAGAGCCGGGTCGGTGAACATGACCTCGTGCGAACCTTCGAGCGTCACCAGCCGGAACGTGCCGAGCCGACGGGCGTTGGCCAGGTAGCCGTGCTCGGGGTCGCCCGGCGGAAGAGCCGAGTCCTCGCCGCACAGGACATAGCTGCGGGGAACGTCGGTCAACGCGTAGAACTTCGTGAGGTCCAGCTTCTCCACCGTCGGACCGAGCGGTTCCGGGGTGAGCATCTCGTAGGTCTCCCGGGCCCGGGCCAGGTCGGCGTCGCCGATGAACGCGTCGCGCCAGACCTCGAACGGCAACACCACCGTGTTGTCGCTCGACCGCGCGGCGAGGATCGGGAACAGCTCCTGGTAGGCGGGCGGAGCGTTGTCCAGCACGCTCGTCCCGTTCGCGGGGACGAAGGCGTTCACGAACACCAGCCGCCGCACCCGGTCGGGCAAGCGTTCGACGACGCGGGCGATGACGCTCCCGCCCCAGCTGTGTCCCACAAGGACGAAGCCGGCGAGGTCGTGCCGGTCGACGTAGTCCGTGATCGAGGCCACGCAATCGTCGTGGGTCGCCGGCCGCGGCGCTCCGGCGCCGTGGCCGGCGACGGTCGGGCTGTGCACCTCGTGCCCGAGCTCTTCCAGATGCTCGGCCACCTCGGCCCACGACGACCCGTCGTGCCACGAACCATGCACGAGAACAAAAACTGACACTCCGGCTCCTTCAGGGGAATGGGCGGCTATACGCCGGCTTCGGACGTGGCCTCGGCGAGGCCGTAGTTGCGCAGCCAGCCCTTGCGGACGTCGGCCTCCGGCACATGGTCCACCGTGTACGCGGGCGACAGGAGCTCAGCCGCCTCGCTGACCGCGATCTTCACGGCGTGGTTGGTCGGCTGGCTGTCGCTGTGCTTCGACACCAGCCACGCGCGGATCCACTCGAAATCCGGATGTCCCGCGTCGAGGATCTCGGCCGTGCCGCGGAAGCGGAAACCTTTGCGCGCGATAAAATCCACCACGTTGACCTCGATCGCCGGCTGGTGGCGCAGGTTCTCCACGGTCTGCGGCGAAGCGATGTCCATGAAGATCAGGTGTTCGGGGTCGAGCACGCGCACCGAGCCCTTGGGCGAGACGTTGGGAGTCCCGTCAGGACGGACGGTCGCGACGAACATCAGTTTGGCGGCTTCGATGACGTCAGTCATTTCTTGGCTGATCGTGGGCACGGAAAACACCTCGTTACGTATCTCTGAGCAGAACCAGCGGAGGATCCCGGCGCCGATTCCCTGCCCGGTCGGCGCCGAGTTCGCCGGTCGCCTCCCGCGACGCTAGCCGGATTCCGGCGCCGGCACCTGGTCCACTTCCCGATCGGCTCCGTGGACCGGTTCGGCCCGCAACCGTTCTGCACACAAGAATTCCAGGTCCCGGCCGAAGATGCCGAGGTTAGTGTCTCCGGTCAACACTACCTGGACCTGAGAAATCCAGGATATTACCTATCAAGGTGTCCCGACAGCTGACCGGCAAGCCCAGCGAACGAAACCGGGAGATCGCAGTGACCGAGCGCATGAACTACTCCGCCGTCGCTCCGGAGGCGTACAAGTCGATGCTCGCCATGCAGAAGTACCTGGCGACGTCCTCGATCGACCACACCCTGCACGAACTCGTGAAGATCCGGGTGGCGCAGATCAACGGCTGCGCCTACTGCGTCGACGTCCACACGCGCGACGCCCGTGAACACGGCGAAGAGGAGCGCCGGATCTACGCGCTTTCCGTCTGGCGAGAATCACCGGAGTTCACCGACGAGGAACGCGCCGCGCTCAGAACTCGCGGAAGCCATGACGCTCATCGCCGGCCGCGGTGTTCCCGCCGAGACCTGGGAGCTGGCGGGCAAGTTCTTCGACAAGCGGCAACTGGCCGACGTCGTCCTCGCCGTCATCACGATCAACGCGTTCACCCGGCTGGCCATCACCACCGGCATGGTCCCCGGCCGGTCCAAGCCGGTCCTCTCGAAGTAGCCGGCCCCTCCGACTCCCCGAAGGAACCATGATGTCCACCTCCGCCGCCGGGCGAACCACCCTTCCCGGCACGAAAGCCGAAACGAGCGGGCAGCGAACAGCACGTGCCGCCTTCTACGGCCTCCTCGTCGACTACTGGGAGATCATGCTCCCGGTGATCGCGCTGGGGCCGGCCATCGAGTACTTCCTCCCGTCCACGCTGCCACCCCAGACGAAGTCGACGCTCACGTTCCTCACGTTCGCCGCCGCGTTCCTTGGCCGGCCGATGGGCAGCGTGATCTTCGGCCACCTCGCCGACACCCTCGGCCGGCGCCGCACGACTGTCGTGTGCTCGGTCGGCATGGGGTTCACGGTCCTGCTGGTGGCGTTCCTCCCGGGCTACGAGGCCGTCGGCATCTGGGGGCTCGCCGACGTCCTGCTGCTGCGGCTGCTCGGCGGGATCTTCATGGGCGGGCAATACACCGGGGCCAACCCGCTGGCCATGGAGTCCGCGGAGAAGTCCCGGCGCGGGATCGTGGGCGGGTTCATCGCGTCGGCCTGGCCAGTCTCCTACGTCGCGGTGTCGCTGCTGACGGCGGTGCTCGTGGTGGTGTTCCCGAGCGGCTCGGCGACGTCGGCGTACGCCACCCTGGGGCTGGCGGATCCCGTTCCTGATCGGCGCGGTGATGGCGTTCGTCCTGTTCGCCTACGCCCGCAAGACCGCCGAGTCGCAGGCGTGGGCCGCCAACAAGGCCAAGGAGGAGCAGGCGGCGAAGACCCGATCGCCGCTGCGGGAGCTGTTCCGCGGGGACAACCTGCGCAGCCTCGGGCAGGTCTTCCTGCTCATGACCGGGATCTGGTTCGCCATCCAGATGCTCACCGTCGCGCCGTCCGGCCTCCTGATCTCCTACCTGCACCTGCCCAGCCGGAGCGTGATCTGGGGCATCCTGGCCGCCAACGTGGTGCTCTTCCCTGTTACCTGCTCCTCGGCGCGGTTCGGCCGCCGCAGGACCTTGATCGTGTGCGGAATCTGACGGGGACCGTGTCCGTGGGCTGTGTGATCGGCATGCTGCGCACGCTGGGCTCCGGCGGGCCGTTCTGGATGGCGATGGTCTTTTCACCGTCGCGCTGTGCATCAGCGTCGCGCCCAACGCCGTGCTGATCCCGTACCTGTGCGAGCGGTTCCACGTCGGCGTGCGCGCCTCCGGCTACGGCATCGGGTTCACGCTCGCGGTGATCGTCCCCGGGCTGTACTCGTTCATGCTCATCGGGCTCGGGAAGGTCATCCGCTACGAGTACGGCGTGGTGGTCCTGCTGGCCATCGGCGCCGTGTGCACGGTGGCCGGCGCGGTGCTCGGCCCCGAGACCAAGGACGTCGACCTCGACACCCGGCCGCGTGACGGCCTGACACAGCCGGGCCGCCGACCACCCGGTCGGCGGCCCCATGCGCGACTGCAGGTGCAGCACGCCGTCGCTGATCACGAGGACGCCCGC
>NZ_JBFBAF010000010.1:0-260518 GCF_040682095.1 Amycolatopsis sp. NPDC051372
CCAAGCTGCTCACCAACGACGAGGTCATCGCCGTGGACCAGGCCACCACAACGGTGACCGGGGCTTCACCGTGTCAGCGCGGTCGCCGAGGTCGTATTGCACCTGGCACCGCACGCACTTCACCAGCTCTGTCACGGCTGTCGTTTCGGGCATCGAACAGATGAACGAACCTCGTTGGGCGGGCCCGCATCGGCAGGTGTCCAGGAACTGTCCAAGAATGGCGCGACATGAGATGCACTGAGATGCACTGAGATGACATACGACCATGACGGTGCAGGTCAACGCCGCACGTAGACGGCACGAGGTGCACTGAGATGACGAACTCGGCACGTGCGCCTGTTACCCGGAGGGTTCTTGGTTCGAGTCCAAGCGGGGGAGCATCCAAGCCTAGGTCGCTGACCTGGGCTTTTTTGTTACCCGGAGTAGGGGCGATTTAAGGGCGATAAACCCCGTTCGTTCGTGACGGCACGCGGGCATGCCTCAGTCTTCCCAGGTGTCGCATCGGCTGACGCGCGGGTAGTCGATCCGTGACCCTGAGCCGAACGTCTCGAAGGTGATCTCGACCGACAAGCCATGCCCGGTGTCGGCGTTGAGCTTCGCCAGTGACGTCGCCCTCGAGATTCTCGACTATCCGGTCTGTGTCGAGACCGACGTTTCCGCCGGTCGCTTCGTGAGCGCCTGATGTGGGACTTGCAGGAGATGGACCACGCCACCGTGAGCGCGCGGCCGACTGGCTGCACCTGCTGATCGAGGGCACGCTGGTGGGAGAGACCCAGGACGGCGCGCGCTGCGCGCGACCTAAGTGTGTTTCGGCGCGTCAGCGGAGGACCACCGTGAAGTGCGGTCCGAAGTCGAGCCCCCTGAAGTCCACCGGCCCGCGCAGTGTCGGAAGGAAGTGGACGGTGGTGCCTGTGGCGCCGTCATCGCAGATCGGGGTCAGGTCGGTCACGGGGATGCCGCGCTCGTAGCGCTGCCGCCACGATCCGTTCGCGCGCCGGTTGACGTGCTCGAGCCATTCGCTCAGCGCTGCCACCACCGACATGCCCCGGCGCGGATGCCCGTCAGGCAGCATGGCGGCCGCCGGGTGGTCGAAAAAGCGCAGGTCCTTGGTCGCCATGACCGGCTTCTTGACTGTGCGCCCGGCATTGCCGACGCGGGTGTCGGTGCCGCGCCCATCGTCGGCGACAGAGATCGAACCATCCGCGTGCTCGGTGACCACGACGGTACCGCCGCCGCACGCCTCGGCCTCCTCTGCCGCGTAGGCCAAGACCTCGAGCACCAGATGCCGCACACCGCCTGGCGAACTCCGGGGGCGCGGAGCGGATGGCCTCGAGGTGTGCAGTGTCCACCGTGCCGGCCCAGTCGTGGGTGGTGTTGCGCCAGTTGATCACGGCTGCAGCGTATGTCGTCAGTTCCGGTCACGTGGGCGCATCGCCCTTGGATCCGACGGCCAGCACGGGCTGTTGGTTTCCCTGAGTGGTCGCGTCATGGCCTGCGCCGCGTACTTCGAGATCGCTACGCAGACGTCCGATCTTGCTTCGCCGTTGCTGGTTAGGATCTGAGGATGCTGGACGCGGGGAATGATCCGTTCGGGTGGGCCGATGACCCGGCCGTGGTGATGGTTTGCTTGACGTTCGTCGAGGGGCTCATGCCGGGAGAGATCCTTGGAATCCTTTCTGCTGAGGAACTTGATGTGCCGATGAGGCCTGGGCCGCTGAGTGTGCTGGCTGGTGGTGACCGAAGCGGTATTCGTATAGCTCAGTCTGGCGGCTGGGCTGTGGTTGTGGAGTTGGAGTCGCTTATTGCGACGAAGCCAGAGTTGCTCCGTAGCTTGTCCACGAGTGGAAGGCGTGCCGTCCAGGTCTCTCGGACGGGTTCCGGGCTGGAAGGCTTTGTTTACTGGCGCGACGGAGAGCTACAGTGCCAATTCGATCCGATCAGCCCCGTGGCGCGCACGGGCAGCAATCCGGACGTGCTGGCGACAGAGATGCGTGCGTCGGGCATTGATCCCTCACGCGCCGAGATGTTGCGGGGGCACGAGATGTACCGGTTGGCTGCTGAGGTTTCGGGGGTGGTTGCCGATACAAACCTGGTGCTCGAGGCCGAACTCTCGGCGGGCCTGGTGGCTCGCCGGCGTCGACGATCTTCGTGAATGTGGCGTGCTCGAGGGGGTTGGGAGCTGCCCTAACTCATCCGAGTTCGAATGGCTCCCAGCCCCGGCGGTTCATCGGGTGGTGACCCGGGACGCTTCGCCGTCCTGGACCTGCTGATCTTGCACAACTGTCCGAGATCAACGCCCACGTCCGTGTTCCTCAGCGCAGTCGGGTCCGTTCATGCTTCCGCCTTCTCGCGTTTCGGCGATCGGGAACTCGACGCTGTCGATATTGAATGTCGGGACGAAGTCTTTTATGACGCACCTGGGAGTTGTTCCGACGGTGAAGTCACATCGAATGAGCGACGGCAGATTGTAGGCAGCCCGCGGGCCGCCAGCGCGGCCGCGACGACGTGGAACACCGAATCCTCTTCGTGTGCGACGTCGGCGTGGCTGTCGTCGCCTTCCGGTGCGCGCCCGCGACCAGCAGCACTGCGCCGGGCACCTGCCGGAACAGGTCGACCCCGAACAGCTCCGTCCGCAGGTCGAACCCCGGATGCGGCACCTCGACGACCAGCGACGGCGGCGCCGAGCGGTCGATCACGTACATCCCCCACGCGCGCTCGGTGCCCGGCTCGTTCGTCGCGATCGTGTACGGCCGTCCGGTCGCGGGGTCGACGCCGTCCCGTACCGAGAAGCCGAGTTTCCGCAGCGGCGGTTCGACCGGCAGGACCTGAACTCCGGCGAGAGGCGATGGGCGGGTTCGACCTGCGACCGGGCGACCTGGTCCGGACCTTGGCCGACTGACAGCGCGAGGCCGCGGCCCACATCTGGCACGCGTCTGCGCGCGAGCGGGTGACTCCGGACACCTCCGTCGCCACCGTTCTGTATCTTTACCAGCCCTCCTCCCGCCTATATGTTGTTGCCCGCAACATATGTGCCGTGGTGGGTACCGGAACCGGGCCAGGCCGCTCAGGGAGTGGCCGGCTTGTCTCGCCGCCGCGCGTCCCGTCGCCAGGAGGTGCCGTTTCGATGAAGATGCACGGCAAGGACACAGGAGCCGGCAGAACGGGGCCTCGCGCCTCGCGCCGTGGGCCGGCCTGGGGCCGTTCCCGTTCGGGCGTGCTCAGGAGCAGGGCGGGCTTCCTGCTGGCGGCCGGCGGTCTGCTGCTGGGCTTGGTGACGGTACCGGCCTCGGCCGCTCCCGTGCCGGGGCCGGCCGGCGGTGGCGACGGCTGGGTGCTGAGCACGAGCGACACATCGAAGAACTACTCTCCGACGTTCGTCGGCAACGGCTACCTCGCCGCACGGGTACCCGCGGCCGGCCACGGGTACAGCACCAAGCCCATCGTCACCCAGTCCGAGCTCGCCGGCTTCTACGGCGCCCCCGCCGCGGGGCAAGAGGAGCGAGCGGGCCTGCCGGCCTGGACCACGCTCGGGTTCGGCCGCGACGGCGACGTCTACGGGCTCGGGGATTGGTCTTGCGGGTTCGGCGAGTTGTGTCCGACCGCGTACGGGAAGATTTCCGGGGGCGCGTTCGTCGAGTCCTCCCATCCCGGCTCGATCGTCGGGAGCTACTTGGCCGGCCTGAACAACGACAACACCCCGACTGTCGGCGGCACCGACGTCATCCCGATCCGGAACGCACCGGCCGGCCCGGCGACGCTGGCCGTGCGGTACGGCAACGGCAGCGGCAGCCCGCAGACGATCCACATCAGCGTCAACGGCACGCTCCAGCAGCTGTCCGTACCCAGCCTGGCCGGCTGGGACGACTGGGCGGTGGTGACCGTGCCGGTCACGTTGAACGCGGGCGCGAACACGCTCGAGGTCACCGTCGCCGAGGGGGACACGGCGCGGGTGAACGTCGACTACCTCGCGCTGTATCCAGACGGCGCGCAGCCGCCGACGCAGATCGCTCCCGCCACGATCGGTACCACCGCGAACTACCGGCAGTGGCTGGACCTGCGCACCGGTGTGCTGACCACGTCGTTCGACTGGACCTCGCCCGCGGGGGATACGACCAGCTTCGCCTACGAGGTCAACGCCAACCGCTCGGAGGGTCATCTGGGCACGGTGAATGTGCGGGCCGTCCCGCACTGGAGCGGAACGGCCACCGCTGTCGACGAGTTCGACGGCCGGGGACTGGACCACGCGTCGACGACGGGCCCGCGCGTGGACGGCAAGACCGCGACACTGTCGCAGACCGTCGTGAGCAACGGGAATCTCGTCACCGCCGGGCTGAACTCAGTGCTGCGCGTCGACGGGAAGACGGTTCCCACCCAGGCGATCGCCGACCCTGGTGACGGCGGTGCCGGACAGCGAGCGACTTTCCCGGTCCGCGCCGGACAGCCGTTGCAGATCACCAAGTACGTCGGCGTCGCCTCCAGCGTCGACACCGACCGCCCGCTCGCGGCCGCGACTCCGCAGCAGGCCGCCGCGAAGACCGCGGCCCGCGCCGCCGCGGACGGCTATCAGCGCGCGCTGGCACGCAACCGCGACGCCTGGTCACGCCTGTGGCAGTCGAGCATCTCGATTCCCGGTGACCCCACCATGACCGCGCAGATCCACGCGTCGATGTTCTACCTGCTCGCGAGTGTGCGCGCGGGGGTCCTCTGGAGTGCCAGCCCGGGCGGTTTGTCCTCGGACGGCTACAGCGGTCACGTGTTCTGGGACACGGAGACGTGGATGTACCCGGCACTGCTCGCCCAGTACCCCGACATCGCCGCCGACGCGAACACCTACCGGCAGCAGCGCCTGCCTGCGGCCCGGGCCGCTGCTGCGGCACTGTCCACTCCGGACCATCCGATCGAGGGCGCGAAGTTCCCCTGGCAGAGCGCGCTGACCGGCAAGGAGACAACCCCGGACTGGTCCCCCGACGGCAAGCAGGAAATCCACATCAACTCCGACGTCGCCCTCGCGCAGTGGCAGTACTACGAAGCGTCCGGCGACAAGACCTGGCTGCGGGACAAGGCCTGGCCCGTGCTGCAGGGCATCGCCGATTACTGGGCCACGCGTGCCGTTCCCGACCCGGCCGGCGGTTACGCCATCAACGATGTCAAAGGTCCGGACGAGTACCACGACAACGTCAACAACAGCGTGACCACCAACGCCGGGGCGCAAGCCTCGTTGCGCATCGCGATCCGCGCCGCGGGCATCCTCGGCCGGACCGCCGATCCGGCCTGGCGCAAGGTCGCTGACGGTCTGAAGATCCCGGTCGACACCACGACGAACATCCATCCCGAGTTCGACGGGTACTCCGGGCAGACCGTCAAACAGGCCGACGTCACGCTGCTGCAGTACCCGTTGGCGGTGCCGATGTCGCGCGGCCTCGCCCAAAACGACCTCGACTACTACAAGCAGCGCACCGACCTCAACGGCCCGTCCATGACAGACGCGATCGCCACCATCGCGGGTGCCGCCCTCGGGTCGCCCGGCTGCGACGTCTACACCTCCCTGCGCAACAGCTCGGACCCGTACCTGGCCGCGCCGTTCAACCAGTGGTACGAGACCCGCACCGGCGGAGCGTTCGACTTCACCACGGGCCAGGGCGGTTACCTGCAGGAGTTCCTCTACGGGTTCACAGGGCTGCGCTGGGGAACCGACGTCGTCACCGTCGATCCCTTCCTGCCGCCGCAACTGCCGGGTGTCGACATCACCGGGGTCAAGTGGCACGGCCGCTCGTTCGACCTGTCCGTTGGCGACCGAACGACGATACTGACCTTGCGCTCCGGCCCGCCACTCCCGGTCCGGGTCGGCAGCGGCAGCGATGACGTGCGCCAGGTCAGGCCCGGGACCGTGCTGCAGATGCCCACCAGGCACCCGGCAGGCGACGCTACCAACTGCGGCTCCTGATCATCGCCCTCGGCCGGACCCCTCAGGGACTCCGGCCGAGGGCGATGGTCAGGTCCGTGAAGCCGAGCAGCCGCAGAGCTCGACGTGAAGAAATGACGGTGGGTGTTCTTCCGAACAGCGCGTTGGGTGAGATTCGATGCGGTTGGCTGTCGTCGAATTCACGGTAACGCTCCAGATCTGCTCCACGGCAATTGACGGGCAGGTCCGGGCTCGTTCGGCTCTTGTGGGTGCGGCCGAATCCTCCGAGATGCGCCGCATTGCCGCCACGTCTCGCGGTCGCTGTTCCAGTTCAACAACACGAAGGATCAGATGATCGCTGTGCTGTTCGGGACGGCCGCGTCCGGAGAGGACTTCGGCCGCTGTGACGCCCGGAGCGGGTATGGGTATTGGTGCGGGGGAGAGCCCGAACGAGCCCTGGCCTCGGTGCGCCCCCGGGCCGCACCGAGGCCAGGAAGCCTCCCCAGTTGGTGGTTCGTGGTCAGCCGCCTGCCATGGCGCCGATGATCAGGAACGGTTCGGCTCCCGACCGCACCAGTGCGGGCAGTTCGGCGTCCGGGGCGGTGTTCGACAGGTCCTCCTCGCAGGCGAAGAACCGGACGAACGCGCGGCGCTTGCCGGTGGTCGTGTCGCGAATGGTGCCGCGCAACTGCGGGTAGGTGCGTTCCAGCGCGTCCAGCAGGGTCTCGCGCGTCGGCGGGTCGTCGACCGGCAGCTGGATTTCACCGTCGACCTTGGCCAGGTGGCGCAGGTGCGTGGGTAGCTTGACGCGGACTACGGTCGTCATCGCAGGGTCTGTACCTCGACCGAGCACACCGCGGGCAGGTCCCGCACAATGGGGGCCCAGTTCTCGCCCGCGTCGCGGGACGCGTAGACCTGGCCGCCGGTGGTGCCGAAGTAGATGCCTGCCTCGTCGAGGGAGTCGACGGCCATCGCGTCGCGCAGGATGTTCACGTAGCAGTCCTGCTGTGGCAGGCCGTTGGTGAGCGGCTCCCATTCGTCGCCGCCGGTGCGGCTGCGGTACACGCGCAGCTTGCCCTCCGGCGGATAGTGCTCGGAGTCGCTGTGGATCGGGACCACGTAAACCGTCTCCGGTTCGTGCGGGTGCACCGCGATCGGGAAGCCGAAGTCGCTCGGCAGGTTGCCGCTGATCTCCCGCCAGTGCTCCCCGGCGTCGTCCGAGCGCATCACGTCCCAGTGTTTCTGCATGAACAGCACGTCCGGCCGCGAGGGGTGCAGTGCGATCCGGTGTACGCAGTGCCCGACCTCCGCGTCCGGGTCCGGGATGCCGTCGGAGTGCAGCCCACGGTTGATCGGCTGCCAGGTCTCGCCGCTGTCGTCGCTGCGGAATGCGCCGGCCGCGGAGATCGCGGCGAAGATTCGTTCCGAGTTCCGCGGGTCCAGGATGATGGTGTGCAGGCACAATCCGCCTGCGCCCGGCTGCCAGCCCGGTCCGGACGTGTGCTTGCGCAGCCCGGTGAGTTCCCGCCAGCTCTGCCCGCCGTCGGTGCTGCGATACAGCGCGGCGTCCTGCGCTCCCGCGTACACGGTGTCGGGGTCGGTGAGCGACGGCTCCAGGTGCCAGATCCGGGTGAATTCCCACGGCTTCGGCGTGCCGTCGTACCAGAGGTGCTCGCCGGCGCCGCCCTCGTAGGTGAAGTCGTGGTCGACCTGGCGCCACGTCTTGCCGCCGTCGTCGGAGCGCTGGATCAGCTGCCCGAACCACGACGTGGACTGCGACGCGTACAGCCGCTCGGGGTCCGCGGGCGAACCCGCGAGGTGGTAGACCTCCCAGCCGCCGAAGTGCGGTCCGTCCACCTCCCAGTGCGTGCGGTCCTCGTCCGCGGTGAGGATGAATGCGCCCTTGCGCGTGCCGACCAGTACTCGAACTCCAGGCATGCCCGCTCCCTGCCTCCGTCCCCTGACCAGCTCAACCTATTCGCGCGAGACGGCCGCCGCTTCTCCATTCTTGCGCTCCCGCCGAGGCCAGCGGGGGCAGCGCGACCAGCACCGGAGGCGACCACGACGGCGCGAGGTCCAGCTGGACGTCTTGGCTCAGCGGCACCGGGCCAGGCCGGATCCGCACCGGCCGCGGGGCCGAGCCGACCGCCTGCACCCTCGGCGCGAGCTGTCCGCGCGGATCGGCGGCCGCAGGCAGGGCGCAGGCCAGCAACCGGTAGGTGCCGGGCGGCACGCCGGCGAGCACGAACTCCAGGTCAGGCCCGAGCAGCGCGCCGCTGACCGGGATGCCGCGCGCCGCCCGCGCGGCGAACAGCCCGACGTAGACCGCCGGGCCGCCGTCCAGCGCGGCGAGCGCGGCCGGGCTCAGCAGCGCTCGGCCGGTGACCGCTCCGCCTGCGCAGTCCGCGCCGGCCACCCGGACCGGAGCCGGCGGGTGTTCGGCGAGCAGGTCGGGCAGCTGCCGGAACCGGTGTGGGCTCACCCCGACCGCCGCGGTGAACCGTGTCGTGAAGGTGCCGGGCGCGGAGAACCCGACCTCGTGGCAGATGTCGACGACCTTTTCGCCGGTGTCCAGCAGCAGCTCCTTGGCGAGCTGGAACCGTTGCGCGGCGAGGAACTTGCCCGGCGGCAGGCCGACCTGCCGCTCGAACGCGCGCGCCAGGTGGAACGGGCTGTACCGGACGTGGTCGGCCACGTCCTCGAGCGTGAGCTGCCGCATGCGTTCGGCGGCGAGGAACCGCGCCGCTTCGAGCACCGCATCCCGCATCGCACACCTCCCTCGGATGTGCCGCCATGCTAGTTCCGGGCCCCGACAATTCCGGCGACCTCGGCGCGCAGCCGTCTTCCAATTCGACCATGTGGCTTCGGCCTCCGAAGGGCGCTGGGACTCACCGATCACGACGGCGCCGAACCCGCGCTCGGGGTCGCGCATCGCCGCCGGCAAGCGCGTTGCCTCGGGCCGCCGTTTCCCAGGGATGGGAGCGGACTGCCCGACGTCGAAGAACTCCATCATGACCTCGCCGGGCCCGTCGTTCGGGGCGCGGTCCTGGCGCATTACATCCGCGGCCTCCGTGCGTTCGTGGATGCCGCTATCGGCCTGATGCTCGTGATCGTCGGGGTCTGGAAACCGGCTTCGTCCCGGACGCCACCGTCCTCATCGACGTGGTGTGCCTGCTTGCCCCGGCGCGGCAGGAGCCTCCTGACGGCATACCGGATCTGCGGTTGTGGAACCGCTGACCGATACTCCCTGGGAATCAGTCGACGGGGACTCCGCATCCCAGGCGCCGGATTGTGGGTGCGTACCCGGGTCGGGCCGTCGAGCGGTGACACGAGCAGTGGCAGTGGTGGATCTCGGGGGGCGGACATGCCTGCGGCGGCGCACATGCTGGCCAGCAGCGTGCTGGGCAGGGTCGACGGTCTGACCGATGAGCTTGTCCGCGTCATCAACGAGCAGAACCCGGGCTACCGGCAGCTCAACGTCGTACCCGAAGCCGACCTGTGGAAGTCGTGCCACGACAACCTCGAGCGCGTGCTGCAGATGGTCGGCCAGGAAGGCGACGACGCGGAGCGCGTCGCGCAGTTCTACGACGCCGCACGGGCGACCGGGCAGCGGCGGGCGCAGCAGCGGCTGCCGTTGGACGACTTGCTGCGGTCGTTCCGCATCGGCGGGCGGATGGTCTGGCAGGCGCTGATCACGCAGGCCCGCGCGGAGCACGAAACGGACACCGACGATCTGCTCGACCTCGCGACCCGCGTCTGGGAACTGGTGGACGCGATCTCGTCCCAGGTCGCGGCTGCGTATCACGCAGCTGAGCGGGCGCTGGTCCGCGCCGACGAACAACGCCGCGCGGCTCTGTGGGAGGGCCTGCTGCAAGGCCGGGCTTCCGACGCGGCGTTCGCTTATGAGGCGGGCCGGATCATCCGGCTGCCCGTGGAGGGGCCGTACGCGGCCGTCGCGGCCGAGGGCCGGTTCGCCACGAGCGACCTCACCGAGGCGCTCGGGCGCAAACTCGACGAATCGGGCCTCCACTCGGCCTGGCAGGTTCGCGCGGACGCGCTCGTGGGCTTGGTGTCTCTGCCGGGGTGCGACACCGCGGAGCTGATGAAGGCTCTTCCCGCCGTCCGCGGGTCGGTGGGTGTCTCGCTGGTGGTCGATGGACTGGCCGAAGTGCACACCGCGTACCGGCAAGCGGTGCTCGCGTTGCGGACCGTCCCGCACGGTGAGCCGGCAGTCGTCTGCCTCGCCGAACGGCTGCCGGAAGCGCTGCTGCTCAGTTCGCCGGAGCTCACCGGCTCCCTGATGCAGCAGTGGCTGCGCGGACTGCTGGACCTACCCGACGAGGAGCGGCGGATCCTCCTGCAGACGCTCGCGTCCTGGGTCGAGACCGGCGGATCTGCCACCCGGGCGGCGCAAGATCTGCACTGCCACCGCAACACGGTGCTCAACCGCCTGCGCCGGATCGAAGCGCTGACCGGGCGCTGCCTGCCGGGTGGTGAAATCCCGATCGAGCTGGCCCTCGTCGTGCGCGCCCTCCCGCTTCTGCCGCCCCGCCGGCGGTCGTGACTCCCTTCGCGTTGTGCACGGCGCCCAACGACATTGCGGCAAACGTAGGCACGCGGTGCATGGCCGTGGCGAGGGATGTTGTGTAACACTGCGGCCCGATCCGAACACTCCCCGCATTCTCCGAGCACTTCTCTGACACCGTCGTTCGAGAGGAACCCGCCGCCCATGGCACAGCAGGACCACGACGCCCGGCCCACGCCGGAGGCGCCGCGGCACATCGACCGGCGCCTGGGCTTCGTGCTGGCGGCACCGACGCTCGCCGTCGCCGCGCAGATCACCCAGGCCGGTGTGGCGCCGCAGGCGGCCGACGCCGCGCTTCCGTCCCTCCCGCAGCCCGAGGACCTCTTCGACCTCGGTGACCTGCAGAACCTCGCCGCCGCACCCACGTCCGGCCTGATCAGCGTCCAGATCGGGACGGACGGACGCGCGTCGTTCGCGGTGCCGCGGACCGAGGTGGGCCAGGGCATGACCACCGCGGTGGCGATGATGGTGGCCGAAGAGCTCGACATTCCGCTGTCGAAGGTCGACGTCACGCTCGCCGACGCCCGCCCGGAGCTGCTGATGAACCAGCTCACGGGCGGCTCCAACTCGATGCGGAGCATTTTCACCCCGGTCCGCACCGTCTCGGCGATCGCCCGGGCTCGGCTGGTCTCGGCGGCCGCCGCTCAGTGGGGGGTGTCCGAGTCGGAGCTGCGCACCGCCGACGGGATGGTCCACCACACCAGCGGCAAGCAGGCGTCGTACGGCTCGCTCGCGAAGGCCGCCGCCGCCGTGAAGACCACCAGCGCCACGGCGGAGCTCAAGTCGCGGGCGGACTTCAAGGTGCTCGGCACCGCGCAGAACCGCATCGACGCCTACGAGGCCGTGACCGGGCGCAAGAAGTACACCCTCGACCACGACGTCCCCGGCGCTCTGCCGACGATGGTCGCCCGGCCGCCCACGATCAACGGCACGGTTCGCTCGATCCAGAACGAGGCCGACGTCAAGGCAATGCCCGGCGTCACCGACATCGCGGCGATCTCCCACGGCGTGGCCGTGCGGGCCGAGACGTTCGGGCAGTGCATCGACGCCATCCGCGCGCTGAAGGTGGACTGGGGTCCTGGCACCGTCGACGGTGAATCCGACGCGACCGTGCTGAAGAAGCTCAAGGCCGCGCAGCTGCCGCTGGTCGTGCCGGGAGTGCTGACGCAGTCGCTCGACGCGGAGTTCACCTTCGCGTTCGCCAGCAACAGCCCGCTCGAGACCGGCTCGGCGATTGCCGACGTCCGTTCGGACCGCGCCGAGATCTGGTCGTGCTTGAAGGTGCCGATCGTCGCGCAGCAGCAGATCGCGCAGGCGGTGGGTCTGCCACAGAGTGCCGTCACCGTGCACGTGACCCAGGGCGGCGGCTCGTTCGGCCGGCACCTGTTCCACGACGCGGCGCTCGAAGCCGCCGAGGCGTCGAAGAAGATGGGCAAAGCGGTCAAGCTCATGTGGTCGCGCACCGACGACTTCCGGCAGGGCCGAGTGCACCCGATGTGCGTTTCGCGGGTGCGCGCCACCTACGCCCTCGGCAACGTGGTGAGCTTCGAGCAGCGGCACACCAGCGTTCAGACGGAGTTCAGCCACGGCCTCGGCGAGATGCTCACCTCCACCACGGCGAAGCTGCCCATCGCGGGCAACCTGAGCTTCGCGGAGTCGATCTTCGAGCTGACGCAGTCTTCGCCATACAACTTCGGCGTGACCACGCAGCTGCTCAACGAGATCCCGCTGAAGTTCAACACCGGCAGCATGCGCAACATCTACTCGCCGAACGTGGTGACGGCCGAAGAGCTCGTGGTCGACCAGCTGGCGAAGAAGATGGGCAAGGACCCGGTGCAGTTCCGGCGCGAGTTCCTCAAGGACGCCCGGTTGCGCGCGGTGCTCGACAAGGCCGTCCAGGTCGGTGAGTGGGGCCGGTCGATGCCGTCGGGCACCGCCCAGGGCATCGCGTTGCACGCGGAGTACAAGGGCGCCGTGGCGGTGCTGGTGGAGATCGACTGCCGCCCGGAGACGGTGAACCGGAAGGTCCGCGAGGCGGTGACCGGGCCGCGCGTGACCAAGGCGCTCGTCGTGGTCGATCCCGGGTTCGCGATCAACCCGCGTGGCCTGGAAGCGCAGATGATCGGCGGCCTCAACGACGGCATCGCGATGTGCCTGACCTCCAGCCTCCACATCAAGGACGGCATCCCGCTCGAAGGCAGCTGGGACAACTACTTCTACACGCGCGAGTGGAACACCCCCGTCGAGACGCGGGTCGTGATCATGCCGAACACCTCGGACACCCCGAGTGGTGCCGGGGAGCTGGCGGTCGCGCCGTCGTTCGCCGCCGTCGCTTGCGCGTACGCGCGGGCCACCGGGAAGATGCCGACCTCGTTCCCGATCAACCACGGCACGCTCTCGTTCGAGCCGCTGCCTTTGGAACCCTCCACCCCGCCTTCCCCCGTCGATGGTCTCGACTACGCCTACTAGGAGTTCTCCGTGCCACAACACACCTTCAAGCTCAACGGT
The DNA here is from genome assembly GCF_040682095.1 of Amycolatopsis sp. NPDC051372. Lineage (NCBI taxonomy): Bacteria > Bacillati > Actinomycetota > Actinomycetes > Pseudonocardiales > Pseudonocardiaceae > Amycolatopsis > Amycolatopsis sp. NPDC051372. The sequence goes on from NZ_JBFBAF010000010.1 coordinate 12,996, forward strand.
GAGCAGGTCACGGTGGAAGCAGAAGACACCGAACGGCTCCTGTGGGTGCTGCGCGACCGCCTCGGCGTGACAGGCCCGAAGTACGGCTGTGGGCTCGACGTCTGCAAGGCGTGCACGAGCCACATCAACGGCAAGGCCTTCAACCCCTGCTCGGTGCCTGTTTCGAAAATCGCTCCCACCGACGAGGTCACGACGATCGAAGGCCTGCCCGCCACTGTGGGCAAGGACCTGCACCCGATGCAGGAAGCGTGGCTGCGGCAGGACGTCGCGCAGTGCGGCTACTGTCAACCCGGGCAGATCATGGCCGCGGTGGCCAAGGTCCGCCAGGCCCGCGCCGCCGGCCGCGACCTCACCGACGACGACCTCGACGAGATCCGCAACATCTGCCGCTGCGGCACTTATGCCCGCATCCGCGAGGCCATTGTGGAGGGTGCGAAGAACATGTGAGCCCGGATCGCGTGACGCCGTGCCACACCATGACCCCTGTTGGGCACAAGCCACGCGAACGCCGGCGGAAGGTCGGCGTCTGCCAAGGCACCGGGGCGGCGGAGGAGAAGAATGTCGTCCCGGTCAGGTCCAGTACGAGCTCGGTGGGCTTGTCGGCGAGGACGTGGTGATCACCACGTCCTCGCCGTTGCCGCGGCGCTGGGGGGAGGTCATGGAACAGCCTGTGTCCTGGTTCTGAATGGCGACCGCTTTCGATCGAGCCCGGGTGACGCAGGCTCGGCGATTGGCGGGGAAGACGAAGACGGAGCTCTCAACTGCTCGATCCGCCTCGACCGCGGAGTCGACCTGGACCGCGGCCTCACCACCAGCGAAGCCCGACACATCGAGCGGGGCGTGGTCGGCCCGTTGCGAAGAAGGCGGTCAGTGCCTCGAGCTGGTCCGCGGGACGTAGCAGCACGTCCGGCCACGGGCGACTGACTCCCGCTTCTGACTGACCGACCGATTCCGGCGTCACGTCGAGACAAGCCGTTTCCAGCAGGCCAAAAACGAAACCGGGCTGGATCACTCTCAGGTCCGGTCCTGGCGGCCGCGGTACGCCCACATCACTCTGTTGATGCTCGCCGACGCGTCCTGCGTGTCGTCGACGTCGTCGACCGCGTCTGGTCGTGGTCACGCTGCCGCCGTCGACGACAACACCAAGCACGCCTCAGCCACTACAAACGACCCGGCTACCCACTCACCTCACTGCCGTTGCAGTACCAATTAAGCCTCTGCGGTTGTGCTGCTCGTGACATCTGCCGGCGACAATCGCGCATAACCCGCACCACGCGTGATTGTCGGTCAATCATGTCCGCAGGAGCTGCGTCCACGGCGCTACCCATCGGAGCTCGTTCGAGAAGGCTCTGCAACGGCGCGCATGCAGACGCTGACGCAACCAATCCAGCAGATCACGGTCGGCGCGGGCGGCGGTAAGCTGATCGATCGAATATACCGACTGCCGGGGTTCACCATCGTCGATGTCACGGATTACTTTGCCGAATTCAGGTCCATACCTTTGCCTGATCGAGCAATAATCTTGTCGTCCACCGTACGCCGCTTGGTACGGTCCCTCTCCTTGAGGCCGACGTGCTGAGCCACCTGGTGTAGCCGGATCGTCGGCTTCGCCGGCTGCCTGCTCCGGTTCCTCACCCCTGGATTCCGCGGGCCCGACTCGGCCCGGCAGCGGCGTGCGCGAGTGGTGACGATCCCGGCGCCGAGGCGACGACCAGCGGGCTGCAGGGATTGTCGAGGCAGTCGAGCAGGCCGCGCCGCCGGCCTCACTCCCGCCTACCTTGCCGGCGACGTCGCCGATGTCCATCGGCTGACCGGAGGCCGTCTGGAACTGGGCCTCGGTGCCGGCCACGTCCCGGGCGAGTTCGAGGCAGCGGGTTCGCCGGTCGGCACAGGAGGGAATCGGTTGGACGAACCCGGCCGTCGTCTCCTTCCTCGAGAACGCCCGGGGTCCGAAAGCGACGGTCCGGCGGCACCCGGATGTCCGCTTCGCGCATGGTTGACATCCGAATTGCGCAGCGCGCTCCTGAACGGAGACCGGCGTGGATACCGTCGTGGAGCAGCATTAGCAAGGAGGCGTGATGGACTACGTTCTCGATCGGACCTCGGTGACTTCGCTGGAGCGCGACGCGCGTGTCGATCTCGTCGAGAGGGCAGACAAACTCGTCCCGATCTTGGCCGCCAACGCGGCCTGCACCGAGGAAACCCGCCGGATCTCCGAGGAGAACCTCGCCGCGATCGAGCACGCGGAGCTGTTCTCGATTATGCAGCCGAAGCGCTTCGGTGGGCTGCAGGTGGACTTCCGCACCAAACTCGAAGTCGCACGCGAGCGCGCGCGGGTTCGGTTCCACCGCCTGCGCCACCGGCTTGATGAACGTTTGTGCCTGGTTCACCGGACTGTGGGGCGAGCAGGCACAGAAGGAGGTGTGGGCCGAGCGCCCCGTCAACCGCATGGCAGAGGTGTTCGCGTCCACGGGCTGGTGGAGCCGAGCAATACGCGTCCGTATACCTCGGCGCTGATCTCCGGGTTGCCGACCGCGTGGCGACCGACGACCTCATCGTCGCGCCAGACCCGCTGCGTCGGGTTTGGTTTCAGCGAGACTCGATAACCCGGGCGTGCATGGCGACAACGTTCGCGTCGCGGCGCCTTCAGGCAAGGGGGCTCTCCGCGGACGGACTCGGTTCCAACGCTGTCAACGAGGCAATCCACTCCGGCCGCAACGTTGAGACCGCCTGCGCCACACCATCACCGACAATTGACCACGAACAGACCCGAATCGGGTTGCGAGACATCGCTTAGGACGGCCGAAGATGCCAGTTGTTCCTCGTCGAGATCTTGAATCTCTGCCGAAGTACATTCCGGGACGGACGGTTCGCGGCGCGATAAAGCTGGCGAGCAACGAGATTTCCGACGGGCCGTTGCCCAGTGTCGTAGAGACGATTTCTCGATTGACGCCGACGGTCAACCGATACCCGGACGGCGATTCCCAGGTTCTGCGGGAGCGGCTCGTGCGTGACCTGGATGTCGACGTCGCGCAGATTGCAATAGGCTGCGGATCGGTAGCGCTGCTCCAGCAGCTAGTCCAGGCACTGTGCAGTCCGGGCGACGAGGTTCTGTTCGCTTGGCGCTCCTTCGAGTCGTATCCGATTGTGACGCAAGTGGCGCATGCCGTCAGCGTTACGGTTCCTCTCTCTGAAGGGCATGGCCTCGATCTGGATGCGATGCTCGCAGGCATCACGCCGCGCACGAAGATGATCTTCATTTGCAATCCGAATAATCCGACCGGTACGGCTGTATATCGTGACGAACTCGCCCGCTTCATCGACGCCGTTCCGGAAAATGTGCTGGTCGTTCTGGATGAAGCTTACAAAGAGTTCGTCACTGACGCCAATGTTCCGGACGGTGTACAATTCGTTCGCGCGCGAAGTAACGTCGCTGTGCTTCGCACTTTCTCGAAGGCTTACGGCCTTGCCGGCTTGCGCATCGGGTACGCCATTGCTAGCGAGGTCGTATGTGAGGCGCTTCGACAAGTCTGCATCACATTTTCGGTGAACGCTATTGCGCAAGTTGCCGCCATTGCGTCACTCGATGCCGGCGACGAGATGTTTGAGCGCTGTCGCAGCATCACTGTCGAACGTGACCGTGTCCGCGACTCGCTGATCGCTATGGGTTACGAGGTTCCACCCAGTCAGGCAAATTTTGTATGGCTTCCCTTGGCTCAGCGCGCCACGGTTTTCACCGATTACATGCTCGACCGCAAGCTCATTGTTCGCCCCTTCGTCGGCGAAGGGATTCGTGTTACTGTCGGCGCCGCCGAAGAGAACGACCTCTTCCTTGCGGCGGCCCGAGAGTTCCTTGGCGTGGCAAGGCCGTTATCAGTGAAATCGTGCGCTTCAATAGAGTGAAGTCTTAACGCTCAGCGGCCCAGCGGAGCTAGGCTGTCGAGGAACTGCCGGTCGCAGGCGCGTCGACGGTTCGTAGCAGCACTTGGGTCGTGTGGCGGATGTGCTCGACGAGGATTGCCACGGCCGCGTCGGCCTCCTTGGCGAGGATCGCGTCCAATATGGACTTGTGCTCGCCCACGATGTCGCGATGCTCGTGGCCGAGCGGCACGGACCAGCGGCGGTAGAGCTCGGCGGAGTCGCGCAGGGAGCGGGCGATCGCCAGCAGTCGAGGGTTTGGGCAACCGGACAGTAGCGCCAAGTGGTAGGCGGCGTGCACTTCGACCCAAGCGTCGGAGAGTCGCTCCGGGTCATCGGCGTCCATCTGCGGGGTCTGCTGGAGCCGGTGGTGCGCGGCGAGGACGTCGGACTCCCACTGCACTCCACCGTGTTCGAGCGCTTCGCGGAGGACGAGCGACTCGATGGCTACCCGGGCCTCGGTCAGATGCTCGAGGTCCTTGATGGAGACCGGTGTGGTGCGGAATCCGAGCTGTGGCTCGGCCTGGACCAGGCCCTCGGCCGTGAGCCGTGACAGTGCCTCGCGGACCACGCCCATGCTGGCGTCGTAGGTGCTGCACAGCTCGGCGAACGGCAGCCGGCTGCCCGGGGTCCGGCGGCCGGCGAGGATGTCCTTGCGCAAAGCCAGATACACGCGCTCGGCCCGGGTCGAGGACTTGGTCGGGGCCATACCCACAAGTCAACCATGTTCGAGGTCTACGGGCAATGTCGAAAATGTATTGACTTATTGATAATCCTGAACCAGTCTGGTGTTACAGCACGCTGAGCTGCTGAGACGACCGGCGAGGAGGCCGCTACATGGTGGACGAAGCAGCGTTTCGCGAGCTGATGGGTGCGGTTTGCGCGCCTGTCACGGTGGTCACCACCACCACAGGCGAGGGACGCCCGCACGGCACGACCGTGAGTTCCTTCGCTTCGCTTTCCCTGCGGCCCCCGATGGTGAGCTTCGCGCTCGACAACGGATCGGCGTTACTCCAGCACGTTCGCGAGTCCCGGCGGGTGGGGGTCAACGTCCTGGCACACGGGCAGGAAGCCGTCGCGGCGGCGTTCGCGGGACGGGGCGAGGGCAAGTTCACCGGAGTGCCCTGGCACGAGGACGACGGCCTACCGCGGCTCGCCAGCGCGGGCGGGTGGCTCGTCGGGACGGTGAACTGGCTCGTCCCCGGTGGTGATCATGTGCTGGTGCTCGTGCAGGTCGTCGCGTCCGAAGTCTCCGAAGCCGCGCCTCTCGTCTACGCACGCCGGACGTTCGGCACCCATTCCCGGTTCGAGCGCCGGATCGAGCTGTCGTCGTAAGCCCGCCGGCGGCGTGATCACCACGACGGTTCCAACCCACCGAGCAAAGGAGCATTTGATGTCCATCATTCTCGATCGGCCGAGCGCGACCTTGGCGGATCGGCAGCTTCGAGCCGACCTCGTCGAACGCGCAGGAAAGCTCGTTCCGCTGCTGGCGGCGAACGCGAAGCGGACGGAGGACGATCGGCGGGTGCCCGAGGAGAACATCCGGGCGATCGAGGAGGCTGGGCTGCTCTCGATCATGCAGCCGCGCCGTTTCGGTGGTCTCGAGGTCGACTTCCGCACGAAGCTCGAGGTCACGCGGGAGCTCGCGCGCGGATGTGGTTCGACGGCGTGGGCGACCAGCCTGATGAACGTCTGCGCGTGGTTCACCGGGCTCTGGAGCGCGCAGGCGCAGCAGGACGTGTGGGGGGAGAACCCGCACAACCGGGTCGCCGGTGTGTTCGCGGCGAGTGGAACTGCGCGGGTGGTCGAGGGCGGCCTGGTCGTGAGCGGCAAGTGGGGCTGGGCCAGCGGATGCCTGCACTCGCAGTGGGCGCTGGTCGGCACGCCACCGGTGGAGGGTGAGGGCAAGTCCTACGACCAGGGCATGGTCCTCATTCCCATGGCCGACCTGACGATCGAGGACACCTGGTTCGTCGTCGGCATGCGCGGCACGGGCTCCAACACCCTCGCCGCCGACGAGGTCTTCGTCCCGGAGCACCGGTTCATCTCCGTGCCCAAGATGACGGTCGGTGACGTCGCCACGCCGTTCACGGACGAGGCGCTCTACCGGTCGGCGTTCGTGCCCGGTGCCGCGATCATTCTCGCCGGGCCGCAGCTCGGCCTGGCCCAGGCGGCGCTCGACCTCGTGCTGGAAAAGGCCCCCAAGCGCGGAATCTCCTACACCTTCTACGATAACCAGACCCAGGCACCGGTGGTGCAGCTCGCCGTGGCCAAGGCCGCGAACCTCATCGACACCGCGCACCTGCTGGCCTACCGCGCCGCGGCGGAGATCGACGAGAACGCCCACAACGGCGTATTCCCCGACTACACCGCGCGGGCGAAAGCGCGGATGGACATCGGCCAGGCCATCGTCACCGCGCGCGAGGCCATCCGGGAGCTGGTGACCGCGCACGGCGCTTCGAGCTTTGCCGAATCAAGCCCGATGCAGCGCATCTGGCGCGACAGCGAGGTCGCCAGCCGCCACGCCGTCGGCAATCCCGAGATCAGCGCCGAGGTCTACGGCCGGGCGCTGCTGGGCATCCACGAAGGCGTCACCCCGCTCGTCTGACCCGTGGAAGAGCGGGTCCCCGGCCGCGCGCCGCGAAGAACAACCGAAGAGGAGTGAAAACCGTGGCAGAACAACGAATGCCGTGGAAGGACCTGGTCGAGTATTCGGAGACGCACGGCTTGCTCGCGAAGCAGCTGTACGTCGTGGTTTCGACCCCGACGAACGGGCTCGGCCCGGTCTTGGAAAACCTCGATCCGCACGTCGAGTACCAGACGAAGATGGAACGGGAAGGCGTCATGTTCGCCGCCGGCCCGTTCGCCAGTGACGATCTGCAGGAGTGGCACGGCGAGGGGATGTTCGTCTACCGTGCGGAATCCCTCGAGCAGGCCACGAAGTTCGCCGAGGCCGATCCCATGCACCAGGCGGGTGCCCGTAGTTTCCGCGTCCGCCTGTGGTTGCTGAACGAGGGGACGTATTCGGTCCAGCTGTTCTACTCGGGCGGCAAACCGAAAATCGGCTGATCTCGAACTCGAGGCCGTCGGACGACAAGGAGGTGACCGCATGACGGTGGTGGAGCAGCGCAGAGCGGCTGACTCGATCCGAGACCGGGTGCGCGGTGCCGTCGCCGAGCTGGCGCGGGGACGCGCGATCGTCCTGGAGGATGACCTCGCCGGTGGGGTCGGGATTCTGGTCTTCGCCGCCGCAAAGGCGTCAACGCGGACGATGGCGTTCCTGATCGAGCACAGCTCGGGGTTCGTGTGCGTCGCGCTTCCCGCAGCGCGGTGCGCGCAGCTGAAGCTCCCGCCGACGTGTGCGCGCACCGGAAGCTCGACGCCCGACTACTGCGTGGCGTTCGACGCCGCGGAGGGTACGACGACGGGAATCTCGGCGCGTGACCGGGCTCGTGGCGCGAAGCTGGTCGCCGAGGGTGCGACCACTCCGGACGATCTGGTGCGTCCTGGGCACCTGATCCCGCTCCGGGCGGCCGACGGACGCGTGCTGGAGCGGCCGGCCCGGGCCGAGGCCGCGATCCGACTGGCCGAGATCGCCGGTCTCGCGCCGGTGGCCGTGCTGGCCGACGTGGTCAGCACGATGGACCCGACTCGGATGTGCGACGGCCTCGAAGCCACTGAATTCGCGACTGTGCACGGGCTGGCGCGCCTCTCGCTGACGGACGTCGTGGAATACGAACTGGCCGCGGTCGACGAACACGTTCCCGCGGCTCTGAAGAGAGGACTCCCATGAAAATCGGCAATCTCGACGGCCGTGCTGTGCTGGCGGTGCCCGGAGGCGTGGTCGACGTCAACCGGGCGAGCGGCGGGGAACTGCCCTCTGCCGTCAACGATCTCTTCGGCGTTTGGGACAAGCTGCGCGCGCTCGAACAACACCATTCCGCCGACGCCGTGTTCACTGTGGACGAGGCCCGGCTGGGCCCGCCGTGCCCGAGTCCGCAGCAGGTGTTCGCGATCGGCCTCAACTACTCCGACCACGCTTCCGAAGCCGCGTTCGCGGTGCCGGACTCGCCGACGGTGTTCCCCAAGTACGTGTCCAGCTTCACCGGCGCGCACGGTGAGGTCGCGCTCAGCGGTGACACAGTGGACTGGGAGGTCGAACTCGTCGCGGTGGTGGGAAAGGAGGGTCACCGGATCCCGGTGGCCGACGCGTGGTCGTACGTCGCCGGTTTGTCGGTCGGCCAGGACCTGTCCGACCGGAGTGTGCAGATGAGCGGGCCGGTGCCGCAGTTCGGGCTCGGGAAGTCGTTCCCCGGGTTCTCGCCGATCGGCCCGTGGCTGGTCACCCCGGACGAGCTCGCCGACGCCGACGACCTCGAGCTGGGGTGTTCGGTCAACGGCCACGAGGTACAGAAGGGCCGGACGCGGGACATGGTGTTCTCGATCCCCGAGCTGGTTGCCCGCCTGTCGCAGGTGGTGACGCTCTACCCAGGCGACGTGATCTTCACCGGGACCCCGGCCGGCGTGGGCATGGCCCGCAACCCGAAGTGGTTCCTCAAGCCCGGCGACGAGCTGACCAGCTACGTGCGCGGAATCGGCGAGATGCGGCACGTGATGACCGCTCGGCGGGCGTAGGCACGACAGCAAGGGAGCAGGAAACGTGGCTTTGCACAAGATGGCCGCGGTCGTCATCGGCGTTCCGAACCTCGCCGAGACCACGGCCTACTACACCGAATTCGGGCTCACTCCCCGCGGCGACGGCTGGTTTTCCACTGTGGACGGAGGAAACCAGCTGCGCCTGGTCGAGTCCGCGATGCGGAGGCTGGTGGCGTTCACGGTCGGCGTCGACAATCCCGACGACCTCGACCGCGCGGAGAGCCGGCTGCGCGGTGTCGAGGCGCTCGTCAGCCGTGGTCCGGGACGACTGACGGCGATCGACCCGGTCGGCGGGGTGGAGGTCACGCTCGAGGTCATGCCGCGGCTGCGGCAGGCCGAGGCCCCGGCACCCGTTTACAACGCGCCGGGCCGGATCGAGCGGGCCGGCGCGCGGGCCGACGGGGTGCTGCGCACGAACGCGGTCAAGCCCCGCAAGCTCGGCCACGTCGTGCTCGGGACCACTGACTTCGCTGCGTCCCAGCGGTTCTTCGTCGACGGTATCGGGTTCAAGGTGAGTGACCTGATCAAGGACACCGGGGCGTTCCTGCGCTGCTCGACCGACCACCACAACCTGTTGCTGCTCAAGGCACCCGTGAGCTTTCTGCACCACACCTCGTGGCAGGTCGACGACATCGACGAGGTCGGCCGCGGCGCCACCCGCATGCTGGAGGACCATCCGGAACGGCACGTATGGGGGCTCGGTCGCCACCACGCGGGGTCCAACTTCTTCTGGTACCTCAAGGATCCGGCGGGCAACTTCTCGGAGTACTACAGCGATCTCGACTGCATCCTCGAAGATCAGCTGTGGAAGCCCGAGGCGTTCGAGGGCGCGGCCGGCCTGTTCAACTGGGGTCCGCCGCCACCCCCGTCCTTCCTGCACCCGGACGACCTGGCGGCGCTCATGACCGGAGCACATTCGCCCGGCTGACGTGCCCCGGCGCCGCGGCGACCGGGCGGCGACTGTCGTCATCGGCGGCGTTGACCCGCGCATACGCGGGCCGGGAGGTCGGATGGCCGTATCGCGAACGGATGATGTCCGACTCGCGCAGCGGCCTCCCGTCGGGGGCCGGCCGCGGCTAGCGTCGCGAATGAGCACACAGGCAAGGAGACGTGATGGACTACGTTCTGGATCGACCGTCCGTGACCGCAGCCGAGCGCGACCTGCGCGCTGACCTCGTCGAGCGGGCAGCAAAACTCGTCCCGGTGCTCACAGCCAACGCGGCCCGTACCGAGCAGTCGCGCCGGATTCCGGAGGAGAACCTCTCCGCGATCGAGGAAGCGCAGCTGTTCTCGATCATGCGGCCGAAGCGGTTCGGCGGCCTGCAGGTGGACTTCCGCACGAAGCTCGAGGTGACCCGCGAGCTGGCGCGAGGCTGCGGCTCCACGGCCTGGGCCACCAGCCTGATGAACGTGTGTGCGTGGTTCACGGGGCTGTGGGGCGAAGAGGCTCAGAAGGACGTGTGGGCCGAGCGGCCGGCCAACCGCGTCGCCGGTGTATTCGCCCCGACCGGCACGGCCGAGGTCGTGCCGGGTGGCTACCGGGTGAGCGGTCGGTGGGGCTGGGCCAGCGGGTGCCTGCACTCCCAGTGGGCGCTCGTCGGGGTCCCGCTCGCCGACGAGAGCGGACAGCCGGCCGACCAGGGGATGGTTCTCATCCCGATGTCCGAACTGTCCATCGAGGACACTTGGTTCGTGGCCGGCATGAAGGGCACGGGAAGCAACACCCTGGTTGCGGACGACGTCTTCGTACCCGCTCACCGCTACGTCTCCGTGCTGAAGCTGATCAACGGCGAAGTGGCCAACCCCTACCGCGACGAGGAGCTCTACAGAGCCGCCTTCGTGCCGGGGGCCGCGATCATCCTGGCCGGGCCGCAGCTCGGACTCGCCCAGGCCGCACTGGACGTCGTGCTCGGGAAGGCGCCGCAGCGCGGCATCGCGTACACGTATTACGACAGGCAGACCGACGCCCCTGGTTTCCAGCTGGCCGTCGCCAAGGCTGCGTCTCTTGTGGACTCCGCGCACCTGCACGCCTACCGCGCGGCCGCGGATATCGACGAAGCCGCACACCGCGGCGTGTTCCCGGACTACGCCGCACGAGCGCGGGTCCGCATGGACACCGGCCGCGCGATCATTTTCGCGCGCGAGGCGATCCGGGAACTGGTCTCGGCCCACGGGGCTTCCAGTTTCGCGGACGTGAGCCCGATGCAGCGCATCTGGCGCGACAGCGAGGTCGCGAGCCGGCACGCGGTGGCCAACCCCGAAATCAGCGCGGAAGTGTACGGGCGCGCGCTGCTCGGCTTCACCAGCGGCGTCAGCCCACTCGTCTGAGGCGGTCACGGTCATCTGTGTGTCGCGCTCGGAATGCTTTTCGTCGGCCACGCGGTGCCGAAGGCGTTCGGCAGGCTCGGCCGGCCTGCTGTAGCCGGGGTCGGTGTCCTGTTCGACAGGTGGAGCCTGCGTCCTGCGAGACTCGGTGATCCTCACCTCGGGATGCGCGCCAACCACCGGAGTGCTTCTGATCATCGGCCCGCCGTCGCCGTTCGCCTGCACGGTCATCGGCGCGGGGCGGTACTCACGCGCCGTCCGCCGTGCCGCATTCGTCCTGGCCTCCACCGACGTCTGAGCCGGAGGGATCCGGCGGATGCGCCGGCTGGACACGAACACCTGCAACACCGGACAAGGAGGTTCAGCCATGCACGACGGCGACCCGGCGGACTGCGCCGTCACGGACATCGATCCGTTCTCCGATGAGTTCCTCACCGACCCGTTCCCGGCGCTGGCCGAGCTGCGCGATCTTGGTGAGGTCTTTTATCTGCGGCGCTACGGTGTCTGGGGCGTTGCCCGCCACGAACAGGTCACGTCAGTCCTGCGGCAGCCCACGGACTTCTCCAACGCCGCGGGCGTCGGCTACTCGGATCTGCTCCGGGAAGACCCCTGGCGCTCACCGAGCCTGATCCTCGAGGTCGATCCGCCGATTCACACGACGAACCGGCGAGTCTTGGCGCGGATCCTCTCGCCGCGCGCGCTGCGCGACCTCACCGAGCGCTTCGCCCGGGAAGCCGAGTTGCTGGTGGACCGCGTCCTCACCGGTGACGTCGCCGAGGTGGACGCGGTCCAGGACCTGGTGCGGCCGTTCGTTCTCAAGGTGTTCCCGGACTCCCTCGGGCTCCCCGCCGACGGCCGTGAGAACCTGCTTCCGTACGGCGGGGTCTCCTTCAACGCGCTCGGACCCCGCAACGCTCGCTTCACCGCTGCTATGCGCGACGCCGAGAGGCTCGCCGGCTGGGTCGAGCGCGCCTGCTCGCGGCGCGGTCTCGGGGCGAGCGGGTTCGGCCCCGACATCTTCCGGGCGGCGGACGAGGGCACGATCACCGAGGCCGATGCGGGGCTGCTGGTCCGGTCGTTCCTCACGGCCGGGGTCGACACCACGGTCAGCGCACTCGGGTTCGCCTTGCTGCGCTTCGCTCAACACCCCGATCAGTGGGACCGGTTGCGCGCACAACCCTCGCTGGCCCGTGCGGCTTTCGACGAGGTCGTGCGGGTCGACTCCCCGGTGATCGCGTTCTTCCGGACGACAACCGCGGACACCGAGCTGGCCGGGACGACCATCCCGGGCGAGCGAAAGGTGATGGTCTTCTTCGCCGGTGCGAACCGCGACCCGTCGCGCTGGACGGACCCCGACGATTTCGACATCACCCGCAACGCGGCCGGGCACGCGGGGTTCGGCGCCGGGATCCACAACTGCGCGGGCCAGATGGTCGCCCGGCTGGAGGCGGAAGCCTTGCTGCAGGCCCTCGCCCGACGGGTACAGCGCTGGGACCTGGCCGGCACACCGGCTCCGAGCCTCAACAACGCGCTCCGCGCGCTCGGCAGCCTCCCACTCCGGGCGCACCGGAGCACCGGCCGCGCGCCGACGAGCACGAGCCGAACCGCCTGACCGACGTACGAAACGAGGTATGACGATGACCGAGGCCGATCACGGGCTCAGCGCTGTGGCCCGGAGAGTGCTGCTTGAACGGCGGGCACGCGATCGCGGCCAGTGGGGCCGGATGCGCGATTGCATCCACCCCGAGGCGTCCATCCGACTGAGCTGGTTCCAGGGCACCGGTGCGGATTTCGTGAAGCAATCGGAGGAGATGGCTGCGCGGGGCCAGCAGGCCACCCACCGGCTCGCCCCGCCGGTGACCTCGCTCTCCGGTACCCGGGCGGTCGCCGAAGTGCCTGCGAGCATCGAGTTCCGTGACGTCATCGGCGGCGTGGAGGCGGATCTGGCGTCCTTCACCCGTCTCGTGTACCGCCTCGAGAAAACCTCGGACACCTGGCGGATAGTGGCGCTGGACGTGATCTACGAGCGCGACACCCTGACCCCGGTGATGCCCGGCGAGGTCCCCGATCTCGACCGGGCCCTGCTCTCGACGTTCCGTGCTCCCTGCCGGTTCCTCGGTTACCACCTCGCCGACCACGGCTACACGATCTGGGGCGACCTGTACGGCGTCGACCGGCCGGAGCCCGTCGCAGAGTTCTACCACTCCCTGTCCGCATGGGTCGATTCGGCCGCATCGCCGGCCCGGTGATGGCGATGGACGCTCCAGCCGTGTGTGTGGACACACCGGGGAAAGGACGCTGATGGCAAGCACGACACGACAAGGTGGCATGGTCGACGGAAGCAAACAAATCGAATTCGAAGCGGTGGTCGCCGGTCGGCGAAGCGTTGCCGAGGGTGTGGTCGAGCTGAGCTTGCGGCGTCGCGACGGCGCCGCTCTCCCGGCCTGGGCGCCTGGAGCGCACATCGACCTTGTGCTCGGCGACGGGCTCGTCCGGCAGTACTCCCTGTGCGGGCCGCTCGCCGACGCCAGTCAGTATCGGATCGCCGTCCGGCGGGACGACGACGGGAGGGGCGGGTCGCGGCAGGTCCACGACACGGTCGGCGTCGGCGACGTCGTGGTGCTTCGTGGGCCGCGCAATCACTTCGTCCTCGAGGACGCGCCTGGCTATGTGTTCGTCGCCGGTGGGATCGGGATCACCCCGCTGCTGCCGATGATCGAGGCAGCTCGTGACGCGAACACAGATTTTCGGCTCTACTACTGCGGCCGCCGCCGCGCGAGCATGGCTTACTGTGGCGAGCTCGCTCGCGACGAACGGGTCACGATCCTTCCGAAGGACGAGGAGGGGCCGCTGCGGATTGACGAGATCCTCGAGGACACCCCCAGCGCCTGGCCGGTGTACTGCTGCGGCCCCGAGACGCTCCTGGCCGCGTTCGCGCAAAGCTGCTCCGCGCAGTCAGGCCGCGCACTGCGCGTCGAACGATTCACCCCGGTTCCGGTTCCTGGCGAGCAGGCTTCAGAGGATCACGATTTCACGGTGGAACTCGCTGTCACCGGCGGCGAAGTGGAAGTCCCGGCCGATCGCCGGCTCCTTGACGTCTTGTGGGATTCCGGCGTCAACGTCATGACCTCCTGCGAGGAGGGCACGTGCGGAACCTGCGAGACGGCAGTGCTCGCCGGGGAGCCGGATCACCGTGACTCGGTGCTGTCGCCTGAGGAGCGAGCTGCGAACGACCGCATCATCGTGTGCGTGTCCCGAGCTCGGTCATGCCGCCTGGTACTCGATCTCTGAACGGGGCGACGCATCACCCACCCGATCCGCGCCTGACGCGGCAACAGAAACGTCGGAGAACGGGAGAACCCGAGATGGTTGAGGACAGCGGGACGACAGCAGTTGTCTCCACGACTGACGGACCGGTTCGCGGAACATGCGCCGATGGGGTTCGCCGGTTCCTGGGGGTCCCGTACGCAATGCCACCGACCGGCGATCGGCGATGGCGCCCACCCGTCGCCCCCGTGCCGTGGACCGAAGTGCGCGACGCGACGAGTTTCGGTGCCGTCTGCGCCCAGGACAGCACCGGCCTGCCGGGATTCGGGCACTTCAGCGAGACGGAAGACTGTCTCTACCTCAACGTTTTCACGCCGGACCGCCAAGATCGGGAGCAGGTGCTGCCGGTCATGGTGTGGTTTCCGGGCGGCGGTCTTTACTGCGGAGGAAGCACCGGTTACGAGCCGCATTCGCTGGTTGTCGACGGAAGTGTTGTGGTCGTTTCGGTCAACTACCGGTTGAATGTCTTCGGCTTCTTTTCCCACCCGGCGATCAACTCGGAAGGGCACCCCGCCGGGAATTACGGAATCATGGACCAGCAGCTGGCGCTGCGCTGGGTCCGGCGCAACATCGCACAATTCGGTGGCGACCCTGGAAACGTGACGATTTTCGGCGAGTCCGCCGGCGCGATCAGCGTTCTCGCGCACATTGCCTCGCCGGGATCGGCAGAGCTCTTCCACCGCGCCATCCTGCAGAGCTGTGGGCCGACAGCCCTGATGGCAACGCCGAGCATCGAGTCCCTGGCGCACGTCGGTGAGGGCTTGGCCGCGGCGGCCGGGTGCGCCGCACAGACCCCGGACGGGCTTCGTGCCCTCACCACGCGAGAGCTGCTCGATGCCGACGCGATGGCGGAACAGATCCTCGGAGTGGGGAAATATCACATCGGACTGGTCGCGGACGGCTCTGTCATTCCGGAGCGGATGTCGGAGCTGTTCAGCACCGGTCGATTCAACCGGGTACCGGTGATCAACGGCGTCAACCGGAACGAGTTCACCTGGTTCCAGGCGATGATGGAATTGCACACCGGGCACGTGATTTCGGCTGACGAATACCCGCATGCCGTGGCGGCTGCGCTGGCGGCCCTCGCGCAGGTCCCCGTGCTGGGCACGACGGTTCCGGACGACGCACTGCCGGAGATCCTCGACCGCTATCCCTGTGCGGCATATCCCAGCCCGGCAAGCGCCGTCGCCGCGATCGTCGGGGACTGCGGGTTGATCAGCGCCGGCGGTCGGCGTACCACGCGTGTCATCGCGGAGTTCGTCCCTGAGGTCTACTTCTACGAGTGGGACGTTCCGGACTCGCCTGTCTCGTGGCCTGAGGTGTCGTTCCCCTACGGCTCTGGTCACACTCAAGAGCTCCAGTACCTGTTTCGCGGCTTTCACGGTGGGGGAGGGACGCCTCGGGAGCTGACGAAGCCGCAGCAACGACTGGCGCGGCACATGGTCGCGTTCTGGACAGGGTTCGCGCGATGTGGCGAGCCGGATGCCGGAATCGCAGGCGGGCCGATCTGGGCCCCGTACGAGCACGGAGCCGACAACGCGATGATTTTGACAACTCCGGAATCGGGGATGGTGAACTCATTCGGTCAACGGCACCACAGTGATTTCTGGGACGCGCTCACTCGTCGGGCAGCAGCGACGACTGCTTGAGTGCCGGAGCAGGGCTGTGCGGCCGGACGGAGGTGATCGTGGCTGAGCTGAAGTTGTCGTGCGCACCAGGGCGAGCTAATATTGAAAATCATCGGACTTTTCGATGTTGGTGGCGCAGTGTTGAGGGGGCGTGGTGCGGAGGAGGTGATCGCGATGTCCGGACCGGTCATCCCGATGGCCGATGTCGAGGACGCGGGCATCGGCAGGGTTCTCGTGCAGACGCGTTCGGCCGAAGAGGCCGAGATCCGTGGTACCCGACTGCTCTCGCCGCATCGCCTGAGGGTGGGGAGGGGCGGGCTTCACGCGCGGATCCGTGGCGTCTCCCTCGGCCCGGTCGCTCTTTACCACCTGAGCTACGCGGCAGGTGTCACTGTCACCGCGCCGCCCATGCAAGGCTACATCGACACGTTGATGCCCGTGCGGGGGGCGGTGCGCGTCGACCATGCCGGCGACCGGTTCGACGCCGTGGCCGGCCGGACGGCGGCGGTGATCAGCCCTCATGCCCCCATGGTGCTGCAATGGAGTCCCGGCCTGCGGTTGGCGATGATGCGCATCGAGGCCGAGGCACTCAGTTCCTTCGCCCGGATGCTCACCGGCCACGACGACTTGGAATTCCGCCTTGACCCGATGGTGGCGGACTCGAACGGCGTGGCGGGGCTGCACGGAGTCGCCCACCTGATCCGGTCGACGACGGCCCAGCTCGCCGGTGCGAGCGTATGGCCGGGGGCGATCAGGACGCGAGTGCGAGAGCAGGCGATGCTCACTCTGCTGATGAATCAGCCGGACTTTCGTGTTCAACTGACCGGGGGTGTCCGCCAGCCCGTCGCTCGAACTGCGGTGCGGGAGGCTGTCGAGCTGGTCGAGTCGCGGCCGGAGAGTTGTTTCACACCCGCGAGCCTGGCGGCGTCCGTCGGCGTCAGCGTGCGTACTTTGCAAATGGGTTTTCGCGAGGAAATCGGCACCACTCCTGGCGCATTCATTCTCAGTGTGCGGCTTCGACGGGTCCGCGAGGAGTTGGTCGCCGCGCAGCCGGGTGACGGCGCCACCGTGGCCGACATCGCTCACCGGTGGGGGTTCCTCAACCTCGGGCGGTTTGCCGCGCAGTACCACCGCGCCCATGGGGAGTGTCCGTCGGACACCCTGCGCCGTCGGTGACTGGCGCCCTTTCGGTCGGCCCGAACTCACTATTCGCAGATGAAATCAATATATAAGTGTACTTTCCGTATCTTACTGTTTGTGTGAAATCATACGGCTCTGGCCTCCGCGCGTGACCAGCGTGCGTAGGGTCCGGCGGAACCGGGCCGCCACTCTCTGTATAGCAAAGCGCTGTCCGACCTCGGAGATTCCGCGGAGGGCTGCCTCAACGCGCCGTGGATTTCCCGTACATGGCATTCGTCCGAACCATTGATCCCGAAGGTGTGATCGCTGTGGTTGTCCGTGAGTTGATCGACAGATCGCCGA
The DNA here is from genome assembly GCF_040682095.1 of Amycolatopsis sp. NPDC051372. Classification (NCBI taxonomy): domain Bacteria; kingdom Bacillati; phylum Actinomycetota; class Actinomycetes; order Pseudonocardiales; family Pseudonocardiaceae; genus Amycolatopsis; species Amycolatopsis sp. NPDC051372. Next base: position 30,332 of record NZ_JBFBAF010000010.1, read on the forward strand.
TGAGCCGGTTCCAGGTTGCGGTCGTGCTGCTGTGCACCGCCCTGTGCGTGGTCGAGGGATTCGACATCCTTATGATGTCCTTCGCCGCTCCTGGAGTGGCCAGGGACTGGGGGCTGAACAATGCCTCGGTTGGAATGCTGCTGAGCGCCTGCCCGTTCGGTATGGCAGCGGGGTCCGCGGTGATCGCGCCGTTGGCCGACCGCATCGGCCGCCGGCCGCTGATCCTTGCGTGCCTTGCCGCGACGACGGTGGCGATGGCGCTGAGCGCCGCAACCCGCAACGCCGGTGAGTTGGCCTTCTGCAGGGGTTTGGCCGGGTTGGCGATCGGCGGGCTGGTCGCGAGTCTTCCTGTGCTCGTCTCCGAATTCGTCCCGGCTCGTCGCCGGGGTAGTGCGGTCGCGCTGTACACGGCCGGGTTGCCGCTGGGCGGCGTGGTCGGCGGTTTCGTGGCGACGTTGATCGGCAGCCACTACGGCTGGCGGGGCATCTTCGTCGCGGGTGCGCTCCTCACCGTGGCGCTGCAGGCGGTGAGTTTTGCGCTGTTGCCGGAGTCGTTGGAACACCTGGAGATTCGCCGCCCGCGTGGTGCGCTTCAGCGCATCAACCGGACCCTTGCCCGGATGGGGCGGGACCCCGTTACCCATCTCGCCCAACGCGGCGATGGGTCGGCGGGCGTAGCCGGCGGGGTCCTCCGTGGCCGGGCAGGCGCGCGCTCGCTTCTGCTGTGGGTGGCGTTCTTCATCAGCGTGGCGTGCTTCTACTTCGCGAGCAGCTGGACGCCCACCTTGCTGCAGCGCAGCGGTTTCTCCGCGCAGCAAGGCATCAGTGGGGGCATGCTGCTGAACGTCGGCGGAATCGCCGCCACGCTGCTGTTCAGCGTGCTCGCGTTACGTGTGGGACCGAGGCCGCTCACCGTGCTGTCCTTTGTCGCGGCCGCAGCGTCCTTCGTCGTCATGGGCTTGTCTCTGGGCAGCGCGGGCGGCGCCTTCGTCGCCGCAGCGGCGGTGGGCGTGACCATCAACGCTGCCGTGGCGGGCCTATACACGATCGCACCGGAGCTCTACGCACCCTCCGTCCGCACCACGGCGGTCGGCTGGGCCGCCACGATGGGCCGGCTGGGTGCCATCGTCGCTCCGCTGTTCGCCGGATCGCTCCTCGACGAGGGCTGGTCACCGCAGACGTTGATGGTGGTGTTCGCGGGTCCGCTTGTCGTCGGCGGACTGTGCGTGCTGGCGATCGGCAGGCTGGGCAGGGAGCAGCGGCGTGGGCTGTCAGCTCCAGCCGCGGATGGACCATCTACTCCGGTTCAAGGTGCCCTCTAACGGTTCCGGGCGGTGAAGGAGGGCGAACCGGTATCGGTCGAGACGATAGTCGTGGTGCAGGTGCAGGTGCAGGTGTGTGGGGGTGCCACACCGACCTGCACTACTGCGACGGCGGGATCAAGGATGAGTTTCCCTCTGGCGCTCGACGAGTGCCGTGTCCGTTGAGCGTCGGAGCGATCATGGGACTCGACCTGGCTGATCAGGACGAGCTGCGGACTCGTGGACCGGCCACGGCAGGGTGATGTCGATGCCAACTGCGCAAACATCCGCACCATCGGTCGCGCAGCTGCGAACCGATTCACAGCTGCGCGACCGGCAGGCCCAGTTCGGCGCAGGTGCTTGCGTCCCCGGGGAAGACGCCGACCGCGCCTTCTGCCGCGGTCACGGCGTGCGCGTTGAGCACGCAAGCGACGAGCGGGGGAACCGGGTAGTCGGTGACACCCGGTTGGCGGGGCTGGTAGTCAAGCCTGTTCGACTTCCAGTTGTCGCTGCAGATCTGCATGATGTCGCCGGTGACGTCGACGGGTCCGTTCCGGCCGCCGATGCCGATCCCCACGTGCTGGTTCGGGGCGCTGCTGGTGATGTCGGCGCTGCGGTAGCAGTAGCCGATCTCCCGATTGGTCGGAGCCAGGAGGCTGCCCGGTGCTGCAGCATCCACAGCGCTGTGCCCGCCCAGCACGGTTACTCCACCGGAGACCGCGGCCACGCCGGCCACGGCCGCGGTGACGGCGGTCAGGGCGCGCGTACGCCGGCGGGCGTGCCCGCGCGCTTCCAGTGCGTCCAGATCGAGTCTCATCGGCGGTTCGTCGGTGCCGAGCGCGCGAATCAGCAGTTCCCTGTCGCCGGTGGTCATCGTGTGCTCCCCTCTGGTGTTTCGGCCGCGGTGGCGGCCTCACACAGCAACTGCCGGAGTGTGGTCAGGCCTCGCGCGGCCTGAGATCGCACGGTGCCTTCGGAAATGCGCAGTACCTTCGCAACGTCGGTGCTGGTCAAGTCGCTGAAGTAGCGCAGCACCAGGACCGCTCGCTGCCGCGCCGGCACCTTGGCCAGCGCGGCGCGGACGTCGAGAATTCCTGCCTGATCAGCGCCGGTGACGGGGGCGTCCGGCAGGTCGGCCCGCAGCTCCGCGCGCCGGTACGGGCGCCGGGACTCGTCGATCGCCAGCCGCGAGATCACGCGGCGCGCGTAGGCATCGACACCACTGGGGTCGATGCGCTGCCAGCGTGTGTGCAGGCGCAGCAACGCCGTCTGCACCAGGTCCTCGGCCAGCGCCCAGTCTCCGCACATCAGGAACGCCTCCCGGCGCCACACCCCGGCGCGCTCCCGCACAACCTGGCTCAACTCCCACCGATCCGCCACGATCACCCCTTCCTCCCCCTACATACGAGACCGCGCAGGCGGACCGTTGCACGATCACCACACCGAATCTCGTGATCAACGCAGGTCCATAGGGGACCGCCGACGCCCGTCGAGTCTTCCTCGCCAAAATCCTGGCCGCCGCGCAGCGAGCACACCGGCCGCCCGCTGGCGGGGCAGCCGGTCCAGCGCGGCCGCGCTGGACCGGCTGCAGGTCCAGCGTCGTCGTGCTCACCAGGGACGAACGCGAGCGAGTTTCGGCGTCGATCACTGAAAGAGGCCATCTCACGTTTTGTGCGCGGCGGTCGTCTACGGGGCGGAGGAGAGGAGGGCACAAATGAGCATGCGACACGTCGTCGAGGCGGGGCGCGGACCGGTCACGCTGGTAGCCCGGGGTGGGGCTGTCACCGGCCTGTTTTTCAGCCGTCAGGTCAGCCGGCCTTCGCCGGAGACGTTCGGCCCGGAGGCGGGTGCTTCGGCGGATCCGCTGCGGGGCGGCCGCGGCCTCGCGCGAGAGGCTGGGGAGGCTGCCGGCGCGAACCCGTTGTGTGTGGGTCCGTGTGGGACGCTCGTCGTGACCGGCGATCTCACAGCGGCTACCTCGAAATCGTCTTCGGTGGGATGGACATGCAGCTGCCTTTCGAGCAAATAGTCGCGCGGCACGGCGCAACCGTGGTGCGGGTCTGCCGGGTCGTCCTCGGGCCGCACGATGCGGACGACGCGTGGTCGGAGACCTTCCTTTCCGCCATGCGCGCCTATCCGGACCTGCCGGAGACGGCGAACGTCGAGGCGTGGCTCGTGACGATCGCGCACCGCAAGGCCATCGATCTGCTGCGTGCGGCGAAGCGGAATCCGCTGCCGGTCGAGGAGGTTCCGGAGGAGCCGACGACGCTGGGCGTTCCCGATCTGGAGGATCACGACCTCTGGGCCGCGGTGAGTGGTCTGCCGGCGAAACAGCGTCAGGCCGTGGCGTATCGCTACGTCGGCGGTTTGGCGTACGCCGAGATCGCGGAGATTCTCGGCGGTTCCGTCGACGCGGCGCGCAGAGCCGCTGCCGACGGGCTCAAGAACCTCAGAAAGAAACGTCCGGGCGTGATCACGAGAGGAGCATCCTCATGAACGACATTCGCAACGATGACGACACGGTCGCGCTGCTGTCGACGTCCGTGGACGCCGATCTTCTCGATCGGCTGCACCGTCGGTTGGCGAAGGAGGCCGAGCTGGCCGGCCTGCTCGATGTCGCGTACTCCACCGTCGACTCGCCGGTGGGCAAGCTGCTGCTCGCCGCGACGCCGGCGGGTGTGGTCCGCGTGGCCTTCGCCAGCGAGGACCACGACCGGGTGCTGGAAGTCCTCGGCCAGAAGCTGAGCTCGCGCATCCTGCGCGCGCCGAAACGGCTGGACGCGGTCGCACGCGAGATCGACGAGTATTTCGCCAAAGTCCGCCAGGCCTTCGACGTGCCGCTGGACCTGTCCCTGTCGCGCGGATTCCGGCGGCTCGTGCAGACGCATCTGCCCGAGATCGGCTATGGCCAGACCCGCAGCTACCGGGACATGGCCGAGCTCGTCGGCAACCCGAAGGCCGTCCGCGCGGTCGGCACCGCCTGCGCGACCAATCCGTTGCCGATCGTCGTCCCTTGCCACCGCGTGCTGCGTTCCGACGGCACGCTCGGTGGGTACATCGGCGGGCTCGAAGCCAAGACGGCACTGTTGAAGCTGGAGGCGGCATGAGCACTGCACGGCGTAAGACCGGCGACCGCTGGCGTGACCGGGTCGAGTCGGGAGACTGGACGGCGATCACCGCCGAGGTCAACGAGTACGGCGGGGCGCTGCTGCCCCGGCTGCTGGCCCCGGAGGAGACCGAGGAGATCAGAGGGCTCTACGAGCGGGACGACCTGTTCCGCAGCACCGTCGACATGGGCCGGCATCGCTTCGGCCGGGGCGAGTACCGGTACTTCCACGCGCCGTACCCGGAGCCGGTCGAGCGGCTCAAGCAGGCGTTGTACCCGCGCCTTCTGCCCATCGCCCGCGACTGGTGGACGAAGCTGGGCCGGCCCGCGCCCTGGCCGGACACGCTCGACGAGTGGCTCCGGATGTGCCACGACGCAGGCCAGGCGAAGTCCACGGCGATCCTGCTCCGCTACGCCGAGAAGGACTGGAACGCCCTCCACCGTGACCTGTACGGCGACCTGGTGTTCCCGCTGCAGGTCGTGATCAACCTCAACGAGCCGGGCGTGGACCACACCGGTGGGGAATTCCTGCTGCTGGAACAGCGTCCTCGCGCCCAGTCCCGGGGTACGGCCACCCTGCTGCCGCACGGTCACGGCTATCTGTTCACCACTCGTGACCGGCCGGTCGAATCCGCCCGCGGCTGGTCGGCCGCACCGGTCCGGCACGGAGTGTCCGCCATCAGATCGGGCGAACGGCACACCCTCGCGCTCGTCTTCCACGACGCAGCATGATCGACGAGGCGAAGACCTGCACCCTGCTCGGACCGGACGGCCCTCCGTACCGGCCGTCGGTCAAGGGAGCGTGGGGCGGCCACCGCAAAGCGAAGATCTACGGGCGGCTCGACTGCCCGTGCGCGCTGCGCGCGATCGCCGGCGGCGGCTACGTCACGGATCGTGTCTTCTTCGTCGACGAGGCGGCCGCGGCAGGTTCCGCCCCCGCGGGACGTGCTGCGAGGACCGCCACCGGAAACGGAAGACCGCCCGGGAGAACGGCGAAACATGGAAGCTCTGACCAGCCCCTTGCTGACGAGGCCCGCGACTCACGACACGGACCTGATCGCCACCGACGCCGAAGTTGAGACCATCGTCCGGCTCGCCCGCGGCCGCGGCGCCCGCGACATCGCGGTCGGCTCCGGCCGCACTGCCCGCGCGCTCGCGACCGCACGCTTGGTCGAATCCGCGTGGGACCGCGCCGGCGGCCGGACCCTCGGCACGGTCACCTGGCCCGAGACCGCGGCGTCCTGGCTGCGCCCTGCCTCACGATTCGCGGCCGCGGACCCTGATCTGTGGATCATGACCGGACCGGTGACCGGCTGGGCACAGATGACCCGGCGCCTCTTGTGGTCGACCCGCTGGAGCCCGGACCGCACGCTGGCGACTGCCGGAATCGGCGATCCGCGCACCCTCGCGCTCGTCGGCCTCGCCCATCTGGACGGCCTGGCCGGGACCACCGCGGACGGCGCTTTGTGGCGCGTGGTGCACGACCGGTTTCGACAGGTGAACGCATGACGCAGGCGACGAACCCCGCCGAAGCGGACCGCGGCGTCGTCGTCGGGGACGACGGGCTCGCCCGGCCCGCGTGGGCGGCCGCGGACCCGCTACTTCGCGACTACTACGACACCGAGTGGGGCATGCCCGTCACCGACGAGCACGGCGTCTACGAGCGCATCAGTCTCGAAGGCTTCCAGGCGGGCCTGTCGTGGGCGACGATCCTCCGCAAACGCCCCGCCTTCCGCGCGGCGTTCGACGGCTTCGTCCCGGACACGGTCGTCGGTTACACCGAGACCGACGTCGAACGGCTGATGGCCGACGCCGGGATCGTGCGCAACCGGCGGAAGATCGAGGCGACCATCGCCAACGCCCGCGCCACGATCGCTCTGCGCGAGGAAACGGGCCTCGCCGACCTGGTGTGGTCGTTCCGGCCGGCGGACACTCCTCGCCCCGCATGGTTCGAGGAGATCCCCACGAAGTCCGCCGAATCGGTCGCCTTGTCGAACGAGCTGCGCCGGCGCGGGTTCGCGTTCGTCGGACCGACCACCATGTACGCGCTCATGGAGGCGATCGGCATCGTCGACACCCATCTGTTCGGCTCGCACCGGCGGGGCAGTTCGGGAATCTGGCCCGCGTGAGGCTGCTGCGCAGGTTCCGGGCTGTCCTGCTGATTTTCGGGATCGCGCGCCGGATCCTGACTGCTATCTCTGGCTCCCGACGCAACTGGATCTCATGAAGAAGGAACCTGCGGGTTCTGACGCCTCCTTCGCACGAAGTTCTGCGTGCCACTTGGCAAAAAACTCACGAATCCAACGCCGTCGAAGATTCGGGCATACCGCGAGCACGGACTCTCGTTTTTTTGCGAGGCCATCGCGCCACTCTGCGGTCGACCAGTCGCCGGTGGTGATACTGCGGTCGATGTCCCATCCCGGTTCGCTCGCCAGCTGGGAGACGTACTGCGACGTCGATCTGTGAATCATTTGCTCGCGTGTGGCGGGGAGATGGTGCGGCCGCTCATCGAATTTCCTCAGGTCGGGCAGCTTTCAGTTCGCGGTCGGCAGTTTGACAGCTCGAACTTCCGTCAAACGTCGGTAACGCGGACCCCTTGTCCGGTCGGGCACGTCGATGGCCCATTCGTTCATCTCGCGTTCATCTTTGAGGCGTCTGATGGAGTTCAGCGTACCTGAGCGCTCCCGAGGGTTTACCGACCCCGCGGCCGCCCTGCAGGAATGTCGGCCGGCCCACGACGCCGGTCCCGCCGCAGAGCTATCTTGTTTCGCCCAGACGAACACCGGCCGGTGCCAGACCGTCAGCTGTCGCGCAACACGGGCCGCCGCCGGGTCCGATGGTCCCGGTTACTGGGAGCGAGGCCGAGATGTCGAGGGCTCGGGCTCGCTGTGGTGGAAACCTGGCCGGCGCACGGTCACGGACGCATCGTGCGCCGGCCAGGGCCCCCGTGCTTTCAGCTCATCGACGGCGCGGAGGGGAGCGGCACGGCACAGCCGGTGACCCAGCCGACCCGTTGATCGCACTGCGGAGAACGGCACCTAACGCGTCAGGCGCCGTTCTCGCCGATGCTCGGCAGGGAGCTCGGGCAAACCGACTGGGGTGCGCCGGCAAAGGGCGTAGTGGGTCAGAGGTGTCGCGATGCGATACAGGGTGGTGTCCGCCAATGCAGCGCATCACGGACGCCGCAGGCTGCCGACGGCGGTGCGCGACAACTTTAACTCCGTCACCTCGGGCATCTCGGGCACCTTCTGGGGGTTCAGCGGAGGCAGCGGTGGTGGCGGGCCGCGAACGACCTCAGCGCCGTGACGATCAAACGCTGGGGTGCCCGCATCACCGCCGCGGACGAGGTCGCCGCAACGCTTCTGATCGGGCTGGGAACGTATGGGCGCAAACACGGCATCGCGTTCGAGCTTGCCGACGGAACGCTCTCCCCGACCTCCGCGGCGACTGCGTGGGTTGGCGTGAACTCGCGTCGCATCCTGCTCGATGCTCTCCACGCCCATGCCGCGGCCCACGGCGTCGCCGTCCGGATCAGCAATCCGAACAACGGTGCCCTGTTCGGATTCGGCTGGGACATCCGCATCGGAGAGGGAATTCCGCGGCCCATGACAGAGAAATCCGCCGTTCAGACCGATTGTGGGGGCTGGCCGTGCGCATGATCGCGCTGCGTTGGCCGCGCCGCGCCGCGCCTCGCCTCGTGCGAGTGCTGACGGTGGCTGCTGTCAAAGACCTCTCGAAGCTGACGTGAAGCGGGCCGCCCAGCCGAGGTGTCGACGTGATCCGCGTGTTCGACATCGGCCCCCGTGGCCGGGTCGTCGGCCTCCCGAACGGCCTGGCCGGAATCATGATCCGGCCAGGCCGCCGCCGGGTCACCGGTGCTGGTGTCGTCAGCTCGTCAAAGTGTGGTTGTTCTCCCGCTCGGCAGGTGCGTTCTCCGCCACCGCCGGCCGCTGCGTGCCGGAGTCGGTGACACTCTTCTTCACGGATTCGAGGATCGCCAGCCCCTGACCGACGAGCCCGGCGGCGACCTGACCGAGTCCGTCGGCTCCATTGAGGACGGTGACGTTCGCGCCGCTGAGGCCCGCGGCTGCTTCCTTCACGATCTGCGGCAGCTGCTCGATGAGCAATCGGTCGAGCGCGACCCGGTTGTGGGACGCGGCGGCCGCGGCCGTGACCTCCGTCGCCTCGGCGTCCGCCCGCGCCATGATCCGCACCTGCTCGGCCTGCGCCTCGGCGGGCTTGACGACCTCTGCCACCAGCTGTTGCTGGCGCAACAAAGCTTCCCGTTGCGCCAGTACGGTCCTGGCGTCGATCACCTCTTGCTGGGCCGTGGCCTGCGCCAGTGGCCCGGCCTGCGCTGCCTCGGCTTGGGCCCGGTCGATTTCGGCCTTGTACTGCGCCTGCACGACCGAGGTCTGCCGCGCGTACTCCGCCTGCCGCCGCTGCGATTCTTGTGCCGCCTCGGCCGCGGCCTGGTCGGCGCGAGCTTGCGCGATCTGGGCCTCGCGCTGGATGGCGGCGTTGTGCGGTGCGGCCATCGCGGCGATGTAGCCGAGTTTCATGTCGTCGATCGACTGGATCTGCAAGGAGTCGATCGTCAAGCCGATCTTCGCCATTTCCGCGGCCGACCCGTCGAGGACTTCGGTCGCGAGCTTCTGCCGCTCGGTCACGATTTCCTCGACGGTCATCGAGCCGACGATCGAACGCAGGTGGCCGGCGAAGATCCGGCCGGTCAGGATCGACATCTGCTCCTGGTCGGACAGGAATCGCTGACCGGCGTTCACGATGCTCTCGGTGTCATTGCCCACCTTGAACGCGATGACCGCACGGACGTTGAGCGCGATGGCCTGCTTCGTCACACAGGTTTCCGATACCTCGGCTTCGGACATGCTCAGCGTCAGGAACCGCACTTTCCGGAAGAACGGCATTACGAACGCGCCGTGCCCGGTGACCACCCGGAACGGCGCTCCCCCTGTGCCATTGCTCTTCCCGCCGGAAATGAGCATCGCCTCGTCGGGCGCGGGCACGCGATAACCGAACATCGTCGTTCTCCTAATTGCTGGTGAAGGGATCCGTCCAGGCGATGACCTCGACGGCACGATGGGGGAGGGACTCGACGACGAGGACGGTCGTGCCCTTCGCGAGCGGTACCTCGGAATAGGCCCGGTAGGTCTCGGTGCCTCCGCGGATCCGGAGCAGGACCTCACCCGGTCCCGCCGGCCCGCGGGTGCCGATGAGCAGCACGCCGGTTTGCCCTTCCGGCGATCGATCGGCGTACATTACCCGACACCTCCGGACAATTCGGGCGTGGTGTCCCACTTGCCGAAGTCCAGAGCCGGCGGCACCGGTGCGGCACCATGGAACGATCAACGTCAAGTGTCCCACGGCGGCATACCGGCCACCAGGGCAGAACCACACCACCCCGGCGCCGGATTCGCCCGCGGCGGCAGTCCTCGTGCGTGGTCATCGGCGGCGTCCCCGTGGCGGCGGGTTGTTGCCGTGAAAGCGGCTGAGCGGGATGGCGTACGGGCCCTTGCTCCAAGGGTCGTGCGGCACCACCGGCACCCAGACGCTCAACCTCGCCGGAGAGCCACGCGCGGGTGGGCGCCGCCGTGAGGAACGAATAGTGGCTGCCGACTGCCGCAACGATGCGGACCGACTTCCGGTCCCGGCCGGCGCGGTTCAGGAAGAACGACCCGTGGCCGAGCGCCGCGACCTTGACCGGTTGCCATCCGGAGCGGCGCGCGATCCGCCGGCGCCGGACCATGACCACCGTGTACGTGAGGGCCCAGGAGAACGCGCCCAACTCGAGGACGACCACGACGATCGAGCCCCAGGAGTCGTCGCCGTTGGGCTCGTCCGCGGTGCGCACGTGCGACGGATCGGCTGGGTCGTAGTACGCCGTCAAGATTTCGCCGACGTAGTACCGGATCTGGGAGTCGCGCCTGATCCCGCCTTCGAGGCCCGGCGCCGAGTAGTCCACGACGATGTAGGGCCCACCTCGCGCGTCGTTCGCCACCGCGACCACTCGCGCGGGCACCCACAGCGCCACGGCCCCGGCGGCTTGGCGAATGCGCACCCGGACGGCTCGGTCCAAGGTCACCGGGTCCGGCTTCGGCAGCCGCCCGGTGCGGGCTAAGAGAGGTTCGTCGTCTTCTTGGCGCGGGGGCTCACCCGCGCCGGTCATCCCCAGATCCATCAGCAGAGGATACGACCGAGAAATACAGCTCCACCAGGGAATTCTCTGCGATCGAAAACACTGCCGGCGAAGGCAACCGAACGGGCCCGTCCGGCGTTCTGGCCCAACCTCGCGCCACCTTGGCCGGCACGGCTCTGGCCAGGTGTTGCCGGCGCTACATCCGAACGGCTTCCCGCGGCGAACTACCGGTTCGCGGCCGGCTCACGCGGATACGAATCACCTTCGTGGCCGGGTAAGGTCGGCGACTTGCCCGTGATCGAGGGAGCGGTGGTCGCACCGTATCGACAAGTCGGCGGAAGTCAGTCGAGACAAGGCGTTGCTCGAGGCACCGCAGTCCAGCGTGGACAGCTTGTCAGCGGATCGCCCGATTTGCGAGGATTGAAAGGGTCGGCACCTCATGATGGAACTCGGTTGCTGGTTTCCCTATATTCCGACACAGCCGGGTCCTTTGCGGACGATGGAGCAATCTCGCGCTCGTGCGGCGTATGACGATTTCATGCTGATGAAGGAGGACAGGCTCGGAGAGCTCACACGGTTGCTCAACTACAACGGCATCGACGTGACGTTCGATGAAGCCGGCGTGCGAATGGTCGCCGAATGGATCAAGCGCGAGATCGAGCAGGATCCCAAGTCTACCAGCATCCGGTTCTCATCAACTTGATGCGCACCAAGCAAGGCGGCCCGCTGGAATACTTCGTCTTCTTGCAGGGATTCACCGGGGCACATGCGATGGGTATCGGCTATCGTGAAGAGTGCATCTGGTACGCGTTTCAGCGTGCTCGTGAACTCATCGGCGAGGAATTGAGTCAGCTCGAAGGACGTGTGAGTAGTCCACGTCGTTGATCTTGAGCCACCAGGACGGGTGGGGGAAGCTACTTCGAGAAGGTGGCGAGATAGCCGAGCGCGGGCGAGCCCAATCCGGTGACGTCGTCGTAGCCAGGTGTCGCGGTGAGGGCGCCGTCGTGGCCGTCGGTGATCAAGGTTGCCGCGCCGGGGAGTGCGTTGCCGCGCTCGTCGGTCTCGGAGACGACCCGGGCGATCGGTGTGCCGCCGAACGGGTGGTCGGTGACGTCATGGAACATGATTGTCGGCTTCGGGTTCGCCGGCGCATGGTGGTCGGCCTGCTGCGGCGCCGCCGACGACGGCACCGCCACGAATACGGCGGCCGCGGCCAGCGCGGTCGTGGCGGCGGCGATCCGGGCCAGGCGAGTACGTGTGCGCATCGCAGTCGAACGTCGGGTACTACCTCGACGTGCTGGCAGAACAGGGCCCAGCTTGATCGGCTGCGGCCCACCGGGCCGGTGCCGGCGACCGTATTCCGTTCTGTCCTGATTGGACACGCGACGACCTCGTCACGCTCACCACGACGTGCTCGGGGCCCTCGGGACCGCGCCGGCCGGTCTGGACTGCTGGACGATGTGGGCCGCCGACGAGCCTGCGCTCCACAGTGCCCACTTCACTCGGCCTGACCTGCTCCGGCACCGGATCGCGGTGGTGGGTGCGGATCGGGCCGGGCGCACCGGAGTTCGGCCGCGGGCCGGCCACAGTGGACGCAGAAGTGACCGCCTGGCCGGGCGAACTGCTCCTGCTGCTCTGGAAGCGGCGCGATGCCACGGGTCTGGATGTGCGGGGAGACGCGCGTGCACTGGACGTCTGGGCTCGCGAAGCGAACCTCTGACCAGCGATCGCGATCTCTGGCTTGTTTATTAAAAGCCAGCAGTGTTACGCTGCCGAGGTGCTGCGCTGTGATGCCGCGCGTTGAATTCTCGGAGGTTTCGGCATGGTTCGAGTATTGGTTGTCGGCGCAGGAGCGACGGGCGCTTTCTTTGGTGCGCGGCTCTTGCAGGCGGGCAACGAGGTGGCTTTCCTGGTTCGGCCCCGACGTCGTGAGGTGCTGCGTGAGCGCGGCCTGCGCATCGTGAGCGCGGAGCACACGGAGGTGCTGCACCCCGAGCTGCTCGTCGCGGGGGAGCTCTCCGATGCGTACGACGCGATCTTGCTGTCGGTCAAAGCCGACGCGCTACCGGCCGCGATCGAGGATTTCGCCCCGGCGGTGGGACCGGGAGTGGGGATCATCCCCTTCCTGAACGGCATGGCCCACCTCGATGTCCTCAACGACCGGTTCGGAACCGGTTCGGTGCTGGGCGGGGTGGTCAAGGTCGTCACGTTCGTCGACGAGAACGGCGACATCCGCCAGCTGGCACCGCTCGCGGACATGGTCATCGGTGAGCAAACCGGCGAGCAGACGCCCCGGCTGGCCGCGCTCGCGGACGGCTTCGGCTCCGCCGCTTTCCCTTTCGCGACATCCGGCCGGATCGTCACGGAGATGTGGCACAAATGGGTGTTCATCGCCTCGGCCGGTGCGGTGACCACTCTGATGCACGGCAACATCGGCGAAATCGCCGCCGTTCCCGGTGGTGCGGACTTCGCGACGGCGGTCCTGTCCGAAGCGGCGGCCGTGTCCGCCGCGGCCGGCCATCCGATGACCGGCCGGGAGTTCGGAACCACCAGGGAGCTGCTCACGGCGCATGACTCGGCTTTCGCGCCCTCCTTCTACCGGGACCTCTCCCGCGGGCTGCCCACCGAGGTTGAACACGTTTTCGCCGACGTCGTGCTGCGCGGCGAGAAGCTTGGTGTTGACACCCCGTTGCTGAAGCTCGCGACCATCAACCTGCGGGTGCACCAGAATCGCGTCTCGGCCGCCTGATCACGCCCATCGAACTGAACCACATCGGAGACTGGAGCCGAACGTGGCCGGGCGCCTCGAGGGTCGGTAGTCCGCTCCCTCGAGGCGCCCGGCGTGGTGTGGGGCGTCAGAGGACGGGGTGCAGTCCCCGGACCGGGGCTCAGCGTCTCCAGCAACGAGGCGATGTGCAGGATCGTCGACTCCGCGTGCCAGGAAGCCGCCAGCTGCACGCCGATCGGCAGGCCCTCGGTGGTCGTCCCGAAGCGCATGGACAGGGCCGGGAGCCCGGTCAGGTTGAACGGGGCGGTCGTGGACATCACGTGGAAGATGCTGAGCGTCTTCCCGTCCAGCGTGAGTTCCGTGGTCCCGTGCTTGTGCGCGGGAACGGTGGTCACCGGGAGCAGCAGCGCGTCGTACTGCTGGAAGTACGCCGCGAAACCGTCGCGGAGCCGCTCGACGCCCTGTTCGGCGTGCAGGTAGTCCTGAATGGACGTTTCGGGGGCGTCGCGCATGAACTTGGTGGCCGTGTACATCTGGTCCGCGTGGCCCGCGGCGGCCTCGGCGTAGGCGGGCTTCACCTCCATCACGTGCTGCAGGTTGAACAGTTCGAGCGGGGTGTCGCGCTCGAGAGCGGGGATGCTCACGGCGTCGACGTGAACTCCCGCGCCCCGCAAGGCTTCCGCGGCCGCCTCCACGGTCGCCGCGACCTCGGGGTGGACGGGGCCGAGTCCGGAGTCGACGAGCCAGCCGACGCGGACGGTCCGCTGCGGCGAGGAACCCAGGCTGGCGTCGAGCCCTGCGGGGACGGTGGAGGAGAAGCCGTCGGCGCCGTCGGGGCCGGCCAGGAACGAGTACGCCAGCGCGAGGTCGCGGACGGTGCGGGCCATGGGGCCGGCGTGCCAGTCGCGGCGCGGCTCGCGCGGCCAGGCCCCCGTCATCGGAATGCGCCCGTGCGTCGGCTTGAGAGCCGCGATGCCGGTGAGGGCGGCCGGCCCGCGCACCGAGATGGCCAGGTCGCTGCCGAGACCGAGCGGCGACATGCCGGCGGCGATCGCCCCGGACTCGCCGCCGCTCGAACCGCCGGCGGTACGGCCGAGGTCCCAGGGGTTGTTCGTGTCGCCCGTCAGCAGGTTGTCGGAATCGACGGCGTAGGAGAACTCTGGAAGGTTGGTCTTCGCCAGGAGGATCCCGCCGGCGTTCTTCAACCGCGCGACCGCGGTGGCGTCCGCGTCCGGGACGCGGCCCGCGAAGATCGGCGAACCGCGCTGGGTCAGCACCCCGGCCGTGTCGAACGAGTCCTTGACGGTGAAGGGCACGCCGTGCAGCGGTCCCACCTCGACACCCGAGGCGAGCTCCTCGTCCGCTGCTTTCGCGGCTTCCAGCGCACCTTCGGCGACCGTGACGATGGCGTTGACCTTCGGGTTGGTGGCTTCGATGCGGTCGAGGTGCGCCCGCACCACCTCGACCGAGGACACCTTCTTGGTGCGGATCAGCTCCGCGAGTTCGGTCGCGTCGGACCGGGTGAGCTCGGTGGACATCGGAAATCCTCTCTTAGACCGGTCTACTAGCAGTGGTCAGCGCTGACCCGGGCCCGGTACACCCGCGGTCAGTGGTGGTTCGTCAGACGTGAAGGACCTGGCGCGTGACCGCCATGGCGCGGTCGAGCTGGCCGGGGTTGCCGTGGATCTTCGCGATCATGCTCGCCCCGAGCCACAGGTCGTACAGGGTCTCGGCCGTCGAGCGCGGGGTGTCCTGAATGGACACCGACCCGTCCGCGACGCCGTCGGTGATCATCTGCTCGATCCGGTCGACGATCAACGCGGTCCCGGCCTTCGTCGTGACGCGCATGGCTTCCGACAGGTCGGCGATTTCCGCGCCCAGCTTGACGACCAGGCAGCCGCCCTGGCAGTCGTCCGCGGCTTGCGTGTCGTGGAAGTACTGCCAGTACTGCATGAGGTGCTCGCCCGAGCTCTTCGCCTTGTCGGCGACGATGCGGTCCATGGTGGCGAAGTAATCGTCGAAGTAGCTCTTCATCATCGCTTCGCCGAAGGCGTCCTTGGAATCGAACCAGTGGTAGAACGACCCCTTCGGAACGCCGGCGTCGGCGAGCACCTCGTTGATGCCGACCGCGGCGTAACCCTTGGCCAGGACGATCCGCCGAGCGGTGTCCAGAAGGGTTTTGCGTGTGTCCACCTTGGCCGGCATGTCATCACGGTAGCAGCCGATTAGACCAGTCGTCTAGAGCCTCTGGCGTGCGAGTTTCCTTCGAAGATCAGCCTCAGTGCGTCAGCTCCGCAGGCGGTTCGACCCCGAGCGCGGCGAACAGCCCGGCCAGCTTCGTGTCGAGCAGGTGGCCGACCGCGGTCACCCGCGGATCTTCGAAGCTCGCGAACAGCGTGCCGGGCTGGTCGGTCACGAACACACCGTCGCCCTGCTCGTCGGCCTGGATCAACAGCCGCAGGGGCGCGTGCAGCATCACTGTCGGGTTGTGGCGGTACATCCGCTCGGCGATCACGTGGTTGCCCATCAGGTATTCCGTGCAGTCCCAGGAAAATCCGGAACCGGCCATGAACGGCGGCACCTCGATGCTCGCGAACCGCAGGAAGCCGAGTGGCGCGACCTCGTCGGCCTTGGCGACGACCGCGGCCCAATCCGGCAAGCCCTCGAACCGGGTGCGGTCCAGCACCGGCACGGTTTCCTCGAACAGGCGGATCGCTTCGGCGTAGGGCCGCCCGAGCGGCACGGCGAGCCGGCGCACGTCGTGGGTGGTCGTGGTGACCGGAAGTCCAGTGGCCATCGGTGTGCTCTCCTCAGTCGTGAACGGGTTCGGCAAGCGGCACCGGGACGGCCGAGCGCCAGGGCCGCAGCCAGGTGAGCTCGGTTCGCGCCACCGTCCGGTCGCAGTGCGGGCAGTGGTCGCCGAACGGCATTTCCGTGCCGCAGACGGCGTGGACGGCCTTCATCGGCCGGGTGCGCCGGTCGGAGCGGGTGTGGTCCTCGCCCCACCGGGCGAGCGCGTGCAGCACCGGCAGCAGGTCGGCGCCCGCTTCGGTGAGGCGGTACTCGTGGCGGGTGCGGTGGTCGTCGCGGTAGGGCACCTTGGTCAGCACCCCCGCGCCGACGAGACCCGCCAGCCGGCTCGAGAGCACGTTGGTCGAGGCGCCCAGATCGTTGTGGAGCTCGTCGAACCGTGTGGCGCCGGCGGTGATGGAGCGCAGGATCAGGAGGGTCCACCGGTCACCGAGTACGTCGGCCGCGCGGCCGATCGGGCACGGCTGGCCGGCCACGACGATCCTCGCCGGACGGGTCACCGGATACCCGCCCGGCGGCGGATTTCCAGGAACACCAGCGGTGCCAGCACCAGGCACAACACGCCGATGACCGCGGCCACGAGCACGGTCGCGGCGGGCAGCCCCCGCGCGAGCGACAGCAGCCCGACCACGACCACCGGTCCGCCGAGGCCGACGTAGCTGACCACGTAGTACGTCCCGATCACCGCGCCGCGCTCGGTCGGCGGCGTGACGACGGTGAGCTCCGCCAGCGCGCCCGTGAACACGAGCCCGTGCCCGGTTCCCGTGCCGAGCATCGCCGGCACCACCAGCCACGTGGCGCCGCTCCCGTTCGCGAGCACCAGCAACGCCAGGCCGGCGGCGAGCACCACGAGCCCGCTCGCCTGCGCCGCGATCGGCGGCACGTTGCGGGCGCCGAACTGGACGAACCCCGACGTGGCGATCATCAGCGCGAGTGCTGCCGCGGCGATCGCGAGGTTCGTCGAGCCCAGCATGCTCTGCACGAGCGAGGGCACCACCGCGGAGAACACGCCCAGCACCGCCCACGCCAGGAACGACGACGCCCCCGCCACCACGAACGTCCGCCGGATCTCCGCCGGCACCCCGAGCCGCGGCCGGCGCCAGCGCACGCCCTCGGCGCGGACCGGGTGGGGCGTCCGCAGCACCAGCAGCGCCACGGCCGCCACGGCCACCGCGTGAACCACGAACGACAGGTGCCGCGGCAGCGGGCCGTACTGCGCGAGCAGGCCACCGACCACCGGCCCGAGCGCCAGCCCGAACGTGACGCACGCCGTGGCGGTCATCGCCGCGCGCCGCTGGCCGCCGGCATCCTGCCCCGCGCTGTCACTCAGCATCGCCTGGGCGGCCGCGGCGCCCGCGCCCATGCCGAGCCCCTGCAGGATGCGCGCGACGAACAGCCAGCCCGTCCCGGTCGCGAAGGTGAACGCCACGTCGCCCGCGAAGAACGCCGTCAGCGCCACCAGCATCAAGGGCCGCCGCCCCACCGCGTCCGAGAGCGGCCCCGCCACCAGCAAACCCGGCACGATCACCGCCACGGCCACGGCGTACAGCAACGTCTGCACCAACGGCGAGAAGCCGAACGTCGTCCGCAGCAACGCATACAACGCACTCGGCAAGTTGTTCCCGACGTACAACGCGGCGAGCGTCGCCGCCCCGGCCGCGAACGCCCTGTGCCCGGCGGACACGGGGGCCGCGTTCAATCGAGTCTCCGACATGGGGGAACCGTAGAGTGCTGACTTTTTCTGAGCAAGTCAACTCGGCGTCTGCCCTGGTCAGAGCGGGGAGACCGACGTCGCCGAGAGCCGGGTCGTCACTCGGGGAGGACGGCTCGCACCGTGATCCGGCGCACAAGCGCCCGTGAACCCGAGCGCGCACAGGCTTACGGTGGCGGCGAAAGCCCGGCCGGGTGGAAACGACACCACGACAGCCGCCGGCTTCCCAGCCCGGACACCATCGACTCGACCCGAGGAGCACACATGGCGCAGCCGCACGACGGGGGACCGGTCTACGCGCTCAACCTGTTCGACATCGCCGATCGCGAGGAGTACCTGGCCTACTCTCGGCGATCGCCGAAGGAGGTCGCCGCGCACGGCGGCCGCGTTGTCGCATTGGGACAGTTCCGGGGATCAGTCACCGGGGACATCGAGCCGCGCAAGGTCATGATCGTCGTGGAGTGAGAGTCGCGCGCGGCGTTCGAAAGTTACCGCGCCGACCCGGTGCTCGCCGATCTGCACCCGCACCGGGAGAGCGGTTCGTCTTCCTACGTCTGGCACCTGTTCGACCGTCTGGACGACCTGCGTCCCCTGCTGCGGCCCCAGGCGTGACTCCCGCCCGCTGAACCGGCCTCGTAGTCCACTTCGGACACCTTGGGCCGGGGCGCTCGCCCGGCATTCGCGGACGCCGTGATCGGTGCGGCGTTTGCGAATTTCGCCGTGTGCAGTGAGTGTCCGAAGTGGAGCGAAAAACTAGTCTGCGTTCCACCATTTCCCGAGATCTTCGGCGACCTCGCGTCCCTGCTGTGTGCCGGCCTGCGTGGCCGCGTCGACGAAGCGTGAGTCGAGCAGATCAGTGGGCTTCCGGTAGTAGGGATCGGAGACGAGAACTCGCACGTCGTAGCCGCGCTCGGTGAGAATGGCCTGCTCGCGCGCGATGTCGTCCGCCGGCCTGCACGCCACGATCAGCACCTTGCCCCGCCGCGGAGCGGGTCGCCCACATCGACGATCAGGTCGGCGTTGGTGGCGGAGCGCACTCCGCCGTCGACCCAGACGGCACCGGCCACGTCGACGGCCGGTGCGACGCCCGGAGCCGCGGTGGAGCACGCGATGCCGACTGCTACCGGGAGGTGATCGTCGGTCGACCACGCGTGTGCCTCGCCGGTGCTGACGTTCACCGTCGCCATCGCCAGGTTTCGCGGCCACGAGCCTTCGGGTGATCCCGGTTTCCACAGTTCTTCGGCCTCGCCGGCCGAGAGAGGCGGCTCCGCTTCGACCGCGGCCTGGGCCATGGCCACCATCGAAGGTGCGCCCGCATCGGACCTCTTGGTCATGAGGCGCGTCAGCTTCTCGCGGTCGCTGCGACCGTTCGCCGCGCGGTCGGCGTGCCAGGCCGCTCGTGCGCGCATCCGGTCGGGCAGCCCGGCGAGGCCTTCCGGGCGCATCGTCAGCCAAGCGCCGACGATCGAGCCGGCCGACGTTCCCAGGACGACATCGGCATCGGCGGCCGAGAATCCTGCCGCGCCGAGTGCGAGAAGCAGAGCTGCCTCCCACGAT
Source organism: Amycolatopsis sp. NPDC051372 (assembly GCF_040682095.1). Lineage (NCBI taxonomy): Bacteria > Bacillati > Actinomycetota > Actinomycetes > Pseudonocardiales > Pseudonocardiaceae > Amycolatopsis > Amycolatopsis sp. NPDC051372. The sequence continues at coordinate 49,703 of NZ_JBFBAF010000010.1, forward strand.
GCGCCAACGGGTCCGCCGCCACCCAGAACCAATGCTCTCCTCGGAGAAGAACCCGGTCGTCGACTTTCAATCATTCGAGGAAGACCCTTTCGTTTGTGCACGGTGCCGACGTGGACCTGGCGGTCCGCCTGGTCCACTTCGGACAAAACCACGCCGACGCCACGGGGGAGTGTCTCATCAGCCGTCCGTGCGGCCGTCGACGGCGACAACGATCTTGCCGACCTGGCCATTGCGCTCCAGGTAACGGTGCGCGTCGGCGTAGTCCTCCAGCGGGAACACCTTGTCGATGACGGGGACGAGGTCGCCGTCGACGATGCCGTTCCGGACGTAGTCCACCGCGGGGGCCAGACGCAGGCTGTCCGACGCGAGCTCCGCGACCCCGAAACCACGAATGGTGAGCCGCTTGAGCAGCACGTCCATCACGTTCACGGTCGCCGGGGTGAAATCGAGCACGCCGTAGATGACGAGGACCGCGTCCTGGGCGGCGGCCTCGATCAAGGTCGCGAGGGCGGCGCCGCCGACCGCGTCGAAGATGACCCTCGCGCCCCGCTCTTCGGTCAGCTCTCGAATCCGCGCGACGACGTCCTCCTCGGCGGTCGCGATCACCACGTCGGCTCCGGCGTCCAGCAGTTGTCGCCGCTTTGCGCCGGTACGGGTCAGCGTGACGGCTTTCGCGCCCGCCCGCCGGGCGATCTGAATGGCCGCGAGACCGACGCTGCTGGACGCGGCCGAGATCAGCACGGTGTCCCCGGGTCGCGTGTTCGCGATCTCCACCAGACCGCCGTAGGCGGTGATGTACTGCATCCACGTCGAGGCCGCCTGCTCGAAGGAGAGCTCTTCGGGGTGGGCCACGACGGCGTGGACGGGTGCGAGAACCGCTTCACCGTGCATCGGGTAGTCGAGCAGGTTGAAGCCGGACAACACGCTGACGGCTTGGCCGACGTGAAACTCGCCGACTCCGTCGCCGATGGCCGCGATCAGCCCTGCGACCTCGAAACCCATGCCGCCCGGGACGACCGGGGCGACACTGTACATTCCTTGGCGGAACAGCGAATCCGCTCGGTTGAGCCCCCATGCGCGGGCGTGGATCAGGACTTCGCCGGCACCCGGCTTCGGCTCGGGCACGTCGTCGAGCTGCAGTACTTCAGGACCGCCGATCTGGTGGAAGCGGACGGCACGGCTCATGGCGTGGCTCCTCGTGAAACTGGGCTGATCCGGATCTGACTGGCCGACGCGAGTGCGGTCCGGGATGGCGAGCAGCGGCTCCGGACGGGATCGCCTGCAGGCGGCCGTGTTATGTCGACCGGCATAGCGCTGAGAGCGACTATATATGTCGGGCGTCATACAGGCAATCGCGGTACACTCGCCGCATGGTCAGACGGTCAGACACCAAGCGGCGCATGATCGGGGCCGCCCGCCAGCTCATCCGCGAACACGGCTACCACTCCATGGCCCTGTCCGACGTGGTCGAGCGCAGCGCGTCCCCCCGCGGATCGGTCTACTACCACTTTCCCCAGGGCAAGGTTCAGATGGCCGCCGAAGCGGCCGAGGCGCACACCCGCGAGCAGGTCGACCTGATCAACCAGCTCGCCGGCGAGGCCACGTCGGCCGAGGACCTGGTTCGGGCCTACGTCGAGCTGGCTCGTGAAGGTATGCTGACCAGCGGTTACGGGCGCGGTTGCACCATCGCGCCACTGGTGCTCGAGGTCGGGGAGACTTCAGAGGAACTCGGCGCTGCCAGCCGGCGGGCCTTCGTCCTCATGACCGAGACCCTCGCGCTTCAACTCGTGGTGCTCGGCGCCGAGGCTGCCGACGCCCGGGAGCTGTCGCACGCGACCGTGGCGGGTGTCGAAGGAGCAATGGTGACCTCGCGCGCACTGCGCAGCCCCGAGCCGTTCAACGCGATCCGCGACACCGTGGTCGCCCGAGCCCGCGCTCTCACCGCGGTCCGCGACTGACATCGCGGGTTAGGTGAATCACCCTGACGAGGCACCTTAATTATGTCGGTCGGTATATATACGTGCTAGCCTGGCTGGGTGATGGTGCAACGCCGCCATCGGAGGGGTGGGTCTGCCACCTGCCCGACCTGGTCCACGTCGGACCGGCGAGACATGGATGGCTGCCTGACGTGGATGGGTCCTGGCCGAACGGCGAACTCGCTGTGCCGTGTCGTCCACCACCGCAAACCTCACCAGCCCATCAGTGAACTGGAGATTCCAGACATGTCTTCAATCCTCATCACCGGCGCCTCGCAGGGAATCGGCCGCGCCATGACGCTGGAGCTCGCAAAGCGTGGTCACCGTGTCATCGGCACGGCCCGCAATCCGGACAGCCTGGCCGACCTGCCGACCGCCCGGCGCCTCCGGCTGGACGTGACCGATCAGTCCAGTGTGGACGCTGCGATCGCCGCTGCGGGCGAGATCGACGTCGTGATCAACAACGCCGGCGAGACCATGCGGGCGCCGCTGGAGAGCGTCCCGGTGTCCGAGGTCGCCCGGCTGTTCGACCTGAACACGCTGGGAGCGCTGCGCGTTGTCCAGGCCGCGCTGCCCGGCATGCGCGAACGCGGGTCCGGCCACCTGGTGTTCCTGTCCAGCATCCAGGGCCGGATGGTGCTGCCGATCATCGGCCCGTACGGGATGAGCAAGTGGGCGGTGGAGGCCATGGCCGAGGTGCTGGCCATCGAAGCCGGCCATTTCGGGGTGAAGGTCAGCTTGGTCCAGCCAGGTGTGGTGGCGACCAACGGCGGCGCGAAGGCCAAGGTCTACCGGGCCGGCGACGACCCGTACGGCCCGCTGTTCGACGAGCTGGTCAAGACCCGCGGTGACGTTGTGACGCCGGAGGAAGTAGCCACGGTCGTGGCCGACACGATCGAGCAGGAGAACCCGCCGCTGCGCGTGCCGGCCGGTGCGACCGCGACCAAGGTCCTGGCTGCCCGCAAAACGGCGCCTGAGGACGAGGTCTTTTTCCCTTACGACATCAACTGGTGAAACCGTCGGCTCGGCCGGCCCCGGCATCCCTGAGGGCGGGCAACGCCAAACCGCAGCGGGAAAGAAATCCCATGACCGACAAGACCACCTCGGCCTTCGGCGAGGTCGAAGTCACCCGGGTCCACGAGTGGAGCGATCACTTGTTCTCCCGGCCGGAGCTCCTGCCGGATTCCGGGCGCGAGGAGTGGGAGGCGGAGAAGGGCTGGCTCGAGCCGGTCTTCTGGTCGGCAGAGTCAGAGGACGCCTGGCTGGGCTCGCAGAGCGTCCTCGTGCGCAGCGGCGGGACCAGTCTGGTCGACACCGGGATCGGCAACGGGAAGCCGCGCCCGGGCGTACCGCCGTTCGACCATCTCGACACCGGCTACCTCACCAACCTCGCCGCGCTCGGCGTGCGGCCGGAGGACGTAGACTTGGTGGTGTGCACACACCTACACCCTGACCGCATCGGGTGGAACACCGTGCTGGAGGGCGCCGAGTGGCGCCCGACCTTCCCCAACGCAGTGCACCTGCTGCCGAAAGCCGACTTCGACCTGTTGTCGGGCATGGCGAAGAGCGGGGACGCGCCGGACCCGCTCGGGTATGTGTCCACGTTCCTCGACAGCGTTGCGCCCGTCGTGGAGCACGCCAAAACGCAGTTGTGGGACGGCGACGAACACGTGATCGACGACGCCGTCCGGCTCGTCGCCGTTCCGGGACACTCGCCGGGGGCGGCCGCCGTCACGATCTCTTCGGGCGGCGACCGCGCGCTGCTCGCGGGTGATCTCGTGCACCATCCCATGCAGATCCTCGACCCGAAGCAGCGCAACGCGCTCGACGCCGATGCTGCCGCGCGGTCGCGGATCCGGATGCTCGGCTGGGCGGCGGAGCACTCCGCACCCGTCTTCGGCGGTCATTTCCACGGCGGCCGGGGCGCGCGGATCAGTGCCGCCGGCGGTGGGTTCCGGATCGACTCCTGGACGACCGTCTGAGGGCCCGTGCCGTTCCGTCCGACTCGCCTCCGCGTCCACTGTGGTCACACTCGCGCGGCGAACAGCATTCAGGAACAAGGAGAATCACGATGTCGTCCGTTCTTGTAACCGGTGCGTCCCGGGGCATCGGCCGTGCCATCGCGATCGAGCCGCTGGCCACCACGTGATCGCCACCGCGCGTCGGCCGGAGGCGCTCGCCGATCTGCCGGTGGACCAGCGGCTGCGCCTCGACGTCACCGATCAGGACAGCGTCGACGCGGCGATCCGCGACGCCGGTGAAGTCGACGTCCTGGTGAGCAATGCCGGCGAGACCGTGCGCGTACCGCTGGAGAGCGCCTCGCTCGACGAGGTGGAGCGGCTCTTCCGGCTCGACACCCTCGGGTCGCTGCGCGTGACGCAGGGACTTCTGCCGGCCATGCGAGCGCGGGGAGCGGGGCGGCTCGTGTTCGTCGCGAGCATCCAGGGGCGCATGGTGCTGCCGTTGATCGGTCCGTACGGTGCGACGAAATGGGCGCTGGAAGCGCTTGCCAAAATTCTCGCGATCGAGACCGGCCACTTCGGTATCAAGGTGAGCCTCGTCCAGCCCGGCGCGGTTTCCTCGGGCGGTGAGCCGGCCAAGGTGTCCCTGCCGGCCAAGCACGTCCTTGAAGCGCGCAAGTCGGCCGGGGGACAAGCCCTTCCTGATGCGCGAGATCGTCTGGTGACCGTCCGGCTGAGCGGCGCGGGCAGGGCGGGAAAGTCGTCGCCCCAGTCGATGGGGGAGCCGACGATGGGCCAGAGGGCGATACCCCGGCCGGCGAGCGCACACCGCGTGAGTACTTCCCGCCCCAGATCACGATTTTCGGCTCTACTAAAGGTGTTCACATGTCCGACGACAGGCTGTTCCTGGTGACCGGGGCGACCGGCAGGACGGGGGGAGGGGCGGTCAAGCTGCTCCTCGAGCGCGGCCATCGCGCCCGCGCGATGGTGCACCGGGAGGACGACCGCTCTCGTGCGCTGGCGGAGGCCGGTGCCGAGGTGGTCGTGACCGCAACGGCGTGTTCTCCGGCACGAACGACGTGATCGAGAAGATCGGCGGCCGACCCGCGCTGTCCGTCGAAGAGTTCGTCCGTGCGAAGCGCGCCGACTTCGCGACCAGCGGACCGCGCTTCGTCCCCGTCGCCTGAGGCGCGGGCCCAACCGAGGAGTTTCCTTGTCCTACGCGGTGGATCCGGAGCTGGCGCACTGGCTGCCGGGGATCCCGGAGATCGACGTCGGCGATGCCCGGAAGGCTCGTGAGACCGAGCGTTCGCTGTCGGCGCGGTGCCCGGAACCGGATTTGGCCGGGCTGACCGTCGAAGATCGCGAAGTGCCCGGCCGGCACGGTGCGCCGCCGGTGCCGGTCCGCGTGTACCGGCCACGACAGGGGAGCGGGCGCCTGCCGGCGGTTCTGCACATGCACTCCGGTGGCTTCGTCAGCGGTGGCCTGCACACCGAACACGCCGGTGCGGCGGCGATCGCCGAGTCGGTGGGCGCGGTGGTCGTCTCCGTCGACTATCGGCTCGCGCCCGAGCACCCGCATCCCGCCGCGGTCGTCGACTGTTACGCGGCGCTGTTGTGGCTGGCGGAAACGGCCGAAGACCTCGGGGTGGACCCGGCGTGCATCGCCGTGTCCGGGCAGAACGCCGGCGGCGGGCTCGCGGCAGCCGTGGCGCTGCTGGCCCGCGACTGCGGCGGCCCGGCGCTGACGTTCCAGGCGCTCGGCACCCCGGCGCTCGACGATCGGCTCGCCACCGAGTCGATGTGGACCTGTGTGGACACTCCGGTCTGGCACCGCGGCAACGCGAAGCAGAGTTGGGCCGCCTACCTGGGCGACGAGGCCGGCGGTCCGCGCGTGTCGTCGTACGCCGCACCCGCGCGTGCTACCGACCTGACCCGGCTGCCGCCGGCGTACGTCACGGCGAGCCAGTTCGACCCGTTTCGGGACGAGGCGCTGGAGTATGCGCGCCGTCTCGCGCAGGCGAACGTGCCGGTGGAACTGCACTTGTACCCGGGCACGTTCCACGGGTCGACGTTCGTCGCCGGCGCCGCGGTGTCCCGCCGAATAGCGGCCGATCTGGTCGACGCGCTGCGGCGAGTGTTGGCCGTGGCGCCGCCGGCTTCTGCGCGGCTGCCATGACGTGGCACGGCAACGAGCGCTACGGTCTTGCGCCGGCGCCGGGCGGGCTCGCCCTCGTCCAGGATTTGCTCAACACCCGCCGCAGCCCGCAGGGGACCCTGGGCGACCTGTTGTCGTCGGTCCGCTCGGCTCAGGAGTGGGCGAATGCGGCGATCGCGGAGTGGGCGGTCGCCAGCGGTGGCCGTAGCCGTGGCGTTCGGCTCAGGGCCGCCGACGGCGAGGAGCTCCGAGCGCTTCGCGACCAGCTCGGGGCAGTGGCCGGGACCGAGGGCGAACCGTTGCCGGCCGAGCTGCGCGTCGTCGCCGGGTGGGATTCCGGCGGCCGGCTGGTGCTCGAGCCTGCCGGCTCCGGGTGGCAGGCCGTCGCGGGCGCGGTGCTGCTCGAGATCCACCGGGCGCAGCTGCTGGACGAGTGGCGGCGAGTGAAGACCTGTCGCAGCCCGATCTGCCGGGCCGTGTTCTACGACCGGTCGCGCAACAACAGCGCGGTCTGGCACGACGTGCGCGCCTGCGGCAACGCCATCAACCTGCGCGCCTCCCGGGCTCGGGCCGCCGCCCGGGCCGGCGTCGCGCGGCCGCAACGGTGACCGCGGTGCTCACTGTGGGGTTGCCGACCACAGTGGACACTGTCATCGCCACGGGTTCACGACACCACTAGGAGCCATGCTGAAACCATCAAGGCCCTCTTTCGGACACGCCCTGGCGGATTCTGCGCCTGCTCTCGAAAACCTGTTCCACGCTGGCAATTCCCGCCCTTGTCGGCTGGCCACAGATGTCTCATTGCTGGCACCGCGTGGTGGCCGCTCACCGAAACCCACACAGCGATCGCGCCCGACCTGCGCGGATACGGGCGCGCCGACAAACCCCGGCAACATCGCCGCGCACCTTGGCTACTTCTACGAACGCTGGACGTTCCAGCGCCGGGGTCTTGCCGCAGGAGACGTCGACGAGTACGTCCGCGCGTTCTCCGCCCCGCGCGCCGGTTTTGACGACTACCGCGCCTCCTTCCGGACAAGGTCACCGGCACCGGCTCGAGAACTGCGGCCTTTTCCTGCCAGAGGAACAGCCCGAAGAGGTGGTGGCACAATTGCGCAAATTCCTCAGTCGAGCATCGATCAGCTCGCGGTCTCGGCTCGCACGAGGGAGGGGCCCGCCTTGACACCGTGGTTGCCGACGGGCACTCTGCGGAGAGGATTATGTCGGTCATCATACATGACTGGGTGAGGGGAATGGCGTCGTGCGGCAGGGGTCCGGTACCAGGCAGCGGATGATCGGCGCCGCTCGGGAGATCATCCGGGAGCGGGGTTACCGCGCCATGTCGCTCGCCGAGGTGGTGCAGCGCAGTGCCGCGCCGCGGGGTTCGCTGTATTACCACTTTCCCCAGGGCAAGCAGCAGATCGCTGCCGAGACGGCCGGGGTGCACGCGGGCGAGCAGCTTGCGGAGATCCGTCGGCTGGCCGGTGCCGCGACCTCGGCCGCGGATCTGGTCGGCGGGTACGTGGACCGGGCGCGCGACGGCATGATCGCCAGCGGGTACGGGCGTGGTTGCGCCATCGCGCCGCTGGTGATCGAGGCCGGCGGGGCTTCCGAGGAGCTCGGTGAGGCGTGCCGTCTCCGGTTCACCGAGATCGTGGAGGCGATCGCGTTCCAGTTCGTGGTGTTCGGCCTGAGTGACACGGCTGCGGTGGGGCTCGCCCATGCCGTGATCGCGGCGGTCCAGGGTGCGCAGATCACCTCGCGGGCGTTGCGTACCCCGGAGCCGTTCGACGCCGTCCGGGGTGTGCTCGTCGAACGGGCCCTCGCCGCGGGCGCGCCCTAGCGTTCGCGGCCGTCGCGACGGCCGGCGTTCTCGGGGAGCGCAGCACGGGCGCGGAGAAAATCTGACGAGCGACATATTTCGGGCGGAGGGCGAGAGAACGGTGGACGCAGAGAAGCACGCAGCGCCGCCGGCGGCGGTCGCGGCGCCCCGGGAACGGCCTCGGGCGGAGGGGCCGACGGTCGCGTTGGCCTGCGTTGCCACGGTGTTGGCGATGGTCATGTTCACGTTGCCCATGAGCACGTTGGTGACGCTGGCGAACACCATGGGCGCGAGCGTGATGGGGCGCACGTGGATGCTCAGTGCCGCCAGCATCGGACTCGGCGCGGGCCTACTCGTCGGCGGTGCGCTGGCCGATCGGCTGGGACGCCGGACCGTCTTCGTCTTCGGTGCCGCGGTCCAAGCACTCTTCCTGTTCGCCGGGGCCGGTGTGCCCAGCCCGACCCTGTTCACCATCGCTCGCATCGGCCAGGGACTCGGCGCCGCGGCCCTGGTGGCGACGAGCCTGGGGCTGATCGCCCAAGTCACTTCCCCCGGACACCGGCGCACGCGAGCCACCGGCCTCTGGGGAGCAAGCCTCGGAGTCGGCATCCTCATCGGGCCCCTGCTCGCGGCCCTCCTGGAACCGGCGGCCGGCTGGCGCAGCCCCTACCTCCTCGTCGGCCTGCTCCGCCGGCTTGATCGTCTTCTTCCGGGCGCTGCCGGCCAACCCCGCCAGTCCCGCCGCGGCCGGCGGGCGAATCGACTATGTCGGTGCGGCCGCCCTGATCGCCGGCCCGAGCGCATTGCTGGCCGGGCTGGTCCTCGGCCGAACCGGCTGGCTGCAACCGGCGGTCCTCGCGTTCCTGGCCGCGGGAGTGGTCATCGTGGCCGCCTTCGTCTTCCACGAACGCCGCACGGAATTTCCCTTGGTGGACATCCGCCTGTTCACCAACTGGCAGTTCGTCACGGTCACCGTCGCCGCGTTCACCGCGGGGTTCGGCGTGATCTCACTGACCTCCTACACCCCGACCCTGGTCGAGCAAGGACTGCACGGCTCCTCGCTCGCCGGCTACGTCCCGTTGGTGATCTGGTCCGGTCTGAGCGTGCTCGTCTCGCTGGTCGCGCGGCACCTTCGCGGGCGCGTCACGCCGGAAACCCAACTCGCCGCGGGGCTGATCATCATCGGCGCCGGCCTGGCGACCCTCGCACCCCTGCACGACAACGCCACGCTGCTGCGCCTGGCTCCCGGCTTCGCGATCGCCGGCATCGGAACCGGCCTGCTCAACGCCTCGCTCGGCGCCCAAGCGGTCGCCACCGTCCCCGCTCACCACGCGAGCATGGGCAGCGGCGTCAACAACACCGCCCGCTACCTCGGCTCCGGCCTCGGCGTCGCGGTCGTGACCTCGACAATCGACCCGTCGTCACCGCAAGCACTTCTGCACTCATGGGCGACCCCGGTCGCCATCTGCGCCGCCATCTCCCTCGCCGTCGGCATCGCGATCCCGATCTACGCGCGGGTTTCACGGAGCGGTGGCACACGCTCCGTGAGCGGCTCGACGGTTGCCGGGACGCCGGGGCCGACGAGCTGACTGCCGGCTTCCGGACCGCGCCGGAGCTGGGGTCAACCGGCGAACGGGTGGCCACTTGGCTCATGCGTCCTCAGTGGACTGACAGGGCCGAAAACTGATCGTGATGACCTTTGTCCGCTATGGGCAACAGGGTGAAGTATCGGTAAGACCGTACGTTAGTAGCTTGTTCGCGAGGCTGAGGCGCCGGATTCTGTTTTCCGTTGCGCAGCGCCACTTCCCATTCCCCTGACCAGGGCCCGGCCTCGAACCCGGGCCCGGTTCACCCTGCCCGGAGGAGATATGGAACTGAGACGTTCTGCCGTCTTGGCCGTGACCGGCGTACTCGTCGGCGCCCTCTGCGTCACCGGCACCGCACAGGCGCAAACCACCCCGAACGCCGTACCCAACGCCGTACTGAACGCCCAGGCGATGGCGGTGAACGCCGCCGCCGGTCTCGTCGCGAGCCGTCCGGCCGCGCTGCACGCCAGCGCGGACGACGGTTTCGTGCAGCAGAAGGCAATCTCCTCGACCAACGGGCTCCAGTACATCCCTTACGAGCGCACTTACAAGGGCCTGCCCGTGGTGGGCGGTGACTTCGTCGTCGCGACCGATTCGACGGGCCAGGTGCTGGCCACCTCCGTCGCACAGGACCAGACCATCAACGTCGCGACGTCCGTTCCGGCCGTCACCAAGACGGCGGCCGAGGCGACTGCCCGGCAGCAGCTGTCCTCCGTGGACAGTGTGAGCCCGGCCCAGCAAGTCGTTTACGCGCTCGGCTCGCCGAAGCTGGCGTGGAAGAGCACGGCCGTCGGACGCGACGCCGAGGGCCCGAGCCGGCTCGACGTCATCGTCGACGCGGCGACCGGGAAGGTGCTCCACACGCAGGAGCACGTGATGAACGGTGACGGCACCAGCGCGTGGAACGGCCCGAACCCGGTGCACCTCGACACCACGCACTCGGGCAGCACCTACACGATGAAGGACCCGGCCATCACCAACACGTCCTGCCAGGACGCGGCCTCCAACACCACCTTCAGCGGTCCGGACGACAGCTGGGGCAACGGCACCGCCAGCAGCCGCGAGACCGGCTGCGTCGACGCGCTGTTCGCCGCCCAGACCGAGAACAAGATGCTCTCGCAGTGGCTGGGCCGCGACGGCTTCGACGGCAACGGCGGCGGCTGGCCGATCCGCGTCGGCCTGAACGACGAGCAAGCCTACTACGACGGCACCCAGGTCCAGGTCGGCCACAACACGCAGAACCAGTGGATCGGCTCGATCGACGTCGTCGCGCACGAGCACGGACACGGCATCGACGACCACACGCCGGGCGGCATCTCGGGCGCGGGTACCCAGGAGTTCGTCGCGGACGTCTTCGGTGCTTCGACCGAGTGGTTCGCGAACGAGCCGGCGCCCTACGACAAGCCCGACTTCCTCGTCGGCGAGCAGGTCAACCTGGTCGGCTCCGGCCCGATCCGCAACATGTACAACCCGTTGGCGCTGGGCGACAAGAACTGTTACGACAGCTCGGTTCCGGGCGGCGAGGTGCACGCGGCCGCCGGCCCCGGCAACCACTGGTTCTACCTGCTGGCCGAAGGCACCAACCCCACCAACGGACAGCCGACCAGCACGACGTGCAACAACTCCACGGTCACCGGGCTCGGTGTCCAGACCGCGGTGAAGATCTTCTACAACGCGATGCTGCTCAAGACTTCCGGCAGCTCCTACCTGAAGTACCGCACCTGGACCCTGACCGCGGCGAAGAACCTGTTCCCGGGCAGCTGCGCCGAATTCAACACCGTCAAGGCGGCGTGGAACGCGATCTCCGTCCCGGCGCAATCGGGTGAGCCGACGTGTTCGGCGACCGGCACCGTCACCGTGTCCAACCCGGGCAACCAGTCGACCACGACGGGCTCCGCGGTGAATCTGCCGCTGTCGGCCTCGGGCGGCACCGCGCCGTACACCTGGTCGGCCACCGGACTGCCGGCCGGCCTGTCGATCAACGCCTCCACCGGTACGATCTCGGGCACCGCGACCACCGCGGGCTCCTCGAACGCCACGGTGACCGCGAGGGACTCGGCCGGGAGGACCGGCACGGCGTCGTTCACCTGGACCGTCGGGGCCACCGGCGGCTGCTCCGGCCAGAAGCTCCTCAACGGCGGCTTCGAGTCGGGCAGCGCGAACTGGACCGGCACCACCGGCACCATCGGCCAGTGGGCGTCCTCGGGTGAGCCGGCGCACGGCGGCACCTACAGCGCCTACCTCGACGGCTACGGCTCGACGCACACCGAGTCCGTCGCGCAGTCGGTGAGCGTCCCGGCCGGCTGCCACGCCACCCTCACGTTCTACCTGCACATCGACTCCGCGGAGACGACCACGACGACCGCCTACGACAAGCTGACCGTCACCAACGGCAGCGCGACGCTGGGCAACTACTCCAACCTGAACAAGGGCACGGGGTACACCCTCCGGACGATCGACGTCTCGTCGGCCGCCGGTGGCACCCTGGCGCTGAAGTTCACCGGCACCGAGGACAGCTCGCTGCAGACGTCGTTCGTGATCGACGACGCCGCGGTGACACTGAGCTGACGCGCCTGAATCCGCACTGAGAAGGCGGGGAGACCGGAAGCCCGGCTCCCCGCCTTTTCGCTTTCCGGCAAACGCAGGCACAATCGAGCGCATGGACTCCGAAGCGCTGCGCGCGACCCAGGCCCCGTTGAAGGACAAGTACCGCGACGAACCGGAGAGCGCGCTCGTCACGCTGCACGCCGACGCCGAGCTGGACGGCCTCGGCATCTCCTGCAAGGTCGAGACCGGCCGCGCGATCGTCGAGGCCGGGCTGCACCCGGCGACCGGCGGCGATGGCACCCTCGCCTGCTCCGGGGACATGCTGCTCGAAGCGCTCGTCGCGTGCGCCGGGGTGACGTTGCGGGCAGTGGCGACGTCGCTGGGCCTCGAAGTGCGCGGCGGCCGCGTCCGGGCCGAGGGCGACCTCGACTTCCGCGGCACGCTGGCCGTCGCGAAGGACGCCCCGGTCGGCTTCCGCGCGATCCGGCTGTCGTTCGACCTCGACACCGACGCCGACCCCGGCCAGCTCGCGACGCTGAAGAAGCTGACCGAACGCTACTGTGTCGTGTTCCAGTCGCTGCGGACACCGCCGGAATTCGCCGTCATGCTCGCGGCGAACTGAACCGTCCTAACGCGACGGTTGCCCGGCTCCAGGATCAGGCCATCAGTTCGGCGAGGGTCCGCAGGGTCGCCGGGTCCGCCATGTTTGCGCTGATGACGTCGACGACGGTCGTCTCCCAGGCCTGGAGATCGTGGCGGATCTTGTGCGGGGGGCCGATCAAGGCGACTTCCTCCACCATCCGGGTGCTGACCGCGGCGATCGCCTCGGCCCGGTGGCCGTCCAGATACAGCTGGGTGATCTTCTCGCACTCGGCCTCGTAGCCCAGCCGCGTGAACATGTTGCGGTGGAAGTTCACCTCGGCCGCGCCCATGCCGCCGATGTAGAGCGCCAGCAGCGGGCGCAGGCTGTCCGCCGCGCGCTCCACATCGTCGTCGACGCGTACGTTGACGTTGGCGACGACGGTGAACGATTCGGCGGTGTGTCGCGCGCCCGGGCGGCTGAAGCCCTCGCCGAGTGCCGCGCGGTAGTACGCGTCGAGCTTGGGGCCCAAGAACATCGAGAGCCAGCCGTCCGCGATCTCGGCGGCGAGGGCGACGTTCTTCGGGCCCTGGGCACCGAGGAAGATCGGGATCTCGGGCCGCCGCGGCCGGATGTTGGCCCGCAGCGGCTTCCCGAAACCGGTGCCGCCGGGCGCGGGAATCGTGAAGTGCTCGCCGTGGAACTCGACCGGGCCTTCCCGCGCAATCACCTTCCGCACGATCTCGACGTACTCTCTCGTCATCTGCAACGGCCGGCGGTACCGCTGCCCGTACCAGCCCTCGACCACCTGCGGCCCACTTGACCCGAGCCCGAGGACGAACCGGCCGTCGGACAGGTGATCCATGGTCACCGCGTACGCCCATCGCGGACGCGGTGGGCGTACGCGCCGCCATTTGCGTGCACGCACACTCTCGGTAGCCGTGGCTGCCGGGCGTCTCCGCCAGCACGCCGGTCTCGAGCAGGCCTTCGAGGTGCTCGGTCAGCAGGGCACGAGACATGCCCAGGTGGGCTGGGAAATCACCGGAGCGGGCGCGCCGTCCCGAAAAGGCGTCGCGCACGATCAGCGGCGTCCAGCGTTCGCCGACGATCTCGAGGCAGCGCGCCAGGAGCACTGCTGACCCGCGCAGTACTTGGGATCGGCTGCTGCTGACCGAGCAGGTCTCGTCTTCGAGTCCGGAGTGGACGGGCCGGCGCCGATCGGCTCGGCGCTTACGCCCGGGAACGTCACTGGTGCGCCATTCGCGCGGTGCCGTCGAAGAGCACCACCTTCAACCGCGACCACCACGCGGAACCCCGGACGGCGTGCAGATCCCGCTTCTGCACGTGTTCACCGAGGACGAGGACGGCATTCACCACCGGTGGACGAGCAAGCAGATCTTCGCCCGCGGTGATTCCAGCGCCATGGACACGATCTGGCCGATCTTCGGCGCGCTCGACCTGCCTCCGGAAGTCCGTGGGGACCTGGCCGCCGCTACCCTTCGCTGCAGTACTGGACCGGTCTCCCGTGGGGACCTAAAACCGGTTTCTAGCCCCTTTGGCGGCTTCGGCAAGCCAGCGGTTCACAGTTCGTCCGAGATCAGCGCCGCCGCGGTGGCGCTGATCTCGACGTGTTCGGCCGCCGAGCGGCCGGCGCCGCGGCAGTCGACCGTCAGGTGCGTCGGCGCGGCCGTATGGATGTGTGCGAGCTGTCCCGGGGCCAGTTGCGGCGCGGTGATCCAGCCGTCGCCGAGTGCCACGATGCAGGCTCTTGGCGTCTTGCGCCACCGAGATCAACCGGTATATTGGTAAGTCCATTAGTCAGCGGCTAGGAGTGGACATGCCGAAGGTCGTGTACGTCGACGACGCCGGCGAGGAGCGGGCGGTCGACGCCTCCGTGGGGGAGAGCGTCATGAGCGCGGCCGTGCGCGCGGGGGTGCCGGGGATCATCGGCGAGTGCGGGGGCTGCCTTTCGTGCGGCACCTGCCACGTGTGGGTGCGCGAGGAGTATCTGGATCACGTCGGCGAAGTCGGTGACATGGAGGACGACCTCCTCGACCTCGCGGTCGGCGACCGGCGGGCCGGGAGCCGCCTCTCGTGCCAGATCGAGATGACGCCGCAGCTCGACGGGCTCACCGTCGACGTGCCCGGAGAGCAGGTCGTCTGACCTCGGCGCGGGGAACTCGCCATTGCCAGTGGTTCAATGGTCTGATATTCAATCCTATAACGGCTTCGTGATCGCCGGTGCGAAAGGACTTCAGCGTGCTCCGAACAGAGATCAACGAACTGCTGACGCAGACCGGGCCGGGCACCAAGATGGGCGCCCTGTTCCGGCGCTTCTGGCAGCCCGTTCTGCTGGCCGAGGAGCTGCCCGCCGACGACTGCCCGCCGGTGCGGGTCAAGATCCTGTCGGAGCGGCTGATCGCCTTCCGCGACTCGGAGGGCCGGTACGGCCTGATGGACGAGTTCTGCGCGCACCGCGGCGTCTCGCTCTGGTTCGGTCGCAACGAGGCCGGCGGCCTGCGCTGCCCGTACCACGGCTGGAAGTACGACTACACCGGTCAGGCGATCGAGGTCCCGAGCGAGCCCGAGACCAGCAACTTCTGTGCCAACGTCAAGCTCAAGTCCTACCCGATGGTCAAGCGCGGCGACGTGCTGTGGGCCTACTTCGGTGACCCGGAGACGCAGCCGCCGCTGCCGGAGTGGGAGTTCGTGACCGTTCCGGAGGGGCAGGCGTTCACGTCGAAGCGCTTTCAGGAGTGCAACTGGCTGCAGGCGCTCGAAGGCGGCATCGACTCCAGCCACGTCACCTTCCTGCACTCGGGCAGCCTCGACAGCGACCCGCTGTTCAAGGGGTCGAAGGGCAACGCCTACAACCGCGCGGACCTCAAGCCGTTCTTCGAGGTCGTCGACTACGAGGGCGGCCTGCTCATCGCCGCTCGCCGTAGCGCGGAGGAGGGGCACTACTACTGGCGGGTGACGCCGTGGGTGCTGCCGAACTTCACCATGGTCCCGCCGCGCGCCGACCACCCGATGCACGGCCACTTCTGGGTGCCGATCGACGACGAGAACTGCTGGGCCTGGAGCTTCGACTACCACCCGACCCGCCAGCTCGACAGCGAAGAGGTGGCGGCCATGCGGGCCGGTTTGGGCGTGCACAGCGCGAACGACGAGAACTACCGGCCGCTCGCGAACAAGGACAACGACTACCTCATGGACCGCGACGCGCAGCGGCGCGGCGAGACCTACTCCGGCATCAAGGGCATCGCGCTCCAGGACTCGTCGTTGCAGGAGTCGATGGGGCCGATCGTCGACCGGACCAAGGAGCGGCTCGTCGCCACCGACGCGGGCATCATCAAGGCGCGCCAGAAGCTGCGCAAGGCCGCGCTCGCGCTGGCCGAGGACGGGGTCGAGCCGGCAGGCAACCGGGCCCAGGACCAGAAGGTGCGCTCGGTCGCGGTCGTGCTGCCCGCCGACCAGTCCTTTGTGGACGGAATCGGCGAGGCGATGGTCGCCAAGCCGGGCGTGCGGCAGACCACGGTCTGAGACGGCGAGGAACACCGTGTTGCAACGTGGCTTGGTCAGCAGTTGTGCCCGCGCGGCGACCGCCGAGGAAGCGGCTTTCCGGATCGACTACCCGTTGTCCGCCGCCCGCAACACGCGGGTGGTGGCGCTGGACGAAGCGGCGAAGGGCATCGTCGGGCGGGCGGCCGCCGAGGAGTGGGCGCAGGCGCGCTTCTACTCGGTTTTCGGCGCCGGTGACGAGCTGGTCACCATGACCGGCGACCGGGTGGCCCTCACCGATGAGCTGCGGGACAGCAACACCGTCGTGCTGGTTTCGACCACCGGCGAGAACGCCGAGGCGGCGGCCACCATCGGCGCGGCCTGCACGGTGCGCGGGATCATGACGGCGGGCCTGGTCGTGACCTCGGACGGGGTCTCGAACGAGGCATTGTTCTCGCTGCGTCCGCACGCCCGGATCCTCTTGGTGCCCGCCGAAGAGGACGATCTGCTGGAACTGCTGAAAGCGACGCGCGCATGAGCCCCCAGAGCGATCCGGCCGGCAAGGTCACCATCCCGGCTCTGCAGGCGATGAAGACGCGCGGCGAGAAGAGCGTCTGCATCGTCGCCTGGGACTACCAGATGGCGCGCATCGCCGACCGGGTCGGCGTGGACATCGTCTCGGTCGGCGACACCGTCGGGGTCAACCTCTGGGGGCAGCCGCATCCGCTCGAGATCACCTTCGACGAGGTGCTCGTCGTCGCGAAGGCGGCTCGGCGGGGAGTCCGGCGAGCGCTGCTCAGCTGCGACTTCCCGTTCGGCCCGCTGCAGCAGGGCGCGGCCAGTGCGGTCGACGCGGCGATCAGGCTGGTCAAGGAGGCGGGCGTCGACCTGGTGAAGCTCGACGGGGCCGCCGACTTCCCGGACGCGGTCGAGGCCGTGACCAGGGCGGGCATTCCGGTCTTCGCGCAGTTCGGGATCACGCCGCAGACGGCCCTGAAGTACGGCATCGAGTACTCCGCGGCCAGCGTCGCTCAGGTGCCCGACGGGATGCTCGACGAGCTGGTCGCGGAGGCCAAGCGGCTCGAGTCGGCGGGAGCCGTCGCGCTCAACTTCACCAACTCCGGCCCGGTGGTGGGGCCGGCGGTGGTGGACGCGGTGTCGATCCCCGTGCTCGGCGGGTTCGGGGGCGGGCCGTGGCTCGACGGGCGCATCCGCATGGCCACCGCGGCCATCGGCTACAACGCCGCCAACGTCGACAAAGAGATCGACACCTACGCCAACGTCGCGCGCATCGCGTTCGAGGCCCTGACCGATTGCGCCGCGGACATCCGCGGTGGCAGGCAGATTCGCGGTGGCATCAAGGTGCCACAGAGCTGAGGAGAAGTTCGCATGCCGGTGGTCGTGCTGGACGGGATCGCCACGCGGTACCAGATCATCGGGGACGGGCCACCGCTGCTGATGTTCAGTCCGGGCGGCTTTGATTCCAGTTTGGACAATTGGACCAGCTTCGGGCGCTACCGCGAACTCGGCTTCCTCGACTGCTTCGCCCCCGAATACACCTGCGTCGTCTTCGACCGACGTGAATCGGGCCAGTCGGGTGGTCGCGTCGAGCGGCTGGACTGGCCGGTCTACGTCCGGCAGGCGCTCGGGCTGCTCGACCACCTCGGCATCGACGCGGCGCACACCATGGGCGGCTGCGTCGGCTGCTCGACCGCCGCGGCACTGGCCGTCGCGGCACCGGAACGCGTGCGCAGCATGGTGATGTTCTCGCCGGCCGGCGGGCCCCGCTACCGGATGGCGCAACACCGCCGGTTCGTGCGGCACCTCGCCTACGTCGCCGAACACGGGCTGCCGGCGGTCGTCGACCTGGCCCGGTCGACGACCGCCGGCTTCAGCACCGACCCGCGGGTGGGTCCGTGGGCCGCGCCGCTGCGCAGCGACGAGACCTTCGCAAAGGAGTACGCGGCCTTCGACCCGGCTCGCTACGACCTGCTCGTGACCGGCTCCATGCGGGGCCTGTTCGACCGCGACACCGTTCCGGGCGTGGAGCCCGAAGACCTGATGATCTGTGACGTGCCCGCGTTGATCGTGCCGGGGCAGGACAGCTCGCACGCCCCTTCGGCCGCGCGCTACCTCCAGGAGTGCCTGCCGGTGCACGAATACTGGGACGTTCCGGTTTCCGAGCAGACGGCCGAGACCGCGCCGGCGCGCGTCCTGGAGTTCCTCCGCGGACACGACCGGTGACTCCGCTCGTCCTGCTGCGCCACGGCGAGAGCACCGCCAACGCCGGGGACCTGTTCGCCGGGCACCTCAACGTGCCGCTGACGCCGGCCGGCGTCCTCGAAGCGCGAGCCGCCGCGGAAGGACTGGCCGGCTGGGTCCCGGACATCGTGCACTGCTCGCCGCTGGCCCGCGCCGCCGACACCGCCGCGATCGTCAGGAGCCGGCTCGCGCCGACCGCCGTGGCCGAGTACCACCCGGCCCTCGTCGAGCGGCATTACGGTGCGCTGCAAGGACTTCTGCGGGCCGACGCGCGAGCGCGGTTCGGCGCCGAAGCGGTCGCCTGCTGGCGGCGGTCGCCGGCCGGCGTGCCGCCCGGCGGCGAGAGCTTGGAGATGCTGCACGACCGATTGCGGCCGTATTGGCTCGACGAGTTGCTGCCGCTGCTGGAAACGGGCCGCTCGGTGCTCGTGGTCGCGCACGGCAACTCGCTGCGCATGCTGCTCGCCCACGTGAGCGGGCTGGACGTGGCCGACGCGATCGGCGCCGAGGTGCCGACCGCTGTCCCGCTCCGGCCGGAAATCAGGCTTCCAGCGCGGTGATCTGGTCGATCCGGTCCTGGTGCCGGCCGCCCTTGAACGGAGTCGCCAGCCACAGCGCGAGCAGTCGTTCCGCTTCGTCGTCCGAGATGACCTTCGTGCCGATCACGAGCACGTTGGCGTTGTTGTTGCCGCGCGAGATCTCCACCATGAACGTGGTGTGCCCGAGACCCGCGCGCACGCCGCGGATTTTGTTGCAGGCGATGACTTCGCCCTGCCCGCTGCCGCCGAGCACGAGGCCGGCGTCGGCGCGGCCGTCCGCGACCCGCCGGCTCACGTCGGCGCACAGCGGCGGGTAGTCGACGGTGTCCGTCGCGCTGTGCGAGCCGCGGTCGTCCACCTCGTGACCGTGGTCGGTGAGCCAGGTGGTGAGGCGCTGCTTGAGGTTCACGCCGTGGTGATCGGCGGCGATCGCGATCCGCATGGCTCAGCCCGCCAGTTCGCGGGTCGCGGGCGCGAACATCGAGTCGACGTCCACCGGTTTCGTCAGGATGTGTTGCGCCGCGGCCTGTTCGGCGAGGAGGTCGAGGATCGCCCGGTTGGGTTCGATGCCGTAGGGGAGGGGGTCGGTGGTGCCGGTCTCGACCATCACCCGGGCGTACATCCGGTCGGCGGCAGTTTCGACGACCCCGGCCCGCAGCTGCTCGACGTAGCGGCGCTTGGACTCGGCGAACGCGTCGAACACGGCCTTCGCGACGCCGGGGTGCGCGTCGAGGACCTCGTCCTTGACGACGACGAGGTGGTTGATCGGGTAGAAGCCGCGTTCGCGCAGCGCGGCGAACCCGGCCTCGACCGGCTCGGTGATCAGGGGCACGACCTCGGGCGAGTCCACTCCGGTGTTGACGACGGCGTCCAGTTCGCCGGCCAGCAACATGTCCCCGAGCTTCTTCCCGGGCCCGGCCGGCTCGACGTTCGCGGGCGGACGGTAGGACACCACGTGCTCGTCACCGCTGAGGACCCAGGTGACCGAGTCGAGGTCGAGGCCGTGTTCGAGCGCCATGATCGCGCGCGCCCAGACACCAGTGGTCACCGTGTAGCCGCGGCCGACGCCCACGCGTTTCCCGGCCAGCTGCCCAGGCTCGGTGATGCCAGAGTCCTTGCGTACGAGGATCGCGCCGTGGTGGAACCCCCGGACCAGGAAGACGGGGAGCGCGGTGAAGCGCACGCCGTGCTCGCGCGCGGTGAGGTAGGTCGTCAGCGCCATCTCGCAGACGTCGTAGGCGAGGTCGCGGACCATCCGCCGGAACCCGTTGACGAGTACCGGTTCTTCCTTGAACGCCAAGGGAAACCCGGCAGGGACGACCTCGCCGTCGGTCAGCGCGCGGTTGTTGCCCTGGGTACGCGTCACGGTCAGCAGGTGCTCGGCCATGCGGCTCCTCGCTTCGTCTGGTGGACTACCCCGCTGATGGTATATTGGGCTGTCCATTCTGCCAACGAGGGAGATTCGATGGTCCAGACTGTGCAGGCGGCCGTCCGCGTCGCGCCGAGCACGACGGAGATGCAGGAATTCGGGCTCCCGTCGATCGACGAGGACTCCGCCCTGCTGCAGGTGGAGGTCGCGGGGATCTGCGGGACGGACGTGAAGATGTACGCCAACCCGCCCGCGGTGATCCAGGGCCGGGTGATCATGGGGCACGAGAACGTCGGCGTCATCGCGCAGGCCGGGGCGCGGTTCAAGCGACGCCACGGGCTTTCCGAAGGCGATCGGGTGTTCGTCGAGCACTACGTCGGCTGCTTCAACTGCGAGTGGTGCCGGCTCGGCGAGTACCGGCACTGCGAGGCGACGGACTGGCGTACCAACCCCGACGGCCGGCGGTTCGGCTACACCTCCGCGGAAAACCCCGGCACGCTGTGGGGCGGATTCAGCGAGTACATGTACCTGCCCTGGAACTCCGTGCTGCACAAGGTTCCCGACACGGTCACGCCCGAGCTCGCCGGCATGGTCATGCCGCTGTCCAACGGCATCGAGTGGGCGCTGCTCACCGCCGGCGTCGGGTACGCCGACACCGTGCTGATCCAGGGCCCGGGCCAGCAGGGCCTCGCGCAGCTGGTCGCGGCCAAGACTGCCGGTGCCGCCCAGATCCTGGTATCGGGCACCACACGCGACAAGCACCGCTTCGACCTCGCGAAGGAACTCGGCGCCGACGAGGTCATCGACGTGCTCACCGAGGACCCCCGCGAGAAGGTCCTGGACCTCACCGGCGGCCGCGGTGTCGACATCGTGCTCGACTGCACTTCGCGCGCCGGCACCGCGCCGGTGCTGCTCGGCGTCGATGTCCTCAAGCGCCGCGAAGGCACGCTCCTCATCCAGGGTGAGCTGGCCGCGTTCCCGGACTTCCCGGTCAAGAAGGTGACCGAGAAGGCGATCACGATCAAGTCCGCGCGCGGGCACTCGTTCCGCGCCTGCGAGCTCGCCGTGGACCAGCTCGCCTCGCGCCGCTTCCCGCTGGAGAAGCTGGCGACCCACCGCTACGGCATCGACCAGGTCGACCACGCGATCCGCGTGCTCGCCGGCGAGACCGACGAGGACGCGATCCACATCTCCCTGATGCCCTCGCTGGTCGGCCAGGCCGGTGGGGCGGTCGTCCGATGAGCGGGATCGTCGTCACGAACCCGCCCCGGACCGGCTCGGAGACACGCGACGGCCTGGGCCGGTTCGGGGTCGCCACCCTTCACGAAGCCCAGGGCCGCACCGGGCTGATGGCGTCCACGCTGAACCCGATCTATCCCGGTGCGCACGTGTCGGGCACGGCCGTGACGGTGAGCGTGGCGCCGTGCGACAACTGGATGATCCACGTGGCCGTGGAACAGTGTCAGCCCGGTGACGTGCTGGTGGTCGCGCCGACGTCGCCGTCGGACGCGGGCTACTTCGGCGAGCTGCTGGCGACCTCGCTCAAGGCCCGCGGGGTGCGGGGCCTGGTCATCGACGCCGGCTGCCGCGACATCGCCGAGCTGCGTGCGCTGCCGTTCCCCGTGTGGTCCCGGGCCGTGTCCGCCGAGGGCACGGTCAAGGAAACCCTCGGCTCGGTGAACACCCCGGTCGTCTGCGGTGGCCGGCTCGTCGAGCCGGGTGACGTGATCGTCGCCGACGACGACGGTGTGGTGGTCGTGCGCCGCGCCGACGCGGACGAGATCCTCGCGGCGTCGGTTGCGCGAGAGGACAAGGAAGCGCGCCTGCGGGCCCGCTACGCCGCGGGCGAGCTGGGCCTCGACGTCAACTCGATGCGTGAGCGCCTCGCCCGCAAGGGCCTGCGGTACGTGGAGCACGACGAGTACCTCAAGGAGGTGCGCGACCGGTGATCATCGACATCCACGGTCACTACACGACAGCCCCGCCGGCGTTGAAACAGTTCCGCGACGCCCAGCTCGACGGTGAGCGGGCAGCACTGGCGCCGGTGACCGACGACGAGCTGCGCGAGAGCGTCGAGGGTAACCAGCTGCGTGTGCTGCGGGAGCGTGGCGGCGACCTGATGTTGTTCTCTCCCAAGGCATCCGGCATGGAACACCACGTCGCGGACGCCGGCGTGGCGAACGCCTGGGCGCGCGCGTCCAACGACCTCGTCCACCGTGTCGCCGAGCTCTACCCCGAGCACTTCGCCGCGGTCGCGCAGCTTCCGCAGACGCCGGAAGGCAATCTCGGCGGAGTCACGGCCGAGATCCGCCGGACCGTCGGCGAACTCGGTTTCGTGGGCGTCAACCTGAACCCGGACCCGTCCGGCACCTGGGCGGGCAAGCCGATCACCGACGAGTCGTGGTTCGGTGTCTACGAGGTCCTGACCGAGCTGGACGTGCCCGCCATGGTGCACGTCTCGACGGCGTGCAACCCGAACCACCACACGCTCGGCGCGCACTACCTCAACGCCGACACCAGCGTGTTCACCCAGCTGCTCGAGTCGAAGCTCTTCGACCGGTTTCCCGGTCTGCGACTGGTGATCCCGCACGGCGGGGGAGCGGTGCCCTACCACTGGGGACGCTACCGGGGCCTGGCGATGCGCAACGGCTGGCGCGACCCGGCCGAGCTCCTGCCGAACGTCTTCTTCGACACGTGCGTCTACCACCAGCCCGGCATCGACCTGCTGCTCGATGTCCTGCCCGCGAAGAACGTGCTCTTCGCGTCCGAGATGCTCGGCGCGGTGCGCGGGGCGGACCCGGAAACCGGCATCGCCTGGGACGACACGTTGCAGTACGTCGACCGCGCCGGTCTCGCCGGCGAGGACCTGGCGGCGGTGTACGAGGACAACGCTCGCCGGGTCTACCCCCGGCTCGACCGGCGGCTCGCCGCCGCAGGAAGGTGACCCGATGAGCCGACTTTCCCTCACGTTCGCATGCGGCGACTACGACCGCACGCGCGCCCTCGAAGACGGGTCGATCCGGCCCGACGGCATCGACCTGACGTACCTGCGGCTCCCGGTCGAGGAGACGTTCTTCCGCATGCTGCGCCACGGCGAGTTCGACGCTTCGGAGATGTCGCTGTCGACCTACGTCGCCTCGCTCGACCGCGACCCGGCGCCGTTCGTCGCGCTGCCGGTGTTCACGTCGAGGATGTTCCGCCACGGCGGCGTCTTTATCAACACCGCGGCGGGCATCGAGAAACCGGCCGACCTCGTCGGCAAACGCATCGGCACGCCCGAGTTCCAGCTCACCGCGGGCGTCTGGATCCGCGGCATCCTCGCCGACGCGTACGACGTGCCACTCGACTCGGTCACCTACCTCACCGGTGGCCAGGAAACGCCGGGGCGGATCGAAAAGGGTGCCGTCTCGACCAGCTTCGACGTCCAGTCGATCCCGGCCGGCCGGACCCTTTCGGACATGCTGGCCACCGGCGAGATCGACGCGCTGCAGAGCCCGCGGATCCCGAGCTCGTACGTCGCCGGCGACGGTCGCGTCGCCCGGCTCTTCCCCGACACCGTCGCGGCGGAGAAGGAGTACTACGCGGAGACAGGGATTTTCCCGATCATGCACGTGGTCGCCCTGCGCCGCGAGGTCTACGAGCGGCACCCGTGGGTTGCGCAGTCCCTGATGAAAGCGTTCACAGCGGCAAAGAACGAGGCGTACGCGCGGATCTACGACGCCTCGGCGCTGCGGTTCATGGAGCCGTGGCTCAACCAGCATCTGGAGGACGCGCGGAGCCTGCTCGGCCCCGACTACTGGTCCTACGGGCTGGACGCCAACCGGCACGTGCTCGACGTGTTCCTCCGCTACCACCACCAGCAGGGGCTCTCGTCCGGCCTGCGCACCGCGGAAGAACTGTTCGCGCCCGAGTCGACGGAGTCCTTCGTCATCTGACTCGTCAAGCCGCGCGCAGGAATTCCTTCAGCGCCACCTCGGTGTCGGCCGCGACGTGCGGCGGGACGGTGCGGCCGGCCTCGAGCAGCTTGCGCACCGCCATGTAGTCACGTGGCGCGTTGACGGCGTCGATCGCGATGAGGCGTCCGCCGCGGTAGTAGAAGAGCGAGAACCGTTCACTGCCGGGGTCGCCTCGCAGCACGGTCTCGTCGTAGCCGCTGCTGATCCCGGCGATCTGGAGTTTCAGATCGGCCTGGTCGGACCAGAACCACGGGATCCCGGCGACGGGAGCGGCGAGGCCGAGCAGGCTCGCGGCCGCCATCTTCGCCTGCGCGATGGCGTTGGGTACGGACTCGAGGCGGAGGGCGCCGTGGTCGGGGTGCGCGACGGTCGTGCAGTCGCCCGCGGCGACCACGCTGGGTGTGCTGGTCCGGGCGGACTCGTCGACCAGGATCCCGCCGGCGCAGGCGAGCCCGAGCTGCTCCGCGAGCTCGGTGTGGGGGACCAGGCCGATCCCGACGACCACGACGTCGGCGGGGATGGTGCGGCCGTCGGAGAGCCCGACCCCCGTCACCCGGTCGCGGCCGAGGAGTTCGGTCACCCCGGTCGACAGCACGACTTCGGTGCCGCGCCGACGGTGCGCGGCGAGGTAGAAGCCCGACATCTGCGGCGCGACGGCGCGGGCGAGCAACCGGTCGGCCGCTTCGACCACGGTGACGTCCCGGCCGGCGGCGGTGGCGGCCGCGGCGGCCTCGAGCCCCACGAACCCCCCGCCGACGACCACGACCTCGCGGGCTTGGGCCAGGTCGTGCCGGAGCGCCATCGCGTCGTCGACATCGCGCAGGTAGTGGACGCCGGCGAGCTCACTCCCGGGGATCCGGAGGCGGCGTGGCGTGCCTCCGGTGGCCAGGGCGAGCCGATCGAACTCCACCGTCCGACCGGACCGCGTGACTGCGAAGCCGTCACCGAGCTCGGGGTCGGTGAGCGTGATCTCGTCGATCCATTCACCTCGGACGAGCTCGATCCGCTGAGCCGCGTAGAAGTCCGGGCCACGCAGTGCCAGCCGTTCCTCGGGCAGGTCCCCCTTGAGGAACGCCTTGGAGAGCGGGGGCCGCTGGTAGGGCAGCCGGTTTTCCCCGCCGAGCAAGGTAATCGGTCCCGAAGCACCCAGCTTGCGCAGCGAGGCGGCCAGCTCCACGCCCGCCTGGCTCGCGCCCACCACCAGGGTGCCGCTTCCCTTCACCGCCATGCCTTCACCACCCTGACTCCTCCGTTGGCTAGTCCATTAGACCTTAGCGGAAGGTGGCGTCCAGTGCGAGAGGAGTTCCCGAGGGTGGTGCGGCGTTTTTCCGGTGCTACTCGACCTCGTGCGACACGCGTTGCGCGGTCCGGGCGATGTGTTCGCTCATGACCCGCTGTGCGGCCGCGAGGTCGCGGTCGCGGATGGCCTCGGCGAGCTCCCGGTGTTCGCCGGTCCCGCGCGCGCCCATGATCGGGGCCTGCTCCCGGGCCTCCCGCAGGGACATCAGGAGCGGGCCGTGGAAGCTCTGGATCAGCATCGTCAGCGCGGTGTTGTGGGCGCATCCGGCGAGCCGGATGTGGAACCGCGCCGAGATGTCCACCGCGTGCACGCCCTCGTCGACGGCGGTCTGGCCCTCGTCGACGAGCTTGAACAGCGCGTCGATGTCCTCGTCGGTCGCCCGCTCGACGATGAGGGGGAGGGCGCCGATCTCGACGATCTTGCGCGCCTCGGTCACCTCGCCGGCGGTGAGCACGGACATCGAAAGGAGATCGGCCAGGCCCTCGCCGACGCGGTCCGTGCTCGGCGCGGTCAGGAAGGCGCCGCCGTGGGCGCCGACCCGGATGGTGACGAGCCCGGTGGCTTCCAGCACCCGAAGTGCCTCACGCACGGTCACCCGGCTCACGCCGAAGCGCTGGCACAGATCGCGCTCGCTCGGCAGCCGGTCGCCGGGGGTGAGGGAACCGTCGCGTATGAGGACCTTGATCTGGTCCACGATGACCTGGGACACCCGCGAGGTGCTCACGCGGCTGAAGAGGTCGTCCTTCGCGCCGCGCCCTGTTGCAGCCATGTCTCCACCTCGTCATGGTCGATGCCGGAAATGCACCGTAGTTTAACAGTCAATGGTCTGACCTTACGGCACTAGCCCTGGTCAGGGGCGGCGGCGCTGCTCCGGCTGGTCACGACCTGGTCAGAAAACTCAGTTGGACCATTGCTTTGGACTGACAATTAGTCCTACGCTCCCCTCCATGCTGAGCCGAGACAAGCCGGCACTGTCCAGAACGGCAGGCCGTGATGCTGCGCACATCGATGTGGGGGCCACGGGCGGGATCGCACACCTCGAGGCCCGAGGTGTCGCCATCGACTACGCCAAGCCTGGGTCGAAAGAGGTGACGACGGCCGTCGAGCAGTGCGACCTGACCTTGGCGCGGGGCGATTTCGTCTGCCTCGTCGGGCCTTCCGGCTGCGGCAAGACCACGTTGCTCAACGCGGTCGCCGGGTTCGTCCAGCTCGCCGAGGGCGATCTGGAGCTCGACGGACGGCCGATCCCCGGTCCGGGACCCGACCGGGCGATGGTGTTCCAGCACGCCAACCTGCTGCCGTGGCGGACCGTTCAGGCGAACGTCAGCTACGGCCTCGAGCTCACGAAAAAGGTCAAGAAGCCGGCGGCCAAGCAACGCGCCGACGAGCTGCTGGAGCTGGTCGGACTCGCCGGCGTGGGGCAGCAGTACCCGGCACAGCTCTCCGGAGGCATGCAGGCCAGGGTCAACCTCGCCCGCGCGCTCGCGGTCGAGCCGGAGATCCTCTTGCTCGACGAGCCGTTCGCCGCGATCGACGCCCAGACTCGTGAGGTGCTCCAGGTCGAACTGCTCAGGGTGTGCGCCGCACGCGACGTGACGGCGCTGTTCGTCACCCACGACATCACCGAGGCCGCGTTCCTCGCGGACCGGGTGTGCGTGTTCAGCCCGCGGCCCGGTCGCATCGTCAAGGAGATCACGGTGCCGTGGGCTCGCCCGCGGTCGCACGAGATCCGGCGGACGCGGGAGTTCGCGCAGCTGCGGGACGAGATCGCCGATGTGCTTTACGGCGCCAAAGCCGGCGCCGGGGAGGGAGCCCGATGAGCGTCACCTCTTCGCCAAGGCCGGCCTCGCGAATCGAGTCCCGGCCGGCGCGCCGGAGCCCTCGCGCGGGCCAGGCGGCCCGCCGCCGCCGGCTGCCGTCGTGGCTCAGCGAGCAACGCCTGTTCGGCATCGGCGCCGTCGTCATCGTGCTTCTCGCGTGGGAGGTCATCGCGCTGCTGCGGATCCAGCCGCAGCTGATCCTGCCCGGGCCGGTCGACGTCATCAACGCCTTCGGGGCGATGATCCAAGGCGGGCAGATCTGGATCGACCTGTGGACGAGTGCCCAGGAACTGCTCGCCGGCCTCGCGCTCGCGGTGGTGATCGGCCTGCCGGTGGGGCTGCTGATCGGCTGGTACAAGCGCATCGCCTGGGCGCTCAACCCCTTCGTCAACTTCCTCTACGCCACGCCGCGCATCGCGCTGACGCCCCTGCTGATCATCTGGCTGGGCATCGGCAGTTCCTCGAAGATCGCGATCGTCTTCCTGATGGCGCTGTTCCCGGTGCTCATCAACACCGCGCAGGGCGTCCAGTCGCTCGAACAAGGAACCGTCCGCGTGGCGCGGTGTTTCGGGGCGAGCGATCTCCAGCTGTTCCGCACCGTGGCCCTGCCCGGCACCGTCCCCTTCATCGCCAGCGGCATGCGGCTCGCGGTGGGCCAGGCACTGATCGGTGTCTTCGTGGCCGAGCTCAGCGGCGCGCAGCACGGTGTCGGCATGACGATGAACACCGCCGGCCAGCAGTTCCAGACCGCCACGGTCTTCGCCGGCCTGTTCATCTTCGCCGCGGCCGGGGTGATTCTCACGGCGCTGTTGCGCCGGGTGGAGAACCACTACGCGGCCTGGCGCCTGAGCAACGACTGACGTTTCCCGTCCCCGCCCATTCCCAGAAGGACAGAACAATGAAGTTCAAGTCTGGCGCCTTCGGCGTCGCCTTTTCCGTGGCGCTCGCGACGTCGTCTCTCACGGCCTGCGGTGGTTCGTCGGACGCCGGAGCCGGTGGTGTCATCACGGTCAGCTACAGCGAAGAGGTCGCTGACGAGCTGCCCCTGTGGATCGCTTCGGAAGCCGGCTACTTCAAGGAGCAAGGGCTCGACGTCAAGCTCATCAAGCTCGACAGCAACCAGGGTTACCCGGCGCTCATCTCCGGCCAGACGCAGCTCGCCTCGATGGGGGGTTCCCAGATCGTGGCCGGCACCGCGGCGGGCGGTGACGTGAAGGTGCTGGCCGCGCTCACCCCGGTGCTCCCGTACCAGATCTACGCGAACGTGCCGACCGCCGCGCAGCTGAAAGGCAAGAAGATCGGCTACACCACGAAGAGCGGCTCGCAGTACATCGGCACTCTGCAGGCACTGAAGAAGCTGGGCATCAACCCGACCGACGTGAACCTGGTGCCGCTGGGCTCGGTGACGAACGTCAACAACGCGCTGCTGGCCAAGACCATCGACGCCTCCGCCACGCACCCGCCGGCGAGCCTCAAGTTCGAGGACGCCGGGCTGCACATGGTGATCGACATGGCCAAGGAGAAGATCCCCAACATCAACGTGGGCATCTCCAGCACGTCCGAGTACCTGAAGGACCACCCGGACGTCGTCGGGAAGTTCATGGCCGGCCTCAAGAAGGGGTTCGACCGCGAGCGCTCCGACGAGGCGTATTCGACCAAGATCCTGGGCGCCCACCTCGGGGTCACCGACCAGCGCGCGCTCGACGCCACCTGGAAGTACTACGCAGGTGAGGTCCTCACCGACCCCCCGGTGGCAACGGTGGACCAGCTCAAGTCGTCGCAGCAGTCGCTGGAGGGCTCGGTGAACGGGGTCGACAAGGTCGACCTCGCGTCGCTGATCGACTCGTCCTTTGTGGACAAGGCGTTCGGGAGCAAATAGGCAGCGCACGGGAAACGCGCGGTGCCGGGTCGATCGTCGGCCGGCACCGCGCGTTCGTCCGTCGCAGGGCCTCAGCCGTCGAGCTGCATCGCGTGGCGCAGGTCGTCGGCGGTGAGCAGGTTCGGGTCCAGAGCGACCTCGGTGCGCACCGTGAGCGCCGCGAGGATCGACTTGCGGACCCGCCGGCCGTCGAGCCCCCGCAGGCCCTTGGCCAGCTCCGCGCGGAGATCTGCGTCCCGGGCGAGCGGCGTCAGCGCGGTCCACTGCTCGGCCAGTTCGGCCAGCGACGACGCCACGATCTGCTCGATGACCTCGTCATCGGGCAGCGTGGTGCTCATGACCAGATCGGCCCGCGAAAGCACCGCCTCGTCGACCGCGTCGACGAAGTTGGTCGTGGCCACGACAACCAGATGCGGGCACTGCGCGCGAAGCTGGTCGAGACCGGACAGCACGGCGTCCGTCGCGCGGTGCACGTCGACCGGGTTGGTTTCGAACGACGCCGAACTCCGGCGTACGGCGAGAGCTTCGACCTCGTCGATCAGCACCACGGTGTGCGGTCGCCGCGCGGCGATCTCGGGCAGGGTGTCGAGGAACAGCCGCGAGACGGCCCGCTGGCTTTCGCCGAGCATGTCGCTCGGGAAGGCGTGCGGGTCGACCTCGACCAGCGTCGTGGCGCCGCGCGGGGCCATTTTCCGTGCGGCGGCCTGTGCGAGCCCCTGCGCGAGAGTCGTTTTTCCCGTACCCGGCGGGCCGGCCAGCACGATCAGGCCGTGCGGCGCGCCGGAGAGCCCGCTCAGCAACCGGCCCTGCCGCAGGACGAGCAGCGCGGTGCCGAGCAGCCTCTCCTTGGTGCCCGCCGGCACGATCATCGAGTCCCACGGCCCGTCGTGGTGGTCCGAGGGGAGCGCGTGCAGTCCGACGACTCCGGGCGGGAGCGTCCGCTCGCTCACGGCCAGGACGGCCGGTCGAGGGCGGGCCACACGACCGTGTTGACGTCGCCGGCCTGGGCGTCGCGGATGTGGTCCGGCGGCTCTTCGAAGAGCACCGCGGGATCCATCAGCGCCCGCATCGTCTCGAGCAGGCTGTCGAACATGTGGATGCGCACGACTCGCGCGGTGTTCTCCGCGGAGTCGTTGAAGTGCTGGTGCCACAGGAAGTGGTCGACCACGATCAGGTCGCCCTTCTTCCACGGGTGGTTCTCCCCGCCCTCGGGCTCGGTGCCGAGGTAGGAGTGGCCCTCGCCTTCGAGTACGTACAGCCAGGCCTCGCCGGCGTGCCGGTGCATCGACTGCCGGCGGCCCTGGGCGATCTCGAACATCGCCATCGTGATGCCGGAAGCCTGGTACCCGATGGCGCGGTCGAGGAGGAAGGTCGTGCGGGTGCCGCGCGGGGTGTTGAGCATCTCGAGCTCGTCCCAGTCGGTGTGGAGCCGACCGCTGCGGCGCTTCTGCTGCTCTTTGCCGAGACGGCGCAGACGACGGGCGTACGCGTCGTCTCCCTGCGCGTCGGGAGCGCTGAACTCGGGCCGGCCCGGGAGGTTCTCGACCGGCTCGTGACCGCGGTCGTCGAGGATCGACATGCCCATCGTGGCGAGCAGCGGCTCGCTGGAGAACGTGAGGTAGCGGAACGTCTCGTCGCCGTCGTTGCCCGAGCGGTGCCACGCCCACGCCGGGATGTGGGCCGAGTCGCCGGGGGCGACGGTCACCCGCTCGCCGTCGACCTCGATCCAGCCCCGGCCGCCGACGCCGAGCACCATGGCGTCCCAGGAGTGCCGGTGGATCGTGGTGACGACGCCGTGGTCGACCTCGTGCACGAGGGCGTCGATGGAGCGGGTCGGGTTGTCGCCGTCCTCACCCATGTAGACGCCGGTGCGCATCCCCCGCGCGGTCTGCTCGAGTTTGACGTCCTCGCCGCGGATGACCGTGCGGTGGTTGTCGCGCCAGTCCTCGAGGAACTTCGCCCGCCGGGCTTTCTGCTGGTGGTAGTGGGTGGTCTTCGTGGTGGTCTTCGTCGACACCGAGCCTCCAATTGGCCGGACCATTTTACCTTTCGCATTGTGGTCCGCCGGGCGCCCTGCGGCAAGCGTGGACTTTTGGTCATACCATCAGGCATTATGGCGGACATGAAGGTCGCCGAGGTCCTGCGCAACCGCGACTTCGATTTCTACTGGGGCGGCGTCGTTCTCTCGCAGATCGGCAGCCGGGGAACGATCGCCGCCAACCTCTACCAGGTCTACGAGCTCTCCGGTTCGGTGGCGCAAACCGGGCTGGTAGGAGCCGCGCAGGTCGTGGCGCTGGTGGTGCTCAGTCCCTTGGCCGGCGTCTACGCGGACCGGGTGGATCGGCGCAAGCTCCTGCAGTGGTCGCAGGCCGTGGCCATGGTCGTGGCGCTCGCGCTCGCGGCGACGAGCTTCGCCGGCCACGTCGACGTCGTGCAGGTGGTCGGCTCGGTCGTGCTCACCACCGCGGCGGCCAGTTTCGACCAGCCCGCCCGCCAAGCCCTGATCCCGGCGCTGGTCCCGCGGGCGCAGCTGCCGCAGGCCTTCGCGCTGCTCAACCCTTCCCGGGAGCTCGCCGTGCTCCTCGGCCCCGCGCTCTCCGGTGTGCTCATCGCCGTCAGCGGGCCGGGTCTGATGTACGCCGTCGACGCGGTGACCTACCTCCTGCTGATGGTCACCCTGGCGCTGCTGCGGATCCCGCACCTGCCGGGGTCGGGCGAGCACATCACGCTGCGGGAGCAGTTGGTGGAGGGGGTCCGGTTCGTCGTCAGGAGACGGATCGTGTGGCAGATGGTGCTGCTCGACCTGGTGGCGACCGTCTTCGCGGGGTACCGGGTCCTCCTGCCGTCCCTGGCGATCGACCGGTTCCACCTGGGCGCCACGGCGTACGGGCTGCTCTCGGCGGCCCCGTCAGCAGGAGCGCTCATCGCGACGTACACGGTCTTCCGGGTGGTCGACCGCAGCAAGCGGCTCGGCAAGGTCCTCCTCGGTTCGACGATCGCGTACGGCCTGAGCGCCGTTCTGCTCGCGTGGGCCGCGGGGCTCCTCGTCGCGCTGGTCGCCTGCCTGTTGCTCGGTGCGTTCGACGCGATGGCCACCACGATCCGGCAGGCGGCGGTGCAGCTCGAGACGCCGGATGCGTTGCGCGGGCGGGTTTCCGCGATCTACCAGATGGCCTCACGCGGCGGGCCCGCCCTGGGCGACACCGTGATCGGTGGCGTCGCGGCGGCGATCGGTCCGGTGCTCGCGCTCATGATCGGCGGGCTCGCGACCGCCGCCTTCGCGGTCGGTCACTTCGGCCGGGCCAACCCGGTGCGCAACTACGCCGCGGCACGGGCGGAGGAATCCGAGCCGGCGTGACCCACGAGTGTGACGGTTTCGCACTGAATGCCACATTCCGGTAGTGCCGAACCTCCGGTCGTGGTCTGATGTCCTCCGCGATTCGCGGAGGGGGCGGGGAATGGGCGACACCTGGCGCGTGCCCGGGTTCACCGAGGTCGACGTGCTCGGCATCGGCGGCTTCGGGCGGGTCGTGCTGGCCAAGCACGAGGCCTCGGGGCGGATGGCGGCGATCAAGTACCTGCGCGCGGAGTACCTCGCCGACGCGAGGATCGCGGACGGGTTCCGGCGCGAGGCGTGGCTGCTGTCGGGCGTGCGGAGCCCGCACGTGGTGCGGCTCTTCGACTTCGTGGAGACGCCGGACGGCGCCGCACTGGTCATGGAGGCCGTGCCCGGTGTGTCGCTGCGCGCGCTGCTGGCGACGGAGAACGTGCTCGCCCCCGAATCGGCGCTGGCCATTCTGAAGGGCTCGCTGCTCGGCCTCGCCGACGCCCACGCGGCCGGGGTGGTCCACCGGGACTACAAACCGGGAAACGTGCTGGTGTCCCGCGAAGGCGTGTCGAAGCTGGTCGACTTCGGGCTCGCCACATTGGACGGCCACAATGGGCTGACGGCCGGTTCACCGTCGTACATGGCGCCGGAGCAGTGGTCCGGGCAGCCCGGGGTGCCCGCCACCGACGTGTACGCGGCAACCTGCGTGTTCTACCAGTGCGTCACCGGACAGGTGCCGTTCCGGGCGGACACGACCCAAGGGCTGCGCTCGCTGCACCAAGCGGCGCCGGTGCCCGTGGAGGCGGTGCCCGAGGCGTTGCGCCCCTTGATCGCGCGAGGGATGGCGAAGGATCCGGCGTGGCGACCGGCCCGGGCTGATGCTTTCGTGGCGGAGCTGGAAACCGTCGCCCGCAAGGCCTACGGGAAGAACTGGGAGAAACGCGGCTGGAAGCGCCTGGCCGCGTCGGCCGCCGCGTTGACGGCGTTGACGCCCTTGGCGTTGCTGGCCACCGCCGGCACGGCCGCCGCACCGGTCGGCGCCGGTGCCGTGGCGGCCGGGGTCGGGGGTGGGGTCGGGGGCGGGGTTCCGGCCACGGGGACCGGGGTGGGCGCGACCGCGGTGATCGCCGGCAAGATCGCCGCCGCGGTGCTCCTCGTCGGCGCGCTGGTCGCCGGGGGAGTGGCGATTTTCGGCAACCACGACGATCCGCCCCCGCAAGCGGCGGCGCTCACCGTCAGCCTGCAGACCACATCGGGGCGGGACCAGGCCCTGCCGGTCACGTACGACCTCCAGTTTCCGCAGGTGTCCGGCGGTCCGGATCCCGCGGTCCGGCAACGGATCAACGACGCGCTGCGGGCACCGGTCGACAAGCGGCTGAAGGCCATCCGCGACGGGGTGGCCGGCAATCGCGAGATGTTCCAGGAGCGAGGGGACACGGCCGCGGCGCACACGACGGCACGCATCCTGCTGCGGACGCCGAGCCTGCTTTCCGTGCGGTACGACCACGATCTGGATTCGGACGTGCTGTCGCACACGACCTGGCGGTTCCCCGAGACGGTGAACGTCGACCTCGGCACGGGACAGGTGCTCGGTCCGAAGGACATGTTCCGGCCCGAGGTACTGACCGCGACCGGGATGCGGACGCTGACCCAGCGGCTCGAGCCGGTCACGAAAAACGGGTTCTGCCGGGTGCCCACGATCGACGGTGACGGAGAGAAGGTCACCATCGACGCGGCCGACCGCGGCTCGGGCGCCGACCATGTGCCGGGCGCGGCCATCGGGTTCACCGCGACCGGGGCCGAGTTCGAGATCCAGTGGTACGACCTCGGCTGCGACACGGCGTCCGGGAAAGAGACCGTGACCCTGCCCTACCACGGGATCGGCGACCTGCTGCTGCCGAAGTTCCTGACGATGCTCGGCAAAACGGCGCCCGCCTCGTCGCCTCCCGCTTCGCCGCCGCCTTCGACCTCGCTCTCCCCGCCGCCGACGACGCCCTCTCTTGGTCAGTCCTCGGAGGGGCCCACATACACGAACCCCCGGTTCGGTTTCACCGCGCTGATCTCCGAGAGCTACCTCGCGACCCCGTACGCCCCGCCGAACGGAGACGGGATGACGTTCACCAGCTCCGATGTCGACGCGACGCTGGCGGTGTGGGGCGCCAACTCGAACCAGTCCGCGGCCCAGGCGCTGGCCGGCGCGGTCGCCGCGGCAGAAGCGGGCGGCGGACGAGTGACCTACCAGAAGGTCGAGGGCGATCGGTACTCGGTTTCCGGCTACCAGGGCGACGGCAAGATCTTCTACGAACGCGGGTTTACAGGATCCGCCTCGATGGCCGCGTTGCGCTGGGTCTACCCGCGTGAGTACAAGGACCAGTTCGACGGGCTCGTCAGCTCGACGCTGGAAGGTTTCCGGCCCGGCGACCTCTCCCGGCCGCACTGACTCGCGGCTCTACGTCGCGGCCTACGCACGCCGGGCGGTGACGTACAGCCGGGCGAGGGCCATCGGCAGGTCACGCGGATCGGCGATCACGTGGTACTCGTCGGGGTCGCACATCGTCCGCAGGTAGTCGCCGCCGGCCGGGTCGACGGTGATGAGGTACGGGCGGACACCGGCGAGGCGGGCTTCGGCGAGCGCGCGCGTGGTGTCGGCGAGCGCGTAGTCCAGCACGGCGTCCTCGCCGTACCGCTGCCCGTAGTCGAGGTCGAACGGGCGACCGTCGGAAACCAGCACGAGCAGTTTCGCCGGCGCGCCGTGCGTGGCGAGCCGGCGGGTCAGGTGGCGGATGGCCGGGCCCATCCGGGTGGTGTGCTGCGGCACGAGCCCGTCGAGCCGCCGCAGGGTCGCCGGCGTGCGCCGCTCGTCGAGGGACTTCACGACCGAAACCACGACGTCCTCGCGACCGGTGCCGGAGAAGCCGTAGATGCCGTAGCTGTCGCCCACCCGCTCCACCGCTTCGAGGAGCAACGCGACCGATTCCCGCTCCAGGTCGAGGATCCGGCGGATCCCGTCGTCGCGCTCGGGCAGGCGTTCGGCCGTCGACGAGCTCAGGTCCAGTGCGAACGCGACGGCCACCTCGCGGGCCACCGGTTCGAGCGCGCTGTGCACGGCCTCGCCCGGCGTCCGTCCGGTCCGCAAGTCGGCCATGGCTTCGACGCAGGCGTCGAGGTCGAGGTCGTCGCCGTGGCGCAGCCGCGTGCGCCGGCGGCGCCCGAGCGGAGCCATGCGTTCCAGCTGCGCGGTCAGCGCGGGCAGCAGCGCGCGGTTGCGCTTGAGCGCGTCGCGGTGCGCGCGGCCGCCGCGCCCCGAACGGGGCCGCTTCTCGCGGACCAGGCACCAGTCGGCCAGGTACCGGCCGGCGTGGTGGTCCCACTCCGGATAGGCGAACTCGTGCCGTCCGCTCGCGTGGACGGGCCCGGTTTCCCCGTGGTGGTGGTCGTTCAGGTCGGGGCCGTGGTCGTGCGGCAGCGGCTCCGGCGGGCGCTGGACCGCCGTGACGTCGACCTGTCCGCTCTCGGCCGCCAGCGAGCGTTCGGTGAACTCGTCGGCCGCCTGGCCTTCCTCGCCGGTCGTCCGCAGGATCGCCTCGGTGAGCGGCATGCCGGAAGCCGACAAACCGAGATACCGGGGACCGGGCACGTCGCGGTAGCGCACGGGCGCGAACCGGACGTCGAACACCTCGTCACCTTCGAGCCGGAACTCCTGGCCCGGCAGCGTGAACCCGTCGTCCACATCGGATTCGGTGAACGCGACCTCTTCGTCCGGATCCGCCGCCGGCACGAGGTTGGGCAGCCGCACCAGCACGCCGTAGCACCGGATCGCCGCCTCGGCCGTCGATTCCACAGTGGACTCCCAGTCGGTCAGTACCTTCGCCACGGCGGCGATCCGGGTGACTGCCGGATGCAGTGCCGGCGGCAGCCGGATCGAGGTGGCGCCGAGACTCAGCCGGACGAGCGCCTCGGCCGCGGCGGAGCGGGACGGCAGCTCGGCGAGGTCCGGCCTCGCCGCCAGCTCGTCGTGGCGCACCCGCTCGTAAGCCGGTGCCAGGCCGGGGAACAGGCGCAGGGCCGCGGTGTCCACGCGCAGGTCTTCGAGCGCGGTGAACACCTCGACCGCGAGCGCCGTGCGGCCGAACAGGCCGGCGAAGCGGTCGAGCCCGCCGCTCAGGCCGGCCGGGCGCAGCCGCCGGAAGAACGGCTCCGGCCGGTCGAGATCGAGCTCGAAAGTGCCGAGTTCGTGGTGCAGCGCCCGATGCGTCAGCGCCACCTGGTACCACGACGGTCCCGAGTGCACGTGCGACGGGAGCCGCACGGTCGTCGCGGTGTCGGGCCGTTGGCGAAGTTCAGCATCGTCGTCGTAGGGCACCAGTTCGCACCCGCGCCCGCACAACGCCCGGTAGTACAGCGAGAGCGAGCCGGTCAGCGGCGCGAGCGCCGTCATGCCGCGAACACGGCGTGCGTCACCTGCCGGACGGCGTCCTGCACGTCCCGGTCGTCGCTGGTGGCCAGTACCAGCGCGAGATCGCACGCGCGCCGCGGTGCGACCCCGCGACCGATGAGCGCGCCGGCGTGGACGAGCAGCCGGGTGCTCGGGCCGTCGACGAGATCGGCGGCGTCGAGGTTGCGGATCCGGGCGCCGAGCGCGGCCAGTGCCTCGGCCACGTCCGCGGGCACGCCCGCTTCGTGCGTGATGATCTCGGCCTCCAGATCGGCGTCCGGGTAGCCGAACTCGATGGCGAGGAACCGCTGCCGGGTGCTCGGCTTGAGATCCTTGCTCGTGACCTGGTAGCCCGGGTTGTACGACACCACGAGCAGGAAGTCCGGGTGCGCCGCCACGGTGGTGCCGAGCCGTTCGAGCGGCAGCATCCGCCGGTGGTCGGTCAGCGAGTGCAGCACCACGGTCGTGTCCTTGCGGGCTTCGACCACCTCGTCGAGGTAGCAGATCGCACCCGTGCGCGCGGCCCGCGTCAACGGCCCGTCGAGCCACGTCGTGCCCTCGGCCGAGAGCAGGTACCGGCCGACGAGGTCGGCCGCGGTGAGGTCGTCGTGACAGGTGATGGTCACCAGCGGCTCGTCCGGCGGCGCCCCGGTGCGTTGTTTCGCGATCTCCCACGCCATGTATTCGACGAACCGGGTCTTGCCGCACCCGGTGGGTCCCTTGAGCAGCACCGGGATGCGCTGGTCGTAGGCCGCGCGGAAGAGGTCGACCTCGTCGCCTGCGGGCAGATAGAACGGCGCGGTCACCGGGCGAACTCCCCGTTCTGCTCGCGGCGGATCCACGAGACCGGGTCGGGCGCGTAGTCCCGGTGGTAGTCCCCGGGGTAGTTGATGCCCGGCACCGCGGGAATCCAGTCGTACTCCAGGTGGTGCGTGCCGCCGAGGCTGCTGGCGAGGCGCACCACGCGCTCGGAGTCGAGTGCGGTGATGCGGCCCTTGTCGATCAGCTTGACCCACTCGCCGGTGCTGCGCCGCCGGATCTCGTAGGTGGCGAACAGGTTGTGCACGTGGGGGAAGTGCATCGTCGGCAACTTGTTCTCCTTGGCGTAGGAGAGGAAGGTCTGGTCCCAGTGCTCGGCACCGAAGCCGAAGTGGATCACGCCGGCCTGCGCGCGCTCGGGCAGGTTCGTCCAGGAGTCGTTGTAGTTCCACAGGGTTTCGATCTGGCGGTAGCTCTTCGGGTTGGTGCCGATCGACGCGTCGTTGAAGTACGCCCACCCCGGATAGGGGAAGCCGGGGTAGTGCGTGTCCCGGTAGCGTTCCACGACCTCGCGCCACAGCTCGCCGTAGCGGCCGCCGCCCTCGATCTTGGTGATCATCCCCGACTCGATGGTCACCGACGCGTGCGGGAAGTATCCGGTGTGGTTGCTCGTCCCGCCGACCACGCCGTTGAGCGTGGGCATCAACGTCTTCGCTTCGCGCAGGAAGGTCTCCGCCGGGTGGCCGAACCGGATGCCCTGGATCGTCGAGCCGAGGATGTGCCCCGAGATGTAGGCGCCCTTGGGCCACAGCTCCGCCTGCTGCGGGGTCACCTGCCAGCCGAGGTCCGTCCCTTCGGGACTCGTGATGCGGACCTCGGCGGCGTCGCGGAACGCGTCGACCACCATGAGGTCCACGGTCCGCCAGATCTCGTCCGGGATCCCGTTGGCGCGGGAGATGAAGTCCTCGTAGGTCGAATACACCCAGTTGTTCCGGATCCGCTTGCCGGCGGCGCGTTTCCAGTGCGAGCGACCGGCTTCACCCGCGTAGACACCGGTGTAACCGGGGCGGTCGTCGAGGTAGCGCTTCAGCGCCGCCGCGGCCACGTTGAACTCGATGCCCTCCTCGATCATCGGCGGCAACCGGTCGGTGATCTCCCGCCACCCCTCGGCCGCGCTGTAGGACTTCACCTCCATGCCGAGGTCGGTGACGTCGATCCGGTCGACCTTCGCGACGCCGATCTCCAGCAGTGCCTGGCGGATGGCCTTGAACACGAGCTCGTGCTGGTGGGGGAACGTGACGATCAGCAGCTCGTCGCCGGGCCGGACGTCGCCGAGCGCGGACCGGCCGTAGCGGCGCCGCACGTGCGCCCGCGCGAGCGGCATCAGCTCCTCGAGGTCGTCGGTGCGCTCCTGCAGGAGGTAGTCCGGGAACCGCGGCGCCGGGTAGTCGAACCCGGGCAGTGGCGCGGGCACACCGGGAGCCTGTGCGGACAAGGGGTACGGGGCGGTCATCGGCGACCGTGCTCCTCTCGGGTCAGTGCGCGGGCAGGACGATCGCGTCCTCGGGCTCGGGCTGCAGGAAAATCGGGTCGCCGTGGGCGAGGCCGACCTTCTCCTTGTAGACGCGGACCTTCAGCACGTCGTCGCCGAGCCGGACGTAGTAGTCCCAGCAGTCGCCGTGGTAGATGCTGAACTCCACGGTGCCCTTCCAGGCTTCGGCGTCGTGCTGCTTGCGGGAGAATCCGAAGCTCTCGGGGCGCATGAACACGCTGACGGTGTCGCCCGCGCTCAGCTCAGAGTTGGCGCCGCAGACCAGCCGGCCGGGTCCGACCTGCACGCACACGCCGGTCTCCAGCACCTCGGTGACCACGCCGGTGAGCGTGTTGGAGACCCCGAGGAAGCGCGCGGTGAACTCCTGTTGCGGCCGGGCGTAGATCTCCTGCGGCCGGCCGCGTTCGACGATGGAGCCGCTGTTCATCACGACCACGTCGTCGGAGACGGCGAGGGCCTCGTCCTGGTCGTGGGTGACGAACACCGTGGTGATGCCGAGCCGCTGCTGCACGGCGCGGATCTCGTCGCGCATCCGGTCCCGCAGCCCGGCGTCGAGGTTGCTCAGTGGCTCGTCGAGCAGCAGCACCTTCGGCTCGCGCACCAGGGCGCGGGCCAGCGCGACCCGCTGCTGCTGGCCACCGGACAACGCCGGGGCCGGGCGTTCGGCGAAGTCGGCCAGGCCCACGAGGTCGAGCGCGTCGAGCGCCTTCTTGCGCGCCGCGGCGGCGCGGACCCGGGGTTTGTTGACCCGCAAGGGGAACATCACGTTCTGCACGACCGACATGTGCGGCCAGATCGCGTACGACTGGAACACGATCCCGATCGGCCGGCGGTGCGCGCCGGCGAACACCCCGTTGCGCGGGTCGGAAACGACCTTGCCGTCGAGCTCGATCGAGCCGGCGTCGGCGCGTTCCAGCCCGGCGATGAGCCGCAGCGTGGTGGTTTTCCCGCAGCCGCTGGGACCCAGCAGGGTCACCAGCTTGCCCTCGGCGATCTCCAGGTCGATCCCGTCGACCGCGTTGGCGGCCACGGTCCGGCCCGGGAATCGTTTCGTCAGTCCGGTCAGCCTGATCATCTTCGGATCCCACTCTCCCGCGGGGGTTGTTGTCGGGTGTGCTCAGCTCTGATTCGCGCCCTGGATCCCGAAGCGGCGCCCGAGCAGGCGGACACCGGCGACGAGGATCGTCAGGAACAGCACCATCACCACGCCGAGCGCGGCGACCACCGGGTACGAGCCGTTGGAATAGAGGTCGTAGATGCTCACGGACACGACCTCCGACCCGGAGGAGTACAGGAAGATCGCCGCGGAGATCTCGCGGAACGCGACGATCATCGTGTACAGGAACGCGGCCAGCAGTGAGGGCATGAGAAGCGGGATGAACACCCGCCGGAAAGTCTGGGCCCAGGAAGCCCCGCTGGCGGTCGCCGCCTCTTCGAGCTCGTCCTTGATCTGCGACATGCCGGGCACGAGGTAGCGCATCGCGTACGGCAGGCTGATCGTCACGAAGGCGACGACCAGGATGGTCAGCGTGCCGTAGAGGTGCACGGGCAGCGGCGCGGCGAGGTACCAGTAGAGGATGCCGACGCCCATCACGATGCTGGGCACGGCGATCGGCACCGTCGCGAGCCCGTCGAGCAGCCCGCGGCCGAACACCTTCGTCTTCACCGTGAGGTAGGCGACCACGGCGCTCAGCGCGGTGACGATCACCGCCGAGCTCACCGCCGTGACGACGCTGTTGCGCACCGACTCGATCAAGGCCGGCTGCCGGAAGATCTGGGCGTAGTTGCCGAACCCCAGGTCTCCCAGCGCTTTCAGCGAAGGCGGTTCGTAGCCGGGCAGCAGCGACGACCAGATCAGCATCGCCAGCGGCAGCACGACCGCGATGAGGAAGAACAGGATGAACACGGCCAGTCCCGCCCACCGCCACCGGCCCAGGTCCTGCACCGTCGAGCGGAACCCTTTGCCGGTGATCGTCTGCGTCGCCGAGCGCCGGCTCAGCCGTTGCGACAGAATCAGCCCGATCGACGCGATCACCAGCACGAACACCCCGATCACCCCGACCGTGCCGTAGTCGGCCGGGAACGCCTGCAGTGCGCTGTAGATCCGGCTGACGAACACGTACGTGTGGCCCGGCACGCCGATCAGCTGCGGCACCTCGAACGTCGAGATGGTCTGGATGAACATCAGCAGCGCGGCCGAGAGAATCGCC
Organism: Amycolatopsis sp. NPDC051372; assembly: GCF_040682095.1. NCBI lineage: Bacteria > Bacillati > Actinomycetota > Actinomycetes > Pseudonocardiales > Pseudonocardiaceae > Amycolatopsis > Amycolatopsis sp. NPDC051372. Next base: position 91,240 of record NZ_JBFBAF010000010.1, read on the forward strand.
GGCCGGGCCATCCGCAGCGTGATCACGCGGAAGGTGCGCACGGGGGAGGCACCCGACGCGAGCGAGGCCTCCTCCAGCGACGAGTCCATCGAGCTGAACGCCGCCGTGCCCATGAGGAACGCGACCGGCGCGACGTGGATGGACTGCACGAACACCATGCCGGCGATCGAGTAGATGTTGAACGCCGGGAGCCCCACCGACCGCAGGACACCGTTGAGCGGCCCGCGTTCGGGGGAGAGCAGCAGCGCCCACGCCACCGTGTTGAGGATCCCCGGCACGATCAGCGGCACGAGCGCCGCCAGCTGCGCGAACGTCTTGCACGGGGTGTTGGTCCGGCTGACCAGCCACGCGAGCCCGAACCCGATCACCGTGCAGACGATCGCGGTGAGCCCGGCGTAGAGGAACGAGTTGAGCACCAGGGTGCCGAACCCGTCGGACGCGAAGGTCGTGGCGTAGTTGTGCAGTGTCCATGTCGAAACGCCGGTGCCGAGGAACGACGTCTGCAGGCTGGCGTAGATCATCGTGCCGACCGGCACCAGTGCGAGGTAGGCCACCGCGATCGCCGCGATGGCGAGCGTGAGGTAGCGCGGCTGCAGCAGGGATCGCCAGGACCGGTGGCGCGAGGTCTTCGCGGCCCGGCCGGTCTCGGTGGGTGCCGGGTCGCCGGGTCGGGTGTCCAGCAGGGTCATCGTGGGTCCTTTCGCCGGCGGGGTCCGCCACGGCCGTCAGGGGTCACGGCGCTTTCAGTGCCGACTTCATCTCCGCGAGCTCGTTGTTGTAGTCCGCCTGCGAGAGGTTCGGGTGCCCCCACGCGGCCGGCCACTTCGTCTCGTCCCACACCTTCGCGTCGTTGGTGACGTCCGGGCGGACCGACGTGTGGTTGGTGACGTCGACGATCTCCTGCTGCCCGGCCTTGGAGACCATCCAGTCGTCGAAGAGGCGGGCGGCGTTGGGGTGCGGCGAGTTCTTCACGACGTCGATGAGGTTCAGCGACGCGGGCAGTGGTGTGCCGTTGACGAAGTCCAGGGTGTTCGGCGTCTTCTTCTTGAGGCTGGAGGCTTTGTAGCCGTACGCGGTCGCGGCGGCGAGCGGCTCGCCGGCTTGCACGTTGGTCAGCGACTGGGTGTGGCTCTCGACGAACACCGGCGCGTTGTCGCCGAGCCCCTTCAGCAACGCCAGTGCCTTGTCGTGGCCCATCGCCGTGATCAGGCTGTCGTACCAGTTGACCGCGCCGGGGTCGATCGAGAACTGGCCGCGCCACTGGGGCTTCGTGAGGTCCTCCCAGGATTTCGGTGCGGTGAGGCCTTTCTGACTGAGCACCTGGGGGTTCCAGGAGAGCACGGTGGTGACGGCGTACACGACACCCTGGTAGCCGTCGGGCAGGCTGAGCCCGGCGGGCAGCGGCGCGGCGTCGACCGGTTTGTAGGGCTGCAGCGCGCCCGCCTGAAGGAGCTGGGCGATCTGCGGTGAGTCACCGGAGACCACGTCGGCGTTGTACTTGCCGCCGCGCTGCTCGGTGATCACGCGGGGCGGGATCTTGTCGGCGCTCAGCCGCAGCGCGTTGACCTTGATCTTCGGGTAGACCTTGTTGAACGACGCGATGATCGGCGCGACGTCGGCGTCGGCGAACGTGGTGTACCAGACCACCTGGCCTTCCCTCGCCGCCACCTCGGCGAGCTGCTGGGGGTTGCGCTGGTCGGCCGTCGTCTGGGCCGCGTCGGTAGAGCTGGCCGCGCCGGAGCCGCACGCGGCGGCCATCGTCAACGCCAGGCCGCCGGCGAGGACGGCCGAGACGGTCCGTCGGGTGCTTCGCCTCTTGTGCATTGCGGTTCCCTTCGGTGAGCGGACCGCCGCCGGGAACAAGGCGGGCTCACCACGATGTGAGTGCGGAACTGTCGCAGAGCTTCGGGTGCCGAGGGTCCGGTGCCTGAGGCCACGGGCCGTTCGGTTCGAGCAGTATGGACCTATGGTATGACCATTTGTCAACCGTTGACGCCGATGCTGCTCCCGATCGAAATCCTCGGCCCACGGATCCACTCCGGACAGTGAGCGCAGCGCGGGACGGCCCGTGCGCGATGAGTGCGGGCGGGCGCGTCCCTGCGGCGAAGTGGCAGCCATTCTGCCAAAGCCCGGCGGAAACCGTAGGGCCGAATGGCGGATTACCGCACCGGGTTCACACCACCACCTCGGTCATGATCCCGGCCGGGAAGATCTCGTCGGCCGTGGCGAGCCGGTGCGCTATTCCCTGCTGGGCTGCATAGGTAAGCAGTTGTTCCCAGGTCGCGCGATTGGGTTCGATGCCGAAGGGGAATGGGTCGCCGGCGAAGAGTTCGCGCATTTCGCGGCCGTAGGTGGCGAGCCAGGGGAGCGGGTAGCGCGACACGGCGGGGTCGAGAAGCCGTTCGACGCTGCGCTGTTTCGACTCCAGGAAGGCGTTGTAGAGGTTGCGCGCCACCCAGGGGTGCTCGTCGAGGATCTGCCGGCGCATCGCGATCAGGTGCATGATCGGCCAGATGCCGGTGTCGCGGTAGTAGTCCTGTTCCCGTTCGCGGTAGTCCGGGAACAGGCGCACGACGTCGGGGTGTCCTTCGAGGAAGCACGTCGGCGGCCGGGCGATGATCGCGCAGTCGATGTCGCCCGCGGCGAGCAGGTCGGACAGCGACCGGTCGGAAACGCGGGTGAGCCGCACGCCGGGCGGCAGGGTCAGCTCCACCTTCTCGACGCGGCCCGGGGCGTTCGCGCCGGCCTGGTACCACTCGATCTCGTCGAGTTTGACGCCCATGTCGTTGTGCAGCCAGCCGCGCATGTACACCGCCGCGGAGTGGGCCCACTCGGGCGAGCCGACCTTCTTGCCGCGCAGGTCTTCCACGGAGCGGATGCCGCTGTTGCGGTTGACGTAGAACGAGCCGAACCGGAACAGGCGCGAGCAGACGACCGGAAGTCCCACGATGTCCGGCTCGTCGCGGGTGATCTGCGTGCTGAACTTGGCGAAGGACAACTCGGCCACGTCCCACTCACGGTTCGCGGTGAACCGCGCGAAGATCTCGTGGTGACTCAGCATCGACCAGGTGTGGTCGATGCCCTGGGCGCGCACGGCGCCGGTGCGGAAATCCCGGAAGTGGTCGTAGTCGGTGGTCGCGATGCTGAGGCGGACGTCGCTCAAGGAAGCCTCCCGGAAGCTCGGGCTCTGGATTGGTAGGACAGTTAGGCCTATACTTCGGAGCGTACCCGGGCGGGACGTCCGGGAGGAACATGTTCTGCCTCCGTCGAAAAGCGCCAAGGCGCGGGAAAGCGAGGAACGCATGGGCAAGAAGGGACGCGTGTTCGTACGTGGCTTGACTTCTGAGACCTACGGGCTCGGTCAGTTCCGTCAGGCCCAGCTGGCCGCCGAACGGGTCCGCGACGACTCGGTGGTGGTCGACGACGCGAAGGTCGGCCACTCCGGCGACTCGGAGAAGTCCCGCACGTGGTGGCGGATCGGGCCGGGGGACGAGGACTTCCTGACCCAGACGTTGCAGGTGCATTTCGTCGAACTGCCGCCGCACAGCTCCAACCGGGGACACGGACACCAGAACGAGGCGTCCTTCTACATCCTCGAAGGCGCCGGCTACGAGATCCACGACGACCAGCGTTACGACTGGAAGGCCGGGGAACTGGTCTTCGTGCACACCGACTCGGTGCACCGGCACTACAACCCCTACGACGAAAAAGCCGTCGCGCTGGTCATGAAAGCCAAGTGCACGTGGATGTTCCTGGGCCTGCTGCAGCAGGGCCGCGGCGGCCCGATCGAGCGGCCGGACGAGTTCGGTGAGCGCGAGGACTGGTCGAGGATCTGGACCGACGGCGTGCTGGAGCGCAAGAAGGTGGTGCGGCAAGAGGACACGGTCTGGGAAACGACCCCGATGGGCCGCGTCCGCGTGCTCAACAGTCCCGAGCGGACGGACCTGCGCCAGTTCTCCGTCGACGTCTTCGAGCTCGACATCCCGGCCGGCAGCCGCTCGGGCAAGCACTGGAAGATGGCCGACGAGGTCCTCTACGTGCTCGACGGCTCCGGCTATTCGCTGCACTGGGAAGTCCAGGAGGAGATCGCGGAGAAGTACTACGCGCGAGTCGCGAAGACGCCGACCCGGCACGAGATCACGAAGGGCGACACGCTCTACGTTCCGCAGAACACAATCGCGGTGCATTACGCCGCCGACGGCACTCCGCTGCGGTTGCTGTCCGCGCAGAACCGCATGTTCAAGCACCTCGGCTACGACAAGGTGCACTACTTCGAAAACGCTCCGGAGTACGCCGCCGGCGAGCTGGCCGAAGCCGCCGCGACCGTCTGATCGTCCGCCGGAGGGGCCTGTCTCGTGGTTCGCCGCGAGGCAGGCCCTTTTCGTTCGACCGTTTGCCGAAGGAGAGGAACGTGCTGATGCCGAACCACGGAATCGCCGGTGTCGGGGTGGCAGGGCTGGGGGCGATGGGCGGGCCGATCGCCCGGCACCTTGTCCGCGCCGGCCTGGACACAGTGGTGTTCGATCGGAATCGCTCCACAGTGGACGAACACGTCGAAGGGGGTGCGCGGGCTGCCGGGTCCGCGGCGGAGCTCGGCGGGTGCGACGTGGTGCTCGTGATCGTGCCGTCCGATGAGGACGTGCTCGAGGTGTCGGCGGCCGTGCTGGCCACCGCGAAGCGCGGCTCCGCGTTGCTGATCTGCAGTTCGGTGACGCCCGAGACCTCCCGCCGAGTCGAGGCCGAGGCCGGAGGTGCCGGAGTGGCCGTCCTGGACGCGGCCCTCACCGGTGGCGTCCGCGGAGCGGAGAACGGCGAGATCGTCCTGCTGGTCGGCGGGGAAGAATCCGTGCTGGACCGGGTGCGCCCGGCACTCGCGCCGTGGACGAAAGCGGTGCACCACCTCGGTCCGCTCGGCTCCGGCCAGGTCGGCAAGACGGTGAACAACCTGTGCCACTGGGGTCAGATCACGGCGATCGTCGAGGCGATGCGGCTCGGTCGCAGCCTGGGGGTCGAGCCGGCGAAGCTGCGCCGGGCGCTGCTCGACGGAGTGGCCGCGAGCGCCACGCTCGCGCAACTCGAACTGATGCGTTTCACCTGGTACCGCAAGGATCTGGCGAACGCGTTCCGCATGGCCGACGGAGTGGGACAGGACCTGCCGGTGGCGCACACCGCCCGCGAGGTGATGGAGGGCATCACCGTCGCGGGCGTGGCGGAGCTGTTCGAAGGGCCGGCCTCTTACTAATCCGGCCAAAAGTAGGCGGACCCCCCGCGCGGCACGTAACCGTTGCTACGAAGGCCATTCGGCCGTGACTGTGGTCGGATTGGTAACGATCGGCACACCTAACGGTCGGGGTCGACGGAGAGGTGGGCCGACCACTTCTCCTCGATCCGGCCGACCCGCCAGACGATCACGGCGACGAGCCAGGTCGCGACGAACAATCCGGCGATCGCGAAGCCGACGTTGTTCAGGTCGAGGTCGGCGATCGCGGCCAGCGGGCCCGAGACGATCCCGAGCCGGTCGGCGAGGATCGACAGCAGCTCGATCGTCCCGATGACGAGCGCGACGGCCACCGAGAGCGCGGTCACGGTGAGGTTGTAGAAGACCTTGCGCACCGGCTTCGCGAACGCCCACCCGTAGGCGAAGTTCATGAAGCAGCCGTCGGCGGTGTCGAACAGCGTCATCCCCGCCGCGAACAGCACCGGCAGCACGAGGATCGCGTACCAGGGCAGGGCGAAAGTGGCCGCGCCGGCCGCCAGCACGAGCAGGCCCACTTCGGTGGCGGTGTCGAACCCGAGTCCGAAGAGGACACCCACCGGATAGATGTGCCAGGGCTTGCGGACCGCCTTCGTCAGGCCGGACAGCAGCCGGTTCAGCACGCCGCGCCGCGCGAGGTGCTCCTCGAGCTCGGCTTCGCTGAACCGGCCGTGGCGCATCTCGCGGAACACGCGCAGGATGCCGAACAGCACCACCAGGTTGACGATCCCGATGATGTAGAGGAACACCCCCGACACCGACGTGCCGATCAGGCCGGTCACCCGGTGCAGCGCCGACGAGTCGTCCGTGACCGATCCGGCGAGCGCGCGCACACCGATCGAGAGCAGCAGGCACAGTCCGAACACGACGGTCGAGTGACCGAGTGAGAACCAGAACCCGACCGACAGCGGCCGGCCCCCCTCGGCCATCAGCTTGCGAGTGGTGTTGTCGATGGCCGCGATGTGGTCGGCGTCGAACGCGTGGCGCAGCCCCAGCGTGAACGCCGTGACGCCGAGCCCGACTCCGAAGAACCCACCGCCGGCCAGCGCGTGGTGCTCCGGGGCCACCACGAGGCCGAGCACTCCCCAGCCGACGAGGTTCAGCAGCAGGACAACCGTGGCCATGCCGCCCAGCGACGCCCACTCGCGGCCGCTGAGCGCGACGCGGAGGCGGGCGAGCCGGTGGGATCCGTCAACCGTCACGACGAGCCGCCAGCAGGCAGGTGTAGAGGCCGCGCCAGGGCATTTCGACGTCGGTGAATCCGGCCTTCGCGAGCCCTTCGAGGTGGTCGTTCACCGACGGCAGGGCGTCGTTGTGCTTGTGGGCACCGGCCTTGTCGGAAGGCGGGATGAGCTGCTTGCGGGCCGCGCGCAGCCGCGCGTCCCACACCGGCCCGGGCCCGATGTGGTCGAGGTTCAGCAGCCAGCCGCCGGGCGCCAGGTGCTCGGCCACCTCGGTGTAGAACCGCGCCAGCTGCGCCGGGTTGAGGTGGTGGCTGGCCCGCGAGGTCATCACCACGTCGAGGTCACCGGGCAGCTGCGCGAGGTCCGTCATGTCGGTGAGCTGGTAGTAAACGCGGTCGGCGAAGCGGGCGAGCCGCGCGCGGGCGGCGTCTTCCATCACCGTGGAGACGTCGGTCCAGATGCCGTGGGCGCTGGGGAACAGATCGAGCAGGACCTCCAGGAAGTCACCGGGGCCGCTGCCGATGTCGGCCACCAGTTTCGTCCGCGGCCGGTCGCCCGCCACCAGCGTGGCGGCGATTCGCCGGGGCAGCACGAGGAATCCGACGAGGCTGTCCTGTTCCAGCCACGACGTCGCGACGGTCGGGTCGAGCCATTCGGACACGGGTGTTCCTTCGGGCACGGGCACTCCTCACAGGTCGGATGGGTTCGTGACTCGGCCGTGCTCCCGCCTGGAGTGCGGGAGCACGGCCGAGAGGCGGGCTATTTGCGGGCGCCGTGCGTGGTGCCGGCCTCGACGGCCGCGTCGAGGAGCTGCTTGCCCTCCTCGGGGGAGAGCTGCACGCCGTGGCGCTCGATGTTGTGCAGGCGCATGGTCCGCAGCAGTCCCGTGTCCTGGATCGCGAGGTAGCGGGCGGTGTCGTTGCCGTCGAGGTTGAAGTGCTGGTGCCACGCCCACCGCGGCGGCGCGAACAGCGTGCCCTCCTGCCATTCGACGACCTCGATCGGCTCGTCGTCGTAGTTGACGAGCGAGAAACCGTGTCCCTTGACCACGTAGAGGTAGGCCTCGGTCGTGTGGCGGTGGCGCACGGAGTTGTTGCCCGGCTTGAGTTCCGAGATGTGCGCGCTCAGCACCTCGTAGTCGGCGAGGTCGAAGTAGTGGCCTCGGTTGTTGCGCCACGGCCGGGCCGGCAGCTCCATCTTCCGCAGGTCGTCTTCCACGACCAAGCCCTTGTTCGGAGGGTGTTGCCGGTTGAACTCGTCGCGGGCCGCGATCTCCGAGGAATCGAGGTTCTTCTTCTCGCTGGCCAGGACACCTTTCAGGTACTCGTCACGCACTGCTGCTCTCCTTGTCGTACTCGCGGGGGACTTCAGGGGTTTTCGGTGCGCCGCACCACGTGCCGCCACAGGGTCGTGACGTTGAACGCCCCGCCCAGTTCGGGCAGCAGCGCGAGGTCCTCGTCGGGGATGGCCACCGGCTTCCCCCCGGCGTGGGCGACGGCGAGGGTCCGGCGCGCGAGCGAGTCGACGGCCATGGCCTGCAACACCGCCTGGGCCACGGCCGTCTCGGGGTCGCCGCCGGCGACGCTGACCAGCCCGTGTCCACTGAGGACCAGGACCGGCCGGTCGCCGAGCGCGTCGGCCATCTGCCCGGCGAGGTCGTGGTCGTTCACCAGCACCGAGCGCGGCCACACGGGGATGCCGTCGGCGGCGAGCCGCGCGGCCGGGATGTCGTAGGCGCCGAACAGCGGCAGCCACGGCAAGCCGGCCAGGGACATCGTGACCACGGCGGGCGGGTGCGCGTGGACCACGGCTGTCGCCTCGGGGTGGCGTCGCAGCACCTCGGTGTGGATCGGCAGTTCGTTGGGCACGCTCCAGTCGCCGGTCTCGGGCGTGCCGTGCAGCGGCACCGGCCGGATGTCCTCCGCTGTCGTGTAGCGGAGGCCGGCTTCCTCCGGGCCACGGCAGCGCACCAGCAATTCGTCCGGCGACGTGCGGACGCTGATGTGGCCGAGCACGTGCTCGACGAGGCCGGTCGCGGCGAGCACCCGGCAGGCAAGTGCGACGGACTCCCTCACGGCGCCTCCTGTTTGTTCCGAAGGTCTGGTCTATTGGTTAGTCCGAACGACGATATGACCATAAGGCGCCCTCCGGCGGCGGGTCAACCCTCGGGCGGGTGCCGCGACAGCGGGGGTTTCGGTGTTCCTGTGAGAGGATCGGCGCATGGAACCAGCAGGGCGGGGTGGATCCGCGGCGGCTCCGCGGGCGGACAGCGGACTGTTCGACGTCGTGTCGTCGAGCCGGATGTCGGAAGTCATCGTCGAGCAGATCCGCTCGCTCATCCGCGCCGACAAACTGCGTCCTGGCGATCGCCTGCCGAGCGAGCGCGCCCTGTGCGAGCAGATGGGCGTCAGCCGGGTCACCGTCCGCGAGGCGCTACGCGTACTGGAAGCCGCCGGCCTGGTCGCGATCCGGGTCGGTGCGCGCGGCGGCGCGTTCGTCACCACGCCCTCGTCGACGAAGCTCAGTGCGAACCTCGCCGACCTCGTGAACCTCTCGCCGATGACAGCGCCGGAGGTCATCGAGGCCCGGCAGGTGGTGGAGCTCGGCATCATCGAGGCGGTGATCGAGCGGGCGACCGAAAAGGACGTCGACGAACTGCGCGAGTTGACCCGCGAGCACCAAGCCGCTCTGAAACGCGGCGAGTACAGCATGGAGATGTCGGCCGCGTTTCACGTCCGCGTGGCGCAGTGCACCCACAACGCCGCCATCGAGATGCTGGTGCACTCGTTCCACGGTCCGCTGCTGATGTCCCTGCGCGAGGCCCAGGTGGCCGCGCCGCTGATGGGCCACCGGGGCACCAGCGAGCATCGCGAGTTCGTGGAGGCGATAGCCGCGCGGGACGCGGAGAAGGCGCGCGAGATCATGGCCAAGCACCTCCGCCGGACTTCCCAGCGGATCGCGCGTGTGCAGGCTTCGCGGGAAAAGGGCAAAGAAGTCTAGGGTCGCCGAGACCCGCCTTACTTGTCGGCCGGCGCGTAACACAGTTCGAGGACCCCGGACGGGAACGCCGTGCTTTTCACCAGGCGCAGTTTCACGGCCTCGTCCAATTCCGGGAACAGCGCCTCGCCCTTGCCCGTGACGGCGGGGAGCACCCACAGGCGGTATTCGTCGACCACACCGAGCTTGATCAGCGAGTGCAGGAACTCGGTGCCTCCGGCGGCGACGAGGTCTTTTCCGGGCTCGGCCTTGAGCTTGGCGATCTCTTCCGCCGTGTCACCGCCGGCGATGCGGGTCTCGGGCCAGTCGTCGGCGGTCTCGAGGGTGCGGGAGAACACGACCTTGGGGACCTCGTTCATGGCCTCGGCGGATGGGTTGCCGCTGCGCGAGGGCCGGCCCTTCGGCGTCACGGTCCGGGCGGAGGAACGGCGGCTGGTGCTGGGGTACGAACCGGCCACCTTTCACGCTGATCGCACTGGTCACGTCGAGGTGCGGTTCAAGACCGCTGTGGCGCCGAGGATCGCGGCGCTGCTCGGGGCGCACTGAGCCGCGCGAGGGAGAGGATGCGTTCGCTCCCCATGGTTTCGGGCTGTGCGACGTATCCGGCAACGCCCCGGGCAGCTTCAGCGGCAACACCGGCTTCCGCTCGCGGAATCGTCAGCCGAGCTCCTCGACCAGCCCGATGATCACGCCGGCGGGACCGCGGACGTAGCAGTACCGGCAGTAGTCCTCGTACCGCGCGACCTGGCCCACGAGCTCGGCGCCGTGGGCGCGCAGGCGGTCGAGGGTGTCGTCGACGGAGTCGATGACGAAGGTGAGGCGAGGGATGCCCGGGACGTTCACCGGTGCGCTCGGCGCGGTCGCGGTGGACACCGGCGAGCGGAACGTCGACAGCTCGATCCGGCCGTGGCCGTCCGGGGTCCGCAGGAAGGCGAGGTCCGCCCGGACGTCGTCCAGGCCGACGAGCTGGTTCACCCATTCGCCCTCGACCTTGGTCTCACCCTCCAGCTCCATCCCCAGTTCGACGAAGAACGCGACCGCGGACGCGAGGTCCTCGACCACGAAGCCGGTGTGGTCGAATCGGCGGATCGTCATGGTTGCCTCCCGTGTCGCGCGGCCTTCGTGGCCGCTCGTGTCCCTGGGACGGAGCCGGTGCCGCGGTTCCGACATCGACAACCGTGTCCGTCGTCACAATCTCCTCGCCTCGCGTGACGTGCGCAGCTCGAGAATCCTCGCAGGTCGACGAAACCTGGGCTGCTCGCCGCCGTGGAAAGCGGAGGCCGGCTTCCACGGCGACGAGGCAAGGACGGGACAGACCACGCCCTGAGGGTCTCAGCGGACGAAGACCCCGATCCCGTTGGCGACCGAGCGCTCGCCCGCGGCGTCGGTCGGGTGGTTGCGGACCGTGACGGTGTGAGCGCCGGGGTCGCGGGCCACGAGTGAGGTCGAGCCGCCGCCGTCGAGGTTCACGGCGTTGGCGGCGCCGGTTTGCTGCAGGAGCTGGGCGACCTCGGGTGTGGTCATGCCGCCGCTGGTGCCGGGTTTCGCCTGCACCGCGAGGAGGAACAGCGTGTGGCCGTCGGCGCTGAAGCCGGCGCCGGTGCGGACCGCGGCGGTCTTGGCGTCCTGGCCGGGGACCACGGTGCCGTCGCGCAGGATCGGGAACCCGCCGATCGCGAAGCGGAACGGGATGCCGCGCCCGGTCGACAGGGCGTAGTGCACGGTGACGTGCTGGCCGACCTTGAGCGTCCGCAGCGCGTCCGCGCCGGCTTCGCGACCGACCAGCACGGTCTCGTCCCGCGCGATGGCGCCGGCGCCGGCGGTGTCGCCGACCGAGACGACCCGGTCGTGATCGAGTGTCACCTCGGTGGTGTCCGTGCTGCACGCGGCGCCACGGTTGGTGTCGGTGCCACAGACCGAGCGGGCGCGGGAGGTCGCGCCCCACGCGCTGGTGTAGGCGCCGATGCTGCCGACGGGGATCGCGTACTGGTTCAGCCCGCCGAGCGAGTAGGTGGCCGCCTTGATGCGGACGCTGCCCTCCAGGTGCGCCGTGCCCAGCCGGGCCACCTGGTCGACGCCGACGCCGAGCACGGCTTCGGTCGTGACTCCGGGCGGCATCCCGGGCCCGAACCGCTGCCCGTTGGGGACGGCGGCCTTGAGGACGCGCCGATCGGCGATCTCGGGGCCGTCGGAGGAGTCGGTGAAGGCGACGCCGGGGTGCTGGGCCTCGGTGTTGTTGAAGAAGTCGCCGTTGACGCCGGCCACCGCTGCCTGCGCGTTCGCCATCTGCGACACCGTCGCGGCCTGCGCCACCGACTGCGGGTGCAGCAGGTCCACGGAGACGTGCGGGTTGCGCAGGTCGACGGTCAGCAGCTCACCCTGGATGGTCGCGGCACTCGCCGAAGCGGTCGTGAAGGTCTCGAGGCGAACGCCGGGAGCGAGCTGTTCGCTGCCGGTCACGTCGAGGGCTGTGTCCGCGAACGCCGACGTCGGCAGCACCGTCGTGGCAGCGGCGGTCAGCGTCAGCGCCACCAACGATCTGCGCAGTCTCATGGGCGGGTCCTTTCTTACCGGAACGAAGCCCGCCCACTCTCGCGGCCGGTGGTGACCTCGTCCGGCCGTGGTCGTGAACCCGGCATGAACACCAGGAGGGCACCTGGTTCGAGTCCGGCGGGCAAGCAAGAAGCCCAGGCCGAGGGGCCGAGTGCCGTCGGCGTGTGCGGGTTGTCCGCCGGAACGCGCCCGAGTACAGGGCCGTCCAGCACGACGGGCAGCAGAACTGGCGGAACACCGCGCGGGTGTCGACGTAGTCGGCGGCGTCCGCGATGATCTCCGGCCCGGCGTCCGACGGTGGTCCATTCTGGACGGCACTGGCCGGAAGCCATCTCGACGTCGAGGAGACCCGTCCCGTCGGGATGCAGAACAGCACGCCGGTGTCGATGCCGTCGGCGGGTGATGAACCGCGCGCGCACCAAATGTCTGAAGCCTGGTCAGTCGTGAAGTCCCGCTCAGGTGAAGTACAGCCTCGACGGCGCCGGATCCTGAAACACCCTCTGACTCCCGCTCGGCGTCGGATCGGCGCCGAAGGTCACACCCTGGCCGGTGCGGACGCTGGTGAGGGTGAAGAAGCCGCTGAAGCTGGTCGGGTTGGCGACCGGGTCGATCGGGGTGAGGGTGAACTCGTCGGCGTGGTCGGAGTTGTCGGCGGCGCACGTGTAGAGCAGCTGGTGGCCCAGGGGTGTGGTCATGGCGCTCGCGTGGAGGGGGCGGCCGGTGGCTTTGGCGGCCGGCGAGGTGCCGGCGCCGAGGGGGCCGAAGGACCACAGGTCGGCGTCTTCGACGTTGGCCGGGCGGGGGCGGTGGATGACCTCGAAGTTCGGGGGCGCGCCGGGCGCGGCGGGGATGGGTTCGGTGCTCGCGTGGAGGCACTCGTTGGTCGTGTCTTCGCGGACGTAGGCGCCGTCGGGGCCGGGCAGGCCCGCGCAGAGGTAGGCGGCGGAGGTGGCGAGGCGCAGTTGCTTGCGGACGGTGATGAGCTGGGCCGGCATGTCGGGCACGCCCAGGCTCGTCAGGACGGCGCCCATGCGGTCGAGGAGCGGGGTCAGCACTTCCTGCTGGGTTTTGCGGCCGAAGGCCGTGTCGCGGTAGGTGCGGATCTGGTCCATCAACTGTTCGCGGCGGCCGGCGTCGTTGTGGACGAGCTTGGCCAGCAGTCCGCTGGTGCGGACCGTGAAGTGCCGTGTGGGCTGGAAGGTCTGGTCGACGCCCCACGGGATGAGCTTGAACTTCACGTTGCCCAGACCAGGTGAGGCGACGGCCTCGACGTCGTTGTAGGCGTAGGTGTTGTTCGTGTTGCCCGTGTAGCCGTCCCAGTGCTTGAGGAAGAACTCCATCGCGTAGAGCTTGACGAACTGGTCGAGGTCGAGCACCTCGGCGGCCCGCTCAGCCCGTGGGCGGCGAGGTGGTCGATGGCCAGGCGCAGGTCGGCTTTGGTGTCGAACTCCGAAAGGTCCTCCACGCCGATGAAGTCGAACCGCGCGTCGGTGAAGTCGTCCTTGTGTTCCAGCTCGTAGAGATTCCCTTTCATGTTCCCGAAATTACGCTCGATATAGCGGGGCATGATCGGTTCTGCGTTCACGAAGACGCCGGGGCCGAGGGCGCCGGTGCCCTGGCCGACGAGGGTGCCGTTCACGCGGACGCGTGCGAAATTGCAGCGGGAATGCGGCAGCCCGGCGAGCTCGAACAGCTTGTAGTCGAGCGGCTGCCGCACGAAAGCGGAATCCTGCACGGAGTTGTTGAGTGTCAGGTACCTGGACCCGATGAGGTCGTGATCAAGGGCTTGTTGGCGTCGCGGAACTTCCCGAAGTCGATGTGCAGGCACGGTTTGTCGTTGCTGAACGAACCGCAGAACGACTTCTTCTTGACACCGACGTCGGGGAATGACGTCCGGGCAGGGAACTTCGTGCCGGATAGTTCGACCGAGGTGGCCTTTCGCCAGGTGAAGCGGCTGCCGCCGGTCCAGTCGAAGTTGCAGCGCCCGCCCGCCGGCTCTTCGGTGCGCACGGCGTCCCACTCGGCTTGGGGCATCACGATGTCGATCGTGAGGACATTGTCGATCTCGTAGAGGGAATCCAGTGCCTGCTGTTCCTGTGCGCTCATCGTCCCACTCCGCGATCGGTCCAGTGTAAGGCTGGAAAAGCGTCTCTGTACTGCGCTGTTCGCCGCTCCTACGATTGGGGTATGGCAGCGGTCGACGATCTCGTGGAGCTGGTCCAGCGCGCGGCGGCGGCCGAGAAGAACGCGATGGCCGCGAAGTGGAAAGACGAGGACGACGTGCGCCGCATGATCGGCAAGGCGCACGCGGCCTCGGCCGAGCAGCGGCGGGAGATGCGCCGCGACGTCGATCCCGCGCGGCTGTCGCCGGAATGGGCGCGGCTGCGGCAGAACCACGTCGACGCCGAGCCGCCCGAAGACCCCGCGGAGGGCGTGGCGCACCAGACCGTGACACACGAGGACGCGGCGCAGGCGGAGCGCGACGGGGTGGCCGCGGTCGCGATCGCGCGGATGGCGTTGACCGACGCGGCGCGGGCCGTGCTGGAGGCGCGGCTGGCGCGCATCAGGGCGGGGGAGGACGAGCCGGGCGCGGTGACCGTCGACGGGCACGTGCCGCTGCACGGCACCAACGCCGTGAGCCGCCACGGTCCGGCGCTCGCGCACGGGCTCGCCGGAGAGATCAGGTACGTGCTCACGCGCAAGCCGCGCAAATCCGTCAAGGCGCTGGGGGTCGCGTTCGGCCTGGGCCTGCTGTACCTGGGGTACCTGCGGCTGTTCCGGTGGGACGAGGACCAGAAATGGCTGCCGTACCTGGGGTTGTGGACGATCTCATATGTGATGGGCGGCGCCGTCTGCGTCAACGCGATGAGTTTCGACGCCATGCGCGTGCGGGCGGCGCTGGACACCGGGGCGCGCCTGTGGCACGTGCTGGTGATCAAGAACCTGGCCCTGGCGTGCATCGTCGCGCCGATCGGCTTCGCACTCAGCGCCCTGCTGGCCTGGCGCGCCGGGGAGTTCGGGGCGTTCGCGCGCGCGTGCACGCTGGTGGTGTGTTTCATCCTGCTGTGGCTCGGCGTGGGCAACGTACTTTCGATCGCCCTGCCGAACCGCGACGAACCCCTGTTGAAACGGCGCAAAACGGGCACGCTCAAGCAGTTCCTGATCGCGCTCGGCGTGGCGTCCGTGGTCGGGTACCTCGTCAACTTCATGCTGGTCTGGCGCGTGCTCGCCGCGCGGGCGCTGACGGAGCGGCTGGGCGCGGTCCTGCTGCCGGCGATCGCGATCGTGCTGAGCTGCGTCGCGATGTGGGTGCTGCTGACCGTCTTCGCGATCGCGCTGGCGCAGCAGCCCGCGGTGCGCCGGCGGCTGCAACGCGAGACCGCCGACTACAACGCGAACGCCGAAGCCGAGGCCTACGCCGCCGAAGAACGGGAGGCGAAACCGGTTTCGCCGGCGCCCTCGTGACACCACCCGGCGCGGGTGAGGTGCCGGGCCGCCGGGTGACGGCATGCTCGCGCCCGAGACGCTCGGGAGGAGACCGGTCATGGCCTCGAACAAGGACGCGCCCGTCGACCTGTACATCGCCGCCTACTCGGACCCCGACGCGGCCAGTGGAGACTGGGCCGCGCTCAAGCAGCTGGCCCACGAGGACGTGATCAAGGTCAAGGGCTTGATCCTCGTCAGCCGTCGCGCCGACGGCAAGATCCACGTCGACGACGACTTCCACACCACCCGCAAGGGCGCCACGTGGGGCGCCGTCGGCGGCGCGGTCGTCGGCCTGATCTTCCCGCCAACCCTGCTCGCCGGCGCACTGGTCGGCGCCGGGCTCGGCGGTGGCGTCGGCGGGCTGCTGTCGCACTCGGAGAAGAAGGCGATCAAGGCCGAGGTGGAGGACACGCTGCCACCGGACAGCTCGGGCATCGTCGCGCTCTTCGAGGAGCGCTGGGTCATCGAGGTCGACAAGGCCCTGCTGCACGCCGCGAAGGTCACGAAGGAGACGGTCGACGGCGAAAGCGCCGAGCAGGTGACGGCGGCGGCCAGTCAGGGCTGACGAGGCGTCGACACGGGCCGGCCACCCGGACTGGATCCGGGTCGCCGGCCGGCTGCTGCGCTCCTTCTGCGGTAAGAGTTTCCGCCTTGGTGGTGGGTGGTTTTATCTTCTGGCAGCGCCTGCGAGGGCGGCGTAGTCCTGGTTGTAGACAACCGGTCTACTAACTGAGGACGGAAATGATGAGCAGCATCAGCGCGCAGAAGGTGGCCGTGGTCACCGGCGCGTCGCAGGGGTTCGGCGCGGGGATCGTGGCGGGGTACCGCAAGCTGGGTTACGCGGTGGTCGCCACGGCGCGCTCGGTCGAGGAGTCCGGTGACGCCGGCGTGGTGTCGGTGGCGGGTGACATCACCGACCCTGAGACGTCGGACCGGGTGGTGGCCGCGGCGATGGAGCGGTTCGGGCGGATCGACACCCTGATCAACAACGCGGGTGTGTTCGCGGCGAAGCCGTTCACCGAGTTCACCGCCTCGGATTTCCAGTGGCTGGTGTCGGTGAACCTGGCCGGCTGGTTCAATATCACCAGCAAGGTGCTGCCGCACATGCTCGAGCAGGGTAGCGGGCACATCGTGCAGATCACGACCAGTTTCGTGGACCACCCGGTGTCGGTGGTGCCGGCGCCGGTGTCGATGCTGACCAAGGGCGGCCTGCAGGCGGCGACGAAGTCCCTGGCGGTGGAGTACGCCGGGCGCGGGATCCGCGTCAACGCGGTCGCCCCGGGATTTCACAAGACCGCGCTGAACCCGCCCGAGACCTACGCCGAGCGTGCCGGCCTGCACCCGCTGGGCCGCATGGGCGAAGTCGGCGACATCGTCGAAGGCGTGCTGTACCTGGAAAACGCCGCGTTCGTCACCGGCGAGATCCTCAACGTCAACGGCGGCCAGAGCGCCGGCCACTGACCGACCCCGCCACCGCGTCCGCGGACACCCACCGTCCGCGGCCCCGGGGCAGCGCCGTCCACCTCGGACGGAAATCCACAAGGGACTGATCCGATGCATCGGAACCGGACGTATTTTCGAGAAACCACAGCGGCCCCGGTGTCTTTCGACGTCGGGGTCGCTGGATGTCAGACGGAAGTCGCGACGGTCATTCCACAGAGCCCGGACACGTGGTAGTGGCTGATCAACCAGTCGTTTTCGGCCTGCTGGAGCAGAATCACGGTCAAGTGAAATCGAAGCTCGGTGCCGTCCGGGCGGGTGAACACCGGATCGACATAGGCGGAAAGCACGTCCTGGACGAGGGGCCGGATTTCCCTGATCTCGTAACGAACCGTCAATCCGACGGGCTGTTCCGCGTAGTACTCCTCGACACCTTTCCGGCCGAGGGAATAGCCGGGGTGCGCACCCTGGAACAGGGCGTCTTCGGTGAAGCAGGCCGCGACCCGGCCGGGCCGGTGCGAGTCGACGCCGTCCTTCCAGGCGTCGAGAACTCGGGTGATGACCGCTTGGTAGTCCATCTTGACCTCGGCAGATTCGCTCAAGTAGCAGACCGGTTGTCCACCTTCAGGAATACTCCGACGGCGGCGTCATTGCCAGGAGCTAAAACCACTCACCAACTAGGCGCATACTCCGACGGCGAATTCGTCGCCCGCGGAAGCGTTGCCGACGTGTGCAAGGACGCGGGTGTGGTGAAAGGCAGCTTCTACTACTTCT
Organism: Amycolatopsis sp. NPDC051372; assembly: GCF_040682095.1. Classification (NCBI taxonomy): domain Bacteria; kingdom Bacillati; phylum Actinomycetota; class Actinomycetes; order Pseudonocardiales; family Pseudonocardiaceae; genus Amycolatopsis; species Amycolatopsis sp. NPDC051372. The sequence continues at coordinate 108,928 of NZ_JBFBAF010000010.1, forward strand.
TCGAATTCAAAGAGGCCCTCGCGCTCGCCGTCGTCGAACAGCAGTGGGCCGGCCCGCGCAGCTGCGGCACGGTCCCGGGTTGTCTCTTCTGCAATCTTACGTTGGAGCTGAGCAACCAGACCGAACCGATTCGGGTCGGTCAGGCGCGAGGTGCTGCGCCCTCGGCGTACCGACGGTGTTCCCGTTGGTGCTGTGCGATATCCGGGTCACCCGGCTCTGGCCCGCCGGGCCCCGCGACATCGGCCGTTGTCGGCGCCGTCAGCGGCGCCTGAGCTGCGGCTTCACCAGGCCTGCCACCGCGAAGACGATCAGCGCCGCCCCCGCGACCGACACGATGATCTCCAGCACGGGGACCCGCGTGTCGTCCGTGGCGAGCGTGAGGATGCTGGAGCCGAGCAGCAAAACCCCGGCGACCATGGTGAGCCAGCAGAGCGCGGCGGTGCGCGGGATGACGTGCCAGTGGGTGTTCCCGGCCATCGAGCCTCCTTGGTCGATCGTGCCAGGACAATGCCCGGAAACCGCGCTGGTCAAACCGGCCTGGCATGGCTCGGCGGTGAGCGGAAGCTTGACCGAGCGGTTCGGATCGCGGCCGCCGCCGGGGTCCGAGGCAGGCTCCTCGCGCGGTGATTTTGCGTTTTCCTGATGAGGATCGGCGGCTGCCGGTCCTTGTGGATGGTTTCATGGCGTGAGCCTCGTTGCCCGACGGCGTCAGGAATGATCGCGACGCCGACGCGGCGATGGAACCCCACGCCTGACGGAGAGTCCGCTCATGAATGACAAAGCCACCGACCGTGGAGCCCGGCCGTGCGGGTGATCGCGCTCTGGTGCGGCCTCGCGGTGGTCGCCTCCGTGGTCGGCCTCGTCGATTCGTTCACGTCCGGAGCGCCGCACCTGCCGCGGCAAGTGTTGTTCACGGCCTTCGCCGGGATCTTCGTGGTGGTCGGGATCGCCGTCGCAAAGATCGCCCTCAACCGTCCGCAGGTGGTCGGCCGCCCTGGCCGAAGCTTCCGGTGACGACCCGCCACGGCGACTTCCGGGTCAGCACCGCCGAGTATCTCTACGCACGAGCCGAGAACGAGCGACTGGGCGCCGCGATCTCGCTCGCGCTCAACACAGTGGCGGGCACCGGGGCGTTCACGCGGTCAGTGTGGTTCTCCGACGCGGACCTGTGACCAGTCGAGCTCATCCAGGTTCACGACGATCGCCTCCTGGATTGTCCGGGCGATCACCACGACGGCTTCGTTCTCGGGATCCGGGTTCTCCTCCCGATGCGGCACAAACGGCGGCACGAAGACGTAGTCACCCGGCCCGGTCTCGATGGGCCGTTCCACGGGCTCGTCCCCGGCTGGCCGCCGACGCCTACCGCGTCCGGGTCGTCGACGCTGCGGACCTGAACCTGGCCCGCTTCGCCGACCAACTCACCGCGGCGACGGCCGACCTCGCCGACCGCCCGCTGGTGCTGGCCGGCGCGGACTCCGGCGCCGTGGCCCTGGCGGCGCTGGCCGGATCGGGCGCCGGCACGGAACCGTGGTGGCCCGATGCGCTCGTCCTCGCCGGCCTGCCCGGCCCGGCGGGGGTGACCGGTGGCTGGGACGACGAGCTCGACGTCCGCATGAGCTGCCCGGCCCACCGCGGGGTGCTCTCGGCCCAGTCGATCGACGAGCGCGGCGCCTTGGCCACCCCCGTGCCCGAAGCGCTGCTGCGCGCCGCCTACCGGTCGGCCCCTCCGCTGCCCCAACTCGTGCTCATCGGCGACGAAGACCCGCTCGCCGACCGCGAAACCCTGGCCCGCACGGTGAAATCCGCACCGCGCGCCCGCCTGTCCGTCGTCCGCGGCGCCCACCACGACGTGCTCAACGACCGGCAGCACCGCTCCGTGGCCGCCGAAGTCGTGAGCTTCCTCGAAACCCTCGGCAACGAACTGGTGCCCGTGATCTCGGTCGAGTCCAGTGCCTGGTGAGCCCGCGCTCGACCCCGCCCTGCTGCGCGCCGCGTTCGGCGCCTTCCCGACCGGCGTGGTGGCGATCGCCGCGTCGGTCGGCGGCCGCCCGGTGGGACTCGCGGCGAGCTCCTTCACCTCGGTCTCGCTCGAGCCTCCGCTGGTCTCCTTCTCGGTCGCCACCGCGTCTCGACGTGGCCCGCCCTGCGGCGCGCGCCCCACCTGGGCGTCACCGTCCTCGCCGGCCACCACGGCACCGTCGCGCGCCAGCTCGCCGGCCCCGCCGGCAGCCGCTTCACGGGCCGCCCCTCACCACCACCGCCCACGGCGCCCTCACCATCGACGACGGCGTCGCCTGGTTCGACACCACCATCGAACGCGCGCTCGAGGCCGGCGACCACACCCTCGTCCTGCTGCGGCGGCTCACGCCGGGGACGCCGCACCGCTGGTGTTCCACCGAAGCTGTTTCCGGCAAGCGATGTGAACGCCGACCGCGCGTCTTTCGCTGGGATGCCAAGGCGTCGAGCGGCACCGGGGATCGTTCGGATGTGGTGGAACACCGCCAACGGAGATATCCACGCCGAGTACTACGACCCGGGCAACACCACGCAGGGCGGCGGTGGTCGTATCGCGCAGTTCTGCACCGGCAATATGTGATTGGAGTCGGTTGCCGTATGCGTTTGCCGTGGAGCGCCCAGCCGTGGAAGCGGCCGCCTCACTGGTCCAGATACGTCCTGATCACCGAAAACCGCAGGTAGTCGTCGTTGACGTGCACCACCGTGACCGCCACCGGGAGCTCGTCGGCCCGGATGTGGGTGTGGCGCAGGCGAAGGACGGGGCGGGTGCGGGGGAGGCCGAGGGCCGTGGCGATCGCGGCGGGCGGGAGCACGGGGCGGATCTCGGCGACCGAGTAGCAGACGGGCGTGCCGGTGTCGGTTTCGACGAACTCGAAGGTGGAGCGGCGCGGGTCGCTGTCTTCGGGGTGTTCGCCGAGCAAGGTGGCGGGGACGTGGTCGACGCTGTGGACCGCGGGTTTGCCGTCGGCGTCGAAGACGCGTTCGATGCGCAGCGCGCGCTCGCCGGCGGGGAGTTCCAGGGAAGTGGCGAGCTCGTCGTCGAGGGCGATGAGGTGCTGGTCGAGCGTGCGGACGGCGGGTTGGTAGCCGGCCTCGGTGAGCAGGTCGACGAAGGGGCTGGCCTCGGCGAGGTTGGCGGCGAGGCCGATCGTGTGGCGGTTGATGAAGGTGCCGCTGCCGTGCAGGCGACGGATGCGGCCTTCCTTCTGCAGCGACTGCAGCACCGAGCGCAGCGTCGCGCGGCTGACCCCGAGCGCGGTGCTGAGCTCTTCCTCCGACGGCAGGCGGTAGCGGCCCTCGGCGGCGTAGCGCGTGATGGCCTCACGCATCCGCTCCTTGGCCTGCCGGTAGGAGTCCGCGGCGACCGTCTGGATCGAGACGGGTGTCAGCTCCGGCTCACGCATGACCATCGGTTGTCCTCCCCGGGGCGGCCTCACGGCCCGTTGTACGGCAACGCTGCCGACACGCACAGTCGATCGGCACCCTCCGAGCGTAATGACCTCGCGCCGGGTCCTGAACCCACCCTGGGCCAGGCAGACGGGTGATCACGAGCTGTCACGAGTCGCGCCACCGAGGTTCCCACGCCTCAAGCTGCTCCAGCGTCTCCTGCTCGCTCCAGTCGGTCAGCCCGGCGAAGCGCGCCCAGTTCCCGCCCACCATGTTCGCCACGTCCAGGCGCGAGATCGGCGCGCCGGGGTCGGCGACGTCGTTGACGAGGGTGAGCTTCGGCAGCAGGACGGCCGGTTTGCCGCCGCCGGGGTAGTCGGTGCCCCAGCAGATCCGCGACAGCGGGCAGCCCAGCTGCCGCGCGCGCAGGAGGAACTCGTAGAGCTGGCGCTGCGTGGACTTCGTGGCGAACATGCTGATGTCGAGGTAGGTGTTGTCGTGGCGGGCCACCATGGCGAGGCACTCGTCGACCCAGGGGAACCCGGCGTGGCACACCAGCAAGGGCAGGTCGGGGAAGTGCCGGGCGACCTCGTCGAGCGCGCCGGGCCGGCCGTAGTCGAGCACGGTGTCCTTGGCCGAGGACGTCCCCATGTGGACCATCACGCCGATGCCGAGCTCGACCGCGCGTTCGTAGATCGGGAAGGCGAGGTCGCGGTCGGCGGGGGCGTAGTGGTCGTACATGGGGTAGAGCTTCAGCCCTTGCAGGCCCAGCTCGCCGACGGCGCGGGTCAGCTCGTCGCGGGCCCACTCGACGCCGCGGAACTTCGGGTTCACGGCGCTCATGCCGATGAGCTCGGGGTGGCGCCGGGTGAGCGAGGCGATGTAGTCGTTGCTCTTGGCCACTTCCAGCGGACCGTCCACATCGGTCACGCGGCCGAGGTCGATGGTCCCGCGTTCACCGTAGGCGGTGTAGGTCGAGGGCGCGACGGCCAGCACGGTCGCGCGGTCCACGCCCGCGCTCACATGGTCGTCGACGAGCGTGCCCGGGTCGATCGGGTCCAGGTCGCCTTCCAGACCGACCCAGTCCTCGTCGGTGGCCGGCCGGTAGGCGGGCAGCCGTCCCGCCCGCCGGTGCCCGGGCGCGCGCATCTCGCGCACGAACCGGTCGTGACCGGGTGGCAGTGCGGTGGCCAGCACGTGGTTGTGGCAGTCGATGATCACTCGTCGAACTCCTCGGCCAGGCTTCGCCAGATCGCCCGCTGCAGGCGCTGGAACTCGGGTTCGAACCGGACTTCCTGGAAGTGCCGCGGCCGGTCCAGGGAGATGCGGAACTCCTCCTTGATCGTGCCGGGACCGCGGCTCATCACGAGCACGCGGTCGGCCATCGCCACGGCCTCCTCGACGTCGTGGGTCACGAAGACCACGCTCTTGCCGAGGTTCTCCCAGATCGAGAGGAATTCGCCGCCGAGGCGGATCCGCATCTGCGCGTCCAGCGGCCCGAACGGTTCGTCCATCAGGTAGACGTCCGGGTCGTACGCCAGCGCGCGGGCGATGCCGACGCGCTTACGCATGCCGCCGGAGAGCTGGTTGGGGTAACTCTGCTCGAACGACGTGAGCCCGACCAGCTCGACCAGCCGGCGCACCTCCGCGCGTTGCTCTTCGGCGGAGACTCCCTTCAACGCCAACGGGAAGCGGATGTTGTCCGCGACGGTGCGCCAGGGGAACAGCGCGTCGGACTGGAAAACCAGGCCCACGCCTTCCGGCACGCCTTCGGGCACCGGTGCGCCGTCGAGCCGGATCTCGCCCGTGGTGGTGGGCAGCAGGCCCGCGATCAGCTTGAGCAGTGTGGACTTCCCGCAGCCGCTGGGCCCGACCAGCGCCACGAACTCACCGGGCGCGAGGTCGAGGGTCACGTCGTCGAGCGCGACGAACCGGCCCTTCGAAGTGCGGTAGCTGAGCCCGACCTCGCGCAGGCTGAGCTTCGGAGTCGACTTGGCGGGCCCGGCCGAGGGCGCCAGGGCCTCGGGTTTCGCGGTCATCGTGGTCCTCCCGGCTACTTCGCGGGCAGCAGGCTGTAGTCGAAGATGTCCTGAGTGGACGGGACCGGGTTGGTGAGGAACCCGGTGCGCACCAACAGATCCGTCGAGGACTTCACGACCGCGTCCTGGGCCTTGAGGCCGTCGGGCACACTCTTGATGGCCTCGGTGACGATCGTCTTGAGGTCGGCGTCGCTGATCTTGTAGCCCTGCTTCTTCATCCAGGTCGCCGCCTGGTCCGGGTTGGCCTTGGCCTGCGCGGACGCCTCGTCCATCGCGGCGAGGAAGGTCTTCATGAGGTCCTGGTGCCCGGAAACCCAGTCCTGGTCGGCCATCGCCACGATGTCGACGTAGTGGTAGTCCGGCTCCTGCCACAGGACCTTGAACTTTCCGGTCCGCAGCAGCTGCAGCGTGTCGGGCTGGCTCGTCATCCCGGCCACGACCTGGCCGCCGTTGAGCTCGGCCTGCATCGTCGCGCCGGCCCCGCCGCTGACGACGGTCAGATCCTTCTTCGGGTTCAGCCCGGCGTCCAGCGCCGCCTTCTGCATTTCCGTGTCCGACAGCGTGCCCGGCGCGGTCACGGCCACCTTCTTGCCGGCGAGGTCCTTGACCGAGGCGATGTCGTTGCGGGCGACCATGAGGTAGGAGAAGCGGTCGTTGGCCACGGCGTAGGCGCGCATCTTCACGCCCTTCTTCTGCGCCAGCACGACGTGCCCGATGTCGCCCATGAACACGTCGGCGCTGCCGCCGATGAGCGCGTTGGTGGCCGTGGAGCCGCTGGTGACGCACATCGGCTCGATGGTGATGCCCTTCTGAGCCGCGATCCCGCTGTTCTGCGCGAGCTCGGCGGCGATGGGTGCCAGGCCGCTGCAGAACAGCTCGACCCGGATCGTCTTGGTGTCGCCGCCGCTGCCGGCCGACGAACTGCCGCACGCGGTGGCGGTCGCGGCCAGTGCGAGCGCGGCCACGGTGGCCGTGATGCGGGAGAGGGTGGTCATCGGTGTGTCCTCATCTGTCTCGGAGGGGACCTCAGCGGGTGGCGCGGTGACGCAGGACCCGTCGCTCGACGAGCGCGACGAGCTGTTCGGCGAGCATGGCGATCACGGTGATGATCACCAGACCCGCGAAGACTCCGGTGGTGTCGAGCACGTTGGCGGCGTACCCCATGTAGTAGCCCAGGCCTTGGCTCGCGCCGACGAGCTCGGCGATCACCGCGCCGATCAGCGCCAGCGCGATCGACAGCCGCAGGCTGGTCAGGATCCAGGGCGCGATCGAGGGGAGGATGGCCCAGCGCAGCCGGGCGCTCCACGGCGCGCGGAAGCTGCGCGTCATCTCCAGCAGGTCCGGCTCGATGCCGCGCATGCCCTGGTAGGTGTTGTAGAAGGCGACGAACACGACCATGGTCACGACCATGAAGATCTTCGACTCCAGGCCGATCCCGAACCACACGATGAACAGCGGCGCGAGCGCCACGCGCGGCAGGCTGTAGAGCGCCATGATGTACGGGTAGAACCAGCGTCCGACGGTTTTCGACGGCGCGATCAGCACACCCAGCGCCACGCCGATGACCATGCCGATCGCCAGCCCGGCAAAGGTCTCCGCCAGCGTGGTCCCCAGGTCCGGCCACAGCGTGCCCCCGGTGACCAGCTCGACGATGCGCTGCACGATCAGCCACGGACTGCTCACCGTGAACGACCCGAACACCTGACCGGCCAGCTGCCACAGCACGATGATCAGCACGCCGACGCCCCACTGCCCGCCGCGGACCACCCACCGGTGGCGCCGGTCTGCCCGCCGGTCGAGGTCGTCCTGGGAGTCCACCGGTCCGTCACGCTCGGTTCGGTCGGCCGGGCCGTCGACACGGTTCGCCACCATCCGCTGCCTCCTCAGACGTCAGACGTCTGACGGACCATAAGAGCTGGTCCGGGCGGGCACAAGGGTTCTCAGGGGATGGGACCAGGGCTTGCTTTTGTTCGGTTGTGTGCTGGTGAGGGTGGTTGTCCGATGTGGACATTCAGAGTCGCGGCCGCCGGGTGTAACCCGAGGCCCTGATCCCCTTGCTTCGGGCCAGGGCCGCGACCCTGCTGGTCGGCTCGGGGCTGGAGTACCTCGGCGCCGGCCTGCACCGGCGGTGAGAACTTGCGTCCCGCGGAATTCTCTGACTATGGTCAGAGAATGGAGGAGCAGGTCGGAGCGGTCCGGCGGTTCAACCGCGTCGTCACGCAGCGGGTGGGGGCGCTGGAGGACGCGTACTTGTCGCGCGAGCGTTCGCTCGGGCTTTCGCGGCTGTTGTGGGAGATCGGGCCGGACGGGTCGGAAATCCGGGTCTTGCGCGGGCGCCTGGGGCTGGACTCCGGTTACGTGAGCCGCCAGCTTCGGCTGCTGGAGTCGCAGGGACTGGTGACCACGAATCCCGGTGACCACGACGGGCGGGTGCGCACCGTGAAGCTCACCGCCGCCGGCCTCGCCGAGCGCGACCTGCTCGACCACGCGTCGGACGAGCTGGCCGGGTCGATGCTGGAACCGCTGACCGTCGCGCAGCGAGAACGCCTGGTGAGCGCGATGGCCGACGTCGAGAAGCTGGTCACGGCATCGCTCGTCCGCATCGAGATCACCGACCCGCGCGGCCCCGACGCCCGGTACTGCCTCCGGTCCTACTTCGACGAGCTCGGCCACCGCTTCGATGCGGGCTTCGACCCCGCGAAGAGCATCTCGGCCGGCGACGACGAGATGACGCTGCCCTCGGGCCTGCTGCTCGTCGCGGCCCTGCCGAACTCCCCGGTGGGCTGCGGCGCCCTGAAACTCCACGCCGACACCGGGATCGCCGAGATCAAACGCATGTGGGTCTCGCCGACGGTCCGGGGGCTGGGTCTGGGCCGGCGACTGCTCGATTCCCTGGCGCAGCAGGCATCCTCGCGGGGCATGCACACGTTGCGGCTGGAGACGAACAAAGCGCTCGTCGAAGCCCGGCGCCTCTACGAAACCGCGGGGTTCGTCGAAGTCGACGCGTTCAACGACGAGTCCTATGCCCACCACTGGTTCGAACGAGAACTCCGACAGGACTGACCGCGCCGCAACGTTTCGGTGACGGCGGCCGGATTTCAGGCGTCGAACGTGGCCAGCAGAGTTCTTCGCCGCCGGCGCGGCCCGGGCCGCCGTGGACGGTGTGGAGTAAGGGACAACCGTGTCCGGTGGACTCTTCCGCGTTCGTCTTGTTCAGCACCAGCAGCCGGCCGTGCCAGGGGGCGGCGCCCAGCACGACCTCGCGGGCGAACACGGGGTCGTCGCTGACGATCGAGCCCGCGAGGCTGCCGGTCCCGCGCGCGGCGAGCGCGACCGCCGGCTCGGCTCCCTCGTAGGGGCATGAGCCTGCTGACCGGACCGAAGGCTTCGACTTCGTGCGGCGCCGATTCGGCTGTGCCGTCGCACCACAGCAGTAGTGGGGAGACGAACGCGCCGCGGATCGGGTCGGCGTCGACGAGGTTTTGTAGAACGTTACGCCGGGACGGGGTGCAGGTTCGACGACGGCCGCCGCCGAAACGTCGACAAAGCGGCAAAGCTGGGTGTGGTAGCGCAACGCCGTCCGACCACCGGTGTAGAGCGGAAGACGCCTTCGCGTGCGTTGGTCATGGCAGTGTGGAGGACGTGCAGCGCGTCCTTGCCGCTGTGGGGTGAGCAGTGCTGAGATTCCGGCGCGTCGGTCCCGACCCGTGGTCACTGCTGCTTACGAGTTGCTCGGCCCTTCGTGCCACTTCAGGGACGCGCCGGTGATCGACGCGGCGCCGGGAGCGATCCGGACGGCGTAGGCCGCGGCGTTCGGGTCGGTGAGGAGAGAGACGTCGAGGGACTCCTGGGGCAGCACCATCACGCCGGTCGTGAAGGTTCCGGCGTCGTCGACGGTTCCGATGACCATGGGCACGTCGCTGAGGTTGGTCACGGAGAGGCCCTGGCCGGTGTAGCGCACAATCGGTGCCCAGGCGTCGCGGAACCGCCGTGACTGAGCTGCCGTGGAAGATCATCGTGCCGAGGTCGGGTGCGCCTCGGCGTTTGCCGGCGAGGGGAAGGGATCCCCTCGCCTTGCGCGCGGTGGCGTTGGCCCATTTGGATGCGGTGTGGAACAACGACATGGTCGCCTCCGTCCGAAGACCGCGTAGCCGAGTCCCGGCCCAGCTTGCGCCGGAACGAACACGGTCGCTGGTCAGCAGCGTACTCCCGGAAGGCCGGTTCGCGGCCGGACTCGTACCGGCCGCGCCGGGGCCGCGACGCGGGGGTTCTCCGGCATCGGCCGTGGTCGTCCCGGCGGGGGTCGAACCCGGGGCCTCCCCGGTGTGAGCGGGGCGTTCTTCCGCTGCGCTACGGGACGTTGCCATCGGGAGCCAGTGGCGGCGGTGTGTGCGTGCCGGAGGTCGAACCCGGGGCTGCCCGGCGTCGGCGGGGTGCTCTTTCGCTGAGCCACGCGCGCGGGGCCGGGTGGATTGTGCGGAGTGGAAGACGTGGGTGTCGAACCCACTGCGGCGATCTTGCAAGGATCGTCTGCGCTCCGGCGCGTCTCCCGGCGGTCGTGCCCGGGTCCACAGGGGACGCCGGGCGCGGCGAGCTCCCCCGCCAGGACTCGAACCTGGTACCTCCCGAGTAACGGTCGGGTGCGCAGCCTGTTGCGCCTCAGGGGAAAGAGTGGGCCGCCAGGGAGTCGAACCCTGAACCCGCCGAGTAAAAGTCGGCTGCTCTGCGCGGTTGAGCTAGCGGCCCTCGCGCCGGGGACGGCGCGAAAGTGGATCGCCGGGGAGTCGAACCCCGAACCCGCCGAGTAAGAGTCGGCTGCTCTGCCGTTGAGCCAGCGATCCGGAAAGCGAGGGACACCCGCGCGATCGCGAGGCTGATCCCTCTGCGCGGCAACGGGTGTCGCTCGAGTCGAGATGCCAGGGGTCGAACCTGGTCCGGCGCTTCATCGCCGGCGCTGCACAGACCGCTGTGCTCCACCTCGGGTGCGGGCGGAGGCCGCGCTCCGCCGTCACGAGCCTCTTCCGGGACTCGAACCCGGTCCTTCCGTTTACGAGACGGGTGCTCTGCCTGGTGAGCTGAAGAGGCGAACTACTGCTGCGAGCGGCCGGAGGGCATCGAACCCTCTGCTTCGGTTTGGAAGACCGACGTGTCCGCCGAGTTCACCACGACCGCGCGACGCCGCGAGTCCGTGGCGTGAAAAAATCCACTGTGAAAATGTCAAGGAACACGCCACCGGAAAGGCGGCGTGAAGCACCGGTGGAAGGAGTCGAACCTTCGGCGAACGGTTTTGGAGACCGCCGCGCTCTCTCCGGAAGCTCACCGGTAAATCGACAGCGCGAAACAGAGAAAGCCGCCCGGATCGGTTTCCCGATGGGCGGCTCCCTCGACCTGATGACGTGTCACCTCGGAGGTGGGGAGCCGTCGGTAATGCCGTTGACAGTGCAGCCGAAGGGTTTCCGGCCCGACGAGTGCACGGCGACGATCGCGGCGGCCGGATTCCGGCGCTGCGTCCCTCGCTTCCGCGTGTTCGTCATGACCTGTCCCTTCGTTCGCTGGTGTGCACCCATCATCTGCGGCGCGTCCGCGGACGTCAAACTTGTTTTTCCTGAACCGCCGGCCGGGGACCATTCCGCCGAAATCTTCGCGTGGCCTTCGGAGGTGATGTCGGTGTTGACCGAGCGCGTTGCCGGCAGTGATCTCGTGGTGATCGCGAGCCCGACCTACAAGGCCACCTACACCGGGTTGGTCAAGGCCTTCCTGGACCGCTACGCGGCGGGCGCGCTGGCCGGGGTGACGGCGATCCCCGTGATGACCGGGGGGAGCCCCGCCCCTCGATGGGCGTCGACAGCCACCTCGCGCCGCTGCTGACCGAGCTCGGCGCCGTGGTTCCGGGAGCCGGGTGGTACTTCGAGACCTCGTCGATGGACGCGCTGGACGCTCTCGCCGACGAGGCGGCCGCGCGCTACGCCCGCACGATCGGGCAGCTCGCCCGCCTGGCCGAGGGGGTGCGGATCCCGTGACGCGACAGTTGACGAGCGTCGGTGATTCCCGCGCGTATCGCGACGCCGTGGGGCGTTACGCCTCCGGTGTCGTGGTGGTCGGTGCGACCGCGGACGACGGGCAGCGTCTCGGGTTCACGTGCCAGTCGTTCCACAGCGTTTCCCTTGACCCGCCGCTGATCCTGATCGGCGTCGCCCTGACCTCGAGCACCTATCCGCTGATCCGCGACGTCGGCCGGTTCGCCGTGTCCGTGCTGGGCCACGGCCACCGGGAGGTCGCCTCCGCGTTCGCCCGCAAGGGCGTCGACCGGTGGAGCGGGGTCGCGCACACCGAAACCGCGACCGGAAACCCCGTCCTCGCCGGGAGCCTCGTGTGGCTCGACTGCGACATCGACGCCGAGCACGAGGCGGGTGACCATCACCTCGTCCTCGGCCGGGTGCTGGAGATGAGCTCGCCGGACGCGCAGGACGGCGCCGAGCCGCTGCTGTTCGACCGCGGTGGTTTCCACCGCATCGCCTCGAAGCCCGCCGCCGGCTGAGCGACCCGGGTCCGGCGGCGGAGAGGGCCGACTCTCCATCGCCGGAGCCCACGAAGGAAGACGACGATGACACAGCAGCTTTCCTCAGCAGGCAGCCGGTTCGACACGGTGAGCGCCGAGCGGGCCGCGGCTGCGATCGCGGCCGGCCGGCCGGTGGTGGTGGCGGGCACGCACGGCGACCTCGTGTTCGCCGCTCAGGACGCCACGCCGCACCTGGTATCGGTGTCCGTGCGCTACACCGACGGGTTCGTCTGCGTCGCCCTGCCGGACGAGGAGTGCGACCGCCTCGGGCTCCCACTGATGCACCCGGGGGTGCCCTCGTGCGGAGGAGAAGCCTTCGCCGTCACGGTCGACGCCCGCGCCGGCGGGACGACCGGCATCTCCGCGGCCGACCGGGCTCGCACCATCCGGCTACTGGCCGATCCCGTGGCCACGCCGGCCGACTTCACCCGGCCCCGCCATGTCGTGCCCATCCGGACGGCCCGCGAAAACACCCAGCACCGCGCCGGGCGCGGCGAGGCCGCCCTCGCCCTGGTGCGGCTCGCGGGCAAGCGGGAAGCCGCGGTGCTCAGCGGCATCGTGTCGCAACGGGAGGCGGGCGACCTGGCCGGACCGGAGGAACTGGCGTCGTTTGCCGCCGAGCACGGCCTGCTCGTCGTGTCGGCCGCCGACGTGCTGGCCCCCAGCCTGGGGGCTCACACCGCGTGCCCCCACTGCGGGCACGCGGTGTGACTCCGACGTGCGCGCCGGTCAAGCGGTTGCGGCGCCGACCATCCCGGCGTCGCGAGGTGCGGCAGCCAGGCGTCTGAGCGACACGACGTGCAGCGCGATGGCGAGGGGCACGGCCGCCGTCCGGATCAGCGCCAGCGGCAGGAAGCCCGACGCCCCGGCCGGCTCACCGAGGACGAACACCGAAACCGCCGCACCCGTCGCAAAGGTCGGGTCGTCCGGGAGTCCCAGCGCGAGCGGCTCCTGCGTGCCGCGATCGAGCTCTTCTACCGCGACGGCGTCGCCGTCGGTGCCAACGCGCTGTGCCGGCGGGCGGGAATCTCAAAAAATCGATGTACGAGCTGTTCGACAGCAAAGACGCCCTGCTCGAAGCCGCGCTGCAACGCCGCATCGACGACGACGCGGCCTTCCTGTTGCCCCCGCTCGGTTTCAGCTCCAGCCCCCGCGCGCGACTGCTGTACGTCTTCGGGCAGCTGGAAGCCTTCGCGACGTCACCCGACTACCGGGGTTGCGCCTACCTCGTGACGCAGCTCGAACTGAAAGACCCCGCCCACCCCGCGAGCGTCGCGGCCGCCCATCTCAAGAAGGAGCACCTGGAGGGCTTCTTCCGCGCCGAAGCCGAGCGGGGCGTCGCCACCGACCCCCACTTCCTCACCCGCCAGCTCGCCGTCCTCTACGACGGGGCCGGCAGCCTCGCCGGTGTCGGCGCCGACGACCTGCGCGGCCTGGCCCTCGCCACCGCGCGGACCCTGCTGGACGCGGCCGGCGTCACGGACTGACCGTCGTCGGCGGACGATCTCCACAGTGGACGGAATCCGCGCGCTGGCTCCTCCTTCTGAGGCGAGGACCGGTACCGGTGGCTTGATTACCATCGCAGGCACCGGCTGTCGACAGAAGGGATCGGCGCCATGGTCCAATGGATCCCCGGTCTGCGGGTGGTGCGGACCTACCGGCGCCAGTGGCTGGTCAAGGACGTGGTGGCGGGTGTCGTCCTCACGACGCTCCTGGTGCCGCAAGGCATGGCGTACGCGGAGCTCGCCGGGTTGCCCGCGATCACCGGTCTGTACACGTCGATCCTGTGCCTGCTGGGTTACGCGGTGTTCGGGCCGTCACGGATCCTCGTGCTGGGGCCCGACTCCTCGCTCGGGCCGATGATCGCGGCGACCATTCTGCCGCTCGTGGCGGCGGAGGGCGACCCGGCGCGGGCCGTCGCACTGGCGTCGATGCTGGCGATCATGGTGGCGGTGATCATGATCGTCGCCTCGGTCGCGAAACTCGGGTTCATCGCCGACCTCATCTCGAAGCCCACGATGATCGGGTATCTCAACGGGCTGGCTCTGACCATCGTGGTGGGCCAGCTGCCGAAGCTGTGCGGGTTCAGCGTCGACGCGGAGGGGCTCATCGCCGAAATCGGCGCGGTGGCCCGGCAAATCGCGGGCGGCGAGGTGGTCGGCGCGGCCGCGGCGGTGGGCCTCGGCGCGCTCGCGGTGATCTTGGTGCTGCAGCGATGGGTGCGCAAAGTCCCCGCGGTCCTGGTCGTCGTCGTGCTCGCGCTCATCGCGGTTCCGCTGCTCGACCTGGCCGAGCACGGCGTGCAGGTGGTCGGCGTTCTTCCGGCCGGGTTTCCTCCGCTGACGTTCCCGCACGTGGGGTTGGCCGATCTCGCGCCGCTGTTGGCCGGCGCGGTGGGCATCGCGGTGGTGTCGCTGGCGGACACGATCTCCACGGCTTCGGCCTTCGCCGCCCGCACCGGGCAGGAGGTCCACGGCAACCCCGCGCCTCGGCGAGCCGGCCGCACACCCGCGAGACGCGGCCGCGGCCCGACGCGCCACCCCGCGCATCCTGCTCGCGACGCGCCCGGGCCCGCCCCCCGATCCCGACCTTCCGGACTCCACCCCCCGTCAGGCCACCGCGTGAACCGCGGCACCAAGACCGATCAAGCGTGTGGTCCGCACCCCTCCTGTGACACCGCCGGATTTCCTGTCGCAAGCTCGTGAGCTGGCTTCTTAATCGATTCTTGACGGTTCGGCGCAGTGGTGGAAGTCTCGTCGGGGCAGTCAGGGTCGACCGCGCCCGCACGCTAGGGTTGCGCCGAGCCCGGAAGTCTTCCGGGGCGTGGGCCCCGGTTCGGAAACACAGCGATAAGAGGAGTGGCAGCAGTGACCGTTCGCGTAGGTGTCAACGGCTTCGGCCGGATCGGCCGCAACTTCTTCCGCGCCGTGAAGGCGAGCGGTCACGACATCGAGGTCGTCGCGTTCAACGACCTCGGCGACGTCGCGACGATGGCCCACCTGCTCAAGTACGACTCCATCCTTGGCCGTTTCCCGGGCGAGGTCAGCCTGAGCGACGACGGCATCGTCGTCGACGGCAAGACCATCAAGGCCCTGGCGGAGCGCGACCCGGCGAACCTGCCGTGGGGCGAGCTGGGCGTGGACGTCGTCGTCGAGTCGACCGGCTTCTTCACCAACGCCGACGCCGCGAAGGCCCACATCGCCGGCGGCGCCAAGAAGGTCATCATCTCCGCGCCCGCCAAGGGTGAGGACCTCACGATCGTGCTGGGCGTCAACGACGACAAGTACGACGGTTCGCAGGTCATCATCTCCAACGCCTCCTGCACCACCAACTGCCTCGGCCCGCTGGCCAAGGTCCTGCAGGACGCGTTCGGCATCGAGCAGGGCCTGATGACCACGATCCACGCGTACACGCAGGACCAGAACCTGCAGGACGCGCCGCACAAGGACCTGCGCCGCGCCCGCGCCGCCGCGCTGAACATCGTGCCGACCTCGACCGGTGCCGCGAAGGCCATCGGCCTGGTGCTGCCGGAGCTGCAGGGCAAGCTCGACGGTTACGCGCTGCGCGTCCCGGTGCCGACCGGCTCGGCCACCGACCTCACGGTCACGCTGACCAAGCCGGCGACGCTGGAAGAGGTCAACGCCGCGTACAAGGCCGCCGCCGAGGGCCCGCTGTCGGGCTACCTGCGCTACAACGAGGACCCGATCGTGTCGGCCGACATCGTCACCGACCCGGCGTCGTGCATCTACGACGCGCCGCTGACCAAGGTCATCGGCAACCAGGTCAAGGTCGTCGGCTGGTACGACAACGAGTGGGGCTACTCCAACCGCCTCGCCGACCTGGTCAAGCTCGTCGGTTCGAAGCTCTCCTGAACCCGATGACGGTCAAGAACCTCGAAAACCTGCTGAGCGAGGGCGTTCAGGGCCGCTACGTACTCGTACGCAGCGACCTGAACGTCCCGCTCGCCGCGGACCGGATCACCGACGACGGCCGCGTCCGCGCGGCTCTGCCGACGATCGAGAAGCTCGCCGGCGCGGGCGCCAAGGTCGTCGTCACGGCGCACCTGGGCCGACCCAAGGGCGAGCCCGACCCGAAGTACACGCTCGCGCCCGTCGCGAAGCGGCTGGGCGAGCTGCTCGACACGGTGGTCCCGCTCGCCGGTGACCTCGTGGGCGACTCGGCCAAGGCGCTCGTCGGCGGCCTCGCCGACGGCGGCGTCGCGCTGCTGGAGAACGTGCGCTTCGACGCGCGCGAGACCAGCAAGGACGCCGTGGACCGCTCCGAGCTGGCCGCCGAGCTGGCCGCGCTCGTCCCCGGCGGGGCGTTCGTGTCCGACGGGTTCGGCGTGGTGCACCGCAAGCAGGCCTCGGTCTACGAGATCGCCGCGGTGCTGCCGGCCTACGCGGGCGGCCTCGTGCTGGCCGAGCTCGACGTGCTGAAGAAGCTCACCGACGACGTCAAGCGCCCCTACGTGGTGGTGCTCGGCGGTGCGAAGGTGTCGGACAAGCTCGGCGTGATCGCCAACCTGCTGACCAAGGTCGACCGCCTGCTCATCGGCGGCGGCATGGCCTACACCTTCCTCAAGGCCCAGGGCCACGAGGTGGGCCAGTCGCTGCTGCAGGCCGACCAGCTGGACCAGGTGTCGGGCTTCCTCGCCGAAGCGGAGAAGCGCGGCGTGGAACTCGTGCTGCCGGTCGACGTGCTGGCCGCCACCGAGTTCGCGGCCGACGCCGAGCACGAGGTCGTGGCCGCCACGGCCATCCCGGCCGACCGCCAGGGCCTCGACATCGGCCCGGAGAGCCGCGAGTTGTTCGCGAGCAAACTGGCCGACGCGGCCACCGTGTTCTGGAACGGCCCGATGGGCGTGTTCGAGTTCGAGGCGTTCTCGGGCGGTACCCGTGTCGTGGCCGAGGCGCTCGTGAAGAGCGACGCGTTCACCGTGGTCGGCGGCGGTGACTCGGCGGCCGCGGTGCGGCAGCTGGGCCTGCCGGAGGACGGCTTCTCCCACATCTCCACGGGGGGCGGCGCCTCCCTGGAGTACCTGGAGGGCAAGGAACTGCCCGGCGTTTCGGCGTTGGAGGAGAAGCACTAGTGGCACGCAAGCCGTTGATCGTCGGCAACTGGAAGATGAACCTGAACCACCTCGAGGCCATCGCCTTGGTTCAGAAGATCGCCTTCGCGCTGCCGGCGAAGTACTACGCGAAGGTGGACGTGGCGGTGCTGCCGCCGTTCACGGACATCCGCAGCGTTCAGACCCTCACCGACGGCGACAAGCTGTCGCTCACCTACGGCGCGCAGGACGTGTCCCCGCACGACTCCGGTGCCTACACCGGTGACGTGTCGGGCCTGATGCTCGCGAAGCTGGGCTGCACCTACGTCGCCATCGGCCACTCGGAGCGGCGCGAGTACCACGCCGAGACCGACGAGCTGGTCAACAAGAAGGTGCGCGCGGCCGTCAAGCACGGGATCACGCCGATCCTGTGCGTCGGTGAGAAGCTCGAGGTCCGCGAGGCCGGCGAGCACCACGCGCACGCGACGACCCAGCTGATCGAGGGCCTCAAGGGGCTCAAGGCCGAGCAGGTCAAGGACGTCGTCGTGGCCTACGAGCCGGTGTGGGCCATCGGCACCGGCAAGGTGGCGACGCCGGCCGACGCCGAGGAGGTCTGCAAGACCATCCGCACGGTGCTGGCGGAGAAGTACGGCGACGAGGTCGCTTCGGCCGTTCGGGTGCTTTACGGCGGTTCGGTGAAGTCGGGCAACGTGGGCGAGCTGGTGGGCTGCGAGAACATCGACGGTGCTCTCGTGGGTGGCGCGAGCCTCGACGGTGACGAGTTCACCAAACTCTGCGCACTCGCGGCGGGTGGCCCCCTGCCCTGATCGAGGCCACTACCGGGTAACCTGTGTATCCGGTCCGTCACACAGCAGTGGACGAGTCCAGGGGTACGGTGATATTCGAGCCGTACCCCTGCATTCTCCGATGAGCACAGAGGATGACATGAAGCTGTTCCTGCAAATCCTGTTGATCGTCTCCAGCGTGCTGCTGGTCGTGGCCGTGCTGCTCCACCGCGGCCGGGGTGGCGGTCTGTCGTCGCTGTTCGGCGGCGGTATGCAGTCCAGCCTCTCGGGCTCGAGCGTGGCCGAGAAGAACCTCGACCGGATCACCCTGCTGCTGGGTGCCATCTGGCTGATCAGCATCGTGGGCCTCGGCCTGCTGCTCAAGGTCTGACCGGACTCCCCGCTCGGGGCCCGGCGAGTCAGGGGCTCTGTGTGCATCGGCGTGCCTATTGGGGGGCGCGCCGCCGATTCCTAGGTGTGAGGATTCATGGTTGGCGGTAACGCGATTCGAGGCACCCGGGTGGGTGCCGGTCCTTCGGGCGAATCGGAGCGGGGTGAGTCGGCGCCGCGGCGCCGCATCTCCTACTGGTGTGCAAACGGCCACGAGGCCCGTCCGTCGTTCGCGATGGAGGCCGAAATCCCCGACGAGTGGGACTGCCCGCGCTGCGGTCTGCCCGGCGGACAGGACGAGCAGAACCCGCCCGCCGCGCCCCGGACCGAGCCCTACAAGACGCACCTCGCGTACGTCAAGGAGCGCCGCAGCGACGCCGACGGCGAAGCGATCCTCGCCGAGGCCCTCGAGCGTCTGCGTCAGCGCCGGGAACTGATCTAGGTTTTCCCTGTCGGAAACCACCGACCAGGCCGATTCGGTTCGGCTCTGGCCGGTGGTTTTCGCGTTTCGGGGGGTTCCGGTGTGTTGGCGCCGGCTTGGGTACGGGGTGGCGAGGCTGCTTCCGGTGCTGGCGCAGATGCTGGTTGCGGTGTTGGTCTTGGTGGTGCGACTGCTCCCGGTGCGGTCGCTCGTGGCTCGGTTCCGCCCGGCGCGGTCGCCGGAGCGCGGGCCAGGGTTGAAACCCCTTCTCCGGCAAGCCCTTTGAGGCCGCGAGCGCGAGTTGTCCACACCAGACCCCGGGTGTGGACAACTCGGCCCTCGACCGGCTTTCGAGCAGGTTCTGTCGGGGGCGGCCGATAGAATGGAACTGGGCACGGCCCCCCAGGGAGGGCGGGGTGTCTGGCGAGGCGGGGTGTCTGGCGAGGCGGGGTGTCTGGCGAGGCGGGGTGTCTGGCGAGGCGGGGTGTCTGGCGAACAGCACCAAACGCCCACCCGGCAAATCGGAGTCGGCGCAGTGCAAAGACTCCGCCAGAGGCTTCTGGGACATGCGGGGGCCGGTCAGCGCGAGCTCCGAACCTGACGAACCCGAACCCGACGAACCCGAGCCCGAACCCGAGAAGCCCCGAACGCGGCGAAGGGGTGGCACCCAGGCGCAGCCGGATCGCGGCGCGCACTGGGGCCACCCCTTCGACCTGCGGGGGACCGGGGAAGGTCAGAGGGTCAGCGGTCCAGGGGGTACCTGGCCCGCACGCGGAAACCGCCGTCTTCGGTGTCCGAGGTTTCGAAGCTGCCGCCCAGGAGGCGGGCGCGTTCGGCGAGGCCGGTGAGGCCGTGGCCGCCCGAGGGGAGGTGTTCGCCGGCGCGTTCGGCGCGTTCGTTGCGGACCTCGATGTTCAGGGCGCCGCTGCCGCCCTGGATGCGGATGGTGGCGGTGGCGCCGGGGGCGTGCTTGTGGACGTTGGTGAGGCACTCCTGCACGGTGCGGTACGCGGCGGCCGACACCTGGCTCGGCACGGTGTCCGGCAGGCGCTCGACGGTCAGGTGGACCGGGACGTCGGCGGTGCGGATCAGGTGGTCCAGCTCGCCGATGCCGGGGCGCGGGCCGTCGTCCTCGGCGCCGGAGCGCAGCACGCTCACGAGCGAACGCAGTTCCTCCAGCGTGCGGGTGGAGAGCTGGCGGATTACCTGCGCGGTCTGCAGCGCGGGGCCGTCGGTGGCCTGGGCCTGCAGTGCGCCGGCCTGCATGGCGATGAGGGTGATCTGGTGGGAGACCACGTCGTGCATCTCGCGGGCCAGGCGGGCGCGCTCCTCGGCGCGCACGGCGTCGGCGTGGAAGCGGCGTTCGCGGTCGCGGCTCTTGGCCAGCTCGGCGAGCTTCGCGGAGATCTCCGCGCGGGCGCCGATCAGCAGGCCGATCGCGATGGGCATGCCCGCCACGAGCACGCCGTAGATGCCGTCGAGCACGTGCTCGCGCCAGCTGAGCTGCGCGAAGTCGTCCAGTGGCCACTGCACGAACCGGCAGGTGAACACCAGCCCGGCGCCCACCCACGTCTGCCAGTGGATCTGGCGCTTGGTCGCGAGCGTGCCCAGCGTGATCATCGACGCCAGCTGCGCCCACCCGGCGAGGAAGCCCGGCACCGCGAGCACCACCGCGAGGAACGGGAGCTTCCGCCGCAGCACCACCGCGAGACACGCGGCCGCCGACAGGTAGATCGAGTACGGCGGCGCCTTCGGCGGGATCACCAGCCACACGTCGAGCACGGCCAGCAGCACGGCGACGGCCTCAACTCCGACCGTCGTCGCGATCGGCCGGCGCAGCGAAGCGAACGCACCGCGCAGGCTGAACCGCCGGACCCGATCGGCGGCCCCCGCGCCGGGGCTGCCCATCGAGATTCCTGGAATCGAGAGTCCCTCAGTGCTCATGTGGCGACCCCATTCGTCTTGTGGACTTGATGATGAGATGCGCCGGACACCCGATCGGGACGCGCGGCGGGCAACAAATGTGCGGATGCTAACGAGAAGACGTGTGACGACGGTAAGTTTCACCCGGACCCACAACTTTGGTCGTCTGATCTCCATCACTACAGCAACCAGGTGAGGCGAAGACGTCTGACGTCACCTGGTGTCGATCACAACACCCTACGTTCACCTTACGGGTGATCCCACATACTGGTGAGCCGCTTGATGGAGTAGTGGTCACTGCTCCGTTCGCACATGAATGATCTTCACGCTTACGGGTGGCGGGCGTCAGCCGGTCGAGCGGGCCCGGAAACCCACGGTCAGGGCCGCGAACCGGCTGCGCGGAGACAGAAAAGGCCGCCCCGGGCGAACCCGGGGCGGCCTTCGAGAACCGACGAGCGTCACGCGGTCGGCGGCTCGTACACCTTCGTCAGCTTCCCGGCCGCCGTGCGGTCCAGGAGCCACAGCGTCCGCCGGTAGCCGCGGGCACCCGACACGGGCACCTGCACCTCCGGCGCACCCGCGAGAGCCAGCGACACGGCCTCGGCCTTCGCTTCACCAGCGGTCATCAGCCACACCTCACGCGCGCGGCGGATGGCCGTGAGCGTGAGCGAGACGCGGGTCGACGGCGGCTTGGGGCAGTCGCGCACCGCCACCACCGAAAGCCGCGTCTCGTGGACGGCGGGGGAGTCCGGGAACACCGAAGCGGTGTGCCCCTCCCCGCCGAGGCCGAGCAGGCAGATGTCGAACGCGGGCACGCCTCCCTCGTCCGGACCCGCCTGCGAAGCCAGCACCTCCGCGTACGCCGCGGCCGCGGCGTCCACGTCGTCACCGAACTCGCCGTCCGACGGCGCCATCACGTGCACGCGCTTCGGGTCGAGCGGCACGTGGTCCAGCAGGGCCTCGCGCGCGCCCTTCTCGTTGCGTTCGTCGGAGTCGGCCGGGACGAACCGCTCGTCGCCCCAGTAGACGTCCAAGCGCGACCAGTCGATCGCGTCGCGCGCGCTGGAGGAGTTGAGCTCCTCCAGCACCGCGATGCCCGTGCCGCCGCCGGTGAGCACGACCGAAGCCGAGCCCTTGGCCGCCTGCACGTCGACGATCCGGGTGACCAGCCGCGCCGCCGCGGCGGCCGCCAGGAGGCCGGCGTTCTCGTAGACGACGACCTCCGTGCGGCTCACGAACCGCTCTTTTCCGCCTTGGCCTTGCCGG
Source organism: Amycolatopsis sp. NPDC051372 (assembly GCF_040682095.1). Classification (NCBI taxonomy): domain Bacteria; kingdom Bacillati; phylum Actinomycetota; class Actinomycetes; order Pseudonocardiales; family Pseudonocardiaceae; genus Amycolatopsis; species Amycolatopsis sp. NPDC051372. The sequence goes on from NZ_JBFBAF010000010.1 coordinate 130,763, forward strand.
CCTTCTTCGCCGGAGCCTTGGCCGCCGAGGCCTTCGGCTTCGCAGCAGCAGCAGCAGAAGCAGCCGCAGACGAAGCCTTCGCCGCGGTCGTCGGCGCGGTGATCTTGGGCAGCCCGTGCATCGCCGCCTCGAAGACCTCGTCCGGGTCGAGCCGGCGCAGCTCCTCCACCAGGCACTCCGGGTTGCTCCGCCGCTGCAGCGCGATGCGCCGCGTCGGCTGGCCCGGCTGCGTCAGCGTGCCGACACGGCCGTCGGGCCGGGTCAGTTCCACTGCACCCGAACGTCGTTCGAGCTCGACGGAGATGATGCCCTGCGCGCTGGAGCTCTTGATCCGCTTTACCGGCACCTTGAGGTACTCGGCGAGCCAGCCCGCCAGCAGCTCCGTGGACGGCGAGTCGGCCTCACCGGTGACGGTCGCGGCCGTGATCTCCTCGTACGGCGGCAGGTCCAGCGCCGACACGAGCTGCGCACGCCAGTGCGTCAGCCGCGTCCACGCCAGGTCGGTGTCGCCCTCCACGTAGGCCTTCGCCCGCGTGGTCAGAGCCCTTATGGGGCTCTTTTCCGCGGCCGAGTCGGTGATGCGCCGCTGCGCGATCTGGCCCAGCGGGTCCTCCGCCGGGGCCTTCGGGCCCGCGCCCGGCCACCACGTGACGATCGGCGCGTCGGGCAGCAGCAGCGGCACGACCGCGCTCTGGCCCTGTGCGGCCAGCGGCCCGTAGAGGCGCAACACGATGACCTCGCTCGCGCCGGCGTCGCCGCCCACGCGGATCTGGCCGTCGATGCGCGGAGCCGCCGTGCGCGCGCCCTTCGCGACCACGATCACGCGCGACGGGTGCTCCCGGCTGGCGTGGTTCGCGGCCTCGATGGCCTCCTCGAGCTTGGCGTCGTCGTCCGCCACGATGACCAGGGTCAGCACCCGGCCCAGCGCGACCTGACCGCCCTGGTCGCGGATCTCCACCAGCTTCTTGTTCAGCTGCGAAGTCGTGGTGGATGGCAGGTCGATGATCACGGACGCCTCCAGTGCTTTTGCGGGATACCCGCACCCAGTCGGCGTCCGCGATCAGCTTCGCGATTATGGATCACGGACGCCTCCAGTTCCGGCCCGTACGCTCCAACATCTCGTCGGCGCTCTGCGGACCCCACGTGCCCGGCGCGTACTGCTCCGGCGCGCCTTCCTTGGCCCAGTGCTGCAGGATCGGGTCGAGGATCTCCCAGGAGAGCTCGACCTCCTCGTTCACCGGGAACAGCGACGGCTCGCCCAGCAGCACGTCGAGGATCAGCCGCTCGTACGCCTCGGGGGAGGACTCGGTGAAGGCGTGGCCGTAGCCGAAGTCCATGGTGACGTCGCGGACCTCCATCGTGGTCCCCGGCACCTTCGAGCCGAACCGCAGCGTGATGCCCTCGTCGGGCTGCACGCGGATGACCAGCGCGTTCTGGCCCAGCTCCTCGGTGGAGGTGGAGTCGAACGGCAGGTGCGGTGCGCGCTTGAACACCACGGCGATCTCCGTGACGCGCCGGCCCAGCCGCTTGCCGGTGCGCAGGTAGAACGGCACACCCGCCCAGCGGCGGTTCTGCACCTCCAGCGTCACCGCGGCGTAGGTCTCGGTCTTGGAGTCCTTCGCGAAGCCCGCTTCCTGCAGCAGGCCCGGCACCTTCATGCCGCCCTGCCAGCCGCCGGCGTACTGCCCGCGCGCGGTGGTCTCGTCGAAGGGCCGGATCGGCATGGTCGCCGCCAGCACCTTCGCCTTCTCCGAGCGCAGCGCCTTCGGCTCGAACGACAGCGGCTCGTCCATCGCGGTCAGTGCGAGCAGTTGCAACAGGTGGTTCTGGATGACGTCGCGCGCGGCGCCGATGCCGTCGTAGTACCCCGCGCGGCCACCGAGGCCGATGTCCTCGGCCATGGTGATCTGCACGTGGTCGATGTAGTTCGCGTTCCAGATCGGTTCGAACATCTGGTTGGCGAACCGCAGCGCCAGCAGGTTCTGCACCGTCTCCTTGCCGAGGTAGTGGTCGATGCGGAACACCGACTCCTCGGGGAAGACGTCGTTCACGATCCCGTTGAGCTCCTTGGCGCTCTTGAGGTCGTGGCCGAACGGCTTCTCGATGACCACGCGGCGCCAGGTCGTGGCGTCGGTGTCGGCCAGGCCCGAGCGGGCCAGCTGCTTGGTCACCACCGGGAACGCGCCCGGCGGGATCGAGAGGTAGAACGCCGTGTTGCCGCCGGTGCCGCGTTCGGCGTCCAGGTCCTTCACGGTCTGGGCGAGGCGGTCGAAGGCGTCGTCGTCGTCGAACGTGCCCTGCACGAAGCGGATGCCCTCGGCGAGGCGGTTCCAGACCGACTCCTTGAACGGCGTCCGCGCGTGCTCGCGCACCGAGTCGTGCACCAGCTCGCCGAAGTCCTGGTGCTCCCAGTCGCGGCGCGCGAACCCGACCAGCGAGAAGCCGGCGGGCAGCAGGCCGCGGTGGGCCAGGTCGTAGATGGCGGGCATGAGCTTCTTGCGGGCCAGGTCGCCGGTGACCCCGAAGATCACCAGGCTCGACGGGCCCGCGATCCGCGGGAGGCGCTTGTCGCGCGGGTCCCGCAGCGGGTTCTGCCAGGTCGTCACTCGCCGGCCTCCTGTACGGCCCGCACGAGCTCGGCAAGCCCGGCGGCCCGGTCGGTCAGGTGCAGCCGCAGCACGGGGCGGCCGTGCTCGGCGAGGACCTGACCGTCGCCGAGGGCCTGCGCGTGCTGAAGCTGTCCCAGGGTGTAGGGGCGGTCCGGCACACCCAGGTCCTCGGCGACCGCGCCGGTGATCTGGAGGAAACTGCCGTTCTGGTGGCCGCCCTTGTGGTACTGCCCGGTGGAGTGCAGGAACCGCGGACCCCAGCCGAACGTCGTCTGCACGCCGGTGCGCTTGGCGATCTCGCCGCGCAGCAGCGAGGTCGACGCGTCGTCGAGCCGGTCGAGGTAGGCCTGCACAGCGAAGTAGCCGCCGTCGGCGACCGAGCCGAAGAACGCGCGCAGCACGTCCACCAGCTTTCCTTCCGTGGCAACGCCTTCACTGCCGAAGACCTCGACGGAACCGTCCACAGTGGCCGGAGTTTCTTTGCCGGACAGCTTCTCCGGCTCGTCCAGCAACGCGCGTGCGGCCTTCTTCGCAGCCTCGACGTCGGGCTGGTCGAACGGGTTGATCCCGATCAGCCGGCCGGCGAGCGCGGTCGCGAACTCCCAAAGCAGGAACTGCGCGCCGAGCGGGCCGGTCACCGAGATCTTCGCGGCGCCTTCCGCGGCGCCGACGGCGACCGGAGTCGCGTCGGACTTCGCGTCGGCGAAGCCGGCGGCCTGCGGACCCTCGACGGCCACGGGCAGCAGGCCCGTGCCCAGCTTGCCGGTCGACTCCGCGATCAGCTGCTCGGCCCAGTCCGGGAAGCCCTTGACGCCGGAGCCGGTGTCGGCCAGCACGACCTTCTCCGCACCGCCCTCGTGGGCGGCGGCCCAGGCGGCCGCGAGCTTGATCGCCGGGTTGTCGGGCGAGTCGGAGCCCAGCACCTCGGCCACCGCGGCGGCCTGGTCCAGCAGGCGCGCGATGTCCGCGCCCGCGAGGCCGGCCGGCACGAGGCCGAACGCGGTCAGCGCCGAGTAGCGGCCGCCGACGTGCGGGTCGGCCAGGAAGGTCTTGCGGTAACCCTCCTTTTCGGACAGTTCCGAGAACGGCGAGCCCGGGTCGGTCACGACCACGATCCGCCGCGCCGCGTCGATCCCCGCGTCGGTGAAGGCCTTCGCGAAGATGCGCCGGTGGCTGTCGGTCTCCACGGTGCCGCCCGACTTCGACGACACCACGATCACCGTGCGCTCGAGGTCGCCCGCCAGCGCGTCGGCCACCTGGCCCGGGTCGGTCGTGTCGAGCACCGTCAGCGCGACACCCGCGGTCGCGGTGATGACCTCCGGCGCGAGCGACGAGCCGCCCATGCCGGCGAGCACCACGCGGTCCACGCCCTCGGACTGCAGCTCCGCGCGCAGCGCCTCGATCTCACCGATCAGCGGCCGCGACGACTTGTGCAGCGACGTCCACGAGAGCCGGATCGACGCCTCGGACTCGGCGTCCGGGCCCCACAGCGTCGCGTCCTGCGCGGCGAGCTTCGACGCGGCCTGGTCGGCGACAAGGCGCTCGACCAGCGGCGCCGCCTTGCCTGCCAGTTCGGCGTCGACGAGCTCGACGCCGGTTTCGTCCCCTGTCATGGTCTGGCTTCAGCCCTTCGCCTTGTTCAGCTGGCCGGTCACCGTCTCGAGCAGCTCCTGCCAGGACTTCTCGAACTTCTCGACACCCTCGGTCTCGAGGGTCACGAACACGTCCGGCACGTCGATGCCGGCCGCGCTCAGCTTGTCGAACACCGCCTGCGCCTCGGCGCCGCGGCCGGTCACCGTGTCACCGGTGAGCTCGGCGTGGTCGGCCACCGCGTCCATGGTCTTCTCCGGCATCGTGTTCACGACGTCGCGGACCAGGAGCTGGTCGACGTAGCGGGTGTCGGAGTACGCCGGGTCCTTGACGCCGGTCGAGGCCCACAGCGGACGCTGCGCGTTGGCGCCGGCGGCGGCCAGCGCCTGCCAGCGGTCGCTCGCGAAGAGCTCCTCGAACTTGGCGTAGGCGAGCCGGGTGTTGGCGATGGCCGCCTCGCCCAGCAGAGCCTTGGCCTCGTCGGTGCCGATCTTGTTCAGGCGCTTGTCGACCTCGGTGTCCACACGGGACACGAAGAACGACGCGACCGAGTGGATGCCCTTGAGGTCGTGGCCGTTGGCCTTCGCCTGCTCCAGGCCGGCGAAGAACGCCTCGATGACGTGCGCGTAGCGCTCGACGGAGAAGATCAGCGTCACGTTGATGCTGATGCCCTCGGCCAGCGCCGCGGTGATGGCGGGCAGGCCCTCGTCGGTGGCCGGGATCTTGACCATCAGGTTCGGCCGGTCCACGGCCTTCCACAGGTCCTTGGCCTCGGCGATCGTCTTGTCGGTGTCGCGCGCCAGGCGCGGGTCGACCTCGATGGAGACGCGGCCGTCGGTGCCGTTGGTGGCGTTGTAGACGTCGCGGAACAGGTCGGCGGCGTTGCGCACGTCGCTGGTCGTCAGCTCGCGGACGGTGCCGTCGAGGTCCGCGCCGCGCTCGGCCAGCTCCTTGACCTGCGCGTCGTAGGCTTCGCCCTTTGACAGCGCGTTGGCGAAGATCGTCGGGTTGGTCGTGACGCCCACGACGTGCTTGTCGCGGATCAGCGCGGCGAGGTTGCCCGAGTTGAGGCGCTCGCGGGAGAGGTCGTCCAGCCAGATGGAGACGCCCGCCTCCGAAAGCTGTGCGAGCCGATCGGTGGTGCTCATACCTTCTTCATCCCCTTCAAGGAAGAAAATTCAGTTCTTGGTGTTGGCGATCGAGCGACGGGCGGCCTCGACGACCTTCTCCGGGGTGAACCCGAACTCACGGAACAGTGTGGCGGCGTCGGCCGAAGCACCGAAGTGTTCGATCGAAACGTTCACCCCCGCGTCACCGATGAAGCGGTGCCACGACTGCGCGATCCCGGCCTCGACGGACACGCGCGCCTTGACTGCCGGCGGCAGCACCGCGTCGCGGTAGGACTGCTCCTGCTCGTCGAACCACTCGACGCACGGCATCGAGACGACGCGGGTCGGCACGCCGTCGGCCTCGAGGGTCTTGCGGGCCGCGACGGCCAGCTGGACCTCGGAACCGGTGGCCATCAGCACGACCTCGGGAGTGCCGTCGGACGCCTCTTCGAGCACGTAGCCGCCGCGCTTCACGCCTTCGGCGCTGGTGCCCTCGAGCACCGGCACGTTCTGGCGGGTGAGCGCGACACCCGACGGGTGGTGCACGTCTTCCAGCACGGCCTTCCACGCGTAGGCGGTCTCGTTGGCGTCCGCCGGGCGGACGACGTTGAGGCCCGGGATCGCGCGCAGCGCGGAGAGCTGCTCGATCGGCTGGTGCGTCGGGCCGTCCTCGCCGAGGCCGATGGAGTCGTGCGTCCACACGTACAGCGTGGGCAGGCCCATCAGTGCCGCGAGCCGGACCGGCGGGCGCATGTAGTCGGAGAAGATGAGGAACGTCGCGCCGTACGGGCGGGTGCCGCCGTGCAGGGCGATGCCGTTGAGGATCGAGCCCATCGCGTGCTCGCGGATGCCGAAGTGCAGCGTGCGGCCGTACGGGTTCGCATTCCACGCGGACGTGGTGGCCTTCGCCGGGCCGAACGAGTCGGCGCCCTTCATCGTGGTGTTGTTGCTCTCCGCCAGGTCGGCGGAGCCGCCCCACAGCTCGGGCAGCGGGTCGCGCAGCGCGTTGAGGACCTCACCGGAGGCCTTGCGGGTCGCGATGCCCTTGGGGTCCGGGTCCCAGTGGGGCAGGTTGTCGGCGAAGCCCTCGGGCAGCGTGCGGGTCGCGAGCCGGTCGGCCAGCGCCTTGCGCTCCGGGTTCGCCGCGGCCCACGCGTCGTAGCGCTCCTGCCACGCGGCGTGCTCCTGCTTGCCGCGGTCGAGGGCCTTGCGGGTGTGGGTGATGACCTCGTCGTCGACCTGGAAAGTGCGCTCGACGTCGAAGTCGAGGATCTCCTTGACCGACTTGATCTCGTCGGCGCCGAGCGCGGCGCCGTGCGCCTTGCCGGTGTTCATCTTCGTGGGCGCCGGGTAGCCGATGATCGTCCGCAGCGCGATGAACGACGGGCGCTCGGTCTCCGCCTTGGCGGCCTTGATGGCCTCCTCGATCGCGGTGACGTTCTCGCCGCCCTCGACGACCTGAACGTGCCAGCCGTAGGCCTCGTAGCGCTTCGCGGTGTCCTCGGACAGCGCGATGTTCGTGTCGTCCTCGATGGAGATCTTGTTGTCGTCCCAGAAGAGGATGAGGTTGCCCAGCTCCTGGCGGCCCGCGATCGACGAGGCCTCGGAGGTCACGCCCTCTTCGATGTCGCCGTCGGAGGCGATCGCGTAGATGTGGTGGTCGAAGATGCTCTCGCCGGGCGCCGCGTCGGGGTCGAGCAGGCCGCGCTCGCGACGGGCGGCCATCGCCATGCCCACCGCGTTGGCCAGGCCCTGGCCCAGCGGGCCGGTGGTGGTCTCGACGCCCTTGGTGTGGCCGAACTCCGGGTGGCCCGGGGTCAGGGAACCCCACGTGCGCAGCTGCTTGAGGTCCTCGAGCTCGAGGCCGTAGCCGGCGAGGTACAGCTGGATGTAGAGGGTGAGGCTGGAGTGCCCCGCCGAGAGCACGAAGCGGTCGCGCCCGCGCCAGTGCGGGTCGGTCGGGTCGTGGCGCATGGTCCGCTGGAACAACGTGTAGGCGAGCGGGGCGAGGCTCATCGCGGTGCCCGGGTGACCGCTGCCGACCTTCTCGACGGCGTCCGCGGCGAGGACCCGGACGGTGTCGACGGCGCGGGAATCGGTCCCGGTCCAGTCGGCGGGCACGTCACGCCGGAGCAAAGGGTTGTTCTCGCTGGTAGAGGCGGTTTCGGACACTGAACTCGAACTCCCCGTCCTGAGGTTGTCGCTTGCTTTCCGTCATGGTGTAGCCGGTGTGCACTGCCAGTAATCTCAATCGATCCCGAAGGGACGATATTCCTGCTGGGAGCACTGCGCCGGGGTGCCACGCGGCCCGTCCGCGACAGCCTAGTGCTTGGGGTGTGCTCCGGGCAGCCGCGACGGCCGCGCCCGGCCCTTCCGGCCGGGTGATCCCGCCCATGCGGGTCGCCCGCCGTCCGCCGCTGGTCACGGACCGTGCAAAAGGGACGATCGAGGGGACCGACCGGACTCGCCGGACACCGCGACCGGTCCTTCCGGACACACCGTGCGCCGCCGTTGTCGTCGAGCGTGAACCCGGTGGCGTGACGCAGAAGACAGACCTCGGCGTGTCGAGGACCCTCGATCACCCACCGGATTCGCCACGTCTAACATCGAACGCGGGCCTGGTCCGGGAGCTTCACCAGTTCCATCGCGGTCTTCCGGATCGCAGCCCGGCCCCGAACTGACCCAGGGAGTGAAATGTCGTTGGTGAACGCTGCGCACGGACGCAGTGAGAACACCAGCGCCGAACACCCGACCGGTGAACGACCGCGTGGTGCCCGGCGAAGTGTCCGCCAGGTTGTGGGCGCCTACGCCGCGCTCGCCAAGCCGAGGGTGATCGAGCTCCTCCTCGTCACCACGATCCCGGCGATGTTCCTCGCGGGCCGCGAGATCCCTTCGCCGTGGCTCGTGCTCGCCACGCTCGTGGGCGGCACGATGGCCGCCGGCAGCGCCAACGCACTCAACTGCGTGATCGACGCGGACATCGACAAGGTGATGAACCGCACCAAGAAGCGCCCGCTGGTGAAGGATTCGGTGCCGCGGCGCAACGCGCTGATCTTCGGTCTCGTGCTCGGCGTCGCTTCGTTCGCGGTCCTGTATTTCACCGTGAACCTGCTGTCGGCGATCCTCGCGATCGCGACCATCCTCTTCTACATCTTCGTCTACACCCTGGGCCTCAAACGGCGCACGTCGCAGAACGTGGTGTGGGGCGGCGCCGCAGGCTGTATGCCGGTGGTCATCGGCTGGGCCGCCGTGTCCGGCACCGTGCAGTGGCCCGCGTTCGTGATGTTCGGCGTCATCTTCTTCTGGACGCCCCCGCACACCTGGGCGCTGGGCATGAAGTACCGCGACGACTACGAGCGCGCGGGCGTCCCCATGCTCCCGGTCGTGGCGACGCCGCAGCACGTGGCCAAGCAGATCGTCATCTACTCGTGGGTGATGGTCGCCTGGACGCTCCTGCTGCTGCCGGTCACCAGCTGGCTGTACGCCACCTTCGCCGTGCTCGCCGGAGCCTGGTTCCTCTTCTACGCCCACCGCCTCCAGGCCGCGGTCCGCCGCGGCGAGGAGACGAAGCCGATGTCGCTGTTCCACCGCTCGAACACGTACCTGATGATCGTGTTCGTCGCGCTGGCCGTGGACTCGGCGATCGGGTTGCCGACGCTCGGCTTGCCGTTCTGATTTTTTGACCAGCAGCGCCGCCGTGGCTTCGGCCCGGCGGCGTTTTGGCGTGTGGACCAGCCTCCACGGCCTCCGTGCCGGCTGCGCGGTCGGCTGTGGGTACGAGTTCGGCCTCGTCGAGTTCTCACAGGATTGGCCCGGTCTCGCCTGCCCGGTCCGGTCACTCCGCGTTCTGCGCAGGGCCGCTCGGTTTGCCCGCGCCGCCACCCTGAACCGCTGCTACTACGGCGATCCGGGCGACGTCCACAACCTGAGTTCGCCGGTGTTCGCCACCCCGGAGTCGCGTGAAGGTGAGCTGTTCCGCACTCTCCACGACCTCCGATCCTCCTGAGCCGCGCTCGGGAATGGCGTAGTCTGGTTGGCCGTTGTGTTCTTCCGGCTCTCCGCCGCCTTCCCCCGATGCGAAAGCAGGATCTCACTTGTCCGTGTCCCCGGACCGGGAAGCAGACCGCGCCCTCGAGGACGGTACGCCCGAGCACGCCGCCGAGCTGGCGCGTGAGCAGGCGTATGTCACGACGTTGTACGCGAAGCTCGACACCGAGCGGGTCGAGGCCCAGCGGCGCCTCGACACCACGCTGCGGCAGACCGGCGGCACCCCGCAGGCACGCACCGAGCGGGACGTCGCCACCACGCTGTACTCCGACCGGCTCGCGCAGCTCGGGTCGGTGGAGCAGGGGCTGTGCTTCGGCCGCCTCGACTTCGTGCCCGAGAGCGCCGAGGAAACGACCTACATCGGCCGCCTCGGGTTGTTCGAGGAGGACGACGACTACAAGCCGCTGCTGGTGGACTGGCGGGCGCCCGTCGCGCGGCCGTTCTACCTCGCCACGGCGGCATCGCCCGACGGTGTGCGCCGGCGCCGGCACCTGCGGTCGCTGAGCCGCAAGGTGACGGGCTTCGACGACGAGATCCTCGACCTGAGCGCTGCGGACCAGGGCCAGGACCTCGGGCTGGCGGGCGAGGCCGCGCTGCTGGCCGCCCTGGAGCGGCGGCGTACGGGCGAGATGAGCGACATCGTCGCCACGATCCAGGCGGAGCAGGACCGGATAATCCGCGCGCCGCTCGGCGGGGTGATGGTGGTGCAGGGCGCGCCGGGCACGGGCAAGACCGCCGTCGCGCTGCACCGCGCCGCGTACCTGCTGTACACGCACCGCCAGCAGCTCACCACGCGCGGCGTGCTCGTGATCGGGCCCAACAGCACGTTCCTGCGCTACATCGGCCAGGTCCTCCCGTCGCTGGGCGAGACCGGCGTGCTGCTGGCCACCATCGGGCAGCTCTATCCGGGCCTCGACGCGGAAGGCATCGAGGCGCCGGAAGCCGCGGAGGTCAAGGGGCGCCTGGTGATGACCGACGTGCTCGCCAACGCCGTACGCGACCGCCAGCGCGTGCCCGAGCCCGTGGTGGAGATCGAGCACGAGCGGGAGATCCTCAAGCTCGACCGCAAGACCTGCGTCGAGGCCCGCACCCGCGCGCGCCGCTCGCGCCGGCCCCACAACCTCGCGCGGCGCCTGTTCGTGTCCGACGTGCTCGACGCGCTCACCCGCCAGGCCGCCCGCAAGCTGGGGGAGGACCTGCTCGACGCGCAGGACGTGCAGGACATCCGCGCGGAGCTCGCCGCCAGCCCCGCTGTGGCCGCCGCCGTGAACGAGCTGTGGCCGAAACTGACGCCGGAAGGCCTGCTCGACGACCTGTTCGCCGAGCGCGAACACCTCGATCGCGCCGCCGGCAAGCTGCTGTCGGAGGCGGACCGCGGGCACCTGGAGAGCGGCCACGACGCGAAGTGGACCCCCGCCGACGTGCCGCTGCTCGACGAGCTCGCCGAGCTGCTCGGCGAGGACGACAGCGAGGAGCGCGCCGAGCGCCGGCGCCGCGAGCGCGTCGAGCGCGCCTACGCCGAGGGCGTGCTGCACGTCCTGGAGCAGGACGAGGAGATCCAGGACGAGGAGATCCTGCGCGTGTCCGACGTGCTCGACGCCGAGCTGTTCGCCGAGCGCCAGCAGGAGCGCAGCGAGCTGACCGCGGCCCAGCGCGCCGCGCAGGACCGCACGTGGACGTTCGGGCACGTGATCGTGGACGAGGCCCAGGAACTGTCCGCCATGGACTGGCGCCTGCTCATGCGCCGCTCGCCCAACCGCTCGATGACACTCGTGGGCGACGTCGCGCAGACCGGCACGCCCGGGGGAGCGCGCACGTGGGACGAGGTCCTCTCGCCCTACGTCGCGGATCGCTGGCGCCTCGAGCAGCTCACCGTGAACTACCGCACGCCGGCCGAGATCATGGCCGTGGCCGCGCGCGTGCTCGCCGTGCTCGACGTGGACCTCGCGGCCCCGGCGTCGGTCCGGGAGACGGGCGTGGCGCCGTGGTCGAAGGCGACGAGCGACCTCGACGCCGATCTGGGCGGCCTCGTCGCGCAGGAGCTGTCCGCAGTGGACGGTGGCACCGTGGCCGTGCTCACACCGGCGGCCCGGCTCGCCGCCGTGGAAGCCGCGGTGACCGCCGACGAACGCGTGAGCGTGCTCACGGTCGAGCGCGCCAAGGGCCTCGAGTTCGACGCCGTTCTGCTGGTCGCGCCGGACGAGATCGTCGCGGCGTCACCGCGCGGGCTCAACGACCTGTACGTGGCCCTCACGCGTGCGACCCAGCGGCTCGGCGTGGTCGAGACCGGTGAGGCCGTGGAGGCGCTGAAGGGGCTCGGTCACCCAGCCGACCAAAAGTAGACGGGTCCCCGGCGGGACCGTTCTCGTATGCCGCAACTGTTCCCGCCGTGGCTGTGGTCGGATGGGTGCCTGGCAGCGCGCTAGGGTGCCGGGCATGCAGAGAATCGGCAAGATCGCCTCCGTGGGCGCCGTGGCCGTGGCCGCGGCGTTCAGCCTGACCGCGTGCGGCGGCGACGACACCGCGGCCCAGCCGTCCGGCACCCCGTCGGCCCCGGCCGCCCCGTCGAGCTCGGCCGCTGCGGCCGGCGCTCAGACCAAGGGCCGCGAGTGCACCGCGGACGACATCAAGACCACCGGGACCTTCGGCCAGGCGCCGACCATCACCATCCCGGACGACTGCGATCCGCCGAAGAAGCTGATCACGAAGGACCTGGTCGCGGGTACCGGCAACGGCGCGAAGGCCGGCCAGGAACTGTCGATGAACTACACGGTCGTGACCTGGTCGGACAAGCAGGTGCTCGACAGCTCGTTCGATTCGAAGCCGTTCTCGCTCAGCCTTGGGGCCGGCGAGGTTATTCCGGGGTGGGATCAGGGCCTCGTAGGCGTGAAGCAAGGCGGGCGAAGGTTGCTCATCATCCCGCCGGACCTCGCATACGGTGACGGCCGTCCCGGAATCAAGCCGCAGGAGACCTTGGTCTTCGTGACCGATGCCGTCGAGGTACCGCTGGACAAGGGCTGATGGAGTCCTGCGCTTTCGGGTGTATTTTTCAGGAGATGTTGACCTTGAAACCCGCTGCTCATACCTTGCTTAAGGGGAGGTGAAATCTCGAATGGCGTGGTCCGATGGTCGGAAGTATATCGGCCGGGTTCGTCAGTGGGACAAGTACAACGGGTGGGGGATCGTCGATTCCGACAGTTTCGACGATCCGATCTGGGTTCATTACTCCTCGATTGATCCGACCAGTTGGGGAGTGCTCGCTGGCGGTTTTCTCCATCTCTACGCTGGTGACGAGGTTGAGCTGATCGTCGAGCATGCCGAACAGGATGAGTTTCATCTCCGGGCAGTCTGGGTAAAGTCGACGAACGAGGGTGGCAATGAACCGAAGGCGAACGGTTAGATGTGTTTTTCTGGGTGCGTTCTTGCTTATTTTCACCGAGTTGACTGCGGGTTCTGCCAGTGCTGATTTCTACTTCACGTTCACGACGGATCATCGATCGTTTGACGCATCGGACTCGAATGGTCGGTTCACTGGCTTGGCTGATACTCGCCCGATGAATTCCGTGCCTATGGCGTGGTCTTTTCGTATCTCGCCAGCCGTGCAAGCGATCGCTGCTAGCCCCATGGATTGCACGGCTGGCCACATGCAGTTGACGTATCACGATTCACATCGCGGTGTACCGGTTGACTACGTCTGGCACTCCACGGTGCCGGGGAACATGTCCGACAACACCAAGTACACCTTGTATGGTTATTGCACATTTAAAGTGAAGAATTCCGGAACCGCGAATCTGAAGTTCGTGTTCGAGTACTCCATGTTCTGCGGTCCTTGCGGACCCCGTCCATCAACCCACCCCGAGCGCAATTTTTCCACTCGCTTCGACATCGACTACAGCCGCTGAGGGTGCTGTCCTGCCGGGACGCTGAACCGCCGGGCCGGGCGCGAGCCTGGCCCGGCGGATGACGTGTCACGGGATGAGGATCAGCTTCCCGGTCGTCCGGCGGCCCTGCAGGTCTTCGTGGGCCTTGCGGGCGTCGGCCAGCGGGTAGCGCCCGCCGATGCGGATGTTCAGCGAACCGTCGGTCACGGCGGCGAACAGCTCGTCCGCGCGCCAGTCGAGCTCTTCGCGCGTGCGGACGTAGTGGCCGGACGTCGGGCGGGTCAGGAACAGCGAGCCGCCCGAGTTGAGGCGCTGCGGGTCGATCGGCGGCACCGGGCCGCTGGCCGCGCCGAACAGCGCGAGCATGCCCCGGATCCTCAGGCTGGCCAGGCTGCCGTCGACGGTGTCCTTGCCGACGCCGTCGTAGACCACGTGCACGCCCTCGCCGTCGGTCAGTTCGCGCGTGACCTTGGCGAAGTCCTCCCGGTCGTAGCGGATCACGTGGTCGGCGCCGGCCCCGCGGGCCAGCTCGGCCTTCTCCTCGGTGGACACCGTGCCGATCACGCGCGCGCCCCGCGCCTTCGCCAGCTGCACCAGCAGCAGGCCGACGCCGCCGGCCGCGGCGTGGACCAGCACGTCGTCGCCCGGCTTGACCTCGTACGTCGAGCGGACGAGGTAGTGGGCCGTGATGCCCTGCAGCATCGTGGCGGCGGCGACCTCGTCGGACACGCCGTCGGGCACCTTCACGGCGCCGGCCGCGGGCACGAGCTTGCGCGCCGCGTAGCTGCCCAGCGAGCCCTGCCAGGCCACGCGGTCACCCGGGGCGAACGCCGTCACGCCCTCGCCGACCTCGGCCACGGTGCCCGCGCCCTCCAGGCCGAGCACGAACGGCAGGTCGATCGGGTAGATGCCCTGACGCTGGTAGGTGTCGATGTAGTTGACACCGGCCGCGGCCACGTCCACCAGCAGCTCACCGGCACCCGGCGAGCCGACCTCGACCTCGGTGACCTCCAGTACCTCGGGACCACCGGTCGTCCTGACCTGCACAGCGGACGGCATGTTTCCTCCTCGCGTCGGGTTCGGCTCTCACCAAGTGCCAACTATGGCCGACGCCACGCTTGTTCCGCGCCACCGGGTGAGACCGGTTAAGCTCGCCGACGTGGCTGAGGAGACCGAGCAGACGCCCCCCGCACCGACCGGCCGGCAGCTGGCCGCCGCCCGTGACTTCGTGGCGCGGCACGGGAAACCGTCGCGCGCGGTGGTCGAGAACATCGGCCGCGCCGGCGCTCGCGTGGTGCTCGTGGGAGCCGACGGGGCCCTCGGCGACGTGATCGTGCCGGTCCCGGAGACGGGCACGGCGCTCGTCGAGGCGGTCGAGGACCTCGAACCCGCCGAATGGGACAGCGAGACGGTGAAGGCGACCAAGATCGGCGCGGCCCACCGCCGCAAGATGGCCGGTCCGCGAGCCGGCCGGTGAACCGCGAAGCGATCTTCGTCGCCTGCGCGCAGATGCCGGAAGGCGACGGCGACGACACCGGCGCCGCGGCCGCCCTCGACGACCTGGGCTTCGCCGTGCGCTGGGCCGTGTGGGACGACCCGGGCGCCGACTACGCGAGCGCCGACCTCGTGGTGCTGCGCGCGACCTGGGACTACCCCGAGCGCCGCGCCGAGTTCCTAGACTGGTGCGAGACCGTGCCGACGCTGGCCAACCCCGCCGCGGTCGTGCGCTGGAACACCGACAAGTCCTACCTCGCCGAGCTGATCGAGGCCGGCGTGCCCACGGTGCCGACCACACTGGTCGAGCCGGGTGAGCAGGCGAAGTGGCCGAAGGTGCCGTTCGTGGTGAAGCCCTCGGTCGGTGCGGGCTCGCGCGGCGCCGCCCGCTTCGGCGCCGACGCCGCCGGTGCGGCCGAGCACCTGCGCGAGCTGCACGCAGACGGCCGCACCGCCGTCATCCAGCCGTATCAGTCCAGTGTGGACACCCAGGGCGAGATCGCGCTCGTGTACTTCGGCGGCGTTTATTCGCACGCCTTCACGAAAGCGGCGATGCTCGGCGCCGGCACCGATCCGTCCGGCCTGTTCCTCACGGAGAAGCTCGCCCCGGCCGTCCCGGCGTCCGGTGTGCGTGCCGTCGCGGAAGACGCCCTGGACGCGGCGTGCTCGCTCATGGGCATCCTGCGCGCCGAACTGCTCTACGCCCGCGTGGACATCGTGCGCGGTGAAGACGGGCACCCGCTGGTGCTGGAGCTCGAGCTGGCCGAACCGTCACTGGGCTTCCGCAACGCCGACGCGGGGGCCCCGTTGAGGTTCGCGTCGGCGGTGCGGCAGCAGCTGGCCTAGTTACTTCAAGCCCGGTCACTTCAAACCCGGTCACTTCAAGCCCGGTCACTTCAAGCCCGACGACGCCAGCCCGTCGATCACCCGGCGCTGCAGCAGGATGAACAGGATCAGGATCGGCGCCATCGCCAGCAGGCTGGCGGCCATCAGCACGGGGTAGTTCACCGTCACGTCGCCGGCCAGCGTGGCCAGCGCGGCAGACAGCGGCATCTGCGTGGCGCGCGTCGACACCACGAGCGGCCACAGCAACTCGTTCCACGACCACAGCACGGCCGAGATCGCGAGCACGCTGATACTCGGGCGCACCACCGGCAGCAGCACGCTCCAGAACGTCCGCAACGGCCCGCTGCCGTCGATGCGCGCCGCTTCCTCCAGCTCCGCCGGGAGGTTGAGGAAGGCCGTGCGCATCAGGAAGGTGCCGTACGCGCTGAACAGCCCGGGCGCGACGATGCCGGCCAGGGTGTTGAGCCAGCCGAGGCCCTGCACGATCTGGTACTGCGAGATCAGGTACGCCTGCGAGGGCACCAGCAGGATCGACAGCACGAGACCGAGCAGCACCGCCCGCCCGCGGAAGCGCATGCGGGCGAACGCGTACCCGGCCAGCGTGCAGAGCACGATCTGGGCGAGCGTGCGGATCACCGTGATGAGCACCGAGGTCCACAGCTGCGACAGGAACGGCAGCCGCTGGAACACGGCCGCGTAGTTCTGCCACTGCAGGTGCGCGGGCCAGAACGTGGGCGTCACGCTCTGCACCTCGGCGTTGGTGGACAACGACATCACGATCTGCCACAGGAACGGGAAGGCCATGATCAGCCCGCCCACCCCGAGCACGAGGTGGATCAGCGCGTGGGACTGCCGCCGGCGCCGTGTTCTAGGCATTGCCGGTCCACCTCCGTTGCAAGCGGAACTGCACGAGCGTGACGAGACCGATGAGCACGAAGATGACCATCGCGATGGCCGCGGCGAAACCCTTGTCGTTCTCTACGAAACCCGCGTCGTAGAAGTAGTAGACGAGCGACATCGTCTTCGGCAGCACCGCGTTGTGGTTGCCCAGCAACGCATACAGCAGGTCGAAGAGCTGGAAGCTCGCGATGGTGGTCACCACGATCACGAAGAACACGCTGGGCGCCAGCTGCGGCAGCGTGATCGAGCGGAACTGGCGGAAGCGGCTCGCGCCGTCGAGCTCGGCGGCCTCGTACAGCTCCGTCGGGATGTTCTTCAGGCCCGCGCCGAGCACGATCATCGAGAAGCCCAGCGAGGACCACAGGCCCACCACGGCCACCGCGGCTAGCGCGAAGCCGGGGGTGTTGACCCACGATGGGCCGGTGATCCCGACCCGCGACAACGCCCAGTTGAGGATGCCGTAGTCGCCGTTGAAGATCATGCGCCATACCAGCGCGACGGCGGCGGGCATCGCCACGTACGGCAGGAAGAACAGCACGCGGTAGAACTGCGCGAACCGCAGGCCCGGGGTGTTGAGCAGGCTCGCGAGCCACGCCGCGATCGGCACGCCGAGCAGCACCACCGCCGTGTAGATCAGGGTGTTCAGCAGCGACCGGTACAGCTGGGGGTCGGTGAACAGCCGGCTGTAGTTGTCCAGCCCTGACCACTTGAAGCCGCCGAACACGCCCCAGGTGGTGAACGAGTAGAACGCTGTCTGCAGGATCGGCCAGATGTAGAAGGCGAGCACCCCGGCGAGCAACGGCAGCACGAACGCCCAGGGCCACAGGCCGTCCCCGCGCCGGACGCCGCGCCGCTTCCGCCGGGTGGCGGGAGCGGCGGGCGCCGGAGCGGACTCGGAGACGTCGGCGGACACGGCGCTCATTCCTTGGCCAGGTCCGCGTTCATCTGTGACGCCAGGTCCTTCAGCGCGGCGTCGACGGGTTTGGTGCCGTCGAACGCGTCGGGCAGCAGGTTGGTCTCGAGCGTGTTCCACGCGGCGGTGTTCTTCGACACCGGCAGCGGCTTGGCATAGGGGACCTCGTCCAGGAACAGCTGCAGGTCGACACCGGGCATGGACTTCGCGAACGCGTCCTGCGTTCCGGTGTAGGCGGGGATCACCGCACCGAGGTCACCTTGCTGCTGCTGGGCTTCCTTGCTCGCGAGGAACACCTGCAGCGCCTGCGCGGCCTGCTTGTTGGGACTGTTCGCGGCGACCACATTGGACAGACCGTGGATCACCGTGGCCTGCTGGTCGCCCTTCGGTACGGGGAGCACGGCGATGTCCTTGGCGACGGGCGCGGCGGCCACCTCACTGCGAGCCCAGCTGCCGCCCTGGTACATCGCCGACTTGCCGGAGACGAACCACTGGTCGCCCGTGGTGTCGGTGAGTTGCTTGATCGTGGGCATCGCCTTGGACTTCACGAGGTCGGTCCAGAACTGGATGCCCTTCGCGGTGGCCGGGCTGTCGTACCCCGACTTCTTGCCGTCGGGTGAGATCACCGAGCCGCCGGCCTGGAAGATCGTGTTGTAGTACGTGCTCTGGCCGCTGTCCATACCGGCGGTGATGCCGTAGACGCCCTTGCTCGAGAGCTTCTGCGAGATCTGCGTGGCGGTGGACTGCAGGTCGGCCCACGTCCAGTCCTTGCTCGGGATCGGCACGCCGGCCTCGGCGAACAGTGCCTTGTTGATCCACACGCCGATGGTGTCGAAGTCCTTCGGCACGCCGTACTGCACGCCGTCCAATGTGTACAGCTGATCCAGTGACTGCGGGTAGTTCTTCGGGTCGATCGCGCCGGCCTTCACCTCACTGGTGACGGGCGCGATCTTGCCGTTGCTCGCGTAGAGCTGGAAGTTGGGGCCGTTCATCCAGAACAGGTCGGGCAGGCTGTCGCTGGAGGCCTCGGTCTGCAGCTTGGTGAAGTAGTTCGCGTACGGGGTGACGTCCACGTTCACCTTGATGTTCGGATATTTTTTGTTGAACTCGGCCAGGTTGGCGTTGATCGCCTTCACCTGGGTCTGGTCCCAGACCGCGTAGGTCAGGTTCGCCGAGACGCCGGCGTCGGGCGGGCTGTACGGGGTGTCCGAATCGGACGCAGTGGACGCACCCGTGGACGAGCACGCGGCGAGCGTGGCGGCGGCGGCCACCGTGCCGGCCACCGCGGCCAGGGCTCGGCGGGGGAATGAAGCCATCGGGATTCCTTTCAGCGGGCGGGGGAGACGATCAGGGTCAGCGGGTGCCGGCGGGGAAGTGGGCGCGCACGGCGGCGGGCAGTTCGGGCACGTCGAGCGGGACCGAGCCGTTGCGCAGCGACCGGGTGGCCAGCGCGCCGGCGGCCACGGCCTCGCGGGCGGCGACCGGCGAGAGCGTCGGCGTCTCGCCGTCGATCACGTAGCGCAGGAATTCGGTCATCGTGAGCAGGTCGGCGTCGGCGTGACCTTCTTCGACGCCCGAGATCGGGTACTCGCGGTCGCCGTCGGCGGACCAGCCGCGGCGGTGGTTCCAGACCTTCACCACACCGCCGCCGGTGTCGCCGAAGTTCTCGGCGCGGCCTTCGGTGCCGATCACCGTGTAGTTGCGCCAGTAGTCCGGGGTGAAGTGACACTGCTCGTAGCTGGCGAGCACGCCGTTGTCGAGGGTCATGAGCACCAGGGAGACGTCCTCGACGTCGACCACCTCGTTGAGGCCGGTCTGCGCGGCGGGGGGCCAGTTGTCGAAGGAGAACCAGTCGTGCATCAGCTCGTTCTCGTGGCCGCCGCGGTCGGTGATGCCGCCGTAGACCGCGAGCTGCCCCATGCCGACGACGCGGCGGGTGTAACCGCCGGCGAGCATGTGGATCACGTCGAGGTCGTGGCTGGCCTTCTGCAGCAGCAGGGAGTTGACCTTGCTGCGGTCGGCGTGCCAGTCCTTGAAGTAGTAGTCGCCGCCGTTGCCCACGAAGTGGCGGCACCACACGGTTTTGACCTCGCCGATCTCGCCGCGGTCGACCACTTCGCGCAGCGCGCGGGTCACGCCCGAGTGCCGGAAGTTGTGTCCGATGTAGAGCGGCGTGTTCGACTCCTGCGCGGCGGCCAGCACGGCGTCGGCGTCTTCGAGCGTGATCGCGAGCGGCTTCTCGAGGTAGACGGCGATGCCCGCGCGCAGCAGGTCGACGGCGATCTCGGCGTGAGTCCAGTCCGGCGCGGTCACGATCGCGGCGTCGACGAGTTTGCGGTCGATCAGATCCGTGTGCTGCTCGACGACGTCGATCTCGCCGAACAGCTCACGGGCCCGGGCGCGGCCGGCCTCGGTCGGGTCGGCCGCGGCCACCACGGTCGCGGCCAGCCCGGATTCCGCGATGTGCCGGGCGATGACGGCCCGCTGGCCGACTCCCACCACACCCACGCGGACAGCTTCGCCGTTTCCCACCTGGTCACCTCACCTCTGCGTGATATTGATCCGTATGATGGCAAACCAATCACTAATGCACAACACGCGATGATGCGTCTGCTCAGACGCGTGCGCGAACCGTTACGTGGGCCTTGGTCAGTCCGGGGTCGGCCCGGGGTCAGCTCGCGACCACGAGCTCGACCGACGCGGCCGCCAGCTCGGAGGCGAACGAAGCGGGCACTTCGGCGTCTGTGACCAGCACGTCGATCTCCGCGAGCCGGCAGATGCGCGCGAAGGTGGACTTCATCAGCTTCGTGGCGTCGGCGACCACGATCACGCGCCGCGCGACCTGGCTGAAATGCCGGCTGACCTCGGCTTCTCCCTCGTGCAGGGTGGTGGCGCCGTACTGCGCGCTCAGCCCGTCGACGCCGAGGATCACGGTGTCGAGGGCGAACGCCGCGAGCGCGTTGGACACCAGCGAGCCGACCAGCTCGTAGGACTGGCGCCGGGCCACGCCGCCGGTGACCACGATCTTCACGTGCGCGCGCACTGACAGCTCGTAACCGATGTTCAGGGCGTTGGTCACGATGGTCAGGCCGGTTTCGCCGTCGGCGCGGATGAACCGCTCGCTCTTGCCGAGCGCCCGCGCGACCTCGGTGGTCGTGGTGCCGCCGTTGATCCCCACCGTCTCGCCGGGCCGGACCAGTTCGGCGGCGGTGCGGGCGATCGCGGTCTTGGCCTCGGCCTGGCGTGCGATCTTGTACTGGAGCGGCAGCTCGTAGCCGGCGCCGAGGGCCGCCGCGCCGCCGTGCGTGCGGGTGATGAGGCGCTGGTCGGCGAGGATCGAGAGGTCGCGGCGCGCGGTGGCGGGGGAGATGCCGAGCGTTTCACCGATCTCCGTGATCGTCACGTTCCCTCGTTCGCTCACCAGCTCGAGCAGGGCGTTGAGGCGTTGCTGGGGTGTCATCGGGCGGCTCGCGTTCGAGGTCGAGGGGTAGGACCGACTCATCCTAGAGGTCATCTCCACTGAGCCGGATGATTGAAGATGACGTATATCGCTCACTCCAATCAAGAATGATCGTCTATGCTCACCATGCGATCACGTCGATCGCCCTCGGATCGAAAGGTCTCCATGTCCGACTCCTTCGTGTCCCGTGAGCTGGCGTCCCAACCGCAGATGTGGCGCACGGCCGCCGAGCTGTTCCCTTCCGTCGCGAGCGCGCTGCCGCAGCCGGGGGAACGCGTCGCCGTCGTCGGGTGCGGCACCAGCTGGTTCATCGCCATGAGCTACGCCGTCGCGCGCGAGCAGCGCGGGCACGGCCTGACCGACGCCTTCGCCGGCTCCGAGTACCCGCGTGAGCGCCAGTACGACCGCGTGGTCGCGATCTCGCGCTCCGGCACCACGACCGAGATCGTCGACCTGCTCGGCGCGCTCGACTCGCAGCGCACGGTGCTGATCACGGCCGTGGGCGACGCGCCGGCCGCCGCGGTGGCCGACGAGGTCGTCGAACTTCCCTTCGCCGACGAGGAATCCGTGGTGCAGACGCGGTTCGCGACGACCACGCTCGCGCTGCTGCGCGCGGGGCTCGGCGACGACGTCGAAGCGCTGGCGGCGCAGGCCGAGCAGGCGCTGCAGGTGCCGATCACCGAGCTGCTCGACGCCGAGCAGGTGAGCTTCGTCGGCCGCGACGCCGCGGTGGGCCTCACGTTCGAAGCCGCGTTGAAGACCCGCGAGGCCGCGCAGTTCTGGGCGGAGTCGTACCCGGCAATGGACTACCGCCACGGCCCGATCGCGATCGCTCAGCCCGGCCGGCTCGTGTGGTCGCTCGGCGCGACGCCCGAGGGCCTGGCCGACGACATCGCCCGCACGGGCGCGACGTTCGTCCACCACGACCTCGACCCGATGGCGGCTTTGGTTGTGGTGCAACGGTTCGCCGTCGCGCTGGCCGTGCGCCGCGGGCTCGACCCCGACCACCCGCGCTCGCTCACGCGCTCGGTCATCCTCACCTGATGGCGGTGCTCGGTGTCGACGTCGGCGGCACCACGGTCAAGGCGCGCGTCACCGGCGACGACGGCGCGGTGCTCGCGCAGTGGCGTGAACCCACGCCGACGGGCGATCCGCAGGCGCTCGCGGGGCTCGTGCGCCGCGCCACCGAGTGGTACCCGGTCGACGCTGTGGGCCTCGTCGTGCCCGGCATCGTCGACGAGCGCGCGGGGCTGTGCCTGCAGGCCGTGAACCTCGGTTGGCGCGACGTTCCGGTGCGGGAGCTCGTTTCCGCTGCGGTGGACGTGCCGTTGGCGTTCGGGCAGGACGTCCGCGCCGGCGCGCTCGCAGAGGTCCGCACGGGCGCGGCGGCCGGTTCTTCGGAGCCGGTGTTGTTCGCCGCCGTCGGGACGGGTCTGGCCGGCGCTTTGGTGGTCGACGGCCGGGTGCTCGACAGCCCGTGGGCCGGCGAAATCGGCCAGGTGCTCTTGGCCGGTGGCGGACGGGTGGAGGAGGTCGCCTCGGCCTCCGCCCTCGCGCGCCACGCCGGCGCGCCCGACGCCTTTACAGTCGCCGAACGCGTCCGCGGCGGCGACGGTGCCGCCCTTACCGCTTGGCGCGAGTGCGTCCGTGTGCTGGCCGAGTCCATCGCCTGGACCACCGCCGCCGTGGGCTGCGGCACCGTCGTGGTCGGGGGCGGACTGGCCGAGGCGGGCGCCCTGCTGCTCGACCCGCTCACCCACGAGGTCGCTGCCCGCCTCGGCATCCTCCGCGCGCCGTCGGTCGTCCGCGCCCACCACGGCGACGCGGCCGCGGTCATCGGTGCGACCTTGCTGGCGCAGGACTTGCTGGCCGCGGGAGTGGCCCGATGACCGGCGTGATCGTGCTCGGTCCGGCAGCGGGAGCCACCGATCGCGTGGCTCGGCACGAGTCGGTGATCGTGCGAGCTCACCGAGGTGGCGCGGTGCCTGTCGGCTCAGGACTCGCTCGTGGTGGGCGCGCTCCCGTGCTCCGTGCGACGTTGCCGATGAAGGACTTACCGGCCGCCGGAGTGGCCCGATGATCGTCGTGGTCACGCCGAATCCGGCGGTGGACGTCACCTACCGCGTGGCGCGGCACGAGCCCGGGGAGACGAACCGGGTGCTGGAGGTTCAGCGCCGGCCCGGTGGCAAAGGGCTGAACGTCGCGCGGGTGCTGGCCGGGCTGGGGGTCGAGGTGTTGGCCCTGCTGCCGCTCGGAGGTGAGGCCGGGCGGTGGGTCGCGGGTGAACTGACTGTGCCGCATGAAGTCTCGCCGCTTGCGGGGGAGACGCGGACGACGGTGACCGTCGTGGGTGAGGGGCATCCGACCGTCTACACCGAGCCCGGGCCGGAGACGAGCGAAGCCGAGTGGGCCGCGTTCGGTGAGGTGCTCGGACGGCGGCTCGCGGGCGCGGAGCTGCTGGTCGTCTCGGGGTCGTTGCCGCGGGGGGCGCGGGCCGAGTTGCTCGGGGACTGGGTGCGGGCGGCGCACGAGGCCGGTGCCCGGGTGCTCGCCGATGTTTCCGGCCCCGCACTGGTGGCAGCGGCGAATGCCGGGGCGGATGTCGTGAAGCCGAACCTCGCGGAGCTGCTCGACGCGACGTCCACTGTGGACGAAAATGCCGGCGCCGCCGAACTGAAGCGGCGAGGCGCCGGGCTCGTGGTCGTCTCGCGTGGCGCCGAAGGGATCGCCGCGCACACACCGGACGACACCATCGAAATCCCCGCCGTCCCCGGCGTCACCGGAAACCCGACCGGAGCCGGCGACGCCGCGACCGCCGGCCTCGCGGCGGCGCTCGTCGACGGCGTCCCCCTCGTCCAAGCGCTTCGCCGCGCCGCCGCGCTCGGGGCGGCGGCCGTACTGCGCCCGGTGGCGGGCGAGGTCGATGTCGAGGCCTACCGACGTTTTCTCGAACCGAACGGAGAACCCGCATGATCACCCGCCCGGCTCTCGCCCGGATCCTCGCGTCGGCGCGTGAGCGCAACGCCGCGGTCGGCGCGTTCAACGTGATCCTGCTCGAACACGCCGAGGCCATCGCGAGCGGCGCCGAGCAGGCCGGCGTGCCCGTGGTGCTGCAGATCAGCGAGAATTGCGTGCGCTACCACGGCGGGCTGGCGCCGATCGCGCTCGCGTCGCTGGAGATCGCCAAGCGCGCGAAGGTCGAGGTGCTCGTGCACCTGGACCACATCGAGGACCAGGACCTGGTCCTCGAAGGCGTCGAGCTCGGCGTGGACAGCGTGATGTACGACGGGTCCCGTCTGCCCTACGACGAGAACGTGCGCACCACCCGCGAGATCGCCGACCTGTGCCACGCGGCGGGCATCGCCGTGGAGGCGGAGCTCGGCGAGGTCGGCGGCAAGGACGGCGTCCACGCTCCCGGCGCCCGCACCGACCCGGCCGAGGGCGCCGCGTTCGTGAAGGCCACAGGCGTCGACGCGCTGGCGGTCGCCGTCGGCACGTCGCACGCCATGGTGTCGCGCACGGCCAGCGTCGACCGCGCGCTCGTCTCGCGGCTGCGCGACGCGGTGGCGGTGCCGCTGGTGCTGCACGGATCGTCCGGCCTGTCCGACGACGAGCTGCGTGGCGCCGTCGAGAGCGGGATGACGAAGATCAACATCTCGACGCACCTGAACGGCCTGTTCACCCGCTCGCTCAAGCAGTTCCTCGACGAGCGGCCGGACGTCGTCGACCCGCGCAAGTACGTCCGCCTCGGGCGCGCGGCCGTCGAAACGGAGACCGCGCGCCTGCTGCGCCTGCTCGCGGCTTGATCCGGCCGGCCCTCATCCACGACACACGAGCCAGACGGCCTCTGCCGGTCAGGCTCAGCGGGGCATCATGGTGTGACACGAGGACCTCCGTGGCTGGTGCAGATCGTGGTGATCCACACCAAACCCGGAGGTCCTCCCTCGAACCGAGATCATCCGATCACGCGTCGCCCCGTTCCCCACCACTCCGGGCGCTACACCCGGACCTCTGCGAAGTTCTCCCGGGCGTAGTCGGCCAGGGTGCGGGGTGCGTGTCCGGTGAGCTGTTCGACGTGGTCGGTCACACCATCGCAGGCGTCCGCGCGAACGAGGACGAACAGGTGCATCATGTGGTCGATCCAGGCGTCCGGCCGGCCTGAGCGGGCAAAGTGGGCACGGTGCTGCGCCAGGTCGGCGTCGACGTGCCGGACGGGACGCCCCGACGCTTTCGCGAGCACTTCGGCGACCTCTCCGAAGGTCAGCGACTCCGGGCCGGTGAGGTCGTAAGCCCGGCCGTGGTGGCCGTCGGTCGTCAGGACCGTGACCGCCGCATCGGCCACGTCCCGGGTGTCGACGAAACTCGCGCGGTGGCCGCCGCTGCCCGCGTACAGCTCGTCATCTTCGCGGATCGCCCTCGCGTAGACGGCCTCGTCTTCGTCGAAGTTCTGCATCAGCCAGTTGGGCCGCAGGATGGTCCAGTCGCGACCCGACTCCCGTACCGCCTGCTCGACCCGTGCGCGGTTGCCCGCGGCGGGCCCCTTGTCGACGCCGAACGCCGACATGAGCACCACGTGCCGCGCGCGCGGCGCCGCGGCGATCAGGCTCGCAATCGTGCCCGCCGCGTCGTCGTCGCTGTCGAGGCCCTTGAGGAACAAGGCATCCGCGTCGGCGACCGAAGTGTCCCAAGTGGACCTGTCGGACCAGTTGAACAGGGTGGGCGTGAGGTGACCCGTTGCCGCGCCCGGATGGCGGCTCGCTGCGCGCACGTCGAGCCCGGCGGCGGTGAGCGCCTCGGTCACGCGCTTGCCCGCCTTACCGGTGGCGCCTTCCACCCATACCGTCTTCGCGATCATCTGCGGCTCCTTTCATCCGGTCTCCGAGGATCAAAGTAGAGCGAGGAGACGAGACGAGTAATGGCTGAGAAGCGCGAACCTTTGTCTCATCGTCTCCGCGTTGTAGAGTTCCGTTGTGGACGTGCTGGGGGACATCCTGACCGCGATGCGGGTAGGTCAGCCGGTCGCCGCGCTCACCGAGGTGCACTCACCGTGGGGGCTGCGTTTCGACCACGTCATGGGGGCCGCTTTCCACGTGGTGCTCCAGGGCACCTGCCTGCTGACTCCGCTCTCCGACGGCGATTTCGCCCCCCGGGAACTGGGCCCCGGCGACGCGGTGCTGCTCGGGCGTGGCGCCGCGCACGCGATGAGCTCCGCTCAGGACGTGCCCCTCACGGCTTTCACGCCGGTCCGCGGCACTGCGGGAGCCCCCTTCGGACGCTTCGAGCTACCCGGGCCCGGCGCCCGGTCGACGATCGTGTGCGGCGCCTACAAGCTCGTGCGCAGCCGGCCGCACCCGCTACTGCGGGACTTGCCCGAAGTCGTGCACCTGTCCACCCTGCGCGGCAGGAATCCTGGGCTGCGCGCGATGGTGGAGCTCCTGGACACGGAATTGCGCGACGCTCCGCCGGGTGCCGCCGTCGTGGCGCCGTCGCTGGTCGATGCGTTGCTGGTGTATCTGCTGCGAGCGTGGCTGCACGAATCCGCCGCCACGACCAGCTGGGCGGCGGCTTTGAGCGATCCGCCCACAGCGCGGGCGCTCGCGGCCATGCACGCCGAACCGGCTGAGGCGTGGACCGTCGAGCAGCTCGCCGGCCTCGCCGGCCTGTCGCGGGCGGCGTTCGCACGCCGGTTCACCGAGGTGGTCGGTGAACCGCCGCTGACCTACCTCACACGGTGGCGGATGGACACCGCGGCCCGGCTGCTCCGCGGCACCGACAAGACCCTCGCGCAGGTCGCCTCAGCGGTCGGATACGGCTCCGCGTTCGCCTTCGCCAAGGCGTTCCGGCGGGAGTTCGCGACCACGCCCGGCGGATACCGGACCGGCGCGGCTCAGTGATCACCTGCCGTCGTCGGCCCGCCGCAGCCGTCACGGGAGCTGCGTGAGGTCCTCGGGGAAGCCCGCGGCGCCCACCAGGCCCGGGTCGAGGAACGTCGTGATCGACACCAGGTGCGTGGCGTCGACGGTCAGCAATGCCAGCCCGAACGGCCGGAACGGCGCGGCGGTGTGGTCGCGGTGGTAGGCCGCCGCGGCCGGCTGTCCGTTGGCGACGGTCGGGAACATCCGGTACAGGCCAGGCTCGGTGAGCACGTGCTCCCCGAGGAACGGCACGCACAGCCGTTTCCCGGACAGCGAAAGACCGGACGGGATGACCTCGAGGGTCGCGTCGTCGCGCAGCAGCCGCGTCAGCGCCCCGATGTCGGCGGTTTCGAAGGCCGCGATGTAGGAGTCGAGGATGCGTCGCGCTTCGACCGAATCCGGCTCGACGACGGCCTCCGGCGACGGCGACAGTTCGTCGAGCCGGGCCCGGGCGCGCTGGAGCGCGCTCTTTACCGCGGGCACGCTCGTGCCGAGGACCTCGGCTATCTCCGAGGCCGGCATCGCCAGCACCTCCCTCAGCATGAACGCGGCGCGCTGGCGCGGAGGCAGGTACTGCAGACCCGCGACCAGCGCGAGCCGCAGCGTCGACCGTTGTTCGGCGATGTGGGCGGGGTCCGCGGGCAACGGATCGAGCCACAGGACGTCGGCTGTCGCCAGTGGAACGTCGGGGTCCTCGCCGGGGACACCGAGACCGGCCGGCAGCACTCGGCGCCCTCTGCCCTGCAACGTCGTCAAGCACACGTTCATGGCGATCCGGTACAGCCACGTCCGTACCGAGGAGCGGCCTTCGAACGCGTCTCGGCTGCGCCAGGCCCGCAGGCAGGTTTCCTGCACGAGGTCTTCGGCTTCGTGCACCGAGCCCGTCATCCGGTAGCACAGTGCCATCAGCTCCGGTCGGAAGCTCTCCAGTTCGTCCCACGTATCCGACAAGTCCGTCAACCTCGCGCCGGTCGGTAGCGCAACGACACCAGGCCCGGATCGGCCCCGGGCTCCGCGCTGAGGAGCTCCCATACGCTGCCAGTGCCACCGGGGCGGGCGAAGGTGTCACCATCGGGGACGATGACCGGCACGACGGTCAGGGCCAGCTCGTCGATCAGCCCGGCCGCTGTCAGCGTCTGGCCGAACCGGCCGTGACCGCAGACGATCAAGTCCCCACCTGCTTCCCGCTTCAGCGCGGCGACGGCGTCGACGACATCGTCGTCGATCACCGCGGTGTTCGTCCATCGAGGTTGCCGCAGGGATGAGGAGAACACGTATTTGCGCATGGCGTTGAGGTGTGCGGCGTACTCGCCCGGCGTCGCCGGCCACTGCCGGGAGAAGATGTCGTAGGTCCGCCTGCCCATCAGCATGGCCTCGTAGCCACGGAGCGCGGCCAGCGACGCGGCCGCGCTACCCGGGCCGAAGTAGGGCCCCGCCCACTTCAGCGGCTCGCTGATCACACCGTTGAGCGACACGAGCGTGCTGAGCACCAGTCGCCGCGGGGTTTGCCTCGTCATGGGGAGTTGGACCCGGCACGGGCCGAAAAGGAATCGGTCCGGCCGGTGGGTGCCGCGCGACGATTCCTTCGCGGGGCGCCGGCGGTCCAAGAGACCATGAAAATCAGCTACTACCTGCCCACCGGGACGACCCACGAGTTCGCGGGCCACACGAACCCGGTCACCGCGTTCGACAAGCTGCTCGAGCTGGCCCAGGTCGCCGACGCGGCCGGTTTCGCGACCATCTGGGCTCCGGACCACTTCATCCCGTTCGGCCCTTCGGGGTCGTACGTGTTCGAAGCCTGGACTACGTTGGCGGCGCTGGCCCGCGAGACCGGCACCGCGCGGCTCGGTCAGCTCGTCACCGGCAACGGCTACCGCAATCCCGCTCTCCTGGCGAAGATGGCCTCGAACCTCGACGTCGTCTCCGGCGGACGGCTGACCTTCGGCATCGGAGCCGGCTGGTACGAAGACGAGTACCGGGCGTTCGGCTACGACTTCCCCGGCGCGGGAGAACGCCTTCGGCGGCTGGAAGAGGCGCTGCAGATCATCAAGGAACTGTGGACCGGGAAACCCGCGACCTTCACCGGCCGGTACTTCACGACCGACTCCGCAGTGAATTCGCCGACGGGCGTCCAGCTCCCCCACCCACCTGTGATGATCGCCGGGGGCGGGGAGAAAGTGACGCTCCGCCTGGTCGCGCTGTACGGCGATCTCTGCAACGTGCAGGAACCACCCGAACAGGTGCGCCGCAAGTACGGGATCCTCGCTCGCCACTGCGACACGGTGGGACGTGATTTCTCGGCGATCACGAAGACATCGACGACGTACTGCATCATCGCGGACACCGACGAGGAAGCCCGCGCCGCCGTGCCGGCGTGGGCGCCGCTGGTGTTCCCCGGCGACCTGGCCGCGTACGGGCTCGTCGGCACCATCAACACGATCCGCGAGCGGCTCGACGGCTACCGCGACGCCGGGGTCGACGAGCTGATCGTCGGCTTCGGGAACGCGCTCGACGCAGAAACTCTGCGCACCTTCGCGGATGAGTTCATCGTGAACTGAGCCGGTGCGGTACTAGGCGGGCTGCTTTCGCTTGGCGGCCAAGCGATCGGCTCGGGGCCATCGCACGTCGGTGGCCCAGCCGAAGCGCTCGAACAGCCAGATCACGCGCGCCGACACGTCGACCTGGCCGCGCAGCACGCCGTGGCGCGCGCAGGTCGGGTCGGCGTGGTGCGAGTTGTGCCACGACTCGCCCATCGACAGGATCGCGAGCGGCCAGAAGTTGGCGGCCTTGTCGCGGCTGGCGAAGGGGCGTTCACCGATCAGATGGCACACGGAGTTGACCGACCAGGTCACGTGGTGCAGCAACGCGATACGCACCAGGCCCGCCCAGAAGAACGCCGTGACGGCGCCCCACCACGACCAGGTGATCAGCCCGCCCAGCGCGGCCGGCAGGGCGACGCTGAGCGCGATCCACAGCGCGAAGAAGCGGTTCACCAGCCGCAGGTCGCGGTCGCCGACGAGATCCGGGGCGAAGCGGTCGGCGTTGGTCACCTCGCGCTTGAACATCCAGCCCATATGCGCGTGCCAGAACCCGCGCAGCAGCGCCGCGGGCGACGTGCCGAACAGCCACGGCGAGTGCGGATCGCCCTCGCGGTCGGCGAACGCGTGGTGGCGGCGGTGGCTCGCGACCCAGAAGATCACCGAACCCTGCACCGCCATGCTCCCCGACACGGCCAGCGCGATCCGCAGCGCGCGTGGCGCCTTGAACGCGCCGTGCGTGAAATACCGGTGGTACCCGACGGTCACGCCGAGCGTGCCGAACGTGTAGAAGACCACGAACAGCGCCGCGTCGACCCAGCTGAGCCCCCAGCCCCACAACAGCGGAACGGCGGCGACCAGTGCCACGAACGGCACCAGCAGGAAAGTCTTGAGCACGACCATCTCCGCCGGACCCCGGCGTCCGGAGATCAACGGCTTCACGGTGCTGGACTGGACGGACGTCATGAGCGTCACCTCGCGGCGCTTCGGATGGCGATTCCGAGCCGAAGAGTAGGTGCCCGTTCTGTCCGCTGCGCCGACGGCGAGCCGACGGAGAGTTACGAAGGCGTGGCCGTCCGGGGCGTCAGCCCGCCGGGGTGAGTTCGCGGTCCGTCGGAGGCGCCGGTTCCAGCGACACCACCGGGCCGCGGTCTCGGGTGCCGGTCCACAGCGCCGCCGTGACGACGATGACCAGGGCCGAGCCGAGCACGTGGAACGACACCATCGCCTCGGGGACGCCGAGCGCGTACTGCACGGTCCCCAGCACGCCCTGCGCGAGCGCGACCGCCCAGACCCACGCGTAGCGCTGCCACACGCTCTTCGGCGCGCCCACGCGCAGCAGCTGCAGGCCGAAGACCGCGAGGACCACGAGGTAGACGATCAGGAGTCCGCTGTGGACCTGGGCGAGCTTCTCGATGGGGACGTCGAGGCGGTGGGTGTGGATGTCGCCGCCGTGGGGGCCGGCGCCGGTGACGGTCGTGCCGGCGATGAGGACGGCCCACATCAGCACCGTCAGCAGCACCAGCACCTTGCGGCCCAGTGGCGGCACGATCGGGCGCGCGGGTTCGTCGCCCTCGCGGAACGCGCGCAGCAGCAGCACGGCGAGCCAGATCAACGGCGTGGAAGCGAGGAAGTGGATCGCGACCGTCCACCACTCCAGCTTCGCCAGCACGGTGATGCCTCCGAGCACGGCCTGCAGCACGACGCCGCCCGGCATCGTCCAGGCCAGCACCAGCAGCCGCTTGCGGCTCGGGTGGTCGATGAGGATGCGCCACGCCGTGAGCACCGCCAAGGCGGCCACGACGATGACCGCGCCCGTCAGCATGCGGTTCGAGAACTCGATCCACTGGTTGACCGCGTGGATCCCGGGGTGCTGCACCGGCACGAGACTGCCGGGCACGCACTGCGGCCACGTCGGGCAGCCGAGGCCCGAACCCGTCACCCGCACCACGGACCCCGTGACGCCGATGCCGCCCATCGCCACCACGGCGGCGATCCCGACGGCTCGTTGCACGCCGACGGAGGGATAGGGCAAGCGGGCGATCAAACTGCGAAGAGGCACGGGGGAATCGTACTCGCGCGCAATTCCGCGCTTTCCCACCGCATGCACGGCGACGCTTTTCTCACACCCGTTTCACGCCGCACTCAGGTGAGTTTTGTGGTCCGTGTCGCGATAAGTCCGGACACGATCGCCCACACGGCGAGCACCGCCATCGGCCCGACGGCGAAGTGACCGTCCACCAGCGCCGCGCGCATGCCTTCCGCGAGCGCGCCCGAGGGCAGCAGCGAGACGACCACGCCGAGGCCCGCCGGCAAAGCCGAAGGCGCCAGCAGGATCCCGCCGGCGAGCAGCAGCACGAACCACACGATGTTGGCCAGCGCCAGCACCGCTTCGGCCCGAAGGGCGCCGCCGAGCAGCACGCCCAGTGCGCCGAATGCGGCCGTGCCCAGCACCAGCAGCACGATCGCCGACGCGATTCCGGCACCCGAGGGCGACCAGCCCAGGAACGCCGCCACCACGCCGATCACGATCGACTGCAGCACGACCACCACGAGCGCCGCGACCACGCGCCCGGCCACGAGGAGCCAGCGCGGCAGCGCGGTGGCCGAAAGCCGTTTGAGCACGCCGTAGCGCCGGTCGAAGCCGAGCGCGATGGCCTGCCCCGTGAACGCCGACGACATCACGGCCAGCGCGAGGATCCGCGGTGTGATCCAGTCCACTTTGGACGTCGAGCCGAGCTGGCTCGCGGGCAGGATGTCCAGCAGGCTCAGGCCGATGAGCAGCGCGAGCGGGATGATCAGCGTGAGCAGCAGCTGTTCGCCGTGGCGCAACGTCAAAGCGGCCTCGATGCGCGCGTGCGTGCGCAGCATTCGGCCCAGTGGGCCGCGGCCCGGCGCGGGGGTGAAGGTGCCTTCCGGGAACGTCATGCTCACGCTCGCAGCTCCCGTCCGGTCAGCTCGAGGAAAACCTCTTCCAGCGTGCGCCGCCCCACCTGCAGCTGTTCGGGCAGCACGCCCTGTTGCGCACACCACGACGTGACGGTCGACACCACCTGCGGATCCACCGCGCCTTCCACGAGGTACGAACCGGGCGAGGACTCGCTCACGCGATAGCCCTCCGGCAGCGCCGCCGTGAGCAGCGACAGGTCCAGCCGCGTGCGCGCGCGGAACCGCAGCTGCGCGGCGTCGCCCGCTTCCAGCGTCAACGCGTGGGGCGAGCCCTGGACCACGACCTTGCCGTGGTCCACGATCACGACCTGGTCGGCGAGCGCTTCCGCTTCTTCCATCAGGTGCGTGGTGAGCAGCACGCTCACGCCGTCGCTGCGCAGCGCGGCCAGCAGCTCCCACACCAGGCGCCGCGCCTGTGGGTCCATGCCCGCGGTCGGTTCGTCGAGGAACACGAGCTCGGGCCGCCCGACGAGCGCGCACGCCAGCGAAAGCCGTTGCTGCTGCCCGCCGGAGAGGCGTTTGAACGGGGTGCGCTTGGCGCCGGCCAGCCCGAGCACGTCGAGCAGCCACGCGGGGTCGAGCGGGTTCGCCGCGCACGACGCGACCAAGCCGAGCATTTCGGCGGCGTGCACACCCGGGTAGGCGCCGCCGCCCTGCGGCATGATGCCGACGCGCGGGCGCAGCCGGGCGCTGTTTTTCACGGGATCGAGGCCGAGGACCCGGACTTTTCCGGCGTCAGGCTTGCGAAACCCTTCGCAGATCTCCACCGTGGTCGTCTTGCCCGCGCCGTTGGGCCCGAGCAAGGCCAGCAGGCAGCCACGCTCCATCCGCAGGTCGAGCCCGTCGACCGCGGTGGTGGAGCCGTAGCTTTTCACCAGGCCGGTGATCTCGACCGCTGGGTTGTCCACAACGAATTACGATACGACGTCCACCACGGCGGGCCGTTCCGGGGACGTCCTGGAGAGCAGGAGCGGCGAAAGCCGGTACACCCACGCGAGCCCGCCGAGCGTCACGAGCACGGCCGCGCCGTAGGCCCACGGCAGGATGTAGGCGTGGCCGTCGAACGTGCTCCCGGTGGGCGGCAGCAGGAACGGCAGCCCGGCGCTGATCACGGTCGCGGCCACGCGGAACCGCGACGTGCCCGCCGCCGCGGCGAGGGGAATCACGGCCCACAGCACGTACCACGGCTGCAGGTTGATCTGCAGGATCATCGCGGCGCCGAGCGCCACCCCGAGCCCGATGATGGGCCGGTAGCGCCACTTGAAGCTGGCCCACAGGAACTTGACGGTGACGAACGCCGTCACCAGGTAGCCGAGCGCGCCGATGATGGGCACCAGCGCGTCGGTGTGGTTGCCGAGCCCCAGCGCGATGCCGAGCACCCCGGTGAGGTTCGCCAGCTCGGCGGTGGGGGAGATCCACGAGCGCACGAGGCCGGGGGTGCCGAGCGCGCCGATCCAGCCGAAGCCCAGACCCGTGCCGTAGGAGACCACGACGAGCACCGCACCGAACAGCAGCGCCATCGGCACGCCGGCCCGCACGAGGTCCTTGATGCTCCCGTGCCAGCGCCGCGCCACCATCACCGCGAAGAACGGCAACGCGAGCAGTGCGGGCACCTTGACCGCGGCTCCGAGCGTGATGATCGCTACACCGAGCGCGATGCACAGCAGCTCACCCTTTGCCATCGGCGGCGGGGAGTCGCCCTTGACGCGCACCGGCAGCCGCCGGATGCCGACCTCCAGCCCGGCGACCATCAGCCCGATGGCCAGCGCGTCGTTGTGGGCGCCGGCGATGAAGTGGAAGATCAGCAGGGGATTGGCTGCGCCCAGCCACAGCGCCGTCACCGGTTGAACGCCGAAGCGGCGCGCCAGCCGCGGCACCGCCCACACGATGAGGACCACGCCGACGAGCGCCAGGCCGCGCTGCAGCAGCACGCCCGTCACGATGTTGGTGCCGCCGATCGGCGCGAGCCAGCCGCCCAGGCGCAGCAGCAGCGGCCCGTACGGCGCCGGCGTCTCGCGCCACATGTTGGCCACGCCCGCGGTGAGCGGGTCGGCCACGCCGAGCGCCTGGGCCGGGCCCAGGGTGTAGGGGTCCATCCCGCGGTGCACGATCTCGCTCTGCGCGAGGTAGCTGTAGACGTCCCGGGAGAACAGGGGCGGGATGAGCAGCAGCGGCGCCACCCACATCGCGATCGTTCGGGCCAGCTGGCCCTGGCTGGCCAGGCGGGCGCTCGCGGGCCGGGCGAAGCGGCCGAGCATCAGCCAGCTCAGCACGAGGATGCCCATGCCGGAGAACGCGATGGCGAGCGAGACGGTGGGGATGCGGGTGAACAGGCGCAGCACCGGCAGGTCCTGCACCGGGTTGATCACGGGCGCCGCGCCGGCGCCGAGCGAACCGAGCGCGAGGAACAGCGAGCCGACCGTGCCGAACCGCCGGACGATGTCGAGGCCGCGGTGTTCGGCCTGGTCGAGCGGCTGCGGCTCGCGCGGGAGGACGGGCGAAGGTGGCGCCACGGCCGTCGCCGTGTCGCCGGGTGTGCCCACTTCCGGGTCCCGCTGCACGGGTTGCTCGCCGACTGCCACGTCAGGAAGGGTATCGAGTCCCTCCGGCCGTGACGCGGGTCACTGCCGGACACCCCGCCTTTGCCCCTGCGCCGGAAATAAGACACACTTGTGTTGTGAAAAAGAACGGGACGCCTGAGGTAGAGGTCTGCGAGGAGTTCGGCGATCAGCCGCGCGCCGCGGATCTCGGCGTTCCTGTGCAGGTCAGCCAGGCTAATTCGCTCGAAGGACGCACGCGCCACGAGGTGGCACGCCTGCTTCTCGAGCAGGGCCCGATGACCGCCGTGGTGGTCGCGGAGCAGCTCGGCATCAGCCCCACGGCCGTCCGTAGGCACCTCGACGCACTGGTGGCCGACGGCGAGGCCGAGACCCGTGACGCGCCCCGGCGCGGTCCGCGCGGACGCGGGCGCCCGGCCAAGTTCTTCCTGCTCACCGAGTCGGGCCGCGCCCGGTTCGGGCACGCCTACGACGACCTCGCGGTGTCGGCCATCCGGTTCCTCGCCGAGCACGCAGGGGAAGGCGCCGTGCGCGCGTTCGCGGAGAGCCGCGTCGACGCGCTGGTGGGCCCGCACCGCTCCGCCATCACCGGTTCGAGTGATCCCGCGGAGCGCGCCGAGGCCCTGGCCACGGCCTTGACCAGGGAGGGCTACGCTGCGTCGACCCGCCAGGTCGGTGTCGGTGAACAGCTCTGCCAGCACCACTGCCCGGTCGCGCACGTCGCGGCTGAGTTCCCGCAGCTGTGCGAGGCCGAGACCGACGCGTTCGCCCGGCTGCTCGGCACCCACGTGCAGCGGCTGGCGACGATCGCACGCGGCGACAACGCGTGCACCACACACGTACCCGCCGTGACGACGGGTATCCCGGCCCTTCCCGAGCCGGACAGCACCAGGCCCTCCGGGACGACCGAGGCGGTTGCGGCGACGCAGCCGGCGCGGGCGGACCGGGGGCGTACAGCACGGATCCCGAATGGAGGGAAACCCGCATGACTGCCGCTGCCGAGCAGCGCACTCCCACCACCGCGCCACTGAGCCAGGAAGAGACCATCGAGTCCCTTGGCAAGTACGCGTTCGGCTGGGCCGACTCCGACGAGGCGGGCTCGACCGCCCGCCGCGGGCTGAACGAGGACGTCGTCACCGACATCTCCTCGAAGAAGTCCGAGCCGGAGTGGATGCGCGAAGCCCGCTTGAAGGCGCTCAAGCTCTTCGAGCTGAAGCCAATGCCGAACTGGGGAGCCGACCTCTCCGGGATCGACTTCGACAACATCAAGTACTTCGTGCGCTCCACGGAGAAGCAGGCGGCCAGCTGGGAAGAACTTCCCGAGGACATCAAGAACACCTACGACAAGCTGGGTATCCCCGAGGCGGAGAAGCAGCGCCTCGTCGCCGGTGTCGCCGCGCAGTACGAGTCCGAGGTCGTCTACCACCAGATCCGCGAGGACCTGGAGGCGCAGGGCGTGCTGTTCCTGGACACCGACACCGCGCTCAAGGAGCACCCGGAGATCTTCCAGGAGCACTTCGGCTCCGTGATCCCGGCCGGCGACAACAAGTTCTCCGCGCTGAACACGGCGGTGTGGTCCGGCGGCTCGTTCATCTACGTGCCCAAGGGCGTGAAGGTGGACATCCCGCTGCAGGCCTACTTCCGGATCAACACCGAGAACATGGGCCAGTTCGAGCGCACGCTCATCATCGTCGACGAAGACGCCTACGTGCACTACGTCGAGGGTTGCACCGCGCCGATCTACCAGTCCGACTCGCTGCACTCGGCGGTCGTGGAGATCATCGTGAAGAAGGGCGGCCGCTGCCGCTACACGACGATCCAGAACTGGTCGAACAACGTCTACAACCTGGTCACCAAGCGCGCCAAGTGTGAAGAGGGCGCGACCATGGAATGGATCGACGGCAACATCGGTTCCAAGGTCACCATGAAGTACCCGTCGGTCTTCCTCATGGGCGAGCACGCCAAGGGCGAGGTCCTCTCGGTCGCATTCGCGGGCGAGGGCCAGCACCAGGACGCGGGCGCCAAGATGGAGCACCTCGCGCCGCACACCTCCTCGACCATCGTGTCGAAGTCGGTGGCGCGCGGCGGCGGCCGTACCTCCTACCGCGGCCTGGTCCGCGTCGCGAAGCGGGCGCACCACTCGCGCTCCAGCGTGGTCTGCGACGCACTGCTGGTCGACACGATCTCGCGCTCGGACACCTACCCGTACGTGGACATCCGCAACGACGAGGTGTCCATGGGCCACGAGGCCACGGTGTCCAAGGTCAGCGAAGAGCAGCTGTTCTACCTGATGTCGCGCGGTCTCGACGAGGCCGAGGCGATGGCGATGATCGTGCGCGGGTTCGTGGAGCCCATCGCGCGTGAGCTGCCGATGGAGTACGCGCTCGAGCTGAACCGCCTGATCGAGCTCCAGATGGAAGGGTCCGTCGGCTAGTCATGTCGGTTACCGAGAACAACGTTGCCGAGTCGCTGCGGGAGGGCGCCGTCATTCCGGCGGCCTCCCGCGCCGAGCGGTTCACCTCCTACGACGTCGAGGCCTTCGAGGTCCCGGGCGGACGTGAGGAGAACTGGCGCTTCACCCCGATGAAGCGTCTGCGCGGCCTCCACGACGGCACGGTCGTCGCCTCCGGCGAGATCACGCTCGAAGCCGACGCCGCGCCCGAGTTGACGATCGAGACCGTCGGCCGAGACGACTCGCGGCTGGGCCAGGCCGGTGTGCCGAGCGACCGGATCGCCGCCCAGGCGTACTCCTCGTTCCAGAAGGCAACCGTCGTGACGGTGCCCAAGGAGACGAAGGCGTCGAAGCCGTCGGTGCTGCGCATCCACGGCCCGGGTGAGGGTTTGGTCGCTTACGGGCACCTGCAGGTCCGCGCCGAGGCGTTCGCCGAAGCCGTCGTCGTGCTCGACCACGTCGGCTCCGGCACTTACGCCGACAACGTCGAGTTCGTCATCGGCGACAGCGCCAAGGTCACCGTGGTCAGCGTCCAGGACTGGGCCGACGATGCGGTGCACGTCTCCGAGCAGCACCTCAAGCTGGGCCGCGACGCCGCGCTGCGGCACACCGTGATCACCCTGGGTGGTGACCTGGTCCGCGTCTCGCCGACGGCGACCTTCACCGACAAGGGTGGCGACGTCGACATGCTCGGCGTCTATTTCGCGGACGGCGGCCAGCACCAGGAGCACCGCCTCTTCGTCGACCACGCGGTGCCGAACTGCAAGTCGCGAGTGGGCTACAAGGGCGCGCTGCAGGGCGAGGGCGCGCACACGGTGTGGATCGGCGACGTGCTGATCCGGGCCGAGGCCGAGGCCACCGACACCTACGAGTTCAACCGCAACCTGGTGCTCACACCCGGGGCGCGCGCGGACTCCGTGCCGAACCTGGAGATCGAGACCGGCGAGATCGAAGGCGCCGGCCACGCGAGCGCGACGGGAAGGTTCGACGACGAGCAGTTGTTCTACCTCCAGTCGCGCGGAATCGCGGAGGAAGCGGCGCGGCGGCTGGTCGTGCGCGGGTTCTTCCACGAGATCCTGGTGAAGATCGACGTGCCCGAGGTGCGCGAGCGCCTCGAAGCCGCGATCGAGGCTGAGCTCGAAGCCGTTGGCGCCTGACCCCGTCCACCGCAGACTTTAGGAAACGAAGAATGGCTACCCTGGAAATCAAGGACCTGCACGCCTCGGTCAACACCGACGAAGGCGCCAAGGAGATCCTCAAGGGCGTGAACCTGACGATCAAGTCGGGCGAGACCCACGCGATCATGGGCCCCAACGGCTCCGGCAAGTCCACGCTGTCCTATGCGATCGCCGGTCACCCGAAGTACCAGGTGACCTCCGGCGAGGTGCTGCTGGACGGCGAGAACGTGCTCGAGATGACCGTGGACGAGCGCGCCCGCGCCGGCCTGTTCCTGGCCATGCAGTACCCCGTCGAGGTGCCCGGCGTCTCGATGTCCAACTTCCTCCGCACCGCGGCCACCGCGGTCCGTGGCGAGGCCCCCAAGCTGCGCCACTGGGTCAAGGAGGTCAAGGAGGAGATGGGCAAGCTCGAGATCTCGCAGGAGTTCGCCGAGCGCTCCGTGAACGAGGGCTTCTCCGGCGGCGAGAAGAAGCGCCACGAGATCCTGCAACTGGCGTTGCTCAAGCCGAAGATCGCCATCCTCGACGAGACCGACTCCGGGCTCGACGTCGACGCGCTGCGCGTGGTTTCCGAGGGTGTCAACCAGTACAAGGCTTCGAGCGAGGTCGGCGTCATACTGATCACGCACTACACCCGCATCCTCCGGCACATCACCCCGGACTTCGTGCACGTCTTCGCCGACGGGCGCATCGTCGAGTCCGGTGGCAAGGAGCTCGCCGACGAGCTGGAGGAGAACGGCTACGTGAAGTACGTGGGCAAGGCCGAGCCGGCCGCGCTCTGAGTTTTCGCCGCATCACGAAGTTCCCGACTACACCGAGAGGAGTTGGCTCGATGACCACCACGGCTTCGAACAGCCCGACCAACTCTGTTCCCCTTGACGTGGCGGCACTGCGTGCCGACTTCCCGATCCTGTCCCGCACCGTGCGCGACGGGAAACCCTTGGTGTACCTGGACTCCGGCGCGACCTCGCAGCGGCCGACGCAGGTCCTCGACGCCGAGCGCGCGTTCCTCGAGACCTCCAACGCCGCCGTGCACCGCGGTGCGCACCAGCTCGCCGAGGAGGCCACCGACGCCTACGAGTCCGCCCGCGCGCGGATCGCCGAGTTCGTCGGTGCCTCCCCGGAGGAGCTCGTGTTCACCAAGAACGCGACCGAGGGCATCAACCTCGTGGCGTACGCGATGAGCAACGCGAGCACGGCCGGCCCGGAGTCAGAGCGGTTCAAGGTCGGGCCCGGCGACGAGATCGTGATCACCGAGATGGAGCACCACGCGAACCTCGTGCCCTGGCAGCAGCTCTGCCAGCGCACCGGGGCCACGCTGAAGTGGTTCAAGGTGACGCCCGAAGGCCGGCTCGACCTGTCGGAGATCGACGAGCTGATCACGCCGCGCACCAAGCTGGTCGCCTTCGCGCACCAGTCCAACGTGCTCGGCACGATCAACCCGGTCGACGTGCTCGTGGCCAAGGCCAAGTCGGTCGGCGCGCTGACCGTGCTCGACGCGTGCCAGTCGGTGCCCCACGGGGTGTACGGCCAGGGGGCCGTGGACTTCGGGGCACTCGGCGTGGACTTCGCGGCGTTCTCCGGGCACAAGATGCTGGCACCGTCCGGCATCGGCGTGCTCTACGGGCGCAGCGAGCTGCTCGAAGCGATGCCGCCGTTCCTCACGGGCGGGTCGATGATCGAGCTGGTCCGCATGGAG
Organism: Amycolatopsis sp. NPDC051372; assembly: GCF_040682095.1. Taxonomy (NCBI): domain Bacteria; kingdom Bacillati; phylum Actinomycetota; class Actinomycetes; order Pseudonocardiales; family Pseudonocardiaceae; genus Amycolatopsis; species Amycolatopsis sp. NPDC051372. Next base: position 170,900 of record NZ_JBFBAF010000010.1, read on the forward strand.
GGCTCCACGTTCGCCCCGCCGCCGCAGCGGTTCGAGGCCGGCGTGCCGATGACGTCGCAGGCCATCGGCCTCGGCGCGGCCGTCGACTACCTCTCGGCGATCGGCATGGAGCGCATCGCGGCCCACGAGCACCTGCTCACCGAGCACGCGCTCGCCGGGATCAGCGCCATCGACGGCGTCCGCATCATCGGGCCGACCGACATGGCAGACCGCGGCGGCGCGGTGTCGTTCGTGATCGACGGCGTGCACCCGCACGACGCCGGCCAGGTGCTCGACAGCCTGGGCATCGCCGTGCGCGTGGGCCACCACTGCGCGTGGCCGCTGCACCGGGCGTGCTCGGCGCAGGCCACCGTGCGCGCCACGTTCTACCTCTACAACACACTGTCCGAAGTGGACGCTCTCGTCGACGGTATCCGCGAGGCGCAGAAGTTCTTCGGGGTCGCGAAGTGAACCTCGAGAGCATGTACCAGGAGATCATCCTGGACCACTACAAGAACCCGCACGGACGTGGCTTGAGCGATCCGTACGACGCCGAGTCGTTCCAGGTCAACCCGACCTGCGGCGACGAGGTGACGCTGCGCGTGAAGCTCGCGGACGGCAAGGTCGAGCAGGTGTCGTACGAGGGGCAGGGCTGCTCGATCAGCCAGGCCTCCACGTCGGTGCTGACCGACCTCGTCACCGGCCACACCGTGGAGGAGGCGTTCACCACCATGGACGCCTTCGTGGAACTGATGCAGGGCAAGGGCAAGGTCGAGCCCGACGAGGACGTGCTGGAGGACGGCATCGCGTTCGCCGGCGTCGCCAAGTACCCGGCGCGCGTGAAGTGCGCCCTCCTCGGTTGGATGGCGTTCAAGGACGCCGTGGCCCGCACCACCACAGGAGCTGAGAAGGCATGAGCGAAGAGACCGTGGCCCCGGAGGCCGACCCTCGCGAAGGGCGCACCGCCGCGGACCTGCCGGAGCAGACGGCGTCGTCGGTGCCCGCCGACGTCGCCAAGATCGAGGACATCGAAGAGGCGATGCGCGACGTCGTGGACCCCGAGCTCGGGATCAACGTCGTCGACCTCGGCCTGGTGTACGACATCCGCGTGGAGAAGGACAACTCGGCCACGCTGGACATGACGCTCACGTCGGCGGCGTGCCCGCTGACCGACGTGATCGAAGACCAGACCTCCGCGGCGCTGACCTCCGGCGGCCTCGTGAGCGACTTCCGGATCAATTGGGTCTGGATGCCGCCGTGGGGCCCGGAAAAAATCACCGACGACGGCCGCGAGCAGCTGCGTGCGCTCGGGTTCACCGTCTGAGCTTTTTTCGAAGGAACAGGCCATTCCGCTTCTGGCGGGGTGGCCTGTTCTGTTTCGCGGGCCGTATAACGTCCTACACAGCGCCGGTCAATTCGGTGTACCAGGGAGCTTCGCGCTCAGGCGAGAACCGGCTCCAGAGCCCAGCAGCCGCAGCCACCGGTGTCCGGCGCGGGACCTGGAGAGCTGCTAAGCGGGGGAATGGGGCGCCGGCCGCGAGCAGGTGACCGACCTGGGCGCGAGACAGGCTGAGCACACGCAGGTTCGGCAGCTCCGCGATCCGTTCCAGCTCCAGTACCTCGGCCTCGGCGACGGCGAGCCGAGTGAGGTTCGGCAAAGCGGCGAGCTCCTGCACCGCCACGGGCCGCGTGAGCCCGGCGAGCTCGAGACTCCACAGCGAATGGCCGGCGAATGCGCGGAGGTCGACTTCACCCGCGCGCACCCTCAGCGCCTCGATCGCCGGCAGGTGATCGAGGCCGCCGATGATCCGCGTGGCGCGATTGACCTCCAGCTCCCGCAGCGCGGGGAAGTCCTCGATCACGCCGAGGTTCACGGTGCCGGCGTCGTTGAGGCACAGGTGCTGCATCAGCTGCCGGTCGGCGATCTCGTGCACAGCCGACGCCGAGCCGGTCACCACCCCGCTGTGGCTGCGGAACTTGTTGTCCCGCAGCGCAACTTCGGTCCGCAGGAAAGCGCTGCCGCCGCCCTTCTTGTGCTTGCCGGCACGCAGCGCCTCGACGACCTCACGGATCATCGCCGTGACGGACGGCGCGACGTAGCGTAGCCCCTCGACATCCCGTCCGTACTCCAGAACCTGGCCGGCGCGTCCGCCCGGGGCGGGGTCGAGGTCGGCGCACAGGAAGTTCAACGCGCGGTCGCTGCCGAACGGGATCCACCAGTCGTTGCGAGACAGGCGTTTCACGAGCCCGAACGGCGGGGGCTCGAATACGACGCCGGTGTCGGACACGCTGTCTTCCCAGCCGTACGCGCCCGGCGGGCCGCCTGTGTGGTCGCCGACCACCTGGTCCAGCGGATTGGCCGAGTACGGCCCCAGCAGTCCGGTCTCCTCGGGATCCCCGTCGGCCACGAGGTAGAGCGCGCGCAGGTCTTCCGGCAGCCGGGCACCGATGCGCTCTTCGACAGCCGAGATCTCCGCCTCGGTCCGTCCGGCCGGCCAGGGCGGTGCCTGACCCTTGATTCGCGTGTAGTGCCCGGCGAACTCCTCGCACAGCGCCGTGAGCTCGGCGAGCACAGCTGGATTCGTGGGCGCGCCGGTGGGGGCCGCGGCTGCCGGCCTCGGCATACCGGGCAACGGGTGTCCTGGGTAGCGGAAGTCCTCGTCGAACAGAAGCCAGCCGTCGGCGACCGGCCAGAGCGCACCGCCGGCCTCGAACGTGTAACTGCCGTCAGCGCGCAGCCGCACTTCGTACGTGCCGGGCCGGGCGTCGTAGAGGGCGCGCATGCCAGCGGCGCCGCAATCGACCCGGTGGCGGGCCGGAGCCCAGGCGTCGAGGACCAGTGCGCCGCCGGATACGCGCACTCGCAGCACGGCTTCTTCGGCGCCGACGGCTTCGTGCAGCGCGGTCGCCAGTCTGTGGGCGACGTCGTCAAGATCCATGGCGGTGAAGCTAGCGCGAAGGTCCGACGAAAACCGGGCCCGGGTGCTATGACTGGGGCATGACCGAACCGGACAACGAGGAGAGACCCCGGCGTGGCCTGGCCGTCGCGGCGGTGGCGATCGCGGCTGTGGGCTTCATGTTGGTCGTGGCGACGTGGATCGCGTGGTTGCTGGTGCGGCCCAGGATGGAGGCGGGGCCGGTGTACCCGATCGTGGGGCAGGTGTTTCTACTCGTGCTGGGGGCGCTGTTCTTCGTCGGGCTGCTGGCCGGGGTGCTGGCGATCGTGCTGGGCCTGACCGGCGGTGGTCGCGAACACGGAGGCGACGTGGCTCGCGCGGGCGTGCTGCTGGGCGGGCTCACGTGCGTGGTCGCGCTCGGCGGGGCGGTCGCGTTCGCGGTCAATCCACTGTGGACATCGACGATGGTCACCTTCGACACGGGGACCCTCGGTAACCCCTTCGGCCGATGACGGTCCTCAAGTCGGTCGCGTTGTTCGTCGCGGCCGCGGTGCTGGAGATCGGCGGCGCGTGGCTCATCTGGCAGGGCGTGCGAGAGCACCGCGGCTGGGCGTGGATCGGCGGGGGCATCGTGGCGCTCGGGCTCTACGGATTCGTCGCCACGCTGCAGCCCGACGCCCACTTCGGCCGCATCCTCGCCGCGTACGGCGGGGTTTTCGTGGCCGGCTCGCTCGCCTGGGGCGTGGTGGCCGACGGCTACCGGCCCGACCGGTTCGACGTGATCGGCGCCCTGCTGTGCCTCGTGGGCGTCGCGGTGATCATGTACGCGCCGCGAACCGGGTAACGCTCGCGCAACGCCCACGATAGATCAACGTGACCGAACCCGACTTTCCGCCGCCGCCCGCTCCGGTGCAGGTCAAGCGGCGGTTCTCAGCGCTGCTGGCAATCTTCCTCGTGCTCGCCGTCGTCGGAGCCGTGGCCGCGGCGACCGGTGTCGTGAAGGTGCTCGGCTACAGCATGGTGACCGTGCCGGGTGGCTCGATGGCCGGCACGATCCCGCCGGGCACCACCGTCGTCTACAACTGGGGCGAGGGCCGAGAGATCCACCGCGGCGACCTGGTCGTGTTCCAGGCCGATGCATTGCCTGACATGGAACGCGGTCGGCTCCTCAAGCGCGTGATCGCGGTCGGTGGCGATCGGGTGGTCTGCTGCGACCCCGGCCACCGGATCGAGGTCAACGGCAAGTCGGTCACCGAGCCCTACCTCGACCCGAAGGTGTCACCCGCTGCGGCGGCGATGCCCTTCAGCGCGCAGGTGCCGCCGGGCACGATCTTCGTAGCCGGCGATACGCGCGACAACTCCAACGACTCGCGCATCTACGTCAGCGCACCCGGTGCGGGTGCCGTCCCCCTGTCCAAGGTGGACGGTGTGGTCGTCGCGAAGGGCAGCATCTTCGCCTCGGAGAGCTTCAAGCCCACCACGGCGTTCACCGACGCGGGCCTGCCGGGAGCGTCCACCGAGGACACCGACCTGAGCAAGGACCGCTACCTCGCGGCCGGTGGTGCCGTGGTGTTCCTGCTCGGGTTCATCGGCGCGATTGTGATCGCCGTGCGGTCCGCGGGAAGGCGACGAAAAGCAGCCGCAGTCCCACCAGCGCACTGATCACGAGCAGGTTGCCGCCGAAGACCTGGTCGGGCGGCGGGTAACGCCGGCCGGGCCGGTCCGATAGAGGTGCGTGACAGACTTCCCGGCGCCCCCGGCGGCGCCGCCTCGCACGCGCCGGTTTTCGCCGTTTCTGGCGCTTTTTGTGGTGTTCGTCGTGGCCGGCGCCGCGCTCGTGGTAACCGGGGTGTTGAACGTGCTCGGCGGCTACAGCACATCGCGCATCGGCGGCCGCTCCATGGAAGCCACGATCGCGGCCGGCGACCCCGTGGTTCTGCATTGGGCCGGGAGCCACGAGATCCACCGGGGCGACCTGGTTTCGTTCCAGGCCGACGCGTTCCCCGACATGCCGCCCGGCTACTACTACATCAAGCGCGTGATCGCGGTCGGGGGCGACCGGGTGGTCTGCTGCGGGCCCGACAACCGGCTGCAGGTGAACGGCAAGACCGTCACCGAGCCCTACCTCGATCCGGCGGTGTCACTTTCGGCCGGCGCCTACGAGTTCGCGACGCAGGTGCCACCGGGTTCGGTTTTCGTCGCGAACGACAGGCGCGACATCACCGACGATTCCCGCGAGTACGTCTACGACCCCGGCGCCGGCTCCGTCCCGCTGTCCAAGGTGGACGGTGTGGTCGTCGCAAAGGGGACGATCTTTTCCTCCGTGACCCTCAAGCCCACCACGGCCTTCACCGACGCCGGCCTGCCCGGAGCGGCCACCGCGGACACCGGTCTCACCACCGACCGGTACCTGGCGGCCGGAGGTGCCGCGCTGTTCCTGCTCGGGTTCATCGGTTTGATCGTGACCGTCGCGCGCTCCGGCGGAAGACGACGAAGAGCAGCCGAAGGCCCACCAATGCGCTGACGACCAGCAGGTTGTAGCCGAAGACCTGGTTGAGCGTCAGGTCCGGCAGCAGCCGCGGGCCGCTCGCGCTGCCGAGCAGCAGCACGGCCATCAGACCGGTCGCGATGCCGATGAACGCCAGCAGCACTTCGTGCACGAGGCCGGTCACGAGATCGCGGTCGCGTTCGTCGGAGAACAGTCGCACGTTGACCGAAAGCCGGCCCCCCTCCAGGGCCGCGCCGATCCGATCGACGCGGCGGGGAAGCCGGCGCAGCACCGGCAGCAGGGCCAGTACCTCGTCGCGCATGGTCTCGGGCCGCAGGCGGGCGCCGATCTGCTCGCCGGCGAACGCGCGTGATTCGCTGACCACGTCGAAGCCGGGTGCGAGCGTGGCCAGGGTGCCTTCGGCCGTCGCGAGCGCGCGGAAGACGGCGGCGATGGGCGGCGGCACGGCGAGGCGGAAGTCGGCGACCACGCGGAACAGGTCGGTGAACAGGTCGAACCCTGGCGCCCGGCCCGGGCCGAAGTGGCGCACGAGCAACGCGCCGAGCGCGCGTTCCAGGCGTTGCTCGTCGATCTCGTCGGGGCGGTCGACGATCTCCAGCAGCCCGTCGCGCAGCCCCGCCGGGTCGCCGCGGTCGAGGGCGAGCAGCAGGTTCTGCAGGCCGGCGCGCAGGCCCGCGTCGAGGCGGCCGACGGAGCCGAAGTCGAGCAGGCCGAGGGTGCCGTCGTCGAGCAGGAGGACGTTGCCGGGGTGCGGGTCGGCGTGGAAGACGCCGCCGATGAGCACCTGGTCGAGCAGGCAGCGCAGGAAAGCCCGCGCGAGCTCCTCACGGTCGCCCGGCGCCGCGGTGGAGAGGGGTTTGCCGTCGAGGCGGCCCATCACGAGTACGCGCTCGGTGGACAGTGCTTTGTGGACGGTCGGGAGTGTCCACCCCGGCCACGGCCCGGGCCGCCACGGCTTCGACGTTGGCCGCCTCCACGCGGAAATCCAGCTCCTCGGCCAGCGCGTCGGCGAAGCCGTCGGCCAGGTCGGTCACGCCGAGCGCCCGGGCCCAGCCGGCCCGTTCGTCGAGGAGCGCGGCGAGGCGGCGGACGATGTCGACGTCGCGTTCGGCCTGCGCGCGGATGCCCGGCCGCTGGACCTTGACCACGACCTCGGCGCCGGAGCGCAGCCGCGCGCCGTAGACCTGTGCGATCGACGCCGCCGCGAGCGGTTCCGAGTCGAACTCGGCGAACACGTCCTCCGGATCGGCGCCGAGTTCCTCGCGCAGCAGGGCGAACACGGCTTCGGCGGGTGCGGGCGCCACGCGGTCCTGGAGCCGGCCGAGCTCGTCGACGAAGGCGGGGAGGCCGGGTTCGCGGCGTCCCGCGAGGTACCCGCCGAGGCCGTGGCCGATCGCGATGCACACGATCCGCGAGTAGTGCCGGGCCCGCGCCACGCGGGCGCGCACCGAACGCAGCTGCCCGAACAGCCCGAGCCCGGCCCCCGACGGCGCGGCGAGCTCCGCGACGAACAGGAACAGCAGCGTCGCGGCCAGCGCGCACCCGGCCAGCGGGATGAGCAGCCCGGCCGCCGCGCCGGCGCTGGTGAGCACCGCGAGGGGGAAGGTCCGGACAACTAGGCCGCCGACGACGCAGCCGAACACCGCCGCGCACAGCGCCCGGACGTACCCGACGCGCACGCCGAGCACCCGCCGCGACGCGGCGACGAGCGGCCACAGCACGAGGACGTAGGCGAAGAGGCCGACCAGCAGGTTTCCATGGTTGCCGAGCACACCAGGGTTCGCGGCCGGGCGGTTCCAGCCGTGGCGGGACCGCGCTCACTCCCGCGGGGGACCGTGCTGACGGACAGTGCCGGGTCACCTACTTTCGGACGTGGCCACGGGGATTGGTTAACTCCTAACGTCGTGGGTCGAACCGCGGTTGCCGGATTTCCGGTGACCGGAGCGGACATTTCGGTGAAGGAGACGCGAATGAGGGCACGCGGGTTCGGGAGCATCGCGGCGATCGCGGTGGCGGTGGCGGCGCCGCTGGGTGTCGGGCTGGTCGCGGGGCCGGGCGCGGAGGCCGCCGCGGCGACGACCGTGTACTACACGTCGAGTGGGGCACCGGACTACGTGGCTCAGATCGACCAGGGCGCGGCGAACTGGAACGCCGTGGTGACCGATGTGAAGCTGGTGAAGCGCTCGTCCGGGGCGACGGTGGTGTTCCACGAGATCCACAGTGGCGGGTCGTATACGCAGACTGATGGCCATGGGAACGGGGACGTTTATTTGGATACGTCTCAGGTAGCGGAAGGGTTTGATCCGACGAGGATTGCGGCGCACGAATTGGGGCACAATCTCGGGTTGCCGGATGATTACGACGGGCCTTGTTCGGAATTGATGTCGGGGCATGGGCCGGGGACTTCGTGCACGAACGCCAAGCCGAGTGCGCAGGAGGCGGCGAAGGTGCAGCAGTTGTGGCGGAACGGGTTCGGGGGTGTGAAGGTCTTGGGGACTCGGGTTACGGCTGGGGTTTATTGAGCGATTCAGGTTCTGTTGAGGATTGGGTGGTGGGTGCGGGAATCCACCCCGAAGTTTAATTGTGACTACGGTTCAGGGCCATTTTGTCAAGGCTGGAAAGATTACCTTGACAAAATGGCCCTGAACCGTGTTTTGGCTTCGGATCGGGGCGGGGGAGGGGCTGGGCGTTCCTGCGGGGTGGGTAGATCGGCTGCGGTTTGACCGGGGGGAGTAGCGCTGCTGTTGTGGTGCCGGGTGCCGGGTGCCGGGTGCCGGGTGGCGGTTTTGGTGTGGGGTTCGGGCTCGCTGAATTGCCTGTTGTCGCGTTGCCGGGTGAGTTGTTCCCGCTGTGGAGGGAGGCGGCAGGGCGGGGTGGCTGGGAGGATCCGGGGGTGCGAGTTCTCCGGCCGGTGGTGAGCGGGGTGACCTATCGCCGATGGGTCTACCTGATCCTGGGCGGGGCGATCAGCGTGCCGTACCTGTTGTTCGCGGCGGTGGCGGTGCCTTCGCTGGTGCCGTTCGTGACGTCGCTGGGGTGGGCGTCGGCGCTCGCGGTCGTGGTGACGGTGGTGGTGCTGGGGCGACGTCGTTCCTGCCGGCGGTGCGGGTGCTGGAGGCGGCCGCGGTGCGGGAGCTGCTGCGCGAGGCTGCGGCGGGGCAGCCGGCCACCGTGCGGGGGCGGGCGCGGTACAGCGTGATGTTCGTACTGCACGTGGCGGTCGGGGCGGTGGTGAGCACCGTGTCGCTCGCGGTGCCGGTGGGGTTCGGGTTCTCGGTGAGTGCGGTGTTCACAGGGAAGCTGGTGGACAACGGCACCGAGGTCGTCGCGGTGGACCGGGGGTGGGGGTCGGCGTGGCTGCCGGTGGCGTTCGCGGCCGCGTTCGTGGTGCTGGTCTACGCGGTGTGGGGCGTCGGCGGGCTGCTGCGGCGGGCGGCGGGGGCGTTGCTGGGGATGTCGGCGGCCGAGCGAATCGCGCAGCTGGAGCGGCGGACCGAACAGCTGGCCGAGCGCACGCGGCTCGCGCGCGAGCTGCACGATTCGGTGGGGCACGCGTTGTCGGTGGTGACGGTGCAGGCGGGGGCGGCGCGCCGGACGCTGCGGACCGATCCGGGGTTCACCGAGCAGGCGCTCACCGCCATCGAGGAATCCGCGCGCACGGCGCTGGCCGACCTCGATCACGTACTCGGGTTGTTGCGCGATGGGGCTTCGTCGCGCAACCCGCAGCCGGGTTTGACGGAGCTGCCGGCGCTCGTCGAGGCGACTCGGCTGGCGGGCGCGGAGGTGCACGCCGACGTGCAGGGTTCGCTGGGTGCGGTGCCCGCGGTCGTGTCGCGTGAGGTGTACCGGATCCTGCAGGAGTGCCTGACCAACGCGGTGCGCTACGCGGGCAATGCGCCGGTGAGCGTCGCCGTGGTGGTGTCGGCGGGGCAGCTGTGCGCGACGGTGGCAAACCCGCTGGGCGCGGCGCGGCCGTCGCGGGCCCGCGGTGGGCGGGGCCTGCGGGGCATGGCCGAGCGTGCGGAGCTGCTGGGTGGCAAGCTGGTGGCCGGACCGGCGGGGGACCGGTGGGAGGTCGTGGTGACGGTGCCGTGGGGGAACCGATGAACGTGACCGTGCTGCTGGTCGACGACGAACAGCTCATCCGCGCCGGCCTGCGCGCGATCGTCGATGCGGAGCCGGACCTGACGGTGGCCGGCGAGGCCGCCGACGGCGCCGAAGTGCCGGGCCTGGTCGCGCGCCTGCGTCCCGACGTGGTGCTGATGGACGTGCGCATGCCCGCCGTCGACGGGATCCGCGCGACGCAGCACCTGATGTCCACTGTGGACGAACCGCCGAAGGTGATCGTGGTGACCACCTTCGAAAACGACGACTACGTCTACGACGCCCTGCTCGCCGGCGCCAGCGGCTTCCTGCTCAAGCGCGCCCGCCCGGAGGAGATCGTCGCGGGCATCCGCACCGTGGCCACCGGTGAGTCACTGCTGTTCCCGGCCGCCATCCGCCGCCTCGCCGCCGCCCACCCCCGCGGCCCGGCCCGCGACGGCCTCACCTCCGCCGCCCTCACCGACCGCGAGCGCGAAGTCCTGCGCCTCATGGCCGCCGGCCTGTCCAACACGGAAATCGCCACGGACCTCTACCTGGGCCTCCAAACGGTCAAAACCCACGTCGGCAACATCCTCTCCAAACTGGGCGCGCGCGACCGCACCCAGGCGGTGATCCGGGCTTACGAGTCGGGCTTCGTGACACCGAAACCCTGATCCGGCCGCGCGGACCCAACCGGCCGCGCTCCTGCGACGGTTCGCCTGACAGCCGCGGCTCGGAATTCGAGGCCGGGCGCCGGGGCTCCCGGCACGACAAGCGAGCACCTGGCGACGCCGGGCTGCGGCCCGACCTGCGCCGGAAGTAGGCGGGATGCGCGCCGGACCTACGAGTCCGGTTTCGTCCCCCGGAGACCTGACCGTCCAGCCGCGCTTCCACGTGCCTCGTGTGGCTCCCGCGGCGGAGGCCGAGCCGGAACTCGCGGCTGCCGGATTCCGCGAGGCTCGGAGTTTGGCGGCGGGCGTCGGAGTTTGGCACAACAAGCGGGCAGCCGGCGACGCCACGCTGCGGCTCTTCGGCTCGGCCCTGCGCCGGTCGTGGCCGGATGCGGGGGACCCGGACTGACGAGTTCGGCTTCGTCGCCCCGAAGCCCTGACCTAACGCACCTGTGCGCCGACGAAGCCCTGGCCAGGTTGCTCGCTTCGTCAAGCCGAGCGGCTGACCGCCACGTCGCGGCCGATGCCGCGGAGCACTTCGACGCGGTCGGAGCCCGGGCGGCTCAGGACCCAGCTCGAGCCGGGGACCGCTTTGGCTCGCTTCTTGAGCGGGGCGAGCAGGCGGGAGGCGTCGCGGTAGGAAGGGATGGAGCCGCTGCCGCAAACGAGGGTGGCCAGCGACACGGTGACCGGCATGCCCTCGGCGGACCAGTGCGTGTCGAGGAGGGCGGCGGCGACCGTGCCGATCTCGTCGACGTCACAGACGATGAGGAAGTCGTCGCCGCCGACGTGGCTGACGCGCATGCGCGGGAGGCGCCGCGAGAGGCCCGTGAGGGTTTCGCCGAGGGCGCGGATGAGGTCGTCGCCCGCGGCGAAGCCGGCGTTGTCGTTCACGGACTTGAAGGAGTCCACGTCGAGCCACGCCGCCACGAACTGCTCGCCCGTGGAGATGCGGCGTTCGACGTCGCGCGCCACGGCCTCGCTGCCCGGCAGCCGCGTCAGCGGGCTCAGGGTCACGGCCTCCTCGACCTTCGCCTCGGCCACGCCGCGGACCACCTCGGTCACCAGGACCACACCGAGGGTCCGGCCGGCGTTGTCGACCACGACCACGTCGTCGCCGGTGCGACCCCAGTCGGCGTCGGTGACCAGCTCGAGGAACTCCAGCGCGCTCGCCGTGGCGTCGATGGTGTGCGGCTTGTCGGCCAGCCGCTCGGCCGGGCGCTTGGCATGCAGGGCGTGGCCGTACGGGCCGGTCACGGCGACCAGGAACCGCGTGCGGTCAACCGACCACTGTGGACGGTTGTGCTCGTCGACGCCGATCACGCCGGTCGGGGCGTCGGCCGCGGCGAGGACCTCGCGCACGGCGTCGCAGGTCGCGTCGGACGGCAGCGTGGTGGCGGGACGCAGGAAGTCGCCGACGCGGGGAGCGGTGGGCGGCGCGGGTGAGCGGCGGTCGTCGGGCACCACGGCGCCGGCCGACGGCGCGCTGCGGTGCGCGGCCGGCGGCGCCAGGAGGTTGCCCTGCGCGATGCGCACGCCGAGGTTCTGTGCCGCGTCCAGCTGCGGACCGGTCTCGATGCCGGTCGCGACGAGCCGGATGCCGGTGCGCGTCGTGAAGTGCAGCAGCGACTCGACCACGGCCACCGCCGCCGGCTCGTCCGGCAGGCCGCGCAGCACACTGCGGTCGAGCTTCACCAAGTCCACGGGCGCTTGGGCCAGCAACGCGAGCGGGAGATCGCCGCGACCGAGGCCGTCGAGCGCCAGCCGGAAGCCCAGCTCCGACAAAGCCCGCATACCGCCCAGAAGCCGGTCTCCGGGCAGGTGCGTGAACGGCGGGCCGATCTCCAGGACCACGTCACGCGTGCGGCGGCCGGCGGCACCGAGTTCGGCGATCAGCTCATCGAACGCGGCGGGGCCCGACGCGAGCGTGCGGGCGGAGATGTTCAGGTGCAGGGGCAGGGCGCTCGGCCGCTCGGCCTCCTGGCGCACCGCGGCCGCGGCGAGGCCAAGGTCGACCTCGGCCAGGCGGCCGGCGCGGCGCGCTTCGGCGAGCAGTTCGTGGGCCGTGCCCTTGCCGGGGCGGGCGAGCGCTTCGTACGCGACAACGCCACCGGTGTGCAGGCTGTACATCGGCTGGAAGGCGAACCGGACCGCACGGGGCGTCGTCACCCGGAGATCGTCGCATCCTCTCGCGCGGAAACGAAACCGTTGTCAGCAGATGTTCACCGCGCCGGAACCTGAGTTACCTGAATCGGAGTAACGAAATCGGTAGCGATCACCCGTTCGGGATGGATTTCCGTGGGCCGTTCGGAAGTGTGAAAATTCCCGTCTTCACCATGCACTCACACGGACTCGCACACCGTCCGTGGTGGCCCGGATCGCGGCAGTGACCAGCGGGTCCGTCCACCTGGAGCTTGATCGTTCGACCCGAAGAAGTTTCGGATACGGAATTCGCGGACCGTCCCCCGTTCGGCCCGCCGGTTCCGCACGTGGTACCGCTCCCGGCTGAGCGCCGGCGCATTCGGCCGCCGATTTCGACGCCGTTACCGAATCGTATTCGGCCGGCGGCCCGCGAGCCTCGCCCGCAGCCTCGGCGGCGCCGCGCGGAACAGCCGGGTCATCGCCGCCACCGTGCCCGTCAGGTCTTCCCGGCCCGACGTGTAGGCCTGCTGCACCGGAGTCGGCAGCGCGAAGAAGAGGTCGAAGAACTCGGCGAGCTCGGCGGGCGACATCCGGCGCAAAGCGCGCAATCCGTACTGCCGCAGGGAATGCACGGCCCGCGCCTCGGTCGTCCACAGTGTCCGGCGGGCCGCGTGCCGGGCTGCCCGTGGCCCGGCCTCGAACGCACTCGCCAGCGCCGCGGCCACGCGCGGAGCCAGCCGCAGCGCCGTCGCGATGCTGTAGCCGGTGGCGGGGTGCACGAGCCCGGCGGCGACCCCGAACGGGACCACCGCGCCGCGCCCCGGCAGCGGTACGTCGAGCACGATCCGCACCCGTTCCTCGCGGCCGTGCGGCCGCAATCCCGCGCCCGCGAGCCGGGTCCGCAGCCGCGTGGCGAGCTCGTCCACCGGCACACCCGGCCGGTGCGCGAGTGACGTTTCTTCGACGAGCACCGACCCGTCGCCCAGCGGGAGCAGGTAGCGGAAGCTCGGCGCGCCGTCGCGCCAATCCATGAACACGGCCGTGTCCGAAGCGCCGGGCACCAGCCGCTCGGCGTCGGCGGCCGGCAGGACGAGCCCGTACGCGGTCTGCTCGGCGCGGTGCCCACCAGGCGGGCCGCCGGACAGCACCCGGTTCCGCCCCGACGCGTCCACGACCACCGCCGTGGCGAGCCGGCGGTCGTCGGCGAGAACCACCGTCGAGCCGTGGTGCCCGTGCTCGGCGTGCGCGACCCGCCCGGCCACCACCGTCACCGGCGCGGCCGTGAGCCACGACCGCAGACCGGCGTTGTCGAGCACGAGGTAGCCGCGGTCGAGCCGGTGCTCGCGCGTGCCGAACGCGACCGTCGAGCCGGGTGCCGACGCGATCACCTCGCCCGGCAGCCCGGGCAGCTCGTCGGCCCACGCGCCGTAGGTGGCGCGCCACGCTGCCTGCGGCGCGGCGTCGACGAGCGTGGTCGCGAGCCCGCGCCGGGCGCAGGCGCGCGCCAGCGCCCACCCGGCAGGCCCGCCGCCTGCGATCAGCACGTCGCTCACCCGTCCGATCCTGCCGTATCCGGCGAGTCCGCCGGGGGCCGGACAGATACGGTGGAGCGCATGGCCGAGACCGACCCGAGAGCCGCGCGAAGGGACCCGTCGAGCTCCGTGGGCGGGTTCACGGACCTCGCCACCAGCCCGTTTCGCATCGATCGCGACCGCATCGCCGCTTCACCGTTCTTCGCGCGCCTGGGCGGGGTCACGCAGGTGGTCAGCGCCGGCGGCGCCGGGCTGCTGCACAACCGGCTCACCCACAGCCTCAAGGTCGCACAGGTCGCCCGCGCGATCGCCGAGCGGATCACCGCCGCCAGCGAGTCGGCCGAGCTGGCCGCGAAGCTCGGCGGCTGCGACCCCGACGTCTGCGAGGCCGCCGCGCTCGCCCACGACCTCGGGCACCCGCCGTTCGGCCACCTCGGCGAGCAGACCCTCGACCGCATCGCCCGCCACCGCTTCGGCCTGGCCGACGGCTTCGAGGGCAACGCACAGACGTTCCGCATCCTCACCACCACCGACGTGCGCGGTCCGTCGGCGATCGGCCTCGACCTCACCGCGGCCGTGCGCGCCGCGGTGCTGAAGTACCCGTGGGCGCGGCTGCACTACCCCGAGCCACACCCGACGTCGATGCGCACGCCTCCCCGCGGCGCGGCCGAGCCCGACAGCTCGCCCGGCACCGGCGCGAGCAAGTTTTCCGCCTACGCCACCGAACTCGACGACTTCACGCAGGCGCGTGGCCCGTTCACCGGGCGCATCGAGTCCTGGCAGCAGACGGTGGAGGCGTCGGTGATGGACACCGCCGACGACATCGCCTACGCGATCCACGACCTGCAGGACTTCCACCGCATCGGTGTGCTGCAGCACGCCCCGGTCGCCGCGGAGCTGGGGGAGTGGCTCGACCGGGCGCTGCAGCTGGCCTCGCTCGACGACGAGCAGGTCGCCGCGGAGCTGCGCCGCCCGGGCCGTTCGCTCGAACAGCTGCGCCGGCGCATGCACCTCAAGGACGGCTGGATCGCCGACGACGACGCGTTCGCCGCCGCGGTCCGGCGCGTGCAGCGAGAGCTCGTCGACGGGCTGCTGGAGAACGGGTTCGACGGGTCGATCGAGGCCGAGCAGGCCACGGCGGCGTTCTCGGCCGGCTGGATCTCCCGGCTCGTCGACGGCGTCTTCGTGCTGTCCTCGCCCTCCACTCGCTCCGGGCACGTCTCGCTGCGCACCGCGCAGTGGCACGAGGTGCAGGTGCTCAAGTTCGTGCACCGCCGGTTCGTGCTGCTGCGCCCGGACCTCGCGCTGCACCAGCGCGGGCAGGCCAGCCTCGTGACCACGCTCGTCGACGCGCTCGACGCGTGGCTGCTCGACCGCGACGAGATCGACCGGCTGCCCCGCCGGCTGCACGACCTCGTGGAGCTCGCGCAGGACGAGTACGCCGGACTGGTCCAGACCATGCCGGAGGTGCTCGTGGGCGCGACCGGCGAACGAGTGGAGGGCACCGACGCGGTGCGCGGCCTCGCGCGCGGGCGCGCGGTGGTCGACTTCGTGGCTTCGCTCACCGACAAGCAGGCCGTGACGCTGCTCGACGCGCTGTCCGGGCGCGCCGCGCAGCCGTGGTCGGACTCGTTCGTGCTCTGAGGCTGTGCTCCGAGACCGCGGTCTGGACCACCGCTGCCGCTGAATGGCCTACGACCTCCGGTGGGTATGGGAAAATCACGGCCATACGTCACTCTAACGGCTTCTTTTTCCGATTTACCCACGGTACTTAGCTGGATCCAGCCGGTGATCACCGGCGTTGGCCAGCGTGAGTCGGGGCACGCGGTGCGAGATACGGAGGCGCACGTGCGTCGAAGCCGTTCGAAGAGACCCACCGGAGCCAGAGCTAGAGCCAGAACCAGAGCCACGAGCCGGACGACCGTCCTGGCCGCCGGCGCCGCGGCGCTGATCGCCGCGCTGGGCATCGTCACCCCTCCGGTCGCGGGTGCCGCCACGGCGTCCACACCGGACTCCTTCTCCGACAACTCCGCCCGGCAGATCGCGGCACTGCAGTCGATCAAGACCGGGCAGACCAAGGCGGAGTCCAAACTGGACAGCCGCCTGCTCGTCACGCAGAAGCTGCGTTCCCGAAAGCTGAGTGCCTCGGCCGTACCCGCGCTGGGGGCGGGTACGGCGAGCACCGCGGTCGTGGACATCCGTGCCACCAAGGTGTCCGACGCGCTGGTGAACGACCTGCGCAAGGCCGGCGCCGCCGTGCGCACGGTGTCGGACAAGGCCGCGAGCATCCGCGCCGAGGTGCCGCTCGCCGCGCTGCCGGCGATCGCCGCGCGCGCCGACGTGAAGCGGGTCGAGACCGCGGACCAGGCGATCACCGCTCGTGAGCTGGAAACCAAGGCGGGCCAAGGGAAAACGGCGCCCGTCGAAACCAAGCAGCAGAAGGCCGCCCGGCTCGACGCCGCGCTGAACCAGGCCCTCGCGGCCAAGAACCGGCGTGCCGCCGCGGCCACCATCACCAGTGAGGGCGACCGTGCGCACAACGCCGACCTCGCCCGCCAGCAGTACGGCGTCACGGGCACCGGCGTGAAGGCGTGCGCGCTGTCCGACGGTGTCGACTCGCTCAAGGTCTCGCAGGCCAAGGGGGAGCTGCCGGCCGTCGACGTCGTGCCCGGCCAGGCCGGCGACGGCGACGAGGGCACCGCGATGCTCGAGATCATCCACGACCTCGCGCCCAACGCGGCCCTCGGTTTCGCCTCCGCGTTCGCCTCCGACGCGAGCTTCGCCGACAACATCCGCAAGCTGCGCTTCGAGTCGCACTGCGACGTGATCGTCGACGACGTCATCTACTTCAAGGAATCCCCGTTCCAGGACTGGATCATCGCCCAGGCCGTGAACGACGTGACCGCCGACGGCGCGCTCTACTTCTCCTCCGCGGGCAACGAGGGCAACGTCGCCGACGGTACCGCCGCCCACTGGGAAGGCGACTTCGCCGACTCCGGCAAGTCGGTCGGCAAGTTCGCCGGCACCGCGCACAACTTCGCGGGCGCGGCGGGCAACCAGATCTTCGAGCCGATCTCCGACGCGTCGTCGGGAAACATCCCCGTGACGCTGCATTGGTCCGACCCGCTCGGTGCTGCGGGCGACGACTACGACCTCTACCTGCTCGACGCGGCGGGCAATGTCGTCGCGTTCAGCCAGGACGTGCAGGACGGCACCCAGGACCCGTACGAGCAGCTCGCCACCCCGCTCTTCGGCGGCACCGGTCTGCGGCTCGCGATGGTCAAGTTCTCCGGTGAGGGCCGCTACCTCTCGCTGACCGCGTTCGGCAGCCGCTTCCGTGACTCGGCCGACGGCCTCAAGGCCTACAGCACCCCGGGCGTCACGGTCGGGCACTCCTCGGCGCGCGACGCGTTCTCCGTCGCCGCGGCACCCGCGGCCGCCGCGTTCGGCCGGCTGCTCGAGCCGGGTGACCCGGCCAACCCGACCGGTCCGTTCCCGGGCGCGTTCTCTTCGGCCAGCAAGGCCGAGCGGTTCAGCTCCGACGGCCCGCGCCGGGTGTTCTACGAGGCCGACGGCACGCCCATCACGCCGGGCAACTTCTCCTCGACCGGTGGCGAAGTGCGCGACAAGCCGGAGATCACCGCGGCGGACGGCGTGCGCACCTCGGTGGGCGGCTTCGACCCGTTCTTCGGCACCTCGGCCGCCGCGCCGCACGCCGCCGCCATCGCGAGCCTCGTGCTCTCGGGCAATCCCGGTCTGTCCGGTTCGGACGTTCGCGACGCGTTCCTCGCGACGGCCGTGGACATCGAGGTGCCCGGCAGCGACAACCTCACCGGCGCGGGCGTGGTCCTCGCCGACAAGGTGCTCGCCTACACCGGCGCCAGCCCCCAGCCCTACGCGCAGGCCAAGCAGCCCACCGTCACCGGGCCCGACGGCGGCAGCACCCTCGACCCCGGTGACACCGCGAAGGTGACGCTGCCGGTGACCAACACCGGCGACGGGGTCGCGTCGTCCACGAGCGTGGTGCTCACCACGACCACGCCCGGCGTCACGATCGCGCCGCGCGCCAAGTCGTACGGCACGATCAGCCCGGGCCAGACCGGCGTCAACGACTTCACCGTGACGGTCCCGGCCACCCAGGGCCTCGGCGTGCCGGTGGTGCTGAGCGCCAAGGTGACGTTCGCCGGTTCGTTCTCGCCGGTGACCAGCACGTTCGCCCTGCCGGTGGGCACGCCGTCGCCGGTGGTGCAGACCTTCTCCTACACCGGTGCGCCGGTCGCGATCCCGGACAACTCGCAGCTCGGCGCCTCGGTGCCGCTGGTGGTGAGCGGCGTCGGGGCCGCGTCGAAGGTCTCGGTCTCGATCGACGGGTCCAGCTGCACCGCCGACGAGGGCTCGACCACGGTCGGCCTGGACCACACCTACGTCGCGGACCTGGTCGGCACGCTGACCTCGCCCTCGGGCGCGTCGGCGACGCTGTTCCAGCGGGCCGGCAGCGGTGGCAACAACCTGTGCCAGGTCGTGTTCGACGACAGCGCCTCGGCGCTGCTGAGCACGGTCGGGTCGCAGTTCGCACCGTTCACGGGCACGTACCTGCCGATCGAGCCGCAGACCCCGCTCGCCGGGACCTCGGCCGACGGCACGTGGACGTTCAAGGCGGTCGACGTCGCCGGCGGTGACACGGGCTCGATCCGCAGCGTCTCGCTGCACGTCAACGGCTACGCCCAGGCTTCGCCGCCGGGCGCCGCCGCGGTCGTGCACAAGACGGTGGACACCGGTCCGGTGCATCCCGCGATCGCTTGATCCTCAGGTGAGTACGGGGCCGTCGCGATTCTCGCGGCGGCCCTGTTCTGTTGTCCGTACGGCGGTGCCGGGGGCGGACTACCGCGGCGACCGCACCTTCTCGTAGTGCCGCGCGGCCCGGGCGCGGTTGCCGCACGCGATGGAACACCATTCGCGGCGCGGGTGGGTCTTCACGAAGAAGAGCACGCAGCCCGGCGCCCGACACGCTCGCAAGTTCGCTGCCCCTGGGCCGCCCAGCAGGGCGATTGACTGCTGCGCGATGTCCGCCAGTCCGGCCGCGACCGGCGAGCTCGCGTAGGACAGGCCTTCCCGCAGCGTGCCGCCGGTCAGTTCGAGGCGGGGAGTGGGCCGGTGGGTGACGACCTCGTTCAGGTCGCGCAGCGCGGAATCCGCGTCCGGGCTTCCGTACTGCGCCAGCGGACGCTCGTCCTTCGTCACCATCGCAGCCAGGTGGCGGACGGCCGCGCGGAGCCGTCGCGCCGAGGCGAGGTCCGCCGACGTCGCGCCGGGGCCCGCCCTCCCGAAGCCGACCGCGTGCAGCCATTCGTCCACGTCGCCGGCCGAGGTCAGGTCGTCGTGGACGCCGTGGGTGTCGGCCCGGATGGTGGCCATGAGGCGAACGGACACGGGCTCGTCCGGCAGTACCCAGGTCCGCTCCGCTTCTCCCATGTGGACACCTTATCACGGGTCGATGAGGTTTCATGCGTTAGAACGACCTGCTTCTACTTCTCACGGAAGCTTTCAGGTCTACCCGTGAGAAAGACAGTTCGCATGACCACGACGGGCGTCGCGAAGGAGCTGCTCGCCGAGGTGAACAAGGCGCTCGGGCTGGTGCCCAACATGACGAAGGTGATGGCGAACAGCCCGGCTCTCCTGAAGGCCTACTTGGCGCTGAGCGGAGCGGCGGCCGGCGGCGCGCTGAACGCCGGGGTCCGCGAGCGGCCGGCGATCGCCACCGCTCAGCTCAACGGCTGCGAGTACTGCCTGTCGGTCCACACCTTCATCGGCGAGAACATCGCCCACGTCCCGGCCGGCGAGCCGGCGGCGGCGCGCAAGGCCGAGTCCGACGAGGCGCACGTCCAGGCCCTGCTCGAGCTCTCGCGGGCGTCGAGAACGACTGGCCGGTGGTCTCGCTCTGATCCTTTCGGGGAACTGATCGTCGCGTGGCCTGCTCATCAAGACGAGCGTCGATGAGCAGACCCTCGTGCCGTGACTGTCCGAAGTGGACGCGGTGGCGCTCGACGGACACGGCCGAACGGGCGATCTTCACGGACGCGGTTCCGGGGAAGCGTGAGACCCGCCACGCGGCGGAAAACCGTTCGGCGCCACCCCGTACACTGGGTGCCGTGGAACGGGAAATCCTCACGGAGTAGCTGCCGCACCGGGCGCTCGTGACCGATCTTCGCAAGAGCGAGGACAGCGAGCGATGCCGGTGCCTGTCGCTGTCCACGTTCACCCCCGAATCCGGGAGTTCCCTTGAT
Source organism: Amycolatopsis sp. NPDC051372 (assembly GCF_040682095.1). NCBI lineage: Bacteria > Bacillati > Actinomycetota > Actinomycetes > Pseudonocardiales > Pseudonocardiaceae > Amycolatopsis > Amycolatopsis sp. NPDC051372. The sequence continues at coordinate 190,997 of NZ_JBFBAF010000010.1, forward strand.
CACGGCCACTGGCCTCGAGCTGCGTGCCGGCTCGCGCATCCTGCTGAACGGCGCCACCCTCCGCATCCAGCCCGGCGACCGCATCGGACTCGTCGGCCGCAACGGCGCCGGCAAGACCACGTCGCTGAAGGTCATCGCGGGCGAGGGCGAACCGCACGCGGGCGAAGTCCGCCGCAGCGGCGAGCTCGGCTACCTGCCGCAGGACCCGCGCGAGGGCGACCTGTCCGTGACGGCGAAGGACCGCGTGCTGTCCGCGCGCGGCCTCGACACGCTGCTGCGCGACATGGAAAAGGCGCAGACCGCGATGTCCGAGCTCGTCGACGACAACCAGCGCGACAGGGCCATCAACCGCTACAGCCGCCTCGAAGAGCGGTTCGCCTCCCTGGGCGGGTACGCCGCCGAGAGCGAGGCCGCGCGCATCTGCTCGAACCTCGGTCTCGCCGACCGCGTGCTCGCGCAGACGCTCAACACGCTCTCCGGTGGTCAGCGCCGGCGGGTGGAGCTGGCGCGCATCCTGTTCGCGGCCGCCGAGGCCGGTGCGGGTGGCAAGTCCGAGACGATCCTGCTGCTCGACGAGCCGACCAACCACCTCGACGCCGACTCGATCACGTGGCTGCGCGGCTTCCTCAAGCAGCACGACGGCGGTCTCGTCGTGATCAGCCACGACGTGGAGCTGCTCGCCGACGTCGTGAACAAGGTCTGGTTCCTCGACGCCACGCGCGGCGAGATCGACCTCTACAACATGAGCTGGCAGCGCTACCTCGACGCGCGCGCCACCGACGAGAAGCGCCGCCGCCGTGAACGCGCCAACGCCGAGAAGAAGGCGTCGGCATTGCAGCAGCAGGCCGCGAAGCTCGGGGCCAAGGCGACGAAGGCCGTGGCGGCCAAGAACATGGCGCGCCGCGCGGAGCAGATGCTCTCGCAGCTCGACGACACGCGTCAGGCCGACAAGGTCGCGCGGATCAAGTTCCCGGAGCCCGCCCCGTGCGGGCGCACGCCGCTCACGGCCGACGGCCTGTCGAAGTCCTACGGCTCGCTCGAGATTTTCACCGGAGTCGATCTGGCGATCGACCGCGGCTCGAAGGTCGTCGTACTCGGTTTGAACGGTGCCGGAAAGACGACATTGCTCCGGCTGCTCGGCGGAATGGAAACTCCGGATACGGGTTCCGTCGAGCCGGGTCACGGATTGCGTTTGGGCTATTACGCACAGGAACACGAAACTCTCGACCACGATGCGAGCGTGTGGGAAAACATCCGACATCTCGCGCCGGACACAGGGGCGCAGGAGTTGCGGAACCTGCTGGGTTCGTTCCTGTTCACGGGTGAACAACTCGACCAGCCCGCCGGCACGCTTTCCGGCGGCGAGAAGACCCGTCTGGCGCTGGCCGGGCTCGTCTCCAGTGCCGCGAACGTGCTGCTCCTGGACGAACCGACCAACAACCTCGATCCGGCCAGCCGTGCGCAGGTCCTGGACGCCCTGCGCAGCTTCGCGGGCGCCGTGGTACTGGTGACGCACGACCCGGGCGCGGTCGAGGCGCTGGAGCCCGAGCGAGTGATCCTGCTGCCCGACGGGACCGAGGATCATTGGTCCCCGGATTATCTGGAACTTGTCCAGCTAGCGTGATCAGATACGGCCATTTGGGTGCTTGTCACGCCTCGTGAAGCACTTGAATGGCCCAATGTGATCGCAATTTCGCTCGTTTTACGTCTGTCGTCTGGCATTCCTGGGCTTCGTGTTCGATCATTGCCCCGGCAGGGGCCGCAAATGGCCCAGAACTCCACTCGGCGGGAAGGCGATCGACGTGGCTGATCTCAAGAAAGGCGCGCGGATCACCGGCAACACGCGCGACAAGCTGGCCGCTGACCTGAAGAAGAAATACGAGAAGGGCTCGAGCATCCGGGCCCTTGCTGAGTCCACGGGACGTTCCTACGGGTTCGTGCACCGTGTTCTCTCTGAGTCCGGGGTCCAGCTGCGGGGGCGCGGCGGGGCCACGCGGGTCAAGAAGAAGTAGCAGTACCAGGCCGACTGCGCGGGGGGCGCAGTCCCTGTTCGGCCGCTCGGAACGTCAGCACTCCTCCGAGCAGCACCAACGGATAAACCAGGTAGCCGTAGCGGGTTGCCGGGGTGAGCAGGACCAACGCGCCGAGCCCGACGGCGATCCGCAAGAGCGCGGCGGATCCCGTCGCGGGGGGACGGCGCACCAGCCACACCAGCATCGCCACCGCTGCGGCCGCCACCAGGACGAGTGAGATCACGCGGCCCGCTGAGCCGGTTTCCGCGATCAGGTGGCCCGGAAGCGGGCTCGCCGCGGGGGAGCGCACCACGCCCATCCCGAGCGGAAACCGGATCACGTGCTCCACGAACGCGTCCGGGGCGACCAGGTACACCGGCAGGTGCAGGACCACGGTCGCACTGACCAAAGTGGTCACGAACCACGCGAGCGCCCTGCGGTCGCGTGAATTTCCGTTGTGCGTACGGCAGAACACGAAGACCGCGAGTACGGCCGCGGCCGGCGCGACGATGAGCTTCGCGCTGATCACGAGTGCCAGCACGAATCCCGACCACCCCGGGCGCCCGGTTGCAGCGAGTGCGCACGCGAGCACGAGCAGTCCCACAATGGCGAGATCGGGACCGGCGACGGCCCATGTCAATGCGGTGAGTGGGCACGCGATTGCCAATTGTGCCGAAAGAACCGGAATTCGCGGCCATTTCAGCATTCGTAGTGAGGCGATCACACAGAGAGACGCACAAAGTGCGAACATCCACCGGGCATCGGTGAGCGCATTGGTGAACGGTGTTCCCCCGAACAACGCGCGCGGAAGGCCGAACACCGTCATCACGGGCCCGTAGGGCGTGTAGTCGTTCACCTCGGGCGCGCGCCCGAGAGCGGTCACGTCGACATAGGGCGTGCCGTGCTGAAGCAACAGGCTCGCGCTGCGCTCGATCACCCACACTTCGGGCTGCGCGGCCCACGAGTCCGGCGTGACGAGCCAGTCGACTCCGGTCAGTCGGCGAATAACGAGCACCGCGAGCGGGACGATCATCGCCAACAACCCGATCACCGCGATCGAGCACCACCGCGAGCCGAGCGGGCCGCGGGGCGTGCGCCCGAGCCGGGCCGACACGAGCAGCCAGCCGCTGTGGGCCGCGGCGAAGCCGTACGCGGCCGTCGCGAAGTTGCCCCAGACGCGGTAGCCGTAGAACTCGGACACGATCGCGCTGATCAACGCGAAGGCGAAGCAACCCAGGTAGAACACGAGGTCCCAGGTGAGCACCCGGGCCGCCCGGTCCGCGGCTGCCCGGGCCGGAGCCATCAGCAGGTGCACCGCTTCCCCCTCACGAACCTGGCCGTCCCCGTCACGTCAGGCTACCGAGGGCGTCCGGATCACCCGTGCTCGCCCGTTCGGCCCAGTTCTCGCAGCCGCGGGAGCAGCGCGGCCGCCTGCTTCGCCCGGCCCACGGTGTCGCCGGCGGACGGGAGCATGAGGATGAGGTCGGTGAACCCGGCGTCGAGGAAGGTCCGCGTCTCGCGCAGGGTGTCCTCGTCCTCGGCCGAGAGCCGGAACTGCACGGCCCGGCGCACCGTCGCCGGGTCGCGACCGACCGCCGCGCAGTGCCGGTCGAGCACGCCCGACAGCCGCGTGAGCTCCTCGACGGGGGTGCCCGGCAGGCTCGCGTTGAGCCACACGTCGGCGTGCTCGGCGACGATCCGCAGGCCGCGGCGCTCGCCGTTGCTGCCGAGCCACAGCGGCGGCTTCGGTGCCTGCACGGGTTTCGGGTCGCTCGTCGCGCCCGTCAGCCGGTAGTGGGCACCGCTGAAGTCGGCGACCGGGCGCGTCCACAGCAGGTCGAGGACGGTGCACGCCTCGGCGAGCCGCTCGACGCGTTCGCGCGCCGGCGGGGTCGGCATGCCGAGCATCGTGTCGGCGAGCTCGTCGCCACCCGCGCCGAGGCCCACGTCGAGCCGACCGCCGCAGAGGTGGTCGATCGTCGCGGCCATCTTGGCCAGCACGGCCGGGTGCCGGTTGGTGTTGCCCGAAACCAGGCAGCCGATCCGGACGTGGTGCGTGGCCTCGGCCATGGCGGCGAGCAGGGTCCAGGCTTCGAACACGGCGCCGGTTCGGACGGGGCCCATGGGCGCGAAGTGGTCGAAGGTCCAGAGGCCGTCGAACCGCGCGTCGTCGGCGATCGCCCAGATCTCGCGCAGCGTCGCGACGTCCGTGAACTGCTGGGCGGGTTTCAGTCCGAAGGTCACCATGGGGGCTCCTGATCGTCAGATAGAGAAATCATCAGCACTACTGATGATCAGGGTAGAGCTAAGATGCGGTTCATGTCGAGTGCTCCCGAAACCCCGGCCGTCGTGACCCGCCGGCTCGGTTATCTGCTCAAGCACGCGCAGCTGCGGCTGGCCGAGCTGCAGGAGCCGTTGCTCGCGCCCCACGGGGTGACCGGGCGGCAGGTCGCCGTGCTCGCGCTGCTGGCCGACGGCGAGCCGCAGGCGCAGCAGGAGGCGGCCGCGCGGCTTGGCGTGGACCGGACGACCATGGTCCAGCTCGTTGACGAGCTGGAAGACAAGGTGCTCGTGCGGCGCCACGTCGATCCCGCCGATCGCCGCCGCCGGATCGTGACGCCGACGGAGGAGGGGCTGCGCGTGCTGAAGGCGGCCACCGAGGCGTCGGAGGAGGCCGAACGGCGGCTGCTGGTCCCGCTCGACGGGCGTGAGGCCGACGCGCTGCGCGAGGCGCTGTGGGCGGTTGTTCACCGCCGGTGAACGCTCGGGTGGACGGCACCGGGAAGAACTCGGGACGAACTGGCGTTGTGCGGGGCATCTCTGGGAAAAAGCTCAAGTAATATAGAAGTTTTGTCGATCGGGGGAAAGGCTCCACATGGACAACTCGTGGGCGTTGCTCGGCTCCGTGATGCGCGGGGCCGACACGCCGAGGGCGCTCACGCGCGGCACCGTGAAAAGGGTCGCGCGCTTCGCCCGACCACACTGGATGCGGCTGCTGGTCTTCCTGGTCCTGACGGTGGTTTCCGCCGTGCTCGCGGTGACCACGCCCGTGCTGGCGGGTAAGGTCGTCGACGCGATCGTCGGTCACCAGGACCTGCCGCTGATCATCTGGCTCGCCGTGGTGATCGCGGTGCTCGCCATCCTCGACGCCGGGCTGGGGCTGGCGGAGCGGTGGCAGTCGGCGCGCATCGGCGAGGGGATCATCCTCGACCTGCGCGTCGCCGTGTTCGCGCACGTGCAGAAGCTGCCCATCGCGTTCTTCACGCGCACCCGCACCGGCGCGCTGGTGAGCCGGCTCAACAACGACGTGATCGGCGCGCAGCGCACGTTCACCGCAACGCTGTCGGGCCTGGTCACCAACGTGATCCAGCTCGTGCTCTCGCTCGCGGTGATGGTGACGCTGTCGTGGCAGGTGACGGTCTTCGCGCTGGTGCTGCTGCCGATCTTCGTGCTCCCGGCGCGCCGGCTGGGCCGCCGGATGGCCGGGCTGCAGCGCGAGTCGGCGCAGCTCAACGCCGGCATGACCACACAGATGACCGAGCGGTTCTCGGCGCCGGGCGCCACGCTCGTGAAGCTGTTCGGCCGGCCGCGTCAGGAAGTCGGCGAGTTCGGCGACCGCGCCGGGCGCGTGCGCGACATCGGCGTGCGCACCGCGATGCTCACCCGCTGGTTCATGACCAGCCTCACGCTCGTGTCGGCGCTCGCGCAGGCGCTGGTCTACGGCCTCGGCGGCTACCTCGCCTTCACCGGCCAGATCGCGCCCGGCACCGTGGTGGCACTGGCGCTGCTGCTGACCCGCCTCTACGCGCCGCTCACGGCGTTGGCCAACGTCCGCGTCGACGTGATGACCGCGCTGGTGTCGTTCGAGCGCGTCTTCGAGGTGCTCGACCTCGACCCCATGATCAAGGAACCGGTGAAGCCGAAGGCGCTGCCCGCGGGCGGCGTGGCCGTGGAGTTCGAGGACGTGCGCTTCGGGTACCCGGCGGCCGACCGGTTCTCGCTGGCGTCACTGGAAGACGTGGCCACTTTGGACAGCCGCGGGGGCGAAGAGGTGCTGCACGGAATCAGCTTCCGCGCCGAACCGGGCCAGATGGTGGCCTTGGTCGGCTCGTCGGGTGCCGGCAAGTCGACCATCGCCTCACTGCTGCCGCGCCTCTACGACGTGGACGGCGGCGCGGTCCGGTTGTCCGATGTGGACGTCCGCGACCTGGACTTCGCGACGCTGCGCGCCACCGTGGGCGTGGTGACGCAGGACGGGCACCTGTTCCACGACACCATCCGCGCCAACCTGGCCTATGCCCGCCCGGGCGTGACCGACGACGAGATCTGGGCCGCGCTGGAACAGGCCCGCCTGAGTCACCTGGTGCGCTCGCTGCCCGACGGCCTCGACACGACCGTCGGCGAACGCGGCTACCGCCTCTCCGGCGGTGAGCGCCAGCGGCTCACCATCGCGCGGCTCCTGCTGGCGCAGCCGAAGGTCGTGGTGCTGGACGAGGCCACGGCGCACCTGGACTCCGAATCGGAGGCCGCGGTCGGCGAGGCTCTCACGGGTGCGCTCGAAGGCCGCACGGCGCTCGTGATCGCGCACCGGCTCTCGACCGTCCGTGCCGCGGACCTGATCCTGGTCGTCGAGGACGGCCGGATCGTCGAACGCGGCACACATGAAGAGCTGCTCGCCCTCGGCGGCCGCTACGCCGAGCTGCACCACACGCAGTTCGACGAGGAGCCGACCGCCGCGTGACGCGACGCCAAGGGCGCCTCGAGAATACTCGAGGCGCCCTTGGCGTCTCCGCTCAGCGTCCGAGGCAGGCGAAGGTCGCGTTGACGAGCGCCATCTTGCGCGGGTCGTCACGCAGCAACGGGCCCATGCGGTTCATCACGTAACCGAAGCCCACGCCGGCCTCCGGGTCGGCGCCACCGGACGAGCCGCCGAGACCGTCGTGGCCGAACGCGGCCGGGTTGGGGCCGAAGCCGCGCGCGTCGCTGCCGAGGTAGAAACCCAGCGCCCACTCGTTGGGCACGCCGGCGACCACGTCGACCGAGGCGCCCTGGCCTTCGCGGGCCCGGGCGAGCGCGCCGGCCGAGATCAGGCGTTCGGAGCCGTCGGCCAGTGCGCCGTAGATGATCGCGAGGGCCTTCGCCGTGCCGTGGCCGTTGAGGGCGGGCATCACGGCGCGCCGCCACGCGGGTTCGTTGGCGTGGTGTCCTTCCACGCGCGGGTTCGCCATGGCGGCGAGCGCGACCGGGCCGGCGTTCGCGAACGCCTCGGTGAGCGCCGTGGTCATCTCCGGCGTGAGTACCGGCTCCACGAGCGTCGAGCACCGCCCGAGGTCGGCTTCCCCGACGCCGAGGGAGAAATCCGCCTCCAACGGACCGGCGACGTGCTCGGCGAAGAACGCGTCGATGCCCTGCCCGGCCACGCGGCGCACGACCTCGCCGACGAGGAAACCGTAGGACAGCGCGTGGTAGCCGCTCGCGGAGCCAGGCGGGAACAGCGGTTCCTGCGCGGCCAGCAGCCCCGTGATGTGGTCCCAGTCGTAGAGCTCCTCGACCTTCACCGGGCGCGCCAGGTCGATGCCGACGACGCCGGAGCGGTGCGAGAGCAGCCAGCGCACCGGGATGTCCTGCTTGCCCGCCGCGGCGAACTCGGGCCAGTAGCACGCCACGGGGGCGTCGAGGTCCAGCTCGCCGGCGTCGGCGAGCTGGTGCGCGCAGATCGCCGCCATGCCCTTGGTGGTGGACCAGACGTTGGTCAGCGTGTCCGGCCGCCACGGCGTGGTGCGGCCGGGATCCGCCCAGCCGGCCCAGAGATCGACCACGACCTCGCCGCGCAGCGTGACCGCGAAGGCCGCGCCCAGCTCGTCGCGCTCGGAGATGTTCTCGACGAACGCGTCCTGCACCGCCTCGAACCCGGGCGCGCAGGTGCCGTGCAGGGGCACGGCCGTCTCATCGTCCATGCTGGCCCGCCTCCACTCGACACCGACTGGTCGGTACGCCGAAGTTAGAAGGGCGGACCGGGCCCGTCAAGACCTGCCGGGCCCGGTCCTTTTTCGCCGGAAGTGCCGCTGGTTGGCCGACGGCTACCGCAGGGCCGGCACGCGGGGGCCGTACTTGGCGAGCAGGGCCGTGTTGGCCTCGTCGCCACCCTCCACATTGGAGCTTCGCCACAGCGGGACGTCGATGCCCTCGGCCGTGCCGCGGTCGTAGACCTCCGCCAGGATCAGGTTCCACAGGAACGCGTTGACCACAGTGGACAGTGGTGCGGTGCGCGGCGCGCCGGCCGGGTGGCTCGCGTCGCCGGGGATCACGAGCGAGTCGAGCACGACGGTGCCCTCCTCGACCAGCGTCGTCGCCGAGCGGCGCGGCGCCGCTGCCACGCACGCGCGCGACGTCACGGCGATCACCGACGCGCCGCGGCGGCGGGCACCGGCGGCCAGTTCCACCGGGTACGGGTTCACCCCGGACGTCGAGAACACCACGAGCACGTCGTCGGGACCCGGCGCGCGCTCGGCCAGCACCTCTTCGGCGAGCCCGCTGCGTCGCTCGGTCTTCGTGCTGTGCTGCGCGCCGTGCAGGGGCAGCAGCTCCGGGTGGTACAGCGGGTAGACGCAGGCGAGACCGCCCGCGCGGTAGAACGTCTCGGCGACCGCGGCGAGCGAGTGCCCGGCACCGGCGGTGAACACGAGGGCGTCGGACCGGATGACCCCGAGGACGAGGTCGGCCGCCGCCGTCAGCGCTTCGGCGTTGGCCTGCTGCGCGGCCGCGAGCTTTTCCGAGGTGCTCTTCCAGATTTCCGTGGCGCTCACCACACCTGCCCTTCGTCGCGGGTTCGGGCGCCGAATGTATCGCTTGGACACGCTTCGTGGTGGATTAGCGTGAGAGCTGATCATCCGGGCGTACCGGTGACTGGGAGGCGGCACGTGGACGGAGTACCCGTCGTTTCGGTACGGCGCGCGCACGGGCGGACGAGGGCGGTGGCGCTGGTGCTGCACGGCGGCGCCGAGCACGGCATCGCGGCCGTGGGGCCGTGGCGGCTGGCGTACCTGCGCATGGTGCCGCTCGCCCGCGCCCTGCACCGCGCGGGTCGCGCGGCGGGCCTGGAGGTGCGCCTGGTGCGCAACCGCCGCTACGGCTGGAACGCGCCCGCGGAAGACCCGGTGGCCGACGCCCGCTGGGCGCTGGAGCGCGTCCGCGCCGAACACCCGGGCCTGCCCGTCGTGCTCATCGGGCACTCGATGGGCGGGCGCGTGGTGCTGCGCGTGGCCGGCGACCCCGCCGTGGTGGGCGTGTGCGCCCTCGCGCCGTGGACGCCGCCCGGCGAGCCCGTGGACGCCGTCGCGGGCCGCTCCGTGGTCATGCTGCACGGCACACGCGACCGGATCACCTCACCGCGTGATTCGCACGCCTTCGCCGAGCGCGCGCGGGAGCTCGCCAAGCGCCTCGTCCGCTTCGACGTCACCGGCGAGGGTCACGCGATGATCAAGCGCCCGGCGGTCTGGACCAGGCTGATGTGTGCTTTCACACTGGAAGCGATCGACGCGGGCGAGACCGACGAAACTCTCCGGCAGGCATGGACCCGGCCCGCGGACGAGCGGCTGCGCATCCCCGTGTGACCGGATCCGGCGACAACCGCACAGCGCAGGTCGCGTGTGCCGGGAATACCATCAGATGTGGGCCGATGGGCCCATTCCGGAGGGAGTGTCTTGTCCACCTCAAGTGTTGACCGAGCGGCGGGGCCCGCCTCGCAACCGGCGCCCGACGAAACCCGGTGGCCGGGACTGGCCACGCCGCCGCACTCGCCGCTGCGCGCGCGGGCCGCGGAGGCGCTCTTCCGCCGCGCCGTGAAGAACCTCGACCTGCGGGTCACGTTCCCCGACGGCACCGTCCTGGGTGCCGGTGGCCCGGAGGCGCCGGAGATGCGGATCCTGCGGCCCTCGGCGTTCTTCCACCGCCTCGGCGCCGACGCGAAGATCGGCTTCGGCGAGTCGTACATGGTGGGGGACTGGACCGCCGAGGACCTCGCGGGAGTGCTGACGCCGTTCGCCGAGAAGCTGGCCACGGTCGTGCCGCCGTTCCTGCAGCGGTTCCGACGCTTCGCCGAGCGCGTGCAGCCGGCGCACGAGGAGAACACGATCGAGGGGTCGCGGTCGAACATCCACCGGCACTACGACCTGTCCAACGACCTGTTCAGCGCGTTCCTCGACGAGTCGATGATGTACTCCTCGGCGCTGTTCGGCCCGGGCGACAGCCTGACGCAGGCCCAGCACCGCAAGCTCGACAGCGTGCTGGACTACGCGGGCGTGCGCGAGGGCAGCGAGGTGCTGGAGATCGGCACCGGCTGGGGCGAGCTGTCGATCCGCGCGGCCTCTCGCGGCGCGAAGGTGACGTCGCTGACCATCTCGCAGGAGCAGAAGGTGCTGGCCGACGCGCGGATCGCCGAGGCGGGCCTTTCCGACCGCATCGACGTGCAGCTGTGCGACTACCGCAACGCCACGGGCCAGTACGACGCCGTGGTGAGCGTGGAGATGATCGAGGCCGTCGGGCAGTCCTACTGGCCCACGTTCTTCGCCACGATCGGCAAGCGGCTGCGCCCGGGCGGGCGCTTCGGCCTGCAGGCCATCACGATGGACCACGACCGGATGCTGGCTGCGGCCAGGTCGTACAGCTGGATCCACAAGTACATCTTTCCGGGCGGCATCATCCCGTCGGTGCAGGCGATCGAGGACGGCATGCGCGACAACACCCGCCTGAAGCTGGCCGGGATGCGCGAGTTCGGCCAGGACTACGCGCGCACGCTCAAGCTTTGGGGCGAGCGGTTCCACCAGCGCTGGGACGACATCCGCGGCTTCGGCTTCGACGACGTGTTCCACCGGATGTGGGAGTTCTACCTCGCCTATTCGGAGGCCGGGTTCCGTTCGGGGCACATCAAGGTACACCAGTTCGGGTTCGCCGACCCCCGCTGAGCAGGCCGTTCCTCGCCGGATGAACCTGCACCAGGTGCCGCACGTCCTTTGTTGGAGGACGTGCGGTTCACTGGGCCGCACGAGTTTTGCCGGATTCGGGGATTGGGTGAAAGCCAATGACGTACGGAGGCGACGACGGCAGGCGGCGGGTGCCGCCCCGGCCACCGCAGCCCGCCGCACGCCCGCGGCAGCATCAGCGGGCACAGATGATGCCGCTGCCGGGCACGAGCAGCAGCCCGTACGACGCGCGAACCAGACCGATGGGCTCGCGCGGCGAGGCTCCCGTGCCCCCGCCGCCAGCACCGCCCCGGCATGCCCCGCCCCGGCAGGCCCCGCCACCCGGACCGGCTCCGCGCCGGCGTCGCCGGTGGAGCTTCGGCAAGGTCCTGATGACCTTGGTGCTGCTCTTCGTCGTGTTCCTGGGCGGGATCTGGGCGTACCTGGAGTTCTCCATCAACCGGGTCGACGCACTGGCCGACTACGACGGCCGTCCCGCTGCCGCGTCGGGAACCAACTGGCTGATCGTGGGCTCCGACAGCCGCGACGGGCTCTCGGCCGCGGACGAGGAACGCCTGGCGACCGGTGACGTCGCGGCGGCCGGCGGCGGGCAGCGCACCGACACGATCATGATCGCGCACATCCCGGACAACGACACAAAGCCGACGTTGCTGAGCCTGCCGCGCGACTCGCAGGTGAAGATCCCGGGCCACGGCACGAACAAGATCAACGCCGCGTTCTCGCTCGGCGGCCCCGCGCTGCTGGTGAAGACCGTGGAAGGCGCCACCGGCCTGCGCATGGACCACTACGCGGAGATCGGCTTCGGCGGGTTCGCGAACATCGTCGACGCGATCGGCGGGGTCGACATGTGCGTGGACAAGGAAATGCACGACACGTTCACCAACATCGACATCAAGGCCGGCTGCCAGACGCTGGACGGGCGCGAGTCGCTCGGGTTCGTCCGCATGCGCCACAGCAGCGCGACCCCGCGCTCGGACCTCGACCGCGTGGCCAACCAGCGCAAGTTCATCGGCGCTCTCGTGAGCCAGATCGCGAGCCCGGGGACCTTGCTGAACCCGTTCGACTTCTTCCCGCTGCTGTCCTCGGCGCCCGACGCGCTGACGATGGACTCGGGTGATCACGTGCACAACCTGGCCGGCCTGGCGATCGCGATGCGCGGCATCTCGTCCGACGGCGTGCTCACCGGCACGGTGCCGGTCACCGACGGCTCGGCCGAGCACTGGGACAAGACGAAGTCGGCGCTGCTGTTCGACGCGCTGAAGAACGACACCCCGGTGCCGCCCACCGCCGTCGTCAACTAGCACCGCTCAGCAGCATCGACCGCTGGGGCCCGCCGGAAAACGGCGGGCCCCAGCGTTATTTTGATGTCGCAATGCTGTTGCGGTGCCACCATGAGGACATGGACACCCTCACCGACGGCGTGGTCACCCTCAACCGCTGGCGCTCCGAAGACCTCGACGTGCTCGTGGACACGGTCTCGGCGTCCCGCGAGCACATCGGCGCGTGGCTCGTCTGGGCCACCGACGGCTACGGTCCGGCCGAAGGCACGGAGTTCCTCACCGGCACGGCCGAACGCTGGGAGTCGGGTGAGGCGCGGGAGTACGGCATCCACACCGCCGACGGCACGCTGGCCGGCGGCTGCGGCCTGATGCGCCGCGACGACGGCCGCGAGATCGGCTACTGGCTGGCGAAGCCGTGCACTGGCCGCGGCTTCGCCACGCGCGCGACCGCCCTGCTCGTCGCCGAGGCCTGGCGCCTGGGCGCGCCCCACGTTGACATCCTCCACGACGAGCTGAACACGAAGAGCGGCGCGATCCCGGCCCGGCTGGGTTTCACCTTGCACCACAAGGAAGCCGCCTCCGACGCGCTGGCCCCGGGGTGCTCGGGCAACGACTTCGTGTGGCGCATCCAGCGGCCGGGCTGACCGGGAATCCTTGCCGGGCAAGGAAAGTCTCAGGAGACGTTTTTGCGCTCGCGCAGCACCTTCAACGCGCGGTCCGCGTGGGCGGTGAAGTTCAGCTCGCTCTTGATCACGTCGAGCACGCGCCGGTCGGTGTCGATGACGAACGTGGTGCGCTTGGTGTGCAGCGGGATGAACTTGCGCCACGCGCCGAACTGCTTCGCCACCACACCGTCCACATCGGACAAAAGCGGGTAGTCGAACCCGTTGGCGGCGGAGAATTCCCGCTGCTTGGCCACGGCGTCCGGGCTGATGCCCACGCGCTGGGCGCCCACCTCGGCGAACTCTGCGGCCAGGTCGCGGAAGTGGCAGCTCTCGGCGGTGCAGCCGCTCGTCATGGCGGCGGGGTAGAAAAACAGCACGACGGGGCCGGACGTCAGAAAGTCCGACAATGTGCGGTCGTCGCCCTGGTCGTCGGAGAGGGTGAAGTCGGGCGCGAGGTCGCCGGTGTCCATCGGGGTCCTTTCGGTCGGGTCCGCGGGAGATGATCCTCCTCGGTGTTCGCCGGCCGCGCCGCAGGTGGACGGGTCAGCCCGCGTGGCGCTCGATCATCTCGTCCACTTCGTCGCCCGTGGCCGAGTCGGCGACGAACGAACCACGCGCGGCGAGCACGCCGAGCTGGCGCAGCCGCGCCGCGTGCTCTGCGCTTCGTACCCCTTCGGCGCCGATGCGCAGGTTGAGCTCCTTGCCGCGCTCGACCAGCTGACGAAGGTGGCGCATGTCGGCCTCCGCGGCGCCGTCGGCGAGCGCGTCGACGACCGGGCCGCTGAGGATGACGTGCCGAATGGGCAGGCTGTGGCGGGGGATGAGCTCGAGGTCCGCTGAGCCGGAGATCGTGAGCACGAGCTGGGCGCCGAGGTCGGCGAGCACGGTGAACGAGTCGTGCACCTCGCCGTTGTCGTCGAACATCGACTCGCGGTCGGTGCACAGGCGCAGCGCACGGGCCGGCAGGTCGTGGCGGTCGAGCTGCTCCTTGACCAGCATCACGAGCTCGTCGTCACCGGCGAGGCGCTTCGGCAGCCGGATGCAGACGTCGGGCGCGGCGTCGCCGAACCGCTCGCGCCAGCGCGCCGTGGCCGCCAGCGACTCGGCGAGCAGCCACTTGCCGAGCGGCACCGTCATGCCGGTGGACTGCGCCAGCGGGTAGAAGTCCTCGGAGTCGAGCTCGCCCTTCTCCGGGTGGTTCCACCGCAGGCCGGCGTTCACGGCCGCGATCTCGTCGGGCTTCGCGAGTTTCACGGTGGGCTGGTAGATCAGGGAAAACTCACCGTTCTCCAGCGCGCCCGCGATCACTGCGCCGAGCTGGTAGCGACTGCGGTCGCGTGCGTCCTCGTCCGGGTCGAACAGCATCCACTTCGCCTTGCCGTGTTCCTTCGCCCGGTGCAGCGCGAGTTCCGCGGCCCGGCGCAGCTCGATGTGCCCGCCGTCGCGGCACGCGCCCACGACGATGCCGACGCTCGCGCTCACCCCGATCCCGTGGCCACCCAGGTAGACCGGCTCGTTGAGGTCCTCCAGCGCGCGGTCCACGAGGTTCACCACGTGCTGCCGTGTGAGGTCCTCGCCGCGCAGCAGCACGGCGAACCCGTCGCCGGACAGGCGGGCGACGTACCCGTCGTGGTGCCCGGTGAAGACCGCCGACAGCTTGCTCGCGACCTCTTTCAGCACCTCGTCGCCGACACCCGCGCCGAGGCCGTCGTTGATCACCTTGAAGCCGTCGAGGTCGAGGTACACCAGCGCGATCTGCTCGGTGCGGGGCGCGGTGAGCGCGGCCTCGACGCGGGTGGTGAACGCCTGCGAGTTCGGCAGACCGGTGAGCGGGTCGTGCACGTTCTGGTGCATCAGGCGTTCGCCGAGCAGGTGCAGGTCGTCGGCGTCGGCCGCCATCAGCACCGGGAAGTGGGTGTCGGGCCGGTCGCCGGGCAGCCACGCGAGCGTGACGTTGGTGGTGAGGCCGCCGTCCTCGCTGTGGTCGAGGCGGATGCCGCGCTCGGTGACCTTGCCGATGTCGGTGGTGATGAGGCGTTCGAGGCCGGCGCGGATCCGCGTGGCGCCGTGCTCGGTGGCGGCCAGGTCTGCGAGGTGCCTGCCCCTGAGCCGATCCTGGGTCGAGCCGAGCAGCTTGGCCAGCGCGAGGTTGACCTCCATGATCACGCCGGAGGGGTCGGCGAGCGCGATCCCGATCGGGGCGGTGGAGAAGAGCGTGGTGAAGCGCAGGACGGCGGCTTCGTACGCGGGGGTCGCGAACTCCGCGACCTCCTGGGCGAAGGAGAGCAGGAGACGCTCCAATTCCGCGGGCGGAAGCGTTACTCCTTTCGTGTCGGTCAGCGTCGTCGCGAACTTGCGCGCGACATCGACCAACCCTGGCGCGGCACCAGGCTCAGGCACACTCCACCTCTTCATGCGCGGACAAAAGCCAGCTCAGACCCGGTGTGAAGGTTCAGGGACCCACACTAGGTATGAGTTGGCCGTGAGTGATGCCACGGCATCATGCGCGAAACGGGGTGTCTACCGGCTGAACGAGTGACGACCCATACACAAATGGTGACGTGATGTCACCTTGAGTGCTCGAACGTGTTTTTCCATTCGAGGCGCACCGGCAGTCCGTCGGCGGGGACCGGCAATGACACGTAGTCCCAGCGTGCGGTGTAGTCCTGGGGCACGGACCAGCGGAAAGTCCGCAGCATCTCGTGCATCAGCGCCTTGACCTCGAGGCTGCCGAAGTGCAGCCCGATGCACTTGTGCGCGCCGCCGCCGAACGGCATCCACGCGAACCGGTGCGACTTGTCCTCGCGCCGCGGCTCGGCGAACCGCTCGGGGTCGAAGCGCATCGGGTCGGTCCAGCAGTCGGGGGTGAAGTGGTTCAGCGTCGGCGAGACGCCGACGAGCGTGCCTTCGGGGATGAAGTGACCGAGCACCTCCGTGTCCTTGGTGGTCTTGCGGGCCATCGACGGCACCGGGGCCCGCAGTCGCAGTGATTCCTTCATCACGAGGTCGAGCGTTTCCAGGCTTTCCAGCGCCTCGATGTCCGGCACGTCGTCGCCGAGCGCGAGCGACTCCGCGCGGGCGCGTTCCTGCCACTCCGGGTGCTTGGCCAGGTAGTAGGCCATGGCGCTGCTGGTGATGGTCGTGGTGTCGTGCGCCGCCATCATCAGGAAGATCATGTGGTTCACGATGTCCGCGTCGGTGAACCGGTCGCCGTCCTCGGTGGTGGCGGTGCAGAGCGCGGCGAACAGGTCGTCGCCGCCCGCGCGGCGCTTTTCCGGCAGGGTCTCGCCGAAGTAGCGCTCCAGCAGCCGCCGGCCGCGCAGGCCGGCGGACCAGCGGCCGCCGGGCACGGGGTAGCGCACCAGCGCCGTGCCCGCGCGCACGGTGTTCACGAACGCGCGGTTGATCCGCATCGCGTCGCCGGGCGAGTGCATGTCCATGAACACGCGCGTCGCCACGTCGAGGGTGAGCTGCTTGAGCGCCCAGTACAGCCGCGGCCGCGTGCCGCCGGGCCACGCCTCGACGCCGGCGCGCAGGGCCGGGCCCATCTGCCCGACGTAGCCGACGAGCCGCTCGCGCGTGAACGCGCTCTGCATGATCCGCCGGTGCAGGTGGTGCTCGCCGAAGTCGAGCAGCATGAGGCCGCGGTCGAAGAACTTCTCGATGAAGAACTTCCAGCCCTCCTGCGAGAACGCCTTGTCCTTGTTCACCAGGGCGATCTGCGTGGCCTCGGGGCCGGACAGCGAGACGATCCGGCGGCCGAAGCCACCCATCCACGAGACGGGACCGTACTTCTCGTAGCGGCTGAAGCTGAAGTCCAGGCCGAAGCGCATCATCTCCAGCGCGTGGCCCACGACCGGCGGGCCGTCGTCGCCGAGCACCGGCTTCAGGCCGCTACCCGCGGGTGGCGCCGCGAGTTCGCGCACTGGGTAGGTGGCCGCTTGCCAGCGCTGGTCGACGGTGCGGGGCAGCGGCATGGACGTGAGCGTGGGCACGCGCTCACGCAGGCTCTCGGCGACCTTGCCGACCTTGCCGACTTTGCCGACTGCGCTCGTCATGGCGACCTGCCTTCGCTGGCGGAACCCCGGTCCGACCTCCACCGTGCCGCGCTGTTGACCGAATGACAATACCTTCGGCCGGCTCCATCCGGGTGATCCTTGACGTAGATCGGTGCCGGGCGGTGGTTCGCGCCGCCCGGCACCGGATCTACGGGTTGTTCAGTCCTGCTCGGCGCGGACCTGGCGGGCCGCCGCGACGAGGTGGCGCAACGCGGGCTCCACCTCGGCGTAGCGGCGCGTCTTGAGGCCGCAGTCGGGGTTCACCCACAGCCGGTGCGCCGGCATGGCGGCGACCGCCGTGCGCAGCAGGTCCGCGACCTCCTCGACGCCCGGCACGCGGGGCGAGTGGATGGCGTAGACGCCGGGGCCGACGCCGCGCGCGAACCCGCCGGCCGACAGGTCGGCGAGCACCTCCATCTTCGAGCGCGCGGCTTCGATGCTGGTCACGTCGGCGTCGAGGCCGTCGATCGCCGAGAGCACCTCGCCGAACTCCGAAATAACACATGTGCGTGTGGATCTGGGTGCCCTCGGCGGCTCCGGCCGTCGCGACGCGGAACGCCCGCACCGCCCAGTCGAAGTAGGACTCGCGCCCGGCCGCGCGCAGCGGCAGCAGCTCGCGCACGGCCGGCTCGTCGACCTGGATCACGCGCACGCCCGCGGTTTCGAGGTCGGCCACCTCGTCGCGGATCGCGAACGCGACCTGGAGGGCGGTGTCCGCGAGCGGCTGGTCGTCGCGCACGAACGACCACGCGAGGATCGTGACCGGGCCGGTGAGCATGCCCTTGATCGGCTTGTCCGTGCGGCTTTGCGCGTACCGCGCCCACGGCACGGTCATCGGCCGCGGGCGCGAGACGTCGCCGTAGAGGATCGGCGGGCGGACGCAGCGCGAGCCGTAGGACTGCACCCAGCCGTGCTCGGTCGAGGCGAACCCGGCGAGCTGCTCGGCGAAGTACTGCACCATGTCGTTGCGCTCGGGCTCGCCGTGCACCAGCACGTCGAGGCCCAGCTCCTCCTGTAGCCGCACCACGCGGTCGATCTCGGCGTGCATCTGGGCCACGTACGCGGCTTCGTCGAGCGTGCCTGCACGGTGGGCGGCGCGCGCCTTGCGGACGTCGGTGGTCTGCGGGAACGAGCCGATCGTGGTGGTCGGCAGTGGCGGCAGGCCGAGGGATTCCTGTTGCACGGCCGCCCGTTGCTCGTACGGCTCCCGCACGGCGTCCTCGCGCTTCAGCGCCGTCAGCCGCTTGCCCACGGCCGCGTCCGCCGGGTTTGTCGCGCGGTCAGTGACGGCCGCCCGCGCCGCCGACAGGTCCACCGGCTCGCCGCGCAGCGCCCGCCCGAGCAGCACGACCTCCGCGACCTTCTGGTCGGCGAACGCGAGCCAGCTCCCGAGTCGTGAATCGAGGGTCTCGGCCTCGACGTCGTAGGGCACGTGCAGCAGCGAGCACGACGTCGAGACGCTCACGTGCCGCGCGGTGCCGGCCAGCCGCGCGGCGCGTTCCAGCGCCCGGTCCGGGTCGGTGCGCCACACGTTGCGCCCGTCGACGACGCCGGCGAGCACCTCCTTGTCGCGCAACGCGCCTTCCGCGGCCACAGCGTCCACAAAGGACTCGTCGGTGACGAGGTCCACGGCCAGCGCCTCAACGGGGGAGCGGGCCAGCACGCCCAGCCCGCGGCCGAGCCCGCCGAAATACCCGGCGACGAGCAGCTTCGGCCGGTCCTCGGCCTTGGCCAGCACGTGGTACGCGCGGGTCAGCGCGTTGAGCTCCTTCGTGGTGCGGTCACCGGCGAACGCCGGCTCGTCGAGCTGCACCCACTCGACGCCCTCGGCCTTCAGCGCGGCGAGCAGCTCCGCGTATGCGGGCAGTAGCTCGTCGAGCAGCTCCAACGGTGCGAAATCCGGTTGTGTCGCCTTGCTGAGCAGCAGGAACGTGACCGGCCCGACGAGTACCGGCCGCGTCTCGATCCCCAGCTCCCGGGCCTCGCGCACCTCGTCGAGGGGCTTCGTGCACGACAGCGTGAAGCGCGAGCCGGGGCCCAGTTCGGGCACGAGGTAGTGGTAGTTGGTGTCGAACCACTTCGTCATTTCGAGCGCCGGCTCGTCCTGTACGCCGTGCGCGGCGGCGAAGTACGTGTCCAGCGATGAGAGGCCGAGGCGCGTGAAGCGCTCCGGCAGCGCGCCGAACAGCTCGGCGGTGTCGAGCACGTGGTCGTAGTGCGAGAACGTGCCGGACGGGATCGACTCCAGCCCGGCGTCGCGCAGTCGCGACCAGGTCCGTGCGCGCAGTTCGCGGCCGGTGGCGAGCAACTCCGCTTCGCCGGTGGTGCCCGCCCAACAGCGCTCCAGGGCGCGCTTGAGCTCCCGGGCCGGGCCGATGCGCGGGTATCCCAGGATGGTGGTGCCGATGGTGGTCACAGGCTCTCTCCTCGCGAGCTCGCCAACGAGCCCGGACACGCGAGAGCCGCGTTCGGTCAGGCCGTGTCCCACGGGGCCCGGACTCACGCACGCCGTCGGCGCACGTGCCACGGGCAGGTCTTCGGACTCGTGGGCGTCGACCTCGCGCCTACTCGCCGTCGCTTCCCAGGCTCGCGCCCAGTGCTTGACCACGAAATCGTGGTGACGGCTTTCGTTCCCACTCACCGCTGCGGGGCAGTCCCGGATTCACACCGGATTCCCTGTTGCCTCACCGGCACGACCGAAAAAAGCCCGGCCACGCCCTGGCGAACCTGTGGCGTGGCCGAGCCTAGCGGGTCGGGGTTGCGGGCGGCACAAGCCGCGCCCCGGTCCCAGAGTCCGGGATCAGTCCGCTGTGATCAATCCCAGTCCAGCGCGCCGCCCGACTGGTACTCGATCACGCGGGTCTCGAAGAAGTTCTTCTCCTTCTTCAGGTCCATCGCCTCCGACATCCACGGGAACGGGTTCTCCGTCTCCCCGAAGATCGGCGCGAGGCCGATCTGCTGGGCGCGCCGGTCGGTGATGAAGTGCATGTACTGCTCGCATAGCTGCGCCGAGAGGCCCAGCATGCCGCGCGGCATGGTGTCGCGCGCGTAGCGGACTTCCAGCTCGCACGCGTCCTGCAGCATCTGCCGGATCTCCGCCTGGAACTCTTCGGTCCACAGGTGCGGGTTCTCGATCTTGATCTGGTTGATGCAGTCGATGCCGAAGTTCAGGTGGATCGACTCGTCACGCAGGATGTACTGGTACTGCTCGGCGATGCCGACCATCTTGTTGCGGCGCCCGAGCGAGAGGATCTGCGCGAAGCCGGTGTAGAACCACATGCCCTCGAAGATCACGTAGAACGCCACGAGGTCGCGCAGGAACGCCTGGTCGGCCTCCGGCGTGCCGGTCTCGAAGTCCGGGTTCTCGAGGTTCTGCGTGTACTTGAGCGCCCACGCGTCCTTCTCGGAGATGGACGGCACCTCGCGGTACATGTTGAACAGCTCGCCCTCGACCAGGCCGAGGCTTTCGCAGATGTACTGGAAGGTGTGCGTGTGCACGGCTTCCTCGAACGCCTGGCGCAGCAGGTACTGACGGCACTCGGGGTTGGTGATCTGGCGGTACACGGCGAGCACGATGTTGTTGGCCACCAACGACTCCGCGGTGGCGAAGAAGCCGAGGTTGCGCTTGAGCATCTGGCGCTCGTCCTCGGTCAGGCCGTCAGGCGACTTCCACAGCGCGATGTCGGCCTGCATGGCGACCTCGGTCGGCATCCAGTGGTTGTTGCATGCGGCGAGGTACTTGTCCCACGCCCAGCGGTACTTCATGGGCAGCAGCTGGTTCACGTCTGCGCGCGCGTTGATCATGCGCTTGTCGTCGACGTTGATCCGGGCGGCGCCGACCTCGATCTCGCCGAGGCCGGTGGCGTCCGTGGTCTCCACGTTGGTCATCAAGAGGCTCCAAGAAAAGGCTCGCCGGCGGTGCGGCCGGTTCGCGCCGGTCGCACCGCCGGCGAGGAGGTCACTGGCAGGCTTCGCAGTCGGGGTCGTCGATGCGGCAGGCGGCGCCTTCGGTGGCGACGAAGTCGATGTCGTCGACCTTCGGCATTTCCTTCGGCTCGGCGGGCTTGGCGGCCGGGACCGCGGCGGGCACGGCCGCGGCGGGGCTCGCCGGGACAGCGGCCGAGGGCGACGGCACGGGCGCAGTCGCCGGGACCGGCGTCGAGGCCGGAGCAGCGGCGGCGGCCGGGGCGGCCGAGACCGCGTTCAGCTTGCCGTCGGTGCCGCGCAGGGTGCTCTTCTCCACGTGCGTCGCCGACTGCGCGCGCAGGTAGTACGTGGTCTTGAGGCCCTTGTGCCACGCGTAGCGGTACAGCTCGTCGAGCTTGCGCCCGCTCGGCGCCGCGATGTAGAGGTTCAGCGACTGCGCCTGGTCGATCCACTTCTGCCGGACCGAGCCCGCGTCCACGATCCACTTCGACTCGATCTCGAACGCGGTGGCGTAGAGCGCCTTGAGGTCGTCCGGCACGCGGTCGATCTGGCCGAGGCTGCCGTCGAAGTACTTCAGGTCGCTGACCATGACCTCGTCCCACAGACCGCGGGCCTTGAGGCTCTTGACCAGGTGCGGGTTCACCACGGTGAAGTCGCCCGACATGTTCGACTTCACGTACAGGTTCTGGAACAGCGGCTCGATCGACTGGCCGACGCCGGAGATGTTGGAGATCGTCGCGGTCGGCGCGATCGCCATCACGTTGGAGTTGCGCATGCCGACGGTCTTCACTCGCTCGCGCAGCGGCGCCCAGTCCAGCGTCGTGGAGGTGTCGACGGCGAGGGCGTCGCCCTGGCGCGCGTCGATCAGCAGCTGCATCGAGTCGATCGGCAGGATGCCGCGGCTCCACAGCGAACCCTCGAACGTCTGATACTGGCCGCGCTCCTCGGCGAGGTCGGTCGACGCGGAGATCGCGTAGTAGGACACGTGCTCCATGCTCAGGTCGGCGAACTTCACCGCCTCCTGCGAAGCGAACGGAACGCCGATCTCGAACAGCGCGTCCTGGTAGCCCATGATGCCCAGGCCCACCGGGCGGTGGCGCAGGTTGGAGCGGCGCGCCTCCGGGATCGTGTAGAAGTTGATGTCAATCACGTTGTCGAGCATGCGCACGGCGGTGCGCACGGTCTTCTCGAGGCGCTTCGTGTCGAGGCCCGCGGGCGTCACGTGCTTGAGCAGGTTCACCGAGCCGAGGTTGCAGACCGCGACCTCGTCGATGTTGGTGTTCAGCGTGATCTCGGTGCACAGGTTCGAGGAGTGCACCACGCCGACGTGCTGCTGCGGCGAGCGCAGGTTGCACGGGTCCTTGAACGTGATCCACGGGTGGCCGGTCTCGAACAGCATCGTCAGCATGCGGCGCCACAGGTCGACGGCGCGCAGGCGGCGGAAGACCTTGATCTCGCCGCGGTCGGCGGCGGCCTCGTACTCGCGGTAGCGCTCGGCGAACGCGTTGCCGTAGAGGTCGTGCAGGTCCGGCGTCTCGTTGGGGGAGAACAGGGTCCACTGCGCGTCGGCCTCCACGCGGCGCAGGAACTCGTCCGGCACCCAGTTGGCCGTGTTCATGTCGTGCGTGCGGCGGCGGTCGTCACCGGTGTTCTTGC
The DNA here is from genome assembly GCF_040682095.1 of Amycolatopsis sp. NPDC051372. NCBI lineage: Bacteria > Bacillati > Actinomycetota > Actinomycetes > Pseudonocardiales > Pseudonocardiaceae > Amycolatopsis > Amycolatopsis sp. NPDC051372. The sequence goes on from NZ_JBFBAF010000010.1 coordinate 213,576, forward strand.
GCAGGTCGAGGAATTCCTCGATGTCCACGTGCCACGTCTCGAGGTACGCGCACGCCGCGCCCTTGCGCTTGCCGCCCTGGTTCACGGCGACGGCGGTGTCGTTGGCGATCTTGAGGAACGGCACGACACCTTGCGACTGGCCGTTGGTGCCCTTGATGTGGGCGCCGAGGCCGCGCACCGGGGTCCAGTCGTTGCCGAGGCCGCCCGAGTACTTGGCCAGCAGCGCGTTGTTCTTGTACGCCTGGAAGATCGAGTCCAGGTCGTCGTCCACAGTGGTCAGGAAGCACGACGAGAGCTGGGCGCGCGTGGTGCCCGAGTTGAACAGCGTCGGCGTCGAGGCCATGAAGTGGAACGTGGAGAGCAGCTCGTAGAACTCGATCGCGCGGGCTTCGCGGTCGTCCTCGCGGATGGCCAGGCCCATGGCCACGCGCATGAAGAACGCCTGCGGCAGCTCGAAGCGCGTGCCGTTGTGGTGCTGGAAGTACCGGTCGTACAGCGTCTGCAGGCCCAGGAACCCGAAGTCCAGGTCACGCTCGGCGTGGATGGCCGCGGTGATCTTGTCGAGGTCGAACGTGAGCAGCTCGCCGTCGACGAGCTCCAGCTCGACCGCGCGGCGCAGGTAGGCGCGGAAGTACGCGGGGTACTCGGCGGTCATCTCGTCCTGGCTGGCCAGGCGCGCGCGGCCGGCGAGGTAGCTCAGGGCCTCTCCGCGCAGCTTGTCCAGCAGGAGCCGCGCACTCACGTACGAGTAGTTCGGCTCCTGCTCGACGAGCACGCGGGCGGCCATGATCTGCGCGAGCGCGAGCTCGTCGGCGCTGATGCCGTCGTAGAGGTTGCGCTTGGCCTCGGCCAGCACCGGCTCGGCGGACACGTCCTCGAGCCCGGCCACGGCCTCGCCCACCACGTGGGACACGCGGGCCCAGTCGAGCGGCCGCAGCGAGCCGTCGGTGCCCTTGACGCTGATCGCGGCCTCGGCGGGCGCCGGCGTGGCGGCATCGCGGGCCTTCGACCGCTCCTCGCGGTAGAGCACGTAAGCGCGGGCGACCTTGTGGTGCTCACCGCGCATCAGGGCGAGCTCGACGAGGTCCTGGATCTGCTCGATGTGCAGGGCGGGCTCGGGGCCGGCGTGGCGCAGCAGGGAAGCCTCGACCTGCTCGGTCAGCTCGGCGACGACGTGGTGCACGCGCGAGGAAGCGGCCGCGTCGCCGCCCTCCACGGCGAGGAAGGCCTTGGTGAGGGCCACGCTGATCTTGCCGGCGTCGAACGGCGACACACTGCCGTCGCGCCGGATCACGCGGACCGCGCTCGGAGCCGAGTCCGCCGACGAGGGCGGACGCTGACCGGTTTCCACTGACATGCGGGTCTCCAACGAAGTCGAAAATGGGCGCGCTTCATCGGCGCACGGCCTCACAAGGCCGTGCGCTGCTGTTTCTCAAATCGGCCCGGCTGCCCTTCCTGAGCGGTCTCCCCGTCGCTGGGGGCTGCCGGTCCACAGAGACTACATCTAGGGGTTCGGGCTCGCACGTGCCCCAAGGGGTGGCGTGTCGCGGGCTCACCCTCGCGGGTTAGTCGATCACTCAGAGCGGCTGGTCGGGGCGGTTCAGCCGCCGAAGAGGAGGGTGAAGTCGCGCAGGCTCGCGCTCACGATCGGGCGACGTCCGGCCAGGAAGCCGAGCGGTCCGGTGGGGTTCACGGACCAGTCGGCGGCGGCCGCGTGCGGCTTCGCACGCGACGTGACCAGGCTGCGCTTGAGCCGCCCGCCGAGCGTCTGCGCGATCTCGAACCGCGCGGGCAGCGCGGCCGGCAGCCCGGCGCGGCGGGAGAACGCGGCGGTGGCGATCCAGTCGTCGCCGGTGGCCGCGGTGAACTCACGGTCGCCGCTGAACTCGAGTGTCGCGAGGTCCTTCGGGATGCCCCACAGCTCGCGTCCGCCCGCGAGCGAGGCCTCGCTGTCGACCCAGATGTCGGTGATCGACGCGGTGAGGCCGCCGCGCACGGCAACAGCGGCGAGCAGCTCGTGGTAGCTCAGCTGTCCGGGCGCGCGGTAGCCGATCCACGCGGTGAACACCGCTGCTTGGCCGCCGGTGGTGACGGGTTCGACGCCTTCGGGCAGTTCCGGCAGTTTGCCGGCCGGGAGCAGCCACACGGACAGCTGCGCCTGGCCCGCGAGGTGCCACGGTTCGGGCGGGTAGGTGGTCATTCCTCGATCCAGGGCAGGTGGTCCGGCAGGTCGTGGTCGACGCGGAGCTTGAACTCCGGTGGGCGTTTCTGCAGGAACGACAACACGCCTTCGACCGCGTCCGGATTGGTCGCCAATCCGCCGATCAGCTTCGAGTCGACCTCGTGCACCTCGAACGGCGACGGGGCCGACGCCATCCGGTACAGCAGCTGGCGCGTGACGGCGACCGACACGGGCGCGGTACCGGCCACGAGGTCGCGCGCGAGCTCGTAAGCCTTGTCCAGCACGGCCTCCGGCGGGTGGACGCTGTGCACCAGCCCCTTCCGCAACGCCTCTTCGGCGCCGAAGACGCGTCCGCTCACCATCCAGTCCACGGCCGTGCCCATGCCGACGAGCCGGGGGAGGAACCACGCGGACCCGCCTTCGGGGTAGATCCCGCGGCGGGTGAACACGAAGCCGAACTTCGAGTCGTCGGCGGCCAATCGGTAGTCGCAGGAGAGCGTGATCGTGATCCCGCCGCCCACCGCCGCGCCGCGCAGGGCGGCGATCACGGGCTTGTTCATCGTGAAGATCCGCTTGGAGCAGCGGCCCGCCGGCTCCTGCCAGCCGTCGGGAGGGCCCTCGCCGAGTTCGAAGTCGAACCCGCCGGACGAGAGGTCGGCCCCCACGGAGAAGTCCTTGCCGGTACTGGTGAGCACGACCACGCGCACGTCCTCGTCGCGGTCGGCGCGGTCCATGGCGTCACTCAGCTCGTCGGCCATCCGCACGGTGTAGCCGTTGCGCGCCTGGGGCCGGTTCAGCTTGACCGTCGCGATCCGCTCGGCGACCTCGTAGGTGATGTCCGCGTAGGAGCTCATGGCTGGAACGGTAGGACAACGGTGTTCTACTGGCAATGCGTCAATAGTGGCTCCGCGCTCGATCGGGCAGGAAACAATCAGGCGCGCTTGATTTTTCCTCGGTCGGGGTGCGAGGGTGGGCCTGAGCGCGTAGTGCTTACAAGAGGACGCATGGAGGCGCAGGATGGCTGATCTCGGCGTGATCCTCGGGGATCTGGCGGCCGAATCGCAGGCGATCGACGACGTGGTGGCCGGGCTGCCGCCCGAGGGGTGGGTCAGGCCGACGCCGGCGGAAGGGTGGACCGTCGCGCACCAGATCGCGCACCTGGCCTGGACGGACTCGAAGGCGCTGATCGCCGCGGCCCGGCCCGAGGAGTGGCAAGCCGAGGTCGAGCACCTGCTGAGCGTGGGGGAGAACTACGTCGACCTCGCCGCCGAGGAAGGCGCCGCCACGCCGCCGGAGGAGCTGCTCGCGCAATGGCGCGCCGGGCGGGCGGCGCTGTCCGAAGCGCTCGCCGCCGTGCCGGCCGGACAGAAGTTGCCGTGGTACGGCCCGCCGATGAGCGCCGCGTCCATGGCCACCGCTCGGATGATGGAGACTTGGGCCCACGGCCAGGACGTGTTCGACGCGCTGGGGCTGGCCCGCGAGCCGACCGGCCGGCTGTGGCACATCGCGCGCTTCGGCACGCGCACGCGGGACTTCGCCTTCAAGCTCAACTCCCTGGCGCCGCCTCCCGTGGAGTTCCGCGTGGAGCTGGCCTCGCCGGACGGCACGACGTGGGCGTTCGGGCCCGAGGACGCCGAGCAGCGGCTCACCGGCAGCGCCGTGGACTTCTGCCTGGTCATCACGCAGCGGCGCCACCTCGCGGACACGGACCTGGTCGCGACCGGCGCCGACGTCGAAGAATGGCTCACCATCGCGCAGGCGTTCGCCGGTCCACCCGGTGGCGGCCGGAAGCCGGGGCAGTTCGCATGAGCCGCGTGAACCGGGCACCGATCCGGATCGGGAACGCGTCGGGCTTCTACGGCGACCGGTTCTCCGCCGTACGCGAGATGCTGACCGGCGGCCCGCTCGACGTGCTCACCGGCGACTATCTCGCCGAGCTGACCATGCTCATCCTCGGGCGCGACCGGATGAAGGACCCCGAACGGGGCTACGCCAAGACTTTCTTGCGCCAGATGGAGGAGAATCTGGCGCTGGCCAAGGAAAAAGGCGTGAAGATCGTCGCCAACGCGGGCGGCCTCAACCCCGCGGGCCTGGCGACGGCGTTGCGTGAGCTGGCCGCGAAGCTCGGTGTCGACGTGCGGATCGCGCACGTCGAGGGTGACGACCTGATCGGGCGCGCCGACGAACTGGGCTTCAAGGAACCGTTGACCGCCAACGCCTATCTCGGTGCGTGGGGCATCGTCGAGTGCCTGAACGCCGGCGCCGACGTGGTCGTGACCGGCCGGGTCACCGACGCTTCGGTGATCGTCGGGCCCGCCGCCGCGCACTTCGGCTGGACGCGCGAGGACCACGACGCGCTGGCTGGCGCCGTCGCCGCGGGGCACGTGATCGAGTGCGGCGCGCAGGCGACCGGCGGCAACTACGCGTTCTTCCGCGAGCAGCCGATCGGCGTGCCGGGGTTCCCGATCGCCGAGATCCACGCCGACGGGTCCAGCGTCATCACGAAACACCCCGGCACCGGCGGGGTCGTGAACACGGGCACGGTCACCGCGCAGCTGCTGTACGAGATCACCGGCGCCCGCTACGCGAACCCCGACGTCACCACACGCTTCGACACGCTGACCCTCGCCGAGGACGGCCCCGACCGCGTGCGCATCAGCGGCGTGACCGGCGAGGCCCCGCCGCCCACGCTCAAGGTCGCGTTGAACCGGCTCGGCGGGTTCCGCAACGAGACCACGTTCGTGCTCACCGGCCTCGACATCGAGGCGAAGGCCGCGCTCGTGCGCGAGCAGCTGGAGACGGCGCTCGAACGCAAGCCGCCCGCCGAGGTCCGCTGGACGCTCGCGCGCACGGACCACCGCGACGCCGACACCGAGGAACAAGCCAGCGCGCTGCTGCACGTCACGGTGAAGGACGCGGACCCGAAGATCGCCGGCCGCGCGTTCAGCGGCGCGGCGGTGGAGCTGGCGCTCGCGAGCTACCCCGGCTTCCACGTGACCGCTCCGCCTTCGGACGCGTCGCCCTACGGCGTCTACTCGGCGGCCTTCGTGGACGCTGCCGAGGTACCGCACATCGCGGTGCTCACTGATGGTCGACGTGTCGACATAGCACCGTCCGCCAAGACTCTCGCACTGACCGAAGTGGACGAACCCGCGCTGCCCGAGCCGTTGCCGGACGGGCCGGTCCGCCGCGTCCCGCTCGGCCGCGTGATCGGCGCGCGCAGTGGTGACAAGGGCGGCAGTGCCAACCTCGGCGTCTGGGTGCGCTCGGAAGAAGCGTGGCGCTGGCTCGTGCACCGGCTCACCGTCGCCGAGTTCCGCCTCCTGCTGCCCGAGACGGCCCAGCTGCCGGTGACCCGGCACCTGCTGCCGAACCTGTGGGCGATGAACTTCGTGGTCGAGGACATCCTCGGCGAGGGCGTGGCCTCGCAGGCGCGGTTCGACCCGCAGGCCAAAGCGTTCGGCGAATGGCTGCGGGCGCGCGAGATCGACGTGCCGGAGGCGCTGCTGTGACCGTGAACCCGTTCGCCACGCCGGAGCGCAAGGAGCTGCGCGCGACCGTACGGCGGTTCGTCGAGAAGGACGTGCTGCCGCACCTAGACGACTGGGAACGCGCGGGCGAGCTGCCGCGCGAGCTGCACCGCAAGGCCGGGGACCTCGGGCTGCTCGGCGTCGCGTTCCCCGAGTCCGTGGGCGGCGGCGACGGCAACTACCTCGACGCACTCGTGGTCGCCGAGGAGATGCATTACGCGGGCGGCTCCGGCGGCCTGTTCGCGTCGCTGTTCACGTGCGGCATCGCCGTGCCGCACATCGCCGAGGCCGGGGACCCGGTGCAGGTCGAACGCTGGGTGCGCCCGACGCTCGCGGGCACGAAGATCGGCTCGCTGGCCGTCACCGAGCCCGACGGCGGGTCCGACGTCGCCGGCATCCGCACCACCGCCGTGCGCGAGGGTGACGAGTACGTGGTCAACGGGGCCAAGACGTTCATCACCTCAGGCTGCCGCGCCGACTTCGTGACCACGGTCGTCCGCACGGGTGGGGAGGGCGCGCACGGCATCTCGCTGCTGGTGGTCGAACGGGGCACGCCCGGGTTCACGGTGTCGCGCAAGCTGGAGAAGATGGGCTGGGCCGCGTCCGACACCGCCGAACTGTCCTACGCGGACGTCCGGGTGCCGGTGGAGAACCTCGTGGGCGGCGCGAACAGCGGCTTCGCGCAGGTGGCCACCCAGTTCGTGACCGAGCGGCTTTCGCTCGCCGTGCAGGCCTACGCCCACGCGCAGCGCGCGCTCGACCTCACGCTCGACTGGTGCCGGCTGCGGGAGACGTTCGGCCGGCCGCTCATCTCGCGCCAGGTCGTGCAGCACAAGCTCACCGAGATGGCGCGCAAGACCGACGTCGCGCGCACGTACACGCGCCAGACCGCCGTGCGCCACGTCTCCGGCGAAGAAGTGATCGCCGAAGCCTGTTTCGCCAAGAACACCGCCGTCGAAGCCGCCGAATGGGTGGTGAACGAGGCGGTGCAGCTGCACGGCGGGCTCGGGTACATGCGCGAGTCCGAAGTGGAGCGGCACTACCGCGACGTCCGCATCCTCGGCATCGGCGGCGGTTCCACCGAGATCCTCACCGGCCTGGCCGCGAAGCGATTGGGATACACCGCATGACCGCACTGAGGTCTGTCGTGGACACACGGGCCGGCGAGTTCGCCGCGAACCGCGAGTCCATGCTCGAGAAGCTCGCCGAGATCGACGCCGAGCACGCCAAGGCCGTGGCCGGCGGTGGCGAGAAGTACGTGGAGCGCCACCGCAAGCGCGGCAAGCTCCTGGCGCGCGAACGCATCGAGCTGCTGATCGACGAGGACTCGCCGTTCCTGGAGCTCTCGCCGCTGGCCGCGTGGGGCTCGGACTACCGCGTGGGCGCGAGTGTGATCACCGGCATCGGCGTGGTCGAGGGCGTGGAGTGCCTGATCTCCGCGAGCGACCCGACGGTCAAGGGCGGCGCGAGCAACCCGTGGACGACCAAGAAGAGCTTCCGCGCGGCCGACATCGCGGCGCAGAACCGGCTGCCGGTGATCAACCTCGTCGAGTCCGGCGGCGCGGACCTGCCGACGCAGAAGGAGATCTTCATCCCCGGCGGGCGGATCTTCCGCGACCTCACGCGGTCTTCGGCCGCGAAGGTACCCACCGTCGCGCTGGTCTTCGGCAACTCGACCGCCGGCGGCGCGTACCTGCCGGGCATGTCCGACTACGTCGTGATGGTCAAGGAACGCGCGAAGGTGTTCCTCGGCGGGCCGCCGCTGGTGAAGATGGCTACCGGCGAGGAGTCCGACGACGAGTCGCTGGGCGGCGCCGAAATGCACGCCCGCACGTCGGGCCTGGCCGACTACCTCGCGGCCGACGAGCAGGACGCGATCCGGCTGGGCCGCAGTATCATCAAGCGGCTCAACTGGCACAAAAAGGGGCCGGCGCCTCGGACCGGGTACGCCGAGCCGCTGTTCGATCCCGAGGACCTGCTCGGCATCGTGCCGAGTGACCTCAAGGTGCCGTTCGACCCGCGCGAGGTGATCGCCCGCGTGGTCGACGGGTCGGACTTCGACGAGTTCAAGCCGCTCTACGGGTCGAGCCTGACCACCGGGTGGGCGAACATCCACGGTTACCCCGTCGGCATCCTCGCCAACGCACAGGGCGTGCTGTTCAGCGAGGAGTCGCAGAAGGCCGCGCAGTTCATCCAGCTGGCCAACCAGATCGACACCCCGCTGGTCTTCCTGCACAACACTACCGGCTACATGGTCGGCAAGGAGTACGAGCAGGGCGGCATCATCAAGCACGGCGCGATGATGATCAACGCCGTGTCGAACTCGAAGGTGCCGCACCTGTCCGTCCTCATGGGATCGTCCTACGGTGCCGGGCACTACGGCATGTGCGGGCGCGCCTACGACCCGCGGTTCCTGTTCGCGTGGCCGAGTGCGAAGTCGGCCGTGATGGGCCCGGCGCAGCTGGCCGGCGTGCTGTCCATTGTGGCGCGGGCCGCGGCGGCGAGCCGGGGACAGGAGTACAGCGAGGAGAACGACGCGGCGATGCGCGCCATGGTCGAGAACCAGATCGAGGCCGAGTCGATGCCGATGTTCCTCTCGGGCATGCTCTACGACGACGGCATCATCGACCCCCGCGACACCCGCACGGTGCTCGGCTTGAGCCTGTCGGCGATCCACAATGGACCAGTGAAGGGCGCCGAGGGTGGCTTCGGCGTCTTCCGGATGTAGGGGTGCAGTCGTGATCCACAACCTGCTGGTCGCCAACCGCGGCGAGATCGCCCGCCGTGTGTTCCGCAGCTGCCGCGACGCCGGTATCGGCACGACGGCTGTGTTCTCCGACGCCGACGCCGCGGCCCCGCACACGCGCGAGGCCGACGTCGCGGTCCGGCTGCCGGGAGACGCGCCGGGAGAGACGTACCTGCGTGCGGAGCTGATCGTGAAGGCCGCGGCCGACGCGGGCGCCGACGCCGTGCACCCGGGCTACGGGTTCTTGTCGGAGAATGCCGCGTTCGCGCGGGCCGTACTCGACGCCGGGCTCACGTGGGTCGGCCCGCCGCCCGCCGCGATCGAGACGATGGGCTCCAAAGTGGAGTCGAAGCGGATCATGGCCGCCGCCGGCGTGCCGGTGCTGTCCGAACTGGACCCCGGTCAAGTCAGCGACGCCGATCTGCCGTTGCTGGTCAAGGCTTCCGCCGGTGGCGGCGGTCGCGGTATGCGGGTGGTCCGGGAGCTGAGTGAGCTCGCCGAGGCTGTCGAGAGCGCCCGGGCCGAGGCCGGTTCCGCGTTCGGAGACCCGACGGTGTTCTGCGAGCGTTACCTCGAGACGGGCCGCCACATCGAGGTGCAGGTGCTCGCCGACAGCCACGGCACGGTGTGGGCGGTGGGGGAGCGCGAGTGCTCGATCCAGCGCCGGCACCAGAAAGTGGTGGAGGAAGCGCCGTCGCCGTTCGTCGACGACGCCATGCGCGCGGAGCTGTTCGATGCGGCGCGCAAGGCCGCCCAGGCCATCGACTACGTCGGCGCGGGCACGGTGGAGTTCCTCGCCGGGCCGGACGGGCGGTTCTACTTCCTGGAGATGAACACCCGCCTGCAGGTGGAGCACCCGGTGACCGAGAACGTCACCGGCCTCGACCTCGTGGCGCTGCAGCTTTCCGTCGCCCAAGGCGCGAAGCTGCCGCCGGAACCGCCTGCGCCGCAGGGACATTCGATCGAGGTCCGCCTCTACGCCGAAGACCCGGCTGCCGGCTGGCAGCCGCAGAGCGGCACGCTGCACACCTTCGAGGTGCCTGGCGTCGACCGCGAGTTCACGCACGGCGCGGGGCTGCGGCTCGACTCCGGCGTGGAGAGCGGGTCCGTCGTCGGCGTGCGCTACGACCCGATGCTCGCCAAGGTCATCACGTGGGCGCCGACGCGCGACGAGGCCGCTCGCCGGCTCGCCACCGCGCTGGCCGGGGCGAAGATCCACGGCGTGGTCACCAATCGCGACCTGCTCGTGAACATCCTGCGCCACGACGCGTTTCTCGCGGGCGAGACCGACACGGCGTTCTTCGACCGCCACGGCCTCGACACGCTCGCGAAGCCGTTGGTCAACGGTGACTCGGAGAAGCTGTCCGCACTCGCCGCCGCGCTCGCCGACGCCGCGGGCAACCGCGCGGCCGCGACCACTCTGGGCCGTCTGCCCAGCGGCTGGCGCAACGTGCGTTCGGTCGGGCAGCGCAAGGTTTTCACGCGCGGGGACACGACCCACGAGGTCCGGTACTCGCTCACCCGGAACGGCCTGCGGGCCGAGGGATACGACGACGTGCGGCTGGTCTCGGCGGAGCCGGGCCGGGTGGTGCTCGACGTGGCGGGTGTGCGACGCACGTTCACCGTCGCGCGGTACGGCGAAAAGTCCTTTGTCGACTCCGCGCTCGGCTCGGTGGCGTTCACGGCGGAGCCGCGGTTCGCGGACCCGTCGGCGGCGCTGGCGGCGGGCTCGCTCGTCGCGCCGATGCCGGGCACGATCGTGCGGCTCGCGGTGGGCGTGGGCGACGCCGTGACGGCGGGGGAACCGCTGCTGTGGCTGGAGGCGATGAAGATGGAACACCGGATCGCGGCCCCCGCGGACGGCGTGGTCACCGAGCTGCCGGTGGAGGTCGGGTTGCAGGTCGAGGTCGGCACGATTCTGGCTGTCGTCGGAGAAGCCGGGGCGGGAGAAGCTGTGGTGGGAGAACGAGCATGAACGCGATGAACTTCGTCGAGCCCGAGGAGCGCGTGGCGCTGCGCAAGGCGGCCTCGGAACTGGCGCGCAAGTACGGGCACGAGTACTACTCGAAGAAAGCCCGCTCGGGCGAGAAGACCGTCGAGCTGTGGGACGAGGCCGGCCGGCTCGGGTACCTCGGCGTGAATCTGCCCGAGGAGTACGGCGGCGGGGGAGCGGGCATCGCCGACCTCGCCGCGGTGCTGGAGGAGTTCGCGGCGGCCGGTTCGCCGTTGCTGCTCATGGTCGTCTCGCCGGCGATCTGCGGCACGGTGATCTCGCGCTTCGGCACGGACGAGCAGAAGAAGCAGTGGCTGCCGGGGCTTTCCGACGGCAGCAAGAAGATGGTCTTCGCCATCACCGAGCCCGACGCCGGGTCCAACTCGCACAAGATCACCACCACCGCGCGCCGCGACGGCAGTGACTGGGTCCTGAGTGGACGGAAGGTGTTCATCTCCGGCGTCGACGAGGCCGACGCGGTGCTCGTGGTCGGGCGCACGGAGGACGCGAAGACGGGCCGCCTCAAGCCCGCGCTCTACATCGTGCCCACCGACACGCCGGGCTTCGAGTTCAAGCAGATCGAGATGGACCTGGTCTCCCCGGAGAAGCAGTTCGGCCTGTTCCTCGACGACGTCCACCTGCCGGGCGAAGCGCTGGTGGGCGAGGAGGACGCGGCGATCGCGCAGCTGTTCGCGGGCCTGAACCCCGAACGCATCATGGGCGCGTCGTTCTCGCTCGGCACCGCGCGCTACGCGCTGGGCAAGGCCGTGGCGTACGCCAATGAGCGCCAGGTGTGGGGCGCGCCGATCGGCTCGCACCAGGGGCTGGCGCACCCGCTGGCACAGATCAAGATCGAGCTGGAGCTGGCGAAGCTGATGACGCAGAAGGCGGCTTCCCTCTACGACTCCGGCGACGACTTCGCGTCGGGCGAGTCGGCCAACATGGCCAAGTACGCCGCCGCGGAGGCCGCGATCCACGCCGTGGACCAGGCCGTGCAGACCCACGGCGGCAACGGGCTCGCGACCGAGTACGGCCTCGGCACGCTCGTGACCGCGGTGCGGCTCGGGCGGATCGCGCCGGTGAGCCGCGAGATGGTGCTCAACTTCGTCGGGCAGCACACCCTCGGGCTGCCGAAGTCCTATTAGGAGTGAGTGTGTCTGAGAAGACTGAGAAGTCTCTGGCCGGCCGCACGATCATCATGTCCGGCGGCAGCCGCGGCATCGGCGAGGCGATCGCCCTGCGCGCGGCCGCCGACGGCGCGAACGTGGCGCTGCTGGCCAAGACCGCCGAACCGCACCCGAAGCTGCCCGGCACGATCTACACCGCGGCCGAGGCCATCGAGAAGGCCGGCGGCCAGGCGCTGCCCATCCTCGGCGACGTCCGCGACGACGAGGGCGTGGCAGCCGCGGTGGCGAAGACCGTCGAGCAGTTCGGCGGCATCGACATCGTGGTGAACAACGCGAGCGCGATCGACCTCACGCCCACCGAGCAGGTGAGCATGAAGCGCTACGACCTGATGCAGGACATCAACGCGCGCGGCACTTTCCTGCTGTCCAAACTGGCCATCCCGCACCTGCGCAAGTCGGCCAACCCGCACGTGCTCACGCTGTCGCCGCCGATCAGCCTCGACGAGAAATGGTTCACGGCCGGGCACCTCGCGTACAGCATCGCGAAGTACTCGATGAGCCTCGTGACTGTCGGGCTCGCGGCGGAGCTGAAGAAGGACGGCATCGCGGCGAACTCGCTGTGGCCGCGCACCACGATCGACACCGCGGCGATCCGCAACGTCGTGGGCGCCGGGCTGGCCGACCGCAGCCGCACGCCGGAGATCATGGCCGACGCCGCGTACGCGATCCTGACCCGGCCGAGCCGCTCGACGACCGGCAACTTCTTCCTCGATGACGAGGTGCTCGCGGCCGAGGGCGTCACCGACCTCTCGAAGTACCGGATCGGCTCGTCGGAAGCGGACCTGCAGCTCGACTTTTGGGTCGATCCGGCCTGATGCTCCGGGAACCGCAGCAGGAGCGCAGCCGCACCACTCGCCGGCGGCTGATCGAGGCCGCGATGGACTGCATCGGCGAGCGGGGCTGGCACGGAGTCACGGTGGCCGTGATCGCGGAACGCGCCGGCGTGTCGCGCGGCGCCGCGCAGCACCACTTCCCGACGCGCGAGGACCTCGTCGCGGCGGCCGTGGAGCTGCTCGGCGAGTCGCAGATCACCGAGCTGCGGACGAAGGCCGACGGGCTGCCCACGGGGCCGTCGCGGATCGAGCGCGTGGTGGAGATGGTGCTGAACCTCTACACCGGGCCGCTGTTCCGCGCCGCGCTGCAGCTGTGGTCCGTGGCGTCCACCGACGAGCAGTTGCGCGGCACCCTCGTGCCGCTCGAAGCCCGCGTCGGCCGCGAGGCGCACCGCGTGACCGTGGAGCTGCTGGGCGTCGACGAGGCGAAGCCCGGGGTCCGCGAGCTGGTCCAGGCCACCCTGGACCTGGCCCGCGGCCTCGGCCTCGCCAACCTGCTGACCGACGACACCCGCCGCCGGCGCCAAATCGTGCGCGAGTGGGCCCACACTCTGGAGACGCGGCTCACCGGGCCGGCGAGCTGATCACGCGGCGCCGGCGGTGAGGTGGGCGCGGGCGGCGTGGACGAACTCGGCGACCAGCGGGTTCGGATCGCCGGCGCGGGTGGCGACCACGACCTTGCTGGTGGGCACGCCCCGCACGGGAACCGTGGCCAGGTCGGTGCGCAGTGAGCTGCGCCGGTCGCCGACCGGCAGGACCGCGATCGCCTGGCCGCCCGCGACGAGCTCGAGCCGGTCCTCGAAGCTCTCGGTGACCGGCCCGGCCGAGATCGGGCCGGGGTCACTCGGGCGATAGCCGGTCGCCGGGTAGATCGCGCGGGTGCCGCCGTGCGGGCAGACGAGGGACTCGCCGGGGGCGAAGTCGTCCGGGGTCACCGACGCGCGGCCGGCCAGGTGGTGGCCGGCAGGCACCACGAGCATCCGCGGCTCCTCGTAGAGCACGGTCGTCCGGACCGTGCCGGCCGGGGCGAACCGCGGGTCGCGCACGACGAGCACGTCCACCTGGCCTTCGGCGAACGCCCGCTCGTCGAAGCACTCGAGGTGGCGGGTGCCGATCTCGGCGCCGGGGTGGCGGCGGCGCAGGTCCCGGACGGCCGGCGTGATGACCAGGTCTTCGACGTACCCGATGAGGACCTTGCCGGCCGGCGCGTGGGCGCGGGCGGTGAGCACCGCCTGCCGAGCGGACTGCAGGAGCGCCCGCGCCTGCGGGAGGAACGCCTCGCCGGCCTCGGTGAGGTGGCTGCCCTGCGGAGTGCGGTGGAGCAGGCGCACTCCGAGCCGGTTCTCCAGACGCTGGATCTGGCGGCTCAGCGCCGGCTGCGCCAGGTGCAGCTCGGCCGCCGCCCGGCCGAAGTTCCGGTGCTCCGCCACGACCGTGAAGTACCGCACCAGGCGGAGCTCGAGGTCGGTCCCGAGATCGTTCACCCGATCAACAGTACCGAGTGATCGCCGCCTGCCGTCATGCCGTTTCGGGATCACGGGGTGCCGACCAGGTCTTGGACAGCGCTTCCGGACTGCCGAAGAGTCGGGGGCATGACGATGATCGAAAACGCCACGAGTGCGCTGGAGCTCAAGGGAAAGCGCGCTCTGGTCACGGGTGGCTCGCGGGGCATCGGTGCGGCTGTGGTGCGCCGGCTCCTGGCCGCGGGCGCCGAAGTGCTCACCACCGCCAGGTCGGCGACGAGCACGGTTCCGCACGGGGCCGCCTTCGTGGAGGCCGACGTGCGGACGCAGGCCGGGGCGCAGACGCTCGCCGCGGCCGCCCAGGAGCTGTTCGGCGGGGTGGACGTGGTGGTCCACAACGCGGGCGGTGCGCGCCCGCACCCGAGCGCGCTGGCCATTCCCCAGGCGGAGTGGCTCGACGCCCTGGACCTGAACCTCCTCGCGGCGGTGCGGCTGGATGCGCTGCTGGCGCCGGGGATGCGGGAGCGGCGCACGGGGACGATCGTGCACATCAGTTCCGCCGCGGTCCCCACGTCGGCACCGCCGTTCCTGCACTACACGGCGGCGAAGGCGGCGCTGGAGAACTACAGCCGGGGGCTCGCCGCGGAGCTGGCGCCGTCCGGGATCCGGGTCAACGCGGTCTCCCCAGGCCGGGTCGCCACCCCCGGCGGTGAAGCGACGCGGGAGCAGTGGGCCCGTCTGGACGCCGGGCCGGGTCCGGACAACCCGACCCCGCTCGGTCGCGACGGTGAACCGGAGGACATCGCCGGCGCCGTGCTGTTCCTCGTGTCCGACCAGGCGAGCTGGCTGACCGGCAGCACCCTCTTCGTCGACGGCGGCGAGTTCCCGCGCGGCTGACGCTGCCCGAATTACGAGAGGAACGAAAGAGTGGGCAAGTACCGCGACAAGAACGTGGTGATCACGGGTGGCGGCAGCGGTTTGGGCTTCGCCACGGCGAAGCTGCTCGCGGACGAGGGCGCCCGCGTGCTGATCACCGGCCGCTCGCAGGCCACGCTCGACGCGGCGGGCGCACGGCTCGGCGAAAACGCGCTGACCGCAAAGGGAAGTGTGGCGGCACTGTCCGATCTGGACGCCCTGGCCGACCGTGTGAAGCGCGAGCTCGGCACGGTGGAGGCCTTGTTCGTCAACGCCGGCATCGCGGCGACCACGCCATTCGAGTCAATCACCGAGGAGGTTTACGACGAGTTGTTCGCGATCAACGTGAAAGGCGCGTTCTTCACCGTGCAGAAGCTTGCTCCGCTGCTGAGTGAGGGCGCCGGCGTGGTCCTCACGACCTCGGTCGCGAACGTCGCGGGACTGCCGGACACCAGTGTGTACGCGGCCGGCAAGGCGGCGCTGCGTTCGCTGGCCCGCAGCCTCGCGCGCGAACTTCTCCCGCGGGGCATCCGGGTCAACGCGGTCAGCCCCGGCCCCATCGACACGGGGGCGCTGGAGAAGGTGATGACCGCGGAAGCGGCCGAGCGGTACAAGGCGGAGCGGATCGCGGACAACCCCATGCAGCGGTTCGGCACGCCCGCCGAGGTCGCCGGGGCGGCCGCGTTCCTCGCCTTCGACGCGACGTACACCACCGGGGCCGAGTTCGCCGTGGACAGAGGTGTCACCCAACTCTGAGCTCGCACTGGCCGCACATCGGTGCCGACCCGGGAGGAGCCGCGACTGTCCGGAACCGCCGAGGCCTGGTGAACGTCACAACTTCGGCCTAATAAGATGTGGTTGTTAACACATTCGGCCCAACGGACGATGACTCCGAGTAAGTGGCTCCACCAGGAAGAAGGTCGGTACCGGTGTCCGGTTCAGAAGGCGCGGCAGTCGAGCTGACGCACCGCGCGATGGCGATGCTCAGGGCGGTCGCCGCCCACCGCGCGGAGATGACCACGAGCAGCGAGCCCGACCTCTTCATCGACGGTTTCGCTTGCTGCGACCAGATGACCGCCCACAACCTCGCCCACGGCGGCTACATCCGCCCCGCCGTGCAGGACGCCGCGGGCCGCGTGGCCGCCGAGCTGACCGAGGCCGGGCACGCCGCGCTGGAGATCACCGTCGCCGCCTGAGGCGGCCACGCGGTGTCGCGAACGGGTGAAGGTTTCGCTCGCCCGTTCGGGTGGACCTTCGGCTCGAGTGTCGGTGTCCCTGGACTGGGCCCGGACTTTGAGTGTGAGTCGTCCGGTCGTGACCCCCCGCACGGTGCGGTTCAACCACCACGCCGCCAGCCGCAGTTGCTCGGGGATTTCGCTCGCGACCAGCTGATTCTTGCCCCGGTTCCGGGGGCGCACATCGCCGGTCCGGTCGTGCCCGCGGCTGGCGAGGTCGAACCACGCCGCCCGGCCGCGCTGCCGCCTCGGCTACGCGCGGGTTTGCCTCGCGAAACGGTTTCACGCCGCGCGCTGGTGGTCCAGGCCCCTGCCCTCGGCCGATGAGGTCGGACCAACCCGCCCGCAGTAGGACTCCGCCGTCAGAGCTGTGAGCGGATCTCGCCCGCTCGCGCTGTCACGGTGTCGAGGACGCGTTTCGCCGCCTCCAGGTCTTCGGGGGCGATGCCCGCGAACAGCCGGTCGCCGGCGGCGGTCGAGTCCGCCGTCAGGCGTTCGACCAGGTCGCGCGTTGCCGGGGTGACGTCGACGACGTCCCCGCTGGTCATCCGACCCGCCGACACGAGCCGGTCCACCACCGAGCGCACCACCTCGGCGGGCGCGACGGCCGTCGCCGCGGTGGTCTCCACCAAGGTCTCGGCGGGCTGGGCGCCATTGGCCACGGTCCGCAGGACCACATATTCGGTGAAGTCCAGACCTTCGCGGTCCAGCAACGTGGTGAGCAGGGAACGAGACGCGGCGGCGGCCAGGTTCAGGTCGCGGCCGCCGACGGCACGGGCTGTGGTCATGGTCTTCTCGCTTCCGGTGGGGTCCTCACCCAGCAGCGTCTGCAGGGTGTCGCGGAACCGGCGGGTCCGCGGGGTGCGGGAGCCGCCGAGGTTCGCCGTGAGCTCCTCGTGCAGGTCGCGCACGAGGGCGATCGCCTCGGTGATCACCTCGTGGCCCCGGGCGGTGAGGTCGAGCCGCACCGCGCGCGGGTCGTCCGGGTCCGAGGGACGGGTGACGAGGCCGGCCTGTTCGAGCGCCCGCGCCAGCTTCGACACGTGCAGCGCCTCGAGTCCCGTGTGGTCGGCCAGCTCGCGCTGGCTCGGCCGGACCCCGCGCACCACGAGGCCGGTGAGCGTCGCCAGCAGCGAGTACTGGGCGTGGGTCAGGCCGAGCGGCTTCACGGTCCGGTCGACGGCCGCCCGCCACTTCATGGACAACCGCCACACGAGGTGACCGGTGGTCGGGTTCTCGAGGCGCACGAAAGATAATGTACATGGATACTATATCCATGGCTACTATCGGCGGGAAAAGACGGGGATCCCGAAACCAAGGGATCCCCGTCTTCAGGCAGCTCAGCCCTGGTACCCGGCCACGATCTTCGTGAACGCGTACTTCTCCTGGTCGATGCCGCTGCACTCGCCGCCGCCGCTGCAGTCGCGGTTGGTGGCCCAGAACGTGAAGCGGCCGAGGTGGTGGCTCGAGGCGTAGTCGCGGATCGAGGTGAAGTTCGCGATGGACACGTTCTCGCCGGCGTTGTCGGTCTTGCCGTTCATCGACGACAGGCCGCTGTGCCGGTAGGCCTCGTCGTCGCTCCAGCCGAACCCGGACTTCAGCTGGTCCTTCAAGCCGTCGACGGCCGACTTCGTCATCGCGGCCATGTCGCCGCCGTCGGAGAAGTCGAAGGGCATGACCGACCAGACGTCGACGTTCGCGCCGATCGCCTTGGCCTGCGTGATGAGGCGGCTGCCCCACTCGGTCGGGCCCTGCGGGCTCGTGCCCATCGTGATGACGACGCGCACGCCCGGGTTCTTCTGCTTGGTGATCTTCACGGCGTTCAGGATGCGGTCCTGTACCGTCGCGTTCTCGAACTCGTCGGTGTTCTCGATGTCGAGGTCGATCGCCTTGAGCTGGTAGGCGTCGATCACCTTCTGGTACGCGCCGGCCAGGTCTTCCGGCGACCCGCACTGTGAGCCGAGCTTGGTGCCGGACCAGCCGCCGAACGACGGGATCACGTCGCCGCCGGCCGAGCGGATCTTCTGGATCAGGGCGGCGTCCGAACCGTTCAGGTCGCGGTTGCCGTCCCACTTCGGGTTGCAGCCGCCGTCGGACAACATGAAGGCCAGGGTGAACGCCTTCACGCCGGTGGCCGACATGGCCGCGGCGGGGTCGGTCTGCCCGCCCCATTGGTACAGGTACGGCGAAGCGAGCACAGGGTCCGGCGCGGCCAGCGCCGACGGGGCGAGGCCGAGGGTGGTGGCCAGCGCGGCGCCCGCGGCGAGCGCGACGGTGGCCAGACGGCGCAGGGGTTTCATTGGTCCTCCAACGTGGGACGCACGCGTGAGCGCGCTTGTGTGGAGCACCTCCGATGCTTGATGCGGCGGTATCAACTCGAAGGAGCACGCGGTGGGATGTGCTCCGTCACAATGGACTAGACCATTAGGAAGTGTCAAGGTCCGAGAACAGGAAGAAAAAAACCGCCGAAAGTCGGTGGCAGCAACGAAATCGACCGGTGATCATGGACGCGACAAGGGCGCCTTCGTCGTGCCCGGAAACGCGAGCGAGCCCGCGGCGAGAGGTCGCCACGGGCTCGCTCGGTGGGTCTGAGGAGACGGGTCAGGACTGGGCGTAGCAACGCTCGAGCTCGTCGAGCCGATAGAAGTAGCTGCCGCGGTGCACCGGCGCGCAGCTCGCCTTGAACGCGGTCTGCTTCTCGTTGTAGAGCATGCGCACGAGGTAGGTGTGACCGTCGGTGTAGAGGTCCCACTGGATGTTCGCCGCCATCGGCGCCACCTGCGCGCCGCGGAACGGGTTGTTCGCGTAGGTGAACAGCTGGCTCTCAGGCTGCTGCTTCGTGCTGCCGGGCAGGCCGAGCAACGACGCGAGGGGGAAGATCTCCTCGGCGTGGGTGAAGCGCAGCTCGGCGTCGCGCGAGGTGGTGCCGGCGCGCTTGGCGTCGAGCTGGGCGAACATGTCGCCGAGCAGGCCGCCGGCCATCTTGTACGTGATGTCGCTGCCGGAGAACGCGGGACCGTTCTCGTAGAACGAAGTCACGTCGTCGAGGTAGCCGAACCACGAGGCCTCGTCGAGCGTGATGTAGCGGTCGAAGTGCCAGTGGCCCTCGCCCGCGAGGTCCACCGTGACCTGATCCATCGCGTACACCGCGTCGGCCGCGGCGACCTCGTCCTTGAACTCAGCGTGCTTCCCGGCCGCGACCTCGTCCACGAACTTCTTCGAGAAGCTGCGCTGCAGCACCGAACGCGCCACGGCGTGCGTGCGCGGCTGGTCCGTGGCGGCCTTCTCGGCGGCGGCGACGCGCGGGTCGTTGTCGACGTAGTCGTTGTACTCGACGTTCGACTTGTGGAAGTACAGCAGGGCGTCGTCGGTGCGGGTGGCCGTGGTCGCCAGCCCCGGCTTCGCCGCCTTCAGTCCGGCGACGAACTCGTTGGCGCTGTCCACCGTGCGCTGCTGGCTCGACGCGACGACGTCGATCTTCGGCGTCGTTCCCGTTGCCGCGTCGGCGAAGAGCGACGGCAGCCGTCGCACCATGCGCTGCGCGGTGGTGCGCATCTCGTCGCGGCCTTCCTGCGTGAGCAGGCCGTAGCCGTCGCGGGCGTTGACCGCGAGCAGCGCCTGCACGTCCGGGCCGAGCTGCTTGCCGACGCCGGTCAACGCGCCTTCGGACTTCGCGGTGTTCCACAGCGCCAGCAAGGCGTCGCCGTCGTCGCTGTCGGAAAGGGTGCGCGCGCCGTGGCGCGAGACGTTCTCGGTGAACACCGGGCGGAACGACGAAGGGAGCCGCTCGTAGGAGTACAGGTTGCCCTGCGGCTCGTAGGCGGTCTTGGTGGTGAACGCGTCCTGCGTCGCGTTCCCCTCGTGCGCCTGCGCCGGCAGGGCGAACAGCCCCGACAGCGCCAATGCGGCCCCGCCGATTCCGGCCACAACACGTCTCATCGAGCTACCCCGCTGTCTGGTCTGGTGAAAGGACGGCTCAGTAGACACGTCGGTCGTGACGCGGTTCGGGACAGCGGGTATCGCGCCGGTGAATTCCCGGGGTTCCGGTGAGCGGGAACACGGTGGTCGGACGGCCCTGTCTGCCGCCTCCCGACAGCACAGTGGTGGCCGGCTGCGGCACACAGCCGGCCACCACTTTTCGCGAGGGTCTACAGACGCAGGCTGCCCACGATCCCGGTCAGGACGCCGTGACCCGAGCCCGAGTCGGTGTTCGCGTCGGTGTTCGAGCCGGTGTGGCTCGACTGCGCGCCGTCCGGCCCGGCCCAGCTCTGGCCCTGGTCGAAGCTCGCGCCGCCGTTTCCGTCGGTGCCGGCCGTGGTGTGGTCATTGCTCACGCCATCGGGGCCGGCGTTGCTGTTCTGCTGGTGGTAGGAAGCGCTTTCCCCGCTCTGTTCGCCCGTGCTCGCGTGCGTGGAACTGGTGCTCACGCCGTCGGGCCCGGCAGCCACGTTCGTGTTCGTGTACGTGTCGGCCGAGGCGATCCCGGCGGCCCCGAGCGTCAGCGGCAAAGCGATCGCACTGGCGGCGACGATACGGCGAATGGTCTTCATCTGAAGCTCCTCTTCTCGTCGGTCCGCAACCGTGATCGGCTTCGTTCGGACGGCTTTCCGTGCCGCCGGATCCCTAACCACGCCCCTCCGGCGATCACTCTCACCGCGGTCCGGACCCATCCGCGCACCGCCACGGATCCGAAAGACCGGCCTCGAGAAACCCCGGCCACACTTAAGCAGGTGCCGAAAACCTCGTGAACCCGCTATTTTGCCGAAATGGTGGGGGATCCGGCGACTGCCGGAGGGGGTCGCCGGCGCCGGTTTCCTGTCGCCGTGGCGGACTGGAAGCTGTGGCGCGTGCGTACCCGCGTGCTGGCGGCGTTCGTGGTGTGCGTGGACGCGCTGGCGCTGGCCGCGACCATCGCCGTGGCGGTGCTGGTTCCCGTGCCGCTCACGGGTTCCGCGCGGTTCGCCGTGCTGGTCGCGGGGCTGCTGGTGAGCGCGGAGCTGAGCCGCTCGGCCGAACGCGGACGCGGGGAAACGTTGCTGGGCCCGGGTTTCGGCACGCCGTGGGTGTTCGCCGGCGCGGTGGTGCTGCCGCCGGTGCCCGCCGTGGTGCTCGCGGTGGTCTCAGGCGCGCACCGGTGGCTGCGCGTGCGGCGGCGCGCGCCGTACCGGCAGGTGTTCGAGGTGGCCGCGACGGCGCTGGCCGTGCTGCTCGCGGGCCGGTTCCTCGCCGTGACAGTGCCCGTCCCGCCGAGTTCGCTGGGCGACGTCCGCCTGATGGGACTGCTCGTGGTCGCGGCAGTCGTGTTCACGCTCGTCGACGCGGCGCTCACCGGGGTTGTGCGCGGCTACCGGCAGGGTGTGGCGGGGCTGCTGTTCGACGTCGCGATGGTCGCGTTGGGTATCGCACTCGCCTGGGCCGTGGTGGATTCGCCGCTCGTCGTGCCGTTGCTCGCCGCGGCGCTCGTGGTGCTGTACCGCGGCGGCGTCGGCGCCACCCCGCGCGCCGAGCCGACGGCGGACGCGGGCACCGGCGCCCTCACGGCGTCCGCCTGGTGGGACGCCGCCCGTGTGCAGCCGGCCCCGGCGTACTCCGTGCTGGTGCTTGACCTCGACCGGTTCGGCGACGTCAACGCCCGCCACGGCCGCCGCGTCGGCGATGCCGTGTTGCGGGCCATCGCCGATGCGTTGCGGGACGAAGTCCGCTCCGCCGACCTCGTCGGGCGCTCCGGTGGTGGCGAGTTCGCCGTGTTCCTCCCCGGCACCAAGCCATTCGACGCGCTCGCCATCGCCGAACGCATCCGCTTGCGCGTCGCCTCGACGGCCGTCGCGTTGAAGGCGCCCTACGGCAGCCCGCAGTTCGCGTGGGCGACGGTGTCCGTCGGCGTCGCTTCCCGTCCCACTGACGGCGACACAGCGGACGCGGTCTTCGCGGCCGCGGTGAAAGCCGTGCGGCGCGCGAAAGCCGGCGGTCGCAACCGGACCGTGTGTGCCGGTGGTTCGTCAGCGCAGTAGGTCAGTCCGAAGTGGACGGGACGCCGATGTCCTCGAACCACAGCTGCGGCCGAGTCTCGATGAACTCCTCCATCAGCGCCGTGCACGCGGGGTCGTCGAGGACGTCGATGCGCACGCCGTGCTCGGCGAGCCAGTCGTGGCCGCCGGAGAAGGTCTTGGCTTCGCCGATGATCACCCGCGGGATGCCGAACTGGCGCACGAGGCCGCTGCAGTACCAGCACGGCGAGAGCGTGGTGACCATGATCGTGTCGCGGTAGTGGGGGCGGCGCCCGGCGTTGCGAAACGCCGTGGTCTCCGCGTGCAGCGACGGGTCGCCGTCCTGCACCCGGCGGTTGTGGCCGCGGCCGAGGAGCTTGCCGGAGTGGTCGAAGAGGGCCGCGCCGATCGGCACGCCGCCCTCGGCCTTCCCGAGCTCGGCCTCCTCGCGGGCGACGGCGAGCAACGCGTGCGGATCGATCTGCATGGCCCACACTTCACCGGCCCCGCTCCCGGAAGGCAAGTCCACGGCCATCGAGGACCGATCCTGTCCGCGAGGTCTGGCAGAGTGGCCCGCATGTACGGAACCTCGGAGCGGCTGCTGCGCCTGTTGTCCCTGCTGCAGGCCCGCCGCGACTGGCCGGGGCCGGACCTGGCCGACCGGCTCGGCGTCGACGTGCGCACGGTCCGCCGCGACGTCGAGCGCCTGCGTGGCCTCGGTTACCCGGTACACGCGACGCCGGGGGTCGCGGGTGGCTACCGGCTGGGGGCCGGCGCCGCGCTGCCGCCGTTGCTGCTGGACGACGACGAGGCCGTGGCCGTCGCGGTCGGGCTGCGGACGGCGGCGAACGGCACGGTGTCGGGCATCGAGGAGACGTCGGTGCGGGCACTGGCCAAGCTCGAACAGGTGCTGCCCGCGCGGCTGCGCCACCGCGTGAGCGCCATGGGCTCGGCGATGCTGCAGCTCGGTGGCGGGGGACCGGTCGTCGACGCCGAGGTGCTCACCGTGATCGCGTCGGCCTGCCGCGACCACGAGCGGGTGCGCTTCACCTACGCCAACCACACCGGCCAGGTCACCGAACGCGACGTCGAGCCCCTGCGCCTGGTCCACACGGGCCGTCGCTGGTACCTCGTCGCCTACGATCTGGGCCGCGACGGCTGGCGCACGTTCCGCGTCGACCGCATCGAAGGCGTGCCGGCGCCCGGCTTCCGCTTCACGCCGCGCGAACCGCCTGCGGAAGACCTCGCCGCGTACGTGTCGCAGGCGATCTCTTCGGCGCCCTACGCACACCAGATGTCCCTGCTCGTGTCGGTGCCGGCGGAGGTGCTCGCCGCCCGTGTGCCGCCGACCGCCGGCACCGTCGAGCCCGTGGACGAGCACACGTGCCGGCTGCGCACCGGCGCGGCCGACCTCGCCGCGGCGCCGTTCTACCTCGCGCAGTGGGACTACGACTTCGTCGTGGAAGACGCGCCGCCCGGCCTGCTCGACCGGCTGGCGCGCATCGCGGAACGCTTCGCCTCGGCGGCGGCGCGCAGCTGAGCCGGTCGAGGGGTCAGGCTGTGCGCGTGCCGAGCATCCGCAGCACCAGCTCGCTGTACTCCTTGCCCAGCGCGGCCGGCGTCTGGCGCGTGCGCTCGCTGTACCAGCGGGCCACGTCGACACCCAGCGACAGCACCGCGCGGGCCGCCGTGTGCGAATCGGTCACAGAGAACGCGCCGGACTCGGCGCCCGCGGCGATCACGTCGCGCACGATGCGCTCGATGCGCCGCCGCAGCTCCGTGACGACCTCGAACTCCTTCTCCGGCAGCGCGTTGAGCTCGTACTGCACCACCCGCGCCACCGTGTGGCGCCGCGCGTGCCAGGCCACGAAGTCCTCGACCACGAGCCGGATGCGCTCGACGGGGTCCTGGGCCTTCTCCAGCGCGTTCTCCACCAGCGCCAGCGTCTGCTCGTGGCCGCTGCGGCTGATCTCGAACAGCAGCGCCGCCTTCGACGGGAAGTGCACGTACAACGCGGCGGGGCTCATCCCCGCGGCGCTGGCGATGTCCCGCGTGGTCGTGGCGTGGTACCCGCGCTTCGCGAAGGACTCCACACCGGCCAGCATCAGCCGGCGCGCGGTCTCGGGCTGCACGTCGGGCCACAGCTCGGCCGAGAGTGAAGTCGTCATCCGGCGATCCTCCCAGATCTGCTGACGCGCCCGGCGGGCGTGAACCGTCCGCCCAGTCTAAGCGGTTGCTCATCGCCCGGCTCCGGTGTCGGCTCGGACGAGCCGCCGCGGGGTAGGCTCGGGCGCACCGTCGTCGCCGCTGGGGGAGCCGTGAGCGCAACGTTCGTCACCCTGATCGAGCTCGGCGAGAAGACGGCGACCGGGTTCGCCGTGCCGGCCGAGGTGGTCACGGCGCTGGGCTCGGGCAAGCGGCCGAAAGTCCTGGTCACCCTCGGCGCGCACACCTACCGCAGCACGATCGTGGTCTACGGGGGCACGTTCATGCTGCCGCTGAGCGCGGTCAACCGGGAGGCAGCCGGCGTCGCCGCGGGCGACGAGGTCGAGGTCACGGTGGAGCTCGACACCGCGGAACGGACCGTCGAAGTGCCGGACGACCTTGCCGCCGCACTCGGCGCGCACCCCGGCGCCCGCGCCGCGTTCGACCGGCTTTCCTATACCGCGCAACGAGAGCGAGCCGAAGCAGTGGCGTCGGCCAAACGGCCGGAAACGCGGGAGCGCCGCCTCGCCAAGATCGTCGCCGAGCTTGCCGGCTGACCACCGGGCGGTGCCGGCGCTCACACGCCCGTCGCGGCTGCGCGCAGCGCCGTAAGGTGACCGGAATGGCCGGAAGCAGAGCGGGTGGAGCCGGATGAGCCGCCGCACGACGCAGCTGGCCGGGCTCGATCTCAACCTGCTCGTCGTTCTCCGGGAGCTGCTGCGCGAGCGAAACGTGACCCGCGCGGCGGAGCGGGTCGGCGTCAGCCAGCCGGCGTTGAGCGCGGCGCTGGCGCGGCTGCGGCGGCACTTCGACGACGAGCTGCTGGTCCGCGAGGGCCGTGGCTACGTCCTGACCCCGCTGGCTCGCCAGCTCGGCCGCCAGGTCGAGGACGTGTGCGCGGCGGCCGAGCAGCTGTTCGCCACCGGGTCGAGCTTCGCGCCCGGCACGTCGGTGCGGGAGTTCACGCTGCTGATGGCCGATTACACGCTGTCGGTGATCGGGCAGCCGCTGGCCGAGTTGTTCGAGCGGGAGGCGCCGCGCGCGCGGCTGCGGATCCGGCTCGTGCGCGAATCGCTGAGCGCGGATCTGCCGCGGGTCGTCCGGTTCGTCGACGGGGTGGTCGCACCGCCGATCGAGCTGGAAGAACTGCCCCGGCTGCGCTCGGCCGAGCTGTTCCGCGACGAGTGGGTCTGCGTCGTGTGGGCCGGGCACGAGCTCGGCGCCGGCGGGCTCACCCTGGCCGACCTGCAGCGGCTCGACTGGGTGGTGCCGTATCACCGTGAGCCGGGGGTGCCGCTGCCGCCGGTGTCGCGCCGGCTCGCCGCGCTGGGGCTCGCGCCGCGGGTCGCGATGAGCGTGGAGAGCTACCAGGCCGTGCCCGCGCTCGTGGTCGGAACCCACCGGATCGCGCTGGTGCAACGCCGGCTGGCCGTCGAGTTCGCCAAGCGGTCCGACATCTCGGTCCTCGAGTGCCCCGGCGAGCCGGAGGGGATCGTCGAGACGCTGTGGTGGCACGACGACCTCGACCTCGATCCCGCGCACGCCTGGCTGCGCGAGGCGCTGCGCGGCATCGGCGAGCGGCTGGGCTGAGGGCGCCAACCATAACCCAGGCTGATTATCGGGATCAGGATTTCTGACTTCCGGGCTTCGGCGAGGATTCTTAGACTCCCTCGGTGTCAGCGATATATCGCAGCGGAGCGGTATTCGTGATCGGAAGGAACTCCCTGGATGTCGACGACCGTATCCACGACAGACGAGCGACTGACTCCGGAAGCACGACGATCGATCGTCGGTGGCATCCTCTCCTTGTTCGTCGACAGCTTCGACATCTATCTGCCCGCACTCGTGCTGCCGGCGGTGATGGACTACTTCGAACCGCCCTCCATGCCGGCCACGACGAAGGTCACCCTGGTGACCGTCATCTTCGTCGTCACCTTGCTCGGACGGCCGATCGGCGGCCCGATCTTCGGCAACCTGGCGGACAAGATCGGGCGCCGCCGCGTCACCCTGATCACCGGCGTCGGGTTCACGATCGTCACCCTGCTCATCGGCCTCATGCCGGGTTACGCGACCTGGGGCTACGGCTCGATCGTCGGCTTGATCCTGCTTCGCCTGATCGGTGGCGTGTTCCTGGGTGGCGGCTATGCGGGGCCGGTCCCGCTGGCCATCGAACGCTCGCCGATGCGCCGGCGTGGGCTGGTCGGCGGCGTGATGGCGGCCGGTGCTCCCGCGGCGATCACGCTCATCAGCATCATCCAGCTCGTGGTGCTGGAACGGTTTTCCGGTCCGGACCTGCAATCCTGGGGCTGGCGCATTCCTTTCTTCTTCGGGTTTCTGCTCGGAATCGCGTACGTCGCCTACTATTCGCGCGTCAAAGAGGTCGACCTCGAGGCGCTCAAGAAATCGCGAAAGGGAAATCGCGCGCCGATTTTCGAGCTGTTCAGCCGACGCAACATCCGTGGTTTCGGTCAGGTTTTCCTCCTGATGACCGGTATGTGGTTCGCCGCCCAGATCGTGCTCTCGTTCATGCCCGGGCTCCTGGTCGGCGTCCTGCACCAGAACCCGTCCAACGTGAGCACGCTGGAGATCATCGCCAACGTCGCGACGATCATCGGCATGATCCTCGCCGGGGTCCTGGGCCAGCGGATCGGCCGCCGGAAACTGCTGCTCGGCTGCGCTGTCGCCATCACCGTCGGGGCGAGCCTCGCCTACGTATTCCTCGTGCTGGTCGCGCGGTCCGGGGCGGGGTTCCTGCCGATCGGCATCCTCGCGTTCGTCGCCTTCGTACTGCCCAACGCCCCGCTCGGCTGCCTGGTCGTCTACCTCAACGAGCGCTTCGGCGCCGGTGTCCGCTCCTCGGGTTATGGCACGGTCTACACCCTCAGCCTCATCCTGCCCGCGCTCTACAGCGTCTGGATCACCGTGCTGCAGGCCGTACTGCCGTACGAGTACACCGCGGTGGTGCTGATCGTCCTGGGCGGCGTGCTGTTCTTCATCGGCGCGTGGATCGGCCCGGAGACCAAGGGCACGGTGCTGCTCGGCGAGCCGGTCGAATCGGGCCGGGCCACGCAGACGGCCGAATGATCCCGCCCCGACAAGAACGAGGAGCCACGATCAGCACACGCAGCAACCACCCGGTCGGCTCGCCCCGGTGGGCGACGACCCGGACGCAGTGGAAATCGATGGGCTACACCGACGAGCAGATCCGGCGCCCCAAGATCGCCGTGGTCAACTCCTCGTCCGGGCTCGCGCCGTGTTTCGCCCACCTCGACCCGATCGCCACCGCGGTGAAGGAGTCGATAGACGCCGCCGGCGGGCTGGCTTTCGAGATCCGGACCGTGGCTCCGACCGACTTCATCATGGCCGCCGGCCGTGGTGGTGGCTACGTCCTGTCGGGCCGGGACCTGGTGTCCTACGACATCGAAGCCGTCGTCGACGGGGCGCAGCTCGACGGGATGGTCTGCCTGGCCTCGTGCGACAAGACGACACCGGGCCAGCTGATGGCGGCAGCGCGCACCGACGTGCCGACGCTGGTCATCGCGTGCGGCTACCAGAGCTGCGGAGCCCTCGACGACGGCCGCCGCGTGGACATCGAGGACGTGTTCGTCGACGCCGGCAAGCTGGCGTCGGGCGCGATCAGCTTCGACGACCTCTGTGCCATGTCGGACCGGGCGATCACCGGCCCCGGTGTCTGCACGGGCATGGGCACGGCCAACACGATGCACGTCGTCGCCGAGGCTCTCGGCATGGCACTGCCCGGCACAGCGCCGACCCGCGCCAACAGCGACACCATGTGGGCGGCGGTCCGGGCTTCGGGCGCCGCGATTCTGGCCGCGGTCGAGGCCGACCGGCGGCCCAGCACGGTGATGACGCCGGGTGCGGTCCGCAACGCGGTGGCCGCGGTCATCGCCGTCAGTGGGTCGATCAACGCGGTCAAGCACCTCGAGGCGATCGCCGCCGAGCTCCCCGGCGACCTCGACGTGCACGGCCTGTTCGAGGAGCTCGGCCGCCACGTCGGCCCGCTCACGGCGGTGCGCCCCAACGGGCCGTCGTCGATCGAGGAGTTCGACGACGCCGGTGGTGCTCGCGCCGTGCTGGCCCAGCTCGGCGACGTCGTCGACGGCTCGGTCGCGACGATGAGCGGCTGGACGATGGCCGAGAACCTCGCCGGTGTGACGGTGGACGCCGCCGTGATCAGAGCCGAACCGATCCGGCCGGAGTCGACGATCGTGCTGATGCGGGGCAGCCTGTGCCCCGGTAGCGCGATCGTGAAGCTGTCGGTCACCGAGACGCGAGCGCGCGCTTTCCGTGGCCCGGCACGGGTTTACGAGTCGGCGCCCGAGGCCACCGCGGCGATCGAGCGCGGTGAGGTGCGGCCCGGCGAGGTACTCGTGCTCCGCGGGCTCGGCGTCACCGGAACCCCGGGGATGGGCATGGCATCGGCTGTGGTCTTCGCGCTCAACGGCGCCGGGCTGAGCGAGCAGGTCGCCTTCGTCACCGACGGGCAGCTCTCCGGTCTCGTGAACAAGGGCATCGTCGTCGGGGAGGTCACCCCCGAAGGCGGCGTCCCCGGCCCGCTCGGTGTGGTGCGCACCGGGGACGAGATCGCGATCGACGTCCCGGCGCGCACCGCCGACCTGCTCGTGGCACCGGCCGAGCTCGAGCACCGGCTCGCGGACTACCCCCGCACGCGGCCGCCGCAGACCTGGCCGGCTCGCCCGGGTTCGTGGCTCGGTGTGTACGCCGACGCCGTGGAACCGCTCGACCGGGGCGCGACCCTGCGCCGTTCTTCTTCGTCCTAAGGAGTTTTGTTGCCTCACGCGCTGACCGATCTACGGGTGAACACCGTCACCCGGCCCGCTGACCGCTCCGTGGAATCGCTCGAAGCCGATATCCTCGTCGTGGGTGCGGGAATCGCCGGACTGACCGCGGCGATCGACGCGAAACGACGCGGCCGCGACGTCGTGCTCGCCGACGCGCTTCCTGTCCTGGGTGGACAGTGCGTGAACTCCATGATCGGGCTGTTCTGCGGGATCTACGGAAACGCTCCCGAATACCACCAGCTCACGCACGGGATCTTCGACGAGATGTTCCCGGCGCTGGAACGTTCCGGGGACATCGCGTTCAACCGCACCCACACCCAGACCGTCCCCTACGACGAGGTCGCGTTGGGCCGGTGGTTCGAGAACCTCGTTTCCGAGCTCGGGATCAGGGTTGTGCTGGGCGCGTCGATCAACGGGGTCGCCATGGCGGGCGGGGTGATCGAGCAGGTCGACTTCGCGACCCGCTACGGTCCGGTTTCGGTGCGCGCCAAGGGATTCGTGGACGCGACCGGCGACGCCGCGCTGGCGTGGGAAGCCGGGCTGCCGTGCCGGGTGCCGGAGCGGACGGTGTGGGGCTCGCAGCAGATCCGGCTCACCGGCCTGGTCGAGTCGGCCAAACCCGACCCGGCCGAGCTGGTGGCCCGCATCGACGAGAAGGCCGACGAGTACGGCCTCCTCCGGCGCGACGGGCTCGCCTTCTTCTTCCCGGGACGAAACACCGCCGTGATGAACATGACCCACGTGGAGGCGCCCCTGACCGCGGTCGAGGCGACCGAGGCGCAGTTGCGGGGGCGGGCGCAGGCCGACCGGGTGGTCGAGTTCCTGCGCACCGAGTTCCCCGCGGCCTTCAAGGACGCTTCCGTGCTGGCCTACGGTTTTCCCGGGCGCCGGCAGACGCGGTGGCTGGCCGCCGATCACCAGCTCACCCTCGACGAGGTCCGCCGCGGCACCGGTTTCGAGGACGCGGTGGCGCGGACGGCGTGGCCGGTGGAGCTGCACGACCGGGCGTCGGGCTACGCGTGGGAGACCTTCGGGCCGGATCACGTGCACTACGTCCCGCTGCGAAGTCTGACCTCACCGCAAGCCCGGAACCTGGTCGCGGCCGGGCGGTGCGTCGACGGCGACGCGGCGGCTCTGTCGAGCGTGCGGGTGATGGGCCCGTGCTCGGCGATGGGCAGCGCCGCCGCGCACGCGCTGGACCTGACGCTGGGCGGCGATGTCCACGACGTCGATCTGACCGTGTTGCGTGACCGCATCCGCGACAACGTGGAGGGCTGAACGATGGTGGGGCTCACGGACGAAGAGAAGGGCATGCGCGACGGCGTGGAAGGCGGCGCGGTCGCGGCGGCGATGGATCTGCTGATCCGCTACGCCGACGCGCTGGGCGCCGAGCGGCTGTGCGAGACCCGCAACGTCGCGGGCACGACCACACAACCTTCGCCGGCCAAGGAAAAGCTGGTCGCCGAGGGTGGCTGGGCCAAGGCGTTCTCGGTGATCAGCCTCGACTGCGACGACGACCTAGAAATCCCGCCGATGCGGGTCCCGACCTGCCAGCTGCAGCACGGGTTCGGCGAAGACGCGCGCGGCATCATGCCGTACCCCGAGCACAAGATCGACCTGCAGGCCGAGGCCGAGTCGTTCGCCAGCAGCCGCGGTGTCAACGTCCTCGCCACCTGCACGCCCTACCAGGTCGGCAACATCCCGACCTACGGCGAGCACGTCGCCTGGATGGAGTCGTCGGCGGTCGTCTACGCCAACTCCGTCCTGGGCGCGCGCACCAACTGCGAGGGTGGTGCCTCGACCGGCGCCGCGAGCCTGACCGGGCGGATCCCGTGCTGGGGCAACCACCACCGGGAAAACCGCTACGGCACGCACCTCATCGAGACGACGCTGGCCCTCAACGGATTTCAGGACTGGGGGATGCTCGGCTACTTCGCCGGCGACGTCGTCCAGGAGGAGCGGCCGGTCGTCGTCGGCGAGCTGGGCAGCCCGGATCTGGCGGACCTCAAGCACTTCGGCGCCGCCGCCGGGTCGTCCGGCGGCGTGGAGATGTACCACCTGCCGGGCCGGACGCCCGACGCGCCGACGCTCGAGGCCGCCTTCGGAGGCCGCTCGATCCCCGCGTCGATCCGGTACGGCGAAGCCGAGCGTCGTGCCGTCTATGAGTCGCTCAACTCGATCGGGGACAGCGAGGACGTCGATTTCGTGCTGCTGGGCTGTCCGCACGCTTCGCTGGAGCAGGTCGGCCGGGTCGCCCGCGCGCTCGAGGGCCGCACGATCTCGGCCGGCTGCGAACTGTGGCTGATGACCCCCCGCGCGCTGCGGACGGTCGCCGATCGCAACGGTTGGACCGAAACCATCCGGCGCGCCGGCGGGCGGATCCTCACCGACTCCTGTCCGGCGATGTCGCGCGTCGCTCCCGAAGGCACGAAGGTGTTCGCGACCGACTCCGCGAAGCAGGCCCACTACCTGCCCGCGATCCTCGGGATCGAGGCGTGGTTCGGCACGCTCGAGGAATGCGTCGACGCCGCTGTCACCGGCCGGTGGCGCGGCTCGCTCGCCCCCGCCGGGAAGGCTCTCCGATGACCGGCGTGCAGCTGCGCGGCCGGGGCATCGTTCCCGGCCGGGTCGTCGGCGAGGCACTGGTCTCCCGCGAGACGATCTCGGGCTGGGGCGGCATCGACCCGGCGACGGGCACGATCATCGAACGCCGGCACGAGCTGTTCGGCGTCTGCTTCACCGGGAAGGTCCTGGTGTTCCCGGGCGCCAAGGGTTCCTCGGGGTGGTCGGGCTTCTTCCAGTCCACCCGGCTGCTGGGCACCGCGCCGCTCGCGATGGTCTTCACCCGCCTCACGACGAAGGCCGCGCTGGGCGCGATCGTGACCCGGGTCCCGGCGATCACCGACCTCGACGACGACCCGGTCGCCCGCATCACCACCGGCGACCTCGTGGAGGTCGACGCCGATCGCGGGCTGGTGCGGGTGCTCCCGCGCTGAGCGGTGAGGTCGGCCCAGGGCCGATGACCTCGGTCCGGCGGGTTGCCGTCGCCCCCGTGGCCTGACCGCTTGTTCGCCGAGCCCGAGCCGAACTACGTCGACGGCTCCCTGCCCGGCCTCATCGTGGCCGGCGCCGGCGCGGGCCTGGTGCAGGCGCCGCTGTTCGCGCGGCGGGCACGCTGCCGGCTTACCGCGCGACCACAGGGTCCGGGGTGCTCACCAAGGCGCGCCAGGTCGGCAGCGCGGCGGTCGTTGCGATCCTTGTCACCGTTCTCGCGAGCGCGCCGTCCGGCAGTCTGGTGGGGTACCACCGGGGTTTCCTGTTCATGGCGATCGCGTGCTTCGCGGCGACGATCACCGTGGTCGCCACGAACCCCCGCACCCGCTGACCCTCCTGAAAGGACGCTCCATGTCTGCTCCTGCCCCCTCGTTCGTCGTTGTCGGCGTCGACGGTTCTGAGGCCTCCGAGCACGCGCTGCGCTGGGCCGAGTTCTTCGCCCGCCAGACCGGATCCGAGCTGCGTGCCGTGATGTCGTGGTCGCCGGTGCTCCCGGGTGGCGAGGTCGCCCTGGTGGGCGCCGAAGGCTGGAACCCGGAGGCCGACACCCAGCAGATCCTGGCCACCACGGTCCGCAAGGTCCTCGGCGATACCCCGGCCGTGCCCGTCACGGAACGCGTCGTCGAGGGCGGAGCGGCGAAGTCCCTCCTCGAGCAGAGCGAGGGCGCTCGCATGCTCGTGGTCGGCAGCCGCGGCCGCGGCGGGTTCACCGGCCTGCTGCTGGGGTCCGTGAGCGCGGTCTGCGCGGCCCACGCGAAGTGCCCGGTCCTGATCATCCACGGGGACACGCCGCTGCCTGAATGACCCGTCAGCGCTGCGCCGCCGACGGGCTGTGCCGGATGACTTCACGCATCTGCGCGTCCGTAAGCGGCGGGTGGCCGAGGTGTGCCGCGGTGTTGGTCCAGCCCGCGACGACGAGCTCCAGGTGGCGGCGCCAGGCGTCCACTGTGGTCCCTCGCGTGATGTCGAGGACGCCGCCGAGCGACCACAGCGCGACGGCGACGTCCTCCGGCGTGAGGTCCGAGCGCACAACGCCGTGCTGCCGGGCCTGCGCGACCAGCGCCGCCTGGGTGGTGCGCGAGCGTTCCACCAGGTCGGCGACCTGCTCGTCACTCCACATGCGAGCGACGCTGCCCGAGTGCCGGGCCAGCAGGGCGCCGACTTCGAAGAGGTACGTGACGAGGCCGTCCGGAGTGCCGGCGTGGCGGTCGGCCACCTCGACCGCCTGCACCAGCAGGCGTTCGACGAGGGCGGACAGCAGTGCCTGCTTGTCCGCGAACCGCCGGTAGACGGTGCCGAGGCCGACGCCGGCCCGTTTCGCGACGAGCTCGATGCTCACCGCCGGGCCGTGCTCGTCGAACACGGCCTCCGCGGCGTCGAGGATCTTCTCCAGGTTGGCGGCGGCGTCCGCGCGCAACGGCCTGCTCACGCCGAGAGGGCCGCCGCGACGTCGGCGAGGAACGTCGGGTTGCCGGTGGAGTGCGTCGGCACGAGTGCCGCGTGGCTGATCTTCCAGCCCGCGCGGGTGCGGGTCAGTTTCTGCGTGCCCTTCCCGAACACCACCCACGTGTTCACGGCCGGGTCCGCGCCGAGGGCGGGGTGGACGTGCAGCGCCTCCTCGTAGAACCGGACGGTGGCTTCGTCGCCCTCGACGTCCACCACGAAACTCGACAGCTGGTGCTGCGTGAGGGCGACGGGACCGATCTTGCGCTCGGCTTTCACGCGCGCTTCGTGAGCTGTGAGCGAACTGCTGCCGGAGTTGTCCACCCCGCCGAAATCCTGCGTCACGACCGGCGCCCGCAGTGCTTCGTAGGCGTCCCAGTCCTTCTCGTCGGCGGTGGTGAAGCCGCGGGTCACGACTTGGATGGCCTCGGCGATGTCGACCGCGTTCATGCGTACTCCTCGTGAGCTATGCGGATAACATTTTCCGCTTAGGCCAACGTAGCACAACCGGAGACGCGTTTCCGCTTAGTACGCGCCGACGGCGGGCCGCGCACGGCCTCGGCGACGAGACTGGCCACCTGGGATCGTGAGACCGGCATGCCGTCCGACTTCTCCAGCCACGCCATGAGGTCCGCGGCCGCCAGATCGGCCGGGATCCGGCCGGCGTAGGGCCACACGTAAACCGGCGTGTTTGGTTCATTGCGCCAGCTCGTGGCCAGGGTGCCGGTGTCCGCGGCGTCGTAGCCGAGGGTGTCCGCCAGGCCGGCGACCTACCCCTTGGCAGGTTCATCCTCGCCCGCGATGGGCAGCGCGGACCGGTCCAGGGAGGCCGACGGGCGGGCGAGAGTGGCGAGGTGGTGGTGGAAGAGGTTGTTGAACGCCTTCACCACCGTTGAGCGCGGCAGGATCCGCTGCAGCAGTTCGCTTGAGGTGAGCTCGTCGAAGTCCAGTTCCGGGAGGCGCCCGTCGCGTTCGGGGTAGTAGTTCGTGGTGTCGATCACGGTCCGGCCGGCCAGCGCGGCGGTCGGCAGGTGCGGGAACGCCGTGAGCGGCACGGAAACCACGACCAGTTCGGCCTCTCGGGCCACGTCCTCCGCGGTCGCCGCGCGAGCGTGGTCGCCGAGCTCCGCGACGAGGCCGGCGAGGAATTCGGGGCCGCGTGAGTTGCCGAGGACGACGTCGAGGCCGGCGGTGGTCGCCAGGCGGGCGAGAGTGCCGCCGACCAGGCCGCTGCCGATGAAACCGAGAGTGTGCACGGGTCTCCACTTGCTGTCCTTGACCTGACCGGTTGGTCAGGTTTGCTACTGGGCGTGAGTCGAGAGGTGGTAATCGGATGCGCGCGGATGCGGTGCGCACGCGCAAGGCCCTTGTCGCGGCGGCGGCGGAGGTGTTCGCGCGCAGCGGCGCCGACGCGACGGTCGCCGAAATCGCCGCGCGTGCCGGCATCGGCAAGGGCACGGTGTTCCGGCACTTCCCGACCAAGGACGACCTGCTCGCGGCCATCGTCGGCGACGCCGTCGACGAGCTCGTGGCCAAGGCTGAGCACTTGGTGGGCCACGAGGACGCACTGCGGGAATTCATGCAGCTCACCGCTGCGCTGCTCGCGGGCAACCGCGTGCTCTTCGACGCCCTCGACCGCGTCGGCGCCGACCACCGTCCACAGGTGCGGGCGCAGGTCGACCGGCTCGCCGCCGTGGCCGAGCGCGTCGTTGCGCCCGCACGGGACGCGGGCGTGATCCGCGCGGACGTCCGCGGGCTCGACGTCGTGCAGCTGACGTGCGGCGCCCACCACGCCGCGGCGCCGCTGGCGGCCGTCGAGCCGGACGTGGGGCAGCGCTACGTCGACTTCGTCTTCGCGGGCCTGCGTGCCTCCTGATGGCCGGGTGACAACCCTGGATCGTTCGGTACTCTCCATGAGCGACCGCTTAGTCTGCCGTCCGCTGCAGAACAGGAGACCAGTGCTGTGAACTCGTTCAAGGACCGCGTGGCGATCGTGACCGGCGCCAGCCGCGGGATCGGCCTCGCCATCGCGAAGGGCCTGGTCGAGCGGGGCGCGAAGGTGTGCATCACCGCGCGGAAGCCCGAGCCGCTGGCCGAGGCCGTCGCCGAGCTCGGGGGCGAGGACTTCGCGATCGCCGTGCCCGGCAAGGCCGACGACACCGGGCACCAGGACGAGGCGGTCGCCAAGACGATCGAGCGGTTCGGCAGGCTCGACATGCTCGTGAACAACACCGGCATCAACCCGGTCTACGGGCCCACGCTCGACATCGACCCGGCCGCCGCGGCGAAGATCTTCGCCGTGAACGTGCTGGCGCCGATCGCCTGGACCAAGCGCGCCCGCGATGCGTGGATGGGCGAGCACGGCGGCTCGGTCGTCAACGTCGCCTCGATCGCCGGCCTGCGCGCGTCGCCCGGCATCGGCATGTACGGCGTGAGCAAGGCCGCGCTGATCCGCCTCACGCAGGAGCTCGGCGCCGAGCTCGGGCCGAAGATCCGCGTGAACGCGGTGGCCCCGGCCGTGGTCAAGACCAAGTTCGCGACCGCCCTGTACGAGGGCAAGGAGGAGGAAGTCGCGGCGGCCTACCCGATGAAGCGCCTCGGTATGCCCGAGGACATCGCGGGCGCGGTGGTGTTCCTGCTCTCCGAGGACGCGGGCTGGATGACCGGCCAGACCGTGGTCCTCGACGGCGGCGTGACCCTGGGCGGTGGCCTGTGAGCGCCGGGGTCGTCATCACGGGTGGCGGCGGCGGGATCGGCCGGGCGCTGGCGCGGCGCTTCGCGGCCGACGGTGCGCGCGTGGTCGTGGCCGACGTCAACGGCGAAGCCGCGGCGGAGGTGGCCGCCGAGGTCGGTGGCACCTCGTTCACCGGCGACGTCGCCAGCGAAGACGGCGTCGCGAAGCTCCTTGCGGCCGCCCGCGAGACGCTGGGCGAGATCGACGTCTTCTGCGCCAACGCGGGCGTCGCGCCCTTCGGCGACGAGCAGGCCACCGAGGACGACTGGGCCCGCACCTGGGACGTCAACGTGATGGCCCACGTCCGCGCGGCCAAGCAGCTGCTGCCCGCGTGGCTCGAACGCGGCAAGGGCCACTTCATCGCCACCGCGTCGGCCGCGGGCCTGCTCACGACGCTGGGCTCCGCGCCGTACTCGGTGACGAAGCACGGCGCGCTGGCCTTCGCCGAGTGGCTTTCGGCGACCTACCGCCACCGTGGCATCACCGTGCAGGCCATCTGCCCGCAGGGCGTGCGCACGGCGATGCTGGAGAGCAGCGGCCCGCGCGGCCAGCTGCTGATGGGCGCGTCGGCGATCGGCCCCGAGCAGGTGGCCGACGCGTTGTTCACCGCCATCGACGAGGGCCGGTTCCTCGTGCTGCCGCACCCCGAGGTCGCCGAGTACTACGCGCTGCGCGCCACGCAGACCGACCGCTGGCTCGGCGGCATGAACAAGCTGCAGCGCAAGATCGAGGCGCTGCCGGAGGACTGAGCCACCCAATGCGGCGTTGGTTGCGTTGAACGCACCCAATGTGGCGTTGGCGATGTCTCATTTGCTGACATAGCCTGGATGGCATGAACGCAACACGGGATGTCAGTGCAGGTCAGAGCGGTGACCGGCCGGTCGTGCTGGACTCGTACGGGCGATTGTCGCGGGTACCCGAGACCGGCGAACTGGAGAAGATCGAAACGCAGTGGGCCGACAACCGCAAGGTGATCGACCGGGTAGGCGCAACGCTGGGCGAGGAGTTGAAGGACGGCCTCTCGGCGTGGAAGCGCAGCGTCCGTCGTCCCGGGTGGCAGCGGCTGCTGGAGAGGGTCGAGTCGGGCGAATCGGACGGGATCGTTGTCTGGCACACCGACCGGCTGTTCCGGCAGCCGCGTGACTTGGAAAAGCTGATCGAACTCGGTGAGCGAGGGTTCAAGGTCTACTCCGCGCACGGCGAACGGGACTTGGCCGATCCTGACGACCGGTTCATTCTGCGGATCGAGGTCGCTCACGCGGCGCGGTCGTCGGACGACACGTCACGCCGCATCAAGCGCAGGTTCACTACCAAGCGCGAGCAGGGCGTGGGCCACCTCGGGGGTCCCCGCCGGTTCGGCTGGCCGGGCAAGGACATGACGTGGATGCCGGGACCCGATGAGACGGACAAGGACCGGCCGGACGCGTCTGCGGATCTCGTCGAACAGGAGCGGACCGCGCTGCGCGAAGCGACCGACGCTCACTTGGCGGGCATCGGTCAGGGCACGATCGCAGCCGAGTGGAACAAGCAAGGTATCCGGACCGCAGCGGGCCGCGAGTGGATCGCTGTGACGGTGAAGTCAGTTCTCCAGCGTCCGACCAATGCCGGGTTGATCGAGCATGACGGCAAGCTGGTGGGGCGGATCGAAGGCGAGCCGATTGTCAACCCGGAGAAGTTCGCACGGTTGCGGGCGACGTTCGCGGCCCGGCGGCGCGGCCGGACCGTCGGTGAAAGCTACGTCGGCACGGGCATCCTGCGGTGTGGAGCGCCCGACTGTGGCGTCAAGCTGTCGGCGAGCCGCAAGAACACGGTGCATAAGGACACCGGGGAGCGACGTGCGGTGTACTTCTGCAACAAGCAGCGGCGCGGGTGCGGCAAGGTGTACGGCGACCGGCGCGCGGTTGATTACGAGTTGCGGTTGTTGGTGATCGCGCGTCAGTCCGACTCGCGTCACGCATCGGCGGTAGCGGCAGCGCGTGCACGGGTGGCAAATCGGCTGGCCGAGTTGCACGAGGAGATCACCAAGTGCGAGGACGTCCAGACCGCATTGTCCGAGCGATTCGGGTTGCTGGAGATCGACGTCGAGGCGTTCGACCGTGGCAACAAGCCGATCAGTGCACGTCTGGCGAAGCTGCGAGCCGAGCGTGACGAGTTGTCCGGCGGGAACCCTGACGGTCCGGTGAAAGCTCAGGACCCGGCCGAGGTTGCCAAGCAGTGGGACAGCGGGGATGTCAGCGAGCGTCGCACCATGTTGCTGTCCGCGCTGGGGAAGACCCTGCTCTACCTGGACCCGGCCACACGAGCCGGTGCGCGGACGTTCGATCGGAAACGACTTCGACCCGTCGAGCTGCAGGGTTAGGGGCCACAGCCAAGGCATCCACGAAGTCAAGCCACATAACCATCATGACCATATTCCTGATTTTCGTTAATCAATGCACCTCGTCGAAGGTCTTTTTGTGCGAGATCAATGACGTCGGCAATTCCATCGTAGAGCTTCCTTCGAACACCTTCCGGGCCGTCGTATAATGTGAATCGCTGTCGGACGAGCTGACGATTATCTAGGTCTCCTGAGGTCTGTATAAAATCAGTTAGGACGTCAGTTATTTTGTCCTCCACTTTTCCCTCCGTGTGCAAGTAGCAACGAACCTGATACCTGCCCACCTCCACCGGAAATTTCTTAATTGAATCAATATTCTCTGGAGGTTCAGCTCGGTCATTGCCCCAGTAGTCCAACATCGGATCAATCTCTGCGGCCCATTCATAGAGATAAGGAAGCAAGTCTAGATAGAAAGCTTCCTTGCGGTCGTATAGAAGTTTCGCGAATTGATGGTCCTTGTCGATCTTGTCTGCGAGACGCTCGCGGTCCCACCGCGCATCCTCTGTCTTTCGCTGCCGCCGTGACGCGATTATTTGCCCGCCCCAGCTTCCAGCTACGGCTCCAAGAAAACCCAGAAGTGCTGCCCACCAAGTCATACATTTAGAATACAAGATGAAGGCGCCATAGCCGGTCCCACTGCACCGTGACCTGCGTGTCAATCTTCCAGCAAGGCAGCGGAGAGAGCTCGTCTGCGTGAGAGCCTCCCGCAGCGTGAATGCTGCGTATGTCCGATGGACTTACGGGCTAACCGGACGCTTGTGCCTCTCCGATGGCGAAGATCGAATGATCAAGTGTGCTTCGGCGCGGGCTACCAACGTGCTCCGCCAAGCGCGGGCCCGGACGCTGCACGTCTGACTGATGGCTGCTCAGGGTAGCGAGCCGGCCTTCAGGTTGGGCCCCTCGCTCACCCCGAGCGACCTGCAGACCGTGTGCCTACCCATGGCTGGTTCAGTCGCAGGAGGTGTAACACTGCACAGCACAGGCAGCCTGTCCTGCATCGACTGTCGTGGCCGTCGCGACACGTGTAACGAACTCGCTCGGTCGACCGACATGGTCAGTTGATCTGACTGTAACGGAAGGAGCTCGGTTGAAGGCCCGTGTTCACGAGCTCGCCAAGGAACTTGGCGTGAGTGCCCAGACCGTGCTAGCGCGGTTGGCTGACCTGGGTGTTTATACGCGGAGTGCATCAAGCACAGTCGATCCAGCGGCGGCGCGACGCCTGAGGGACTCATTTGGTTACTCAGACGAGGCCTTGCGGGTGGGCGCTGCGACCGCACGTCAATCGAGTTGGATGGCGGGAGAGATTCGCCCTCCAACGAATCCCGAGGTCTTGAGGAAGATTGAAGAACTCAAACAGGTATTTCCTGTAGCAGCGGAACACGACAGGCTTCTCCGCGCGGTTGGTTCGTCATTCTTTTATGCCTCGCCCTGTCGAATATCCGGCTTCGAGGAGTGCTGGGTGGCACTCGTTCGATTCAGTGGCGCAATAGAGTCCGCGTTCGGGTTGACTCGTGAAGTCATGTTCTTCTATTCGCCGCACAGAGATTTCCAAAATCGAACTTTTCGCGCCGCCAAAGATGCACTTCGCCGCATTCGTCGAGAAGTTAGCCCAGACATACTATTCTTTTGGAGTTCAGATGAGAGGATGCGCGTCAAACTTGAGGATTGGACTGCCGGAGATTTCTTGGCTATCCCTCTCGACTTGGATCCCGAAGAAAACTCTATTGCACTGGTCTCGCTTTTGCGAGACTTCATAT
The DNA here is from genome assembly GCF_040682095.1 of Amycolatopsis sp. NPDC051372. Taxonomy (NCBI): domain Bacteria; kingdom Bacillati; phylum Actinomycetota; class Actinomycetes; order Pseudonocardiales; family Pseudonocardiaceae; genus Amycolatopsis; species Amycolatopsis sp. NPDC051372. Next base: position 254,040 of record NZ_JBFBAF010000010.1, read on the forward strand.
TCGCGCGCGATCTTTTCTACGAAACAACGCCAGTCCGAGGGGATCGCTTCTTTGGTCGCAAGCGACTCTTGCAGAGCCTTCGAGACGACATCGAACGGAAGCGTGTTAGCGGTATATTCGGGTTGCGCAAGGCTGGCAAGACTAGCGTTTTATCCGAATTGATTGAGAACCTTTCTTCGGATAATCGAATCTTTGTTCTTCGAGATCTCGAACACCTCCCTTCTCCGCCGGACGACCCTGTTCCCGATTTGCTCCGAGACTTAATTGATGACATCTCCGCCGAGTTGAAGATCCGCGAGCAAAGCGCCATAGAATTGACTCGAATCGCAAATTCTACCTCAGTTTCTGAGTTCAAGAGGGCGCTTCAGAAAGTTCTGAGGAGGCTTGATTCCGCTGGGATCTTCCTGGTAATTATGCTTGATGAGATTGAATACCTTACGCCTTCCGATAGGATTGACATCGCCGAAGGGAACATGTCCTCGGTGGCCCAGCTATTGGGCGCCTTGCGAAGCCTCGTGCAAGAGAACGAGAACTTCACCTTCTTACTTTCCGGCTTGACCAGTGCCATAGTAGAGAGTGGTCGACTGTATGGTCGACCAAATCCCTTATTTTCCTGGGCGAAATCGAACTTTCTGGCTCCCTTTGATCGACATGAAGCTGACGACTTGGCCAAGTCCGTGGGCAGCAAAATGGGAATTTCGATAGACGAAGCCGCTTTGGAAGCGCTCTACGACGCTTCTGGTGGTCACGCTTTCCTTTATCGCCACCTCGCATCGAGTGTAGTGAAGAAGCTCCCAGTCGACGTGTTTCATCGACGACTTACTAGGCCAGATGTTCTTCGCTCCATTGAGGAGTGGCGCGGTTTTGCTGCCGGAAATATGCGCGAAATGTTGGATCATATAAAGCGTTACTATCCCGACGAAGCCTATCTTATTCAGATTCTACGCGAAGACCCAGATGTCTTCTCGGACATTGCCAACGACGAACCGCAAGCGCTTGGGCATCTGATAAGCCTCGGGTTGATAAATAAGATCGATTACAAGTACGAGCTTACGCCCGTCCTGGAGCTACTGTGAACGAACTTGTGAACACGGCTGCTCGGTCCCGCGCGGAGCAGCTGCGCAAGAGACTGAGGCGCCACAAGCTCGTGTTTGTGCAATGCGGCATCATCCATGATGTCCTTCGCGATGCAATCGTCGAGAGTTTGTCAGCAGTACGTCTGGACGTTCGGCAGTTTTTGTACGAACGCATAGATATTCAGTCCATCGAATCTGGGACCTTGGTTCTGGATAGTGTGGAGCTGCTCGCGCAAGATCAAGACCAGTCCTCCATGACCTTAGGCAAGCTCCGACAAGAAGTAGACCGCGTACTTGACTCCGACGTAAACGTGTGTCTACTGTCGAGGACTCCAAGAGTTGGGTTCGGAAATGTCCCTGGAAGCTCAGTAATAGAAGACGCTTCCGTTTATTTCCTACCATTACTGGAGAGTTCAGAGTGGAACAAGGAAATGAGTGGGTCTCCGGGGCTCAATCTGCCGTCATGTGGAATCGTGGGCCGTCAGGATTTTGTTGAATTGTTCCGCGTGGCCTTGACTGAGTTGGGTCTAGCTGTTTTGGCGGCACTCGATAGTGCCATCTTTGAGGCGCCCCCCGGTGTGAAGTTTCTCGAACGGCTAGACGTTCGAGAGATTGACGCCCTCCAAGGCGCTGGGCTGGTTGCCCTGGACGGCGATGGCGTCCGACAGTTTGCTGTACCCAACCGCATCAGTGAGTTCAAGGAGGCGTTGTCAGACGTCTTGTCTGACATAACGGAGCCACAGTCGGATTTTAGTGCAATATCTGAGCGCCTTTGGTCGATTGAGCGAACGATCCGACGCTGCCTCCGGGAGGCAGCGATATCGAAATATGGCAACCGGTGGCGGTCTCAAGTTCTCCACGGTGATCTCGCGGCCAAAGTGTTGGAGCATGCGCGTGCAGATGTGAATGTTTCCGCTCGTACAATCGCAGAATTGCGCGACCCATCCGAATGGCTGTCTCTTGGTGAATTGATGGAAGTTGCAAATTCAAAAGACTTCGATGGTCTACACTTCGACAAGATTGCCTGGGGAAAATTTCGGGAAGCGCTAGTTCCAATTAGAAATCGCGTCTCGCATATGCGTTTGGTTCGCAAGGGTGATAAGGAAATAGTCGAAATGTGGTTTGCGCTGGTGCGGCGACACTTCGGATGAGGGGGGCTGCCATGGGCATGGCAGCCCCCCTCATCGTCTCATCATGGGTGGGTGCGCTGGTCGATCCTGCGAAGCACAATGGCAAGGATTTCGATCTCCTCCGCCGTCATCGGTGGCCAGGCGGCGCACGTTCGTTGCCAGTACGCCAGTCCTTCCGCGTCGATTGATTCGGCGAGTTCGGCACAGACTTCCTTTGCAGGTTCAGCTGTTGGGTGTCCGGTCGCGTCCGTCGCCCGGTTAGCCGCCATTCACACCCGCCTCACCGTCTGTGGATGCTCCCGAAAGGGCGCGGTCGACAGCAGCGTGGATGTCAGCGGTGAGGTAACCGCGCACGCGCCTGGTCTGGCCGTTCCCCGCCGGGACGTAGTCGCGGGTCGGACGACATCCCAGCTCGCCCATCTGCCGCCCGAACACGGTCGGCTCGAGGTCAAGCGCGTCGACAAGTTCAGCGCTGGGAATGAACTCCCGTTCGTCGATGTCGTCGCCGAGATAATCGACCACCAGCGCGAGCGGGTCACGCAGAGTGTCCAGCTCATCCCGTTGTGGCGCGGGAACGCTCGTGGCGAGAGCCCGTGCGACGGCTGCACGGTCGAGCGTCGGTGTGGTGTCCTGCCCGGCGGCGTGGCCGCTCAGCGTCCCGGCCGACTCGCGCAGCGCCCGACCCTGTTGACAGATGGTCTGCCAATCCTCGTTCGGCATGTAGTAGGTCCGGACGGTCATTGCGAGCACGTCGGCTCCGGCAGCGGTGTCGCCGTCTGGGCGCAGGATGCCGACGCCCTTGTGCGACGGCAGTAGCCGGCTGGAGTCGAATCCTCGCGTGTTCATCTGTTCGCCGAGCACAATGTTGGAGTCGCGCCAGTCCATGACCCGCAGCGCGAACCGTGAACCGAGGACGGCCCGCAGCCCGGACGGGATCGTCTTCGAGTCCGGCCGCTGCGTGGCCAGTACCAGCACGATCCCGGCTGCCGGTCCCTTCTTGGCCAACCAGGTCAGCAACTCGCCGATGTACTCGCCCGCTGTGAGCTTCTTTCCCTGCACCTCTACGGGTGTCCGGTCCTCCAATGGCACTTGGACCTCATCGATAAAGATCGCCGTGATCGGCATGTTCAACGCGGTGTCGCGGGACATCTCCGGCGTCACCTTCGACTCCGGGCACGTCAGGTCGTCGAGATCCCGCATTCGCCGGAACCGTCCCTGGACCTCGGCGACCAGTTCAACCAGCCAATCGACGAGCGTCAGGACGTGTTCGGGTTCGTCGCCGGACATGAACCGGTGTGCCACTTGCGCGGCAGCGTCCCAGTCCTTGCCCGCTTTGAAGTCCGCGACGTACAGCCGCACCCACGCATCCAAGATGAGGCCGGCGGCCGCGAGCCGAGCGGCGAACGTCTTGCCTTGCCGGGGAATCGCCCCGACCAACAGAGACGTCCACACCAATGGAAGGTCAATCCGCCGGTCTCGTGCGTCCCGGCCGAACGGAATCGGGCGCCACGCGTCCCACGTCGACACGCCGAGCAGCGGTGTCCGCAGCGGTGGCCGGGCGTACGGGTCCTGATCGGCGACCCACATTGATACCCGCCCGGCGTGCCCGCCGTTGCCACGGACGCGTTCCACGATGAGCTGAACCTCATCCACAGCGAGGGCTGAGGCGAGCGCGTCCCTGTTCTTCACGACGTCGGCCGCTTTGCGAGTGGCAGGCAAGTCGACCGTGATGGCCCATCCGTTACCGACGTGCGTCGCCCGCTCCACCAGGCGGAGCGTTTCGTCCTTGCCGATCAGCTTTGCGTCCCGGAACGCGTCTACCAGGACTTGCGGGTCCATCGTCCAGGTAAGCGTGCGCGGCCCTGCGAGAGCCGGTTTCCGGCCAGGGCTACCGTCCTTCCGCCGGCCCAGAATCGCGAGCGCAACAGACACGGTGCCGCCTGCGATCCACAGCGGCTCGCTTCCGTACAGAAGATCCACCACCGAGACCGCTAGCGCCACCACGGCCACCACTGCGCCCGTGACCTTCCAGCGAAACAGGGTGAGTTCACGGATCTCCGTGAACTTGTCGGCGAGCTTGTCCGACTCCTCAGCCGCCGTGCGGTAGTCCCGCACCTTGACCCAACTGCGCCACCACCGAGCACCGACCACGGCACCGCGGACCACGGCACCGAGGAACCGCCACGGCGACCTGAGCACCCGAACCACCGCGTCCTTGGCTGCCTGAATCGCTTGCGGCCGGCTCTTGAGCCACAGCGGCACGCGGGGCGAGTGCTGCCACCACCGCGCGAACCGGCGGCGCATGGTCCGGTGGCGCGGCTGCGGCAACGTGTCATCGATCAGTTCACCGTCGAGCACCGGTCCGATGTGCTCGACCTCCCGCGAGCCCGTCCGGGTCAGCGCGGCGGCGTCGTTCAACTCCGGGTTGGGTTCACTGTTCATGGCGGACCTCCTCGGAGACGAGGGCGGCCGCGAGTCGGGAGGACAGACCGCGCGAGCAGCCGGTGACTTCACGGACCCACGCCGGGGTCACGATGACGTCGGGTGTCCGGGCTTCCCGAGCGTCAGCGAGATACTCTGCGAACAACCTTCGTTTGACTGGCTGCTCACGGTGGACGGCGCCTGGTTCATGAACACTCGCCTGGTTCATGGTTTCCGTGAACGCGACGTGCACGGCGTCGGTGAGCTTGTCGCGCAGGTCGGTCACCGCCTCGGCGGCCACGAAGACGACCAGCGGCGGCACCGAGTGCAGCACAACCCCTGCCGGAGACTCAGCTGCCCACGACGACCAGGTGTTCTGTGAGTGTGTCGTTAGGCGGTTCCGGTCTGGTCCGCTAGCAGGATCGGTGCCGGTGTTCAGGAGTGACTCGCATGTGTTGTGACCGCGTCCGGCAGGACGCGTGTCTTGGTCATGACATGTCCTCCCGCTCACCGGCGCTGTCCTGTGCCACCTGTTGGCTTGATCAGAAGCTTGTCCGCGGCTGTGGCCGCGTGACTCCTCACAGAAGTGCCGCTCGGTGGTCGTTACCCAGGCCGGCGCCTTTCCCGAGTCCGACCGTTGTGGAAGGGAGCCGACTGTTCGATGACGAAGCTGGCCGATGTGATGGACACGGTGGTGGGCGCGGACACCCACCGCGATACCCACACGCTGGAGATCACCACGGCGACCGGGGTGACTCTTTCGACGTTGACCGTGGCCAACACCGAGGCAGGCGCTGCCCAGGCCTTGGCCTGGATCAAGCAGAACGCGCCCGGTCCCCGGATCGCCGCCGCGGTCGAGGGCAGCCGCAGCTACGGTGTCGGCCTTGCCCGCGCCCTGAACGCCGCTGGTGTCCTGGTGCTGGAGATCGAGCAACCCCGCGGCCGTGAGCGGCGCCGGGGCAAGTCCGACGCGATCGACGCGCACCTGGCCGCGATCCACGCTCTGCGCCTGGACACGCACAAGCTGCCCACCCCGCGCGCCGACGGGGACCGCGAAGCGCTGCGCATCCTGCTCACCGCCCGCCAGGGGCTGGCCGACACCCGCCGACGGAGCATCAATCAACTCCGCGCTCTGCTGATCACCGGCGACGACACCGACCGCGCCCTCAACCGGCCCAAACAATTCGCCGGCAAGCACCTCGACGCGATCATCAACCGTGCCCCTGCTCCCGGCGAGACCCGTGAGCAGACCGTCCGCCGGAGCGAGGCTGCACGCCTGGCCACCCGCATCCACGACACCACCGCCGACCTGGCCGCGAACACCAGGGAGCTGACCACCATCGTCACCGAGATGGCCCCCGCGCTGGTCGCCAAGCTCGGCGTCGGCCCCGTCACCGCGGCCCAGGCCATCGTGTCCTGGTCGCATCGAGGACGCTGCCGCAACGAGGCCGCGTTCGCCGCCCTCGCCGGCGCCAGCCCACTGGAGGCCAGCAGCGGACGCACCGCCCGGCATCGCCTCAACCGCGGCGGCGATCGAGCACTCAACTGCGCCCTGCACGCGATCGTTCTCACTCGCTGGCGCGCCTGCACCCGAACCCACGACTACATCGCTCGACGCCGCGCCCAGGGCAACAGCGACCGCGAAATCCGACGCATGCTCAAGCGCTACGTCGCCCGCGAACTCTTCCGCACGCTCAACACCACACCCACACTCGCCTGAACCACCCACACCACCAGCACACGAACGCCTTGACAAACTGTGAGACTGCGCGGGCGGCCTGGTGGTCGCTGTCAGGATGGTCCGGCGGTGCGGGATGACTCGTTGACAACTTGGCCGTTTTCGGGCGTGCCT